>NZ_BAFR01000344.1 GCF_000308435.1 Nocardia araoensis NBRC 100135 | reverse complement strand
TCGGCCAGTGCGTTACGCCCCAGACCGCGAGCAGGTGTAGCAGCCATGGTAACGACGCATTTTCCAAGCAGCGCTGAGTTGCTGACGGGGCGAGACGCCCAGTCGATGGCGTTCTTGAGCACACCGGGGATCGATCCATTGTATTCTGGCGTAGAAATGACGAGACCGTCGGCTGCGGCTATTGCTTCCCGCCACTGGAGAACCGCCTGCGGGGGCATGCCCTTCAGGCACTGCGGGGACGTCCAAGTCCTGATTGTAAGGGGGAAGGTCCGCCAGCCCGCCAAAGACCTCGATGTCCATTCCTTCAGGTGCACACTGCTGTAGCGCATAGAGCAGTTGCGTGTTGAACGAGTCCGATCGCAGCGATCCGGAAATTGCGAGAACATGCATGTAGGAGCACTCCGTGGTGTGATTGGTCAGCAAGTCATATAGATACGGTGAACAGACTGCGTGAGTATGTGAAAACTGCAGCCGCACAGTCGATTAGTGAATACCGTAGGTGACAACAACGAATCCGTCGTCGATCCTGGTGAGCCGACCGCCAGCAAGCGACATCGCAGATGCGGCTGCAGCTAGTCGTCGATATGCCGCTGCGGCATCGGGCAAGGTCGCGGCACCGTCGGCAGCATGGCGATAGCCGAGGATTTCCTCTGTGCGGACCAGCACTCCGTCGGTGGTGAGTGCGTGAGTACGTAGCAGGCTTCCTTCGCCGACGAGATCGTGTGACGGTCCGACTCTAGCCGCAGCTACAGCCCACCGCCGAGCTCCGGCGTCACCAATGCTGAATTGCTCTCGCACAATTGCGAGAACTGTGTCATCGAGTGGGGGGCCGGCGATATGACGGAGTTCACCATCACGAACGGCTAGCCAGGGCGTAGCCGGCGCCGAATCGAACTCGAGCTGTGGCGTGTCGCCCTCGCCGGCTTCATCAATGACTCTGATCCGCCACCGCAACTGTGGGGGAACACCGGCCGACGAGATTTCCGGTGATTGCGCTGCACGACCCCGCTCCCGCCGCGACAGTCGCCGCGCATGAAGTCGCCCATCGCGCATCGGCGACTCCAAACGCCAGCCGACGTTATGTGCATGATCGAGCTGCTCACTGACTACGACAATCGCCGCCGCCACCTCCGGCAGCGACCTCGCGTTGTCGAGCTCCCAGTCGAATAGCGCGGTATGTTCCGGCCCCGACCACCGCTCCGAGATTGCGCTTTTCTTCCTGATGTGCACCTGCTCTCACCTGGCCTGACCTCGCGCGGCCACGGGGACTCGATTTGATATACACACAAACCGACCCATCGCAACCCGACAGAGAAGGCAGCATCGGTAACGAGAACGGGTTCCCTCAGGATGAGGTCCAGCGTCGCCTCAGCATTAAAGCGGCAAGTGCAGGATGTGTCAAGATCCACGCGGATCTCATGGAAGAGCTCCTCGGTCTCGATGCCTTGTCCGGGAGCGGTGGTCAGCCGGCGCGAGCGAACCTTGCGGTCCAGTACTCGCAACGAACATCTCAAACCGTTCACCAAGACGTGAGGTTCCCCCGCATTGTTGGAGGGCGGGGTTATCAGGTTCCAGCCGGAACCGGGTGATGGTAGCTGGCTTCGAACTCGGCGGGTGATCGCCAGCCCAGCTTCTTCTGGATGCGCTGGCTGTTGTACCAGCCATCGACATAGGCGAACAGGGCGTTCTCGGCCTCGTCCCGGGTCCGCCAGGTCTGGCGATAGACCAGTTCTGTCTTCAACGTGGAGAAGAAGTTCTCCATCAACGCATTGTCATAGCTGTCGCCGACCGATCCCATCGATTGCGCGATCCCGTTGTCTGCCAATCGGTTAGCGAACCGAATCGCCGTGTAGGTCGAGCCCCTATCGCTGTGGTGTATCAACTCGCCGTCGCGGATGTCACGGCTCCAAACCGCGAACTCCAGCGCTCCGAGCACAAGCTCGGTGTCGCAGCGGTCCGAGGTTTTCCAGCCCACGATCCGGTTGGAGAATGCGTCCCGCACCGCTGCCAGCCAGAACGCGCCCTGACCGCACGGGATCCTGGTCGCGTCGGCCACCCACAACCGGTTCGGCCGGTCCGCGGAGAAGACCCGCTCGACCAGATCCGGTGCCGGCGCCGCCCGTGGATCGGTTCGTGTCGAGGCGATGCGCCACCGTTTCCGCAGGAACGCGCCCTGCAACCCGGCGCCACGCATCACCCGCTCCACCCGTTTGCGGCCGACGGAGATGCCGCGGCGGGCCAGCATCGCATGCACCCGAGGAGAGCCATAAGTGCCGCCGGAGCTGGTATGGATATCGACGATCTCGGCAAGCAACGCCTCGTCCGCGACCTGCCGCGCCGAGGGATGTTGCAGGCGTTTGCACCACCAGTAATAGGTCGACGAGGCGATACCGAGTACCCGCAATACGAGCTCGACCGGGTGCTGGCTGTCCTTGACGAACCGCACGATCACCTCCGGGTCTGGCCGAGCTCCGAAGCGAAATACGCACTCGCAGAACGCAGAATGTCGTTGACCCGCTCCAACTCGGCGACCTGCTTACGCAGCCGCTTGTTCTCCTCGGCCAAATCGGACGCCTCCGGCTCCGGTCGCTGACCGGTGTCGGCTTGTCGGATCCAGTTCCGCAAGGCCTCGTGATGGACCCCTAACTGCTGGGCGAGCTTGCGGATCGTCGGCTTCGGGTTCCGATTCCAGATACAAGCGGACCGCTCGAGCCTTCAACTCGTCCGGGTATTTCTTCGGTGCTGCCACGCGAGTCGGATCCGCGACGGTCAGGTCGCCTCGCGCCCGGTTCACATGGCCGTCGGTCTCGGCCTCGACGGTGCCCGCGACGTGCTCGGGCTACGTCCGCGGTGACCTACCCGATATCGGTATACACGGTCTTGCGGCTGGTGCCGTTGCGATGATCGCCGACCCCCGATTTTTGGCCGCAACCGCACGATCGCCTTTTGGCGTATCCGAGATGCTCGGTCATCTCCGCGTCCAGAGCGGCCTCTATGACCCGCGAGTCACCGCCCTCAGCAAACCATCGGCCCCGGTCAGCGACAGTCCCTCGCTGCGGACCTGCTCCACCGACTCCTGCGCAATCCGGATATCCAACCCGCCACCAGCAGCCGGGTTGTGTTCGTTGAACGTGATCCTTCCTCGCCGAAGCAGCCGCAGCTACTTCAGCACCTTTCGGGATCACATCCACCCCAAAATTCCG
The DNA here is from genome assembly GCF_000308435.1 of Nocardia araoensis NBRC 100135. GTDB lineage: Bacteria > Actinomycetota > Actinomycetes > Mycobacteriales > Mycobacteriaceae > Nocardia > Nocardia araoensis. The sequence continues at coordinate 23,165 of NZ_BAFR01000344.1, read as the reverse complement.
GACATTTCCTGCGTCCACTGCTATTCGAGCTATTCTTGTGAGATCTCTTTGGCGTCGCATTTGGGGTGCCGTTAGTAATCGCGCGAAAAACAACGACAATGGCTTTACCAGCACTGATGTTCAGTTTCCGGTGCAGGGTTCTCCAGCTTTCGCCGAGGTTGGGCGGACTTGCAGTAGCCGCTATTGTGGACGGGTCCGGGCGTCAGGTTGTGGCGAGTTGGCGGTAAATAGGTTTTTGCGAGACGGCCCCTGGAGGTGTCGGCGATCTGGGTGACGGTGTATCGCGATTGCCGTGGTGGTCGAGTCCGTTGTAGATCCCTCGGGCCATGAGTGCCTGCAACTCGGTCAGGGCGGCTGGTCGGCGGTCGACGCGGCCGCGGGCTCGTGCAAACCCGAGGCCATCGAGGGTGCCTTCGCGCACGCGTGAACCGGCGATGCTTCCGCCGGACCCGCGGTAGCTCGATTCCCTTTCTCGGCATGTTATGACGTAGCAGGTTCGGGTTGGCGTGGGTGCCTGTGCCGGAATCGGACGAGACATGCCCAAGAACTACAGTGCACGCCGTCGGTGGCGCGCCCGCCGCATCGCGGGCGAAGAGGGTGTCCACCCACAAGTACCCCGAAGAGTTGCGCAGCGGCGACGAACGCGCCACACAGATTCGGACGGGATCGTGGTTGCGGCCGGGAAGTCGAGATCGACGGCGTGATGCGATACGGCGCGACGATGCCACCGAACTTGAGGACGACAAGCTCGCGGTCCCGGCCGGAGCCGAAGCGGTCGCCGCAGCCGATGTATTGCTGCGGCAGGTGCGTGCGCTCCGGTCGGCCAGGCTGCGGCCAGTGACCGTGACAGGAGCCGACGGGCAGCGGCAGCGAGTGGTGCAATGCGCCGACCACGACGCCGGACCGGTGAGGCGGCGCGGGCGAAGCGGCGGACATTGCCGCGCAGCCCCCGCATGAGCCTCCACAGTCGGGAAGATGCTGGCCGACCTCCTCGGCGTGGCCGACTCCACCGCCAGCACATGGCACTGCGAAAGCAGCAGTGACCGCGCCGCCTACGTCATCAGCCGCGCACGACAACACCTGCTCCGGCCGGGAGTAAGGAGCCCCCGGCCAGCGGAGCGTCACGCGGATGGATTCTCGGCTGTCGCTCCCGTCGCATGCGACAGCCCGGCGAGCAGGACAAGCGGGATCTTGATGGTCCCCAGGCACCTCCATCACCGGAACTTCAGACAGTCGCGATCTTGCGGGCGTTGCCCAGGGTGGCGTTGAGCATTGCGTAGCCAGGGAGGTTGGCTTGGATTTCGCGGTAGGCCGAAAGGGTCTCGGTGTTTGCGTACGATTTCTGAAATTCTGAGGCAAGCGACATCCACGTGCGCGGGGTAACCCCCAGTTGACCGAAGCGTGCCATAGCCGTCTCGTGCGCTGTCAGGCTCGTGCTGGCTGTGGCATCTGCCACAATGGATACTTCGTGTCCGCGTCGCAATGCGCTCATAACGGTGTGCGTGATGCATCCATCTGTCATGAGTCCGGCGACAACCAGATGTCTACGCCCGGTTGCATGCACAGCGGTGGCGAATTCTTCGTCCTCGAAGGCATCGAAGGTCAAGCCTCGATGCTGTGGTGGGCCGCCCGCGAGGACCTCAGCGATCTCGGGATAGAGCACCCCACGGGGGTCTCTTTCGGGACCGACGGAGACGATCAACGGGACCTCGAAGGCTTTGGCTGTCTGCGCCAAGGCGCGTCCGCCGGCGGTGTTCTCGGCGATGGTCTGAGAGGCGATCAGGGGAGCAAACCCGCTGACGTAGTCGATGAGGATGATGGCGGTGTTTTCGGGTGTCCGGACGTCGATCTCCATAACTCTCCTATGTAACTTGCTTGTCGTCAGCTTGTCATGCTGGCACTGTTCGGCAATGCTGGCGGGGAGCCTTTGAGATAGAAGTTGGCTTTCGGGGTGATTGCCACCAGAGGCATCGCTCGATGCGAGGGCTCTGCGATCACCGGTGGATGTGCAACGACCGACCGGCCAGTGACAGCATGACTTCTCCGAGAGATTCGTTCTGCGTGGGATGTGCGTGCACAAAGGTTGCGACGTCGGCGGGAAGCGCTTCCCAGGCGACCGTCAGTTGCGCTTCGCCGATGGATTCGCCGATGCGATCGCCGACCATGTGGACGCCGACTACAGGTCCGGCCGTTCCAGCACGTACGACCTTGACGCCTCCGGAAGTCTTGAGGATCTGGCTCTTCGCATTGCCCGCGAGATCATATGTTGCCGTGGCTATTTCATGGTGGCGCGCCCGGGCCTGCTCCTCGGTGAGCCCAACTGAGGCGACCTCTGGGTGCGAATACACAACTTTTGGGATCAGATGATCGGGGACAGGAATCGGTTCCAGGCCGGCGATGCGCTCGGCAACGTAGAGGCCATGTTGAAACCCGCGGTGAGCGAGCTGGGCTCCTGCAACGAGATCGCCAACGGCGTAGACATCGGGAGCGGTGGTGCGCAGGTGTCCATCGGTGACGATGCAGCCGTTCTCTATCGTGATCTCTGTGTTGGCGAACCCACTGATGTTCGGGACACGGCCGACTGCGACCAGCAGTAGGTCACCAACCAATGTGCCCCCATCGGCAAGGTCCACAATTACCTGTTCACCGACCTGCTTTGCCGCCGAGATACGGGTTTCGACGCGGACTGCGACGCCACGAGCGTGCAACGCCTTTTCGAGTTGCTTGGAGCTCCAGAAATCCTCAGCCGCCAACAGGCGGGGGAGGGCCTCGACAATTGTTACCTCAGCGCCGAAAGAACGCCAGAGACTGGCGAATTCGACGCCGATCACGCCACCACCCAATACGATCGCCGACTGTGGGACGAAGTTCAATTCCAAAGCCTGATCGCTGGTCACGACACGCGTGCTGAGCTTGAGCCCTTCGAGGAGGCGTGGAGTCGAACCTGTCGCGAGCACCACTGCTTTACCGGTATAGGGCATGTTTTCCACGACCACGGTACGTTCGCCGACATAAGTGCCGAGTCCGTTGACGATCGTAATGTTCTTGCGTGTGAGGAGACCGTGTAATCCCGTGTGCAGGCGCTGCACGATGCTGTTCTTGTATCTATGCACTTCGGCAATGTCGATCCCGCTGTATGCGGCTCGAACGCCGAACGATGCGGCAGACTGCGTGGTCTCGGCCACCTCCGCAGCGCGCAGCAGGGCCTTGGTCGGAACGCAACCGCGGTGCAGGCAGGCTCCGCCGATCTTGTCGGCCTCGATGAGGGTCACCGACAATCCGAGCTGGGCAGCTCGCAGCGCACACGCGTAGCCACCCGACCCGCCGCCGAGAATCACCACGTCACTTTCGGTAGCGTTCATTCACAGCCTCCCAAGGACCGCGACGGGATTTTCGATATAGTCGCCGAATAGGCGAAGAAAGCCCCCCGCAACGCCACCGTCACAGATTCTGTGGTCGAAGGTCAGCGAAATCTGCGTCAGCTTGCGGACCACAACCCGACCGTCCACGACCCATGGGCGGTCAATGATCCGGCCGACGCCGAGGATTGCCGCTTCCGGGTGGTTGATGATCGGCGTCGATCCGTCCACGCCGAACACACCGTAGTTGTTGAGCGTGAAAGTTCCCCCACGCAACCGGCTCGGCGGAAGTTTGCCTTCCCGAGCCGTCGCCACTGTATCGCGTAGCTGCTGAGCCAACTCGACAGTGCTGAGACGATCCGCGGCTTCCACCACTGGAACCAGTAGGCCTCGTGACGCCTGCACTGCCACACCAAGATTCACATGTCGATGCCGAATAATCTCACTGCGTTCGGTATCGATGGAAGCGTTGAGCTCCGGGTAATTCGAGAGGGCGACCAGTGCCAGACGGCTGAGCAGCGCAAGAAGGCTGACCTGTAGGTCGTTTGGGAGCGCGGCATTGATTATGCGTCGACCCTCCACTAGCTCGCTTGCGTCGACGTCCACCCATGTCGTGGCATCGGGGATTTCGCGACGGCTGACGCTGAGCTTTTCGGCGACGGCTTTCCGAACTCCCCTGAGGGGTACGCGTTCTGCCTGGGCTTCACACGTGTCCGAGCTCATTCGCAGGGTCGACGGTTGGGCTCGCTCGACGTCGGCACGGATGATGATCCCACCGGGCCCGCTGCCATTGATCGCGCTCAGGTCGAGGCCTTTGCGGAGTCCAATGGCGCGCACCAACGGAGAGATGACCTTCGGCGGTGAGGCTGCGATTTCTCCCAGATCCGAGTGCGAATCGGGCCGCTGCCGAGACTGCACAGAGCCGGCGGGATCCTTGGAATCAAGCGGAACCGGTGCAGGAGAGCTGCTCTGATTAACGCGCCTTCGACAGCGCGGAGTGGCGTGACCGGTGCCGTAGCCGATGAGGACGTTACCCGACCCAGCCCGTTCTTCTTCTCGATACCTCTCGTGCGCCACCGATGTCCCGGTGTCGGGTCCGCCGGCCGAATCGACGCCGCGAACGGTAATCAAAGGACTGCCGACCTCGAGCGTGTCCCCCACATTTCCATGGAGTTCGACAACCGTGCCTTCGAAGGGCACCGGCACCTCTACCGCCGCTTTTGCTGTCTCGACTTCGGCAACAACCTGGTCGATAATCACGGTGTCACCCACCGCGACGCACCACTGAAGAATGTCGGCTTCGGTCAGGCCTTCGCCAAGATCGGGCAGCCGGAAGACCTGGTCGTTCATGCGCTCACCGCCCAACGGGTGTCGGGCCCGTCATTCCATTGCAACCGATCGATACTGTCGAGAATGCGGTCGACGCTGGGCAGGTGAATTCGCTCGAGCTTCGGTGCAGGGTAGGGGATGTCGAATCCACCCACTCGAAGTACCGGTGCCTCGAGATAATGGAAGCATCGTTCCTGTACCCGTGCGGCGATCTCGGCACCTACACCGGCGAAGGTCTGTGCCTCGTGAATCACAATACACCGGCCGGTCTTTCGAACCGAGTCGGTGATGGTTTGGTCGTCGAGGGGCACAATGCAACGGAGGTCGATGACTTCGAGGTCGCGTCCTTCCGAAGCTGCGGCCTCGGCGGCCTCCAATGCCACGTCCACTGACGGACCGTATGCCACCACGGTGACATCGCCACCGCTGCGGCGAACAGCGGCGCCGCCCAGACGCCCCTCTGCGATCGGTTCCACGTCCGCCCGGGAGAAGTACAGTCGCTTGGGCTCGAGGAAGATCACCGGATCGGGGTCATCGATGGCCGCGCGAAGTAGCGAATAGGCGTCGGCGACGTTAGCCGGAGCCACAACCTTCAATCCCGGGGTATGCGCGTAATACGCCTCACTCGAGTCACAGTGGTGCTCGACACCGCCGATGCCGCCGGCATACGGAATCCGAATGACCATGGGCACCGACAGCTTGCCTCTCGTGCGATTTCGAATCTTCGCAACGTGTGATACCACCTGTTCGAAGGCTGGATAAGCGAACGCGTCGAATTGCATCTCGACCACTGGGCGAAATCCGGCCATCGCCATACCCACTGCAAAACCGACAATGCCCGACTCGGCCAGTGGCGTATCGAAGCAACGGGCTTCGCCGAAATCTTTCGTCAGCCCGTCCGTGACACGAAACACGCCGCCAAGGGTTCCGACATCCTCGCCGAAAACGACGACGTTGTCATCCGCGGTCAATGCGTCCCGGAGTGCCAAATTCAGAGCCTGAGCCATAGAGAGCATGGTCATCGGTCAATCTCCTCGGACTCGGCTGCCAACTCGGCCTCGACATCCGCCAGTTGCTCGCGTAACTGCGGTGTCGGTTCGGCGAATACATAGCGAAACAGTTCGGTTGGATCGGTAGTTCGTTCGACGTTCATATCGGCGCGCAGTGCGGCGGCCTGAGTTTCTGCCTCCGCACTCAGTTGCGCTTCGAAGTCGTCGTCGATCAGGTTCTCCCGGTGTAGATATTTCTGCAGCCGAGCAATGGGATCGCGCGCCAGCCAGTTTTCGACCTCGGCGGAGTCCCGATAGCGGGAGGCATCGTCGGCATTGGTATGCGAATCGAGACGGTATGTATGAGCTTCCACGATCACGGGACCGTTGCCCTCACGAGCGAAGCACACAGCTTCGTCCAGGACACCCATCATCGCGACGGGATCGTTGCCGTCGACCTGCTCGGAACCGATGCCGTATCCGACACCCTTGTGCGCCAGCGACGGGGCCACAGTTTGGCGTGCAAGCGGCACGCTGATCGCGAAACCGTTGTTCTGCACAAGAAAAACCACTGGCGCGTGGAAGACTGCGGCAAAGTTGAGCGCTTCGTGAAAATCGCCCTCACTCGTGGCACCGTCGCCACAGAGAGCCAGGACGACGGTGTCTCGTCCGCGCCGCCGCTCCGCATATGCCAACCCAGCAGCGTGCAGCAGTTGCGTAGCCAATGGCGTGCATTGGGGTGCGGTGCGATGCGCAACCGGATCGTAGCCACAGTGCCAGTCGCCAGCGAGCATGCCGAGAATCTCCGCCGCGGGAACGCCGCGCGTCGCGAGAGCCATGGAGTCCCTATAGGTCGGAAACAGCCAGTCGGTGTCTCGAAGACACATCGCTGCCGAGACCTGACAGGCTTCCTGGCCGCGCGCGGACGGGTACACGGCGAGTCGGCCTTGCTTCGTGAGGGCAGTCGACTGCTGATCGAAGCGCCTGCCGAGCACCATGTTCCGGTACATTGCGACAAGCCGATCATCAGTGGGGTGAGGATAGCGGGCGTCACTGTCGGTCGGATTACCCTCAACGTCGAGATATTGCACCGGACTGGCGGCAGGGAGAAATTTCTCGAACTGACGTACGCGCAGTGGTTCTGTGATGGTCAACTGTGCCTCCGGAGATTCCGCTTGATTTGCCACCGAAAGCAGCGAGCTTCCGTGATTTCGGTGTTCTCACGATCATGAAATTTGGGATCCACCGGATGTAGATGTACCTGCCGCACACACAATCCAGGTCGTCACCAACGGTAAACTCTTTTGGGCGAAGCGCACTCCTGGCCTGAGCATCGGGTGAGGAGCAGCAAACCAGCGAGCAACGAAACCCTCTCTTATCGATGCACCTCGGTTGTGGAGGTCTCACGCCCGAGGTTCGAATCAGCTGTCCCCGGTATCTGCAGGTCACTGCTTCAACTCCCAGACCTCTGCTGTGGCCCGAGAACGCAACATTTCGACTAGACAGTCGGATGGGACCATTAGTCCGCGCAAATGTCCAGCGGGAATCGCGACCAGGTGCGCGTCGGCTCGACGCAACGCGTCGAGTAGCTCGAGGAAACCGATCGGAACGACTCCGTCGTCATGTGCCGGCTCGTGGAATACTGCGGCCAGATCATATCCGGTGGAGGCCGCGACGCGGGCAATGTGTTCGTCCCAGCTCTTCGGATCTGTTACCAAATCGTCCCGGACATACCCGTGCAGAAGCGGCAGTACCGATGTAGTAATCAGGGTCATCGAGCGACCTGCCTTACTTCCGAGAAAGGAGTGCCGTCAGCACGTCATCCATGACCGGGTCGGCACTCGGCACGGACCTCTTTGCGCGGTAACCGACATGGGCATCTGGTCGGACGAGGACGGCCCCGTCGCGGTCGATCTCGAGAATCTCTAGATCCTCGGGGTTGACGCGCAGGTCGAGATCTGGATGCACCCCGATCAAGTAGCAGGCGATGTCGACGCCGTGGGCGGCCGCGGCCTTCTTGGCTGCCAATATCCATTGCTGCCCTTGCGCTCCGGCGAACAAGACGAAATCTCGGCCGACAAGGTCGATGGTCGATACTGTTTCCCCGACCCGATCAGTGACCCATAGGTGCGGGAACCGTGCTCCGGGATGGGTTGTTGGCACGTACGTCGAGACAGTGGAGCGCGGCTGTGGAGTCTCATCATCTATGACTGCGGCGCTGGAGTAGATGTGACCGAATTGCTGGCCTTGGGAGTAGAACTGTTCGCGCTGTTTAGGTATCGCATCCGCGATGGCTTGCCTCACGAGCTCACCCGTTGGCTCTTCGATGGTGTCGATCGTGGTGGTGTCGGACATGAGCCATCCAGTTTCGGCCATCCTGGCGGTGTTGATAGCAGTCTGTTCGGCGTTGTATTGCGCGATTGGTTTCCGTTCTGCTGGGTAGGTGTCGAGCAGAGCGTCGTCGGCGCGACCGAGGACGACCGATGCAAGTTTCCAGCCGAGGTTAACGGCGTCCTGGATTCCGCTGTTCATCCCGAAACCACCATGCGGGGGGAATCGGTGCGCCGCGTCGCCGACAAGTAGTACTCGCCCGATCCGCCACCGGTCCGCGACAGCCTGCTCATGCTTCCATCGCAGGATGCTCAGGATTTCCACCTGCAAATCCGCCACTCCGGTGCCGGATCGAATCAACTGTGTGCACAGTGCTTCATCGAAGTAGCCGTCAGGCTTTTCCGGATCTCGCTCGAAGTTGAAGATCCACCGCCCATCGGTGGTGGTCGGCCAGAAGGCACCCTGGATGTCTCGGTTGACCACCCACCACAGCAGGTATGGACGGCCGGCAACCACCTCGTCGAGATCAGCCCGGAAGTAAACGTTCACGGATTCGCCGTGCGGACGGCTCGCAGTTTCCCCGAAGCCGAGAGCGCCGCGCACAAAGCTGCGCGCCCCATCAGCGGCGACAACGTAGCCAGCCCGCACTGCGCGAGTCTGGTCGCCGAACGAAACTGTGACGCGATCGGCGTCTTGCGTAACATCGGTGACTTCGGTCGACATGCGAATCTCGACCGAAGGATACTCGAGCGCGGCCTTGCGCAGAATCGGCTCCACATAGTCCTGCGGAGCGAAACAGGGCAGCTCGGGGCACTGCGCGGCATAGGAGGCGATGCGCTCCGCATCCTCGGCCAGCATGATCTTACCGAGTTCGATGCCGTTCATCCTGGTCAGCCAGGCGAACCCGAGACACCGCTCGAGCGGAAGACTCACCCCACGGATCCGGTCCGCGATACCCCATTGGCGGAAGATCTCCATAGTGCGGGCGTGGATTCCCACCGCCTTCGGATGGTGCGCTAGTTCCGCATGTCGGTCGACCACAAGAGTCTTGATACCGGCCCGACCGAGCTGGAGGGCTGTGCTGAGGCCGACAGGCCCAGCACCGATGACGAGTACGTCTACATCGACGGCTGAAGAAGGGGGCATTCGCGCACCGGTCCCACTGTGTTCAGGAGTCCACATGAAGCGGACCTATGGGTCTGATGGTGATAGCCAACCGTGGGTTTGAGTGAAAGTCAACACGGAAATTGACTTTCACTCAAAAATACGTAGCGTGTGACCCACACAACACAGGAGGTTGACTTGGCTGGCCACACGGTCGAACATCTCGTCACCAGTCTGCGAACGACAGGCGAGACAGTCCTCACATCCGGCGACCCGGACTTCGAGACGACGAAGTCGGTTGCGAATCTGCTCCTCGACAGCGTCGAACCCATCGCCTACGTGGAGTGCACCTCTCAGGCATCGGTGCAAGCGGCAGTGCGACACGCTGCCGACCTCGAAGTCCCCGTCGCGGTGCGCGGCGGAGGCTACTCGGTAGGCGGTCTGGGCACAGTCGCGGACGGAATCATCGTTGCACTCGCGCGATTGTCATCCATCGACATCGACCCCGCCTCAGCCCAGGTCCGCGTCGGCCCAGGAGTACGCGCAGGTCAACTAGCTGCGGCCCTCGATACGGCTGGGCTTTGGTTGAGCCTGCCGGTTCCGAGCGGGCCATCAGTTATCGGAGCCGCGCTGTGGGGAGGCATCGGACACACACTTCGCAAGTCCGGCTTTCTATGCGACTCGCTGATCGCGGCTCGTATCGTGACCGCGAACGGTGATGTGATCGAGGCCGACGACGACAAGACCCCGGAACTGATGTGGGCCTTGCGGGGCGGCGGTGGGAACTTCGGAATTGTCGTCGAGGCCACGTTCCAGGCAGTGCCCGCACCCCGCCTCACTGTGATCCAGTCTCGCTACACCCTCGATGACGCCGCCGAGGTCGTGTCCGGGCTCGTGGAGTGGGGTCCGCAGCTGCCGGACGATCTGACCGTCATCGCAATGTTCATGAACGAGTCGCACCCGGATGCACCGGTCGCCGGTCAAACGCCTTCCCTGGTCGTGAACACGATCTACTGCGGTACGTCCCAGGACATAGACCGCGTCCTCGGTCCGCTGAGCACCCTGCCTCCCGCGACGCAACGAATGGCAATCCAGCCGACCCCGCAACAACTGAGACAAGTGAGCGATCAACACTTCCCGTACGAGCGCTTCGCTGTCCGGACACGTTCCGGCTGGCTCGACTCGGTGACGCCCACAGCGGTCGAGCAATTCCAGGAGGCCGGTCGGCTGATACCACCAGGAAACTCGATCCTCGAAATCGCTCCACTCGGGGGCGCATTCGCTGTGCCCGCCCGACCCAGTTCAGCTGCCGGACGCGATGCTGCCTTCTTTTGCAACGCAATGGCGTTGTCCACAAAGTTGGGCGCCGCCGCGGATCGACATCACGACTGGCTTGCATCGATCGAACTGCCCTGGACCGCAACCGATCGCCCGAGCCCGGTCGTTCCCGGCTTCGCGACCGAAGACCAACTGGACACAGCAGCTCCGACATACGGCGCCGCGATGCCCCAGCTGCGAGAGGTCAAACGACGCTACGACCCCGCCAACCTCTTCCATCGCAATCTCAACATCACTCCCACTGACCACGGAGTCCAGTAGTGAACGAATCATCAGTTGCAAGCCGCCGACCCCAAGTAGTCGTCGTTGGTGCCGGCCCGGTGGGACTATCGTGTGCCCTCGAACTCGGACGAGCAGGGATCACAGTTCAGGTGCTCGAGGTACGTACCGAGTTGTCCGACCAGCCCAGGGCGCACGTGGTCAACGCGCGGACGATGGAGCTGTTTCGCTCGTGGGGCATCGGACCACAGGTCCGCGCGGACGGGCTCGCACCCGAGCTGGCGACATCCTTCGGTTGGACAACAGCGATGTCTGCCGACGAATTCGCGGCTCTGGACTACATCGACGATGAGACCGCCGAGCAATACTCGCCAGAGCGACTGTGCAGCTGCGCGCAGGACCTCGTCGAACAGCGACTGCTCACAGCCGTGCTTGCTCAACCCACTGTCCAAGTGAACTTCGGAACAAAAGTTACGGGTTACCGCCCCGACGTAGACGGAGCCGTACTGGAGGTGTCCACGTTCAGCGGCGAACACGAAACCATCCAGGCCCGATACGTTGTGGCCGCAGACGGCGCCTCGAGCACTTTGAGGCAGCTGGCCGGCATCGGAATGGAACGATCGACGCCACTGGGTCGGCGCGTCAACATCTGGTTCGACGCGGACTTACGGCCCTGGTCGCGATCGCGGCCATTCATACTCTGGTTCATTCATCACGTCGCGACACAAGGCATCTTCATCGCACTCGATGGTGCCGAACGCTGGGTGTACAGCGTAGAGATGACCGCTGACGAAGATCTCCAAGACTACACAGCGGAGCGCTGCACCAACCTCATCCGTACCGCGGTGGGAGCATCTGCCCTTCAGCCCCGGATTCGGAGCATTGGTGCATGGACCATCGACATGGGCGTCGCCGAATGCTTTCGGCGCGGGCCGCTCTTCCTTGTCGGTGACGCGGCCCACTCATTTCCACCGATGGGCGGGTTCGGGATGAACAGCGGGATCCAGGACGCCCACAACCTGGCCTGGAAGCTCGCTCATGTGTGCACCGATCGTGCAGGGGACTCACTGCTCGACACATACGACCTCGAGCGTCGTCCGGTAGCGACCTTCAATGCAGAGCAGTCCATGCTCAACGCCGGCCGCCAGCAACAAGCTGCGGCGGCGCTGACCAACCCGGACACGCTGGCCTTACTGGCCGCTCCGGAGGGCGGCGCGCTCCGGTCCGCCGCCGCGGCCGGAATCTCCGAATTGCGAGAGGAATTCCACTCTCTCGGACAGCAATTCGGTCACCAGTATGCCAGTGCCGCTGTAGTAGACGACGGCACCCCGATCCGGCACTCGACAATCACCGAGTACCACATGTCGGCACGCCCGGGTGCGCGAGCCCCGCACGCGCGTCTACGCAGCAGCGGAGGACGACGGCTGTCGACCATCGACCTCGTCACAGGTCGATGGACCGTCCTCGCCGCCGGGGAACGGTCAGCGTGGACAGCGGCCGTCCGATCGGCCCAAGCACGTACCGGCCTGGCGCTCGAAGCGTATTTCGTGGACTCCGCCGGGCTTCCGACAATGGATCCGGAATGTCTGCTCGATGACGTCGCACCAGGCTACTGGCGCGATCTCTACGAGTTGGACGAGGGCGGTGGTGTCCTCGTCCGACCCGATGGCCATGTCGGTGCACGGTGGAGGTCGCGTCCACACGATGTCGAGAAAGAACTCATAGCAGCAATCGATGCCATCCTGGGACGATGAGATCGGTCGCCGCGATTCGGAATTTTTCAAGCTGAATGAGACCATCGGGTGTGTTATGCGGCTGTCGTATCGGTCTCCCTGGCGGGTTGGTTGATCCAGACGGTGTCGGGTAGCGCGAGGATCTTGGGTGGTGTCGTGGCGGCGAAGCGGTGAGGATGCCGCGCGCGAGCGGCGGCGAGGACCGCTCGCCGGTCGGCTGCCCTGTCTGCTGCGAGTCCGTAGTGGACATCGGCGGGGGTATGCAGGCCGATGCCGGTGTGGCGATGTTCGTGGTTGTACCAGTGGGCAAAGGAATCCATGAATTGTCTTGCCTCGGTGAGCGATCCGAAGCGTTCAGGGAACTCCGAACCGTATTTTCAGAGTCTTGAACAGCGCCTCCGAAAAAGGGTTGTCATTGGACACCCGTGGCCGCGAATGCGACCGGGTGACCTCGAGATCGGCCAGCAGCGTGGCGACGGTCTTGGACGTCATCGACGTGCCCCGATCGGCATGCACGACCTGCGGGATGCCGTGAACACCGAAGATCTCTTTCATCAATTCCGTTGCCGGACACCGGATTCGTGAGTATGGACATGAACGCCGACAATGTAGCGGGAGTAGATGTCGATCATCATTTAGGCGTCGAAATACTGGCCCTTCACCGGGCCGGCGAGCTTGGTGATGTCCCACGAATACACCTGCCGGGGCGCGGACGCGACCAGCTCCGGACACACCTTCGCCGGATGCCGCGCCAGGCGGCGACGCTCACTGACCTGCTTGTTCTCCCGCAATACTCGATACATTGTGGACACCGAACACAGGTAGGTGCCCTCGTCGAGCAGTTGGGCATAGATCTGCAACGGCGCCAGGTCGACGAACCGAGAACTGTTGAGGACCTCCAGGATTCGGCGCCGCTCCAGCGCGGTCAGCTTGTTGACCGGAACACTCGCCCGTGCCGGCGACACGGGCGGCGTGGGCGCCATCGCGGCCCGACGGCGGCGCATCGCGGTGGAACGCACCAGCCCGGTCAACACCGCGGCCACCCTGGTGGCCACACCACCGCCGGTCAGCGCGGCATACGCTGCTGTCAGCGTTTCTTGCGCTGCTCGTCGGAATCCGCGCTCTCGGACAGAGTCTGCAAGAGCGCGTGTGCTTTTCCCATGATGTCCAAGGCGGTTTCGGTGGTCGACAGGCGCTTGTTCAACCGCTCGTTCTCCCGGCGCAGCCGCGCGATCTCGGCCTGCTCGGTGGTGGGTTTCCCGATCTTCTCGCCCGGCTTCTTCCCGGCCAGCAGCCCCGCGTCGCGCTGCTTGCGCCACTCGCTGATCAACGACGAATACAAGCCCTCCCGGCGCAGATACCCGCCGCCCTCGCCGTGCTCGACCGCGCGCTCATATGCCTCCAGATGCGCGAGCTTGTCCGCGGCGCTGAACGCGCGCCGCCGCTTCGGCTCCTCACCACGCGGACCCTGTGAACCCATCCGCCCATTGTCGTCGGTGACCCTAGAGGCTCTCGTACTGGTCATGAAATATCGATCCGTCCCTCGCCCTGCGTCAGGCCGATTGGCTGTGAACCGGTGGACTCAACTCAGCCTGACACGCAGGGATTCGACATCGAAAAGCTATCGTGGTCATATGCCTGCCCCCCAAGCCAAGCCGCCGACACGACGGGATCGCGTAGTAGCGGCCGGCCGAGAAGCGTTCGGTCGTCTCCCCTACGACGAAGTACTGATCAGCGACATCGCCGACACTGCAGGCGTGGCTCACGGACTGCCATTTCATTACTTCAAGAACAAGCGCGGCCTGTATATCGCGGTTGTGCGGTCGATCGCCGAAGAGATGAAAACTATTCATGCGGTCCCCGACAGTCTTCCGTGCGATGAGGCGGTCCGCCGCCTGCTCCACCAGCATATCGAGTATTTCGAGAAGCACGCCTATTTACTGGGCCCGGTACGAGGGAGCCTTGGGCTAGATCCCAGCATCCATGAAGTCTTCGATGAGGTGCGGTGGGATGGAGCCCTGTATCTACTCGAATTAGCGAAGATCGACGATTGCGGACCGGTGACCCAGTTACTGATTCAAGGCTGGCTCGCGTATATCGATGAAATGATCGCACGCTGGCTCGCGCAACCGGCGATTCTCGATCGAGAAGCCCTTATCGAGGTGCTGGTCCAGATGTTCAACAAGACCCTCGATGAGATCGACGCACTGGCGCAAGCGGCTCCCGACGCGTCCATTACGGTACCCGATCTAGATGGGTCTCCGCGTCGGCGTGAATAGCCCCCTCGCCGACCCGGCGACCCACCGGGTCGGCGAGGGAGGCAACCGATCAGTACCGCAAACCTGGCTCCTACCCCGACTCGTGTCTAACCAGGTCACGGCAATCACACAGGCCCATGTGCTGCGATATTGAGTTTGACTCAAACTCAATATCGCGGTAGTATACGGGCATACCCAAATGGGGAGTTCGTCCTCGACATCCCGACTGTGCGCTCGGCCGCGCGGACGCCAGACTGTCGGGCCACATCCCGATCGACGCACACCCCGCATCGGCCACCGAGACCTACGTCAAGTTTCCGATGCCTGTGGACGGCCGCCCGAAGCAAAGGCGGCCGGGAATCAACTGAATCCTATCTGTCAAAGTAGGACATGGTGTACGAGAAATGAAGGCAAACACTCGACCCCGCATGTTCAGAGACAGCGCAAATTCGCTCATGCTCTTTCGGCTGTGAGCGATACTGGCTGTCCTTGACAACAGTGGAAATCGCGCAACATCTCACGAGTAAAGTTTTAGGACGGTAGTTCACATGTCCCAGGAAGGGATTCAGCGCGCCGGGGGTGAATTGATGACCGGCGACGGAGCCGACGCCCTCATAACACGGGGTCTGTTGCGCGGCGCAGGCGTACCGAGCGAGCTGATCGGTGACCGTCCTGTCATCGGTATCGCCAATACCTGGAGTGAGCTCAACCCTTGTAACGGCGGATTACGTGACATCGCTGCTCACGTCAAACGTGGTGTGATCGCGGCGGGGGGCATACCGCTGGAGTTTCCTACGATCTCTCTCGGCGAGGCGTTCACCCGTCCGTCGTCCATGTATCTTCGCAATCTACTTGCTATGGACACGGAGGAGATGATCTCCTCCAGCCCCATTGATGGCGTCGTTCTCCTCGGAGGCTGCGACAAAACCCTTCCGGCTCAGATCATGGGCGCAGTAAGCGCCGACAAGCCCGCCATCGGCCTAGCCGCCGGTCCGCGACCGTTGTCTCGATGGGCTGGCGCGGACATGAGCATCGACGACCTGTGGCCACTGCTCGACAAGCGTCGCACCGGGGAACTCAACGACACGTCCTGGGCCGAATTGGAAGCATGCCTCAGCTGCGGCGTCGGGACCTGCAACGTCATGGGCACGGCGATAACCATGGCTGTCGTGGCCGAAGTGCTCGGTATGTCGCTACCCGGCAGCGCCCTGCTCCCGGCCGATTCCCCGGCGCGCGCGACAATCGCCGAGGCAACCGGCGCGCACGCAGTCGCCCATGTTGAAAGTGGAATCACACCAACCCAATTCATCACCACCGCCGCGCTCGAGAACGCATTCCGCGTGATCTGCGCAGTGGGCGGCTCAACGAATGCAGTGCTACACCTGCAGGCGATCGCGGGCCGCCTCGGTCTCGGAATCGACATCGAAGACATGCGGCGGCTCAGCGCCGAGACTCCATTCCTGGCTGATGTCAAGCCATCGGGACGGATGTTTCTCCACGATCTCCAAGCCGACGGTGGGGTGCCGGCACTAATGGGCGTGATGGCGCCGCTACAGGATCTGTCCGCCTTGGCCGGCAACGGCCGACCCTGGCGCCACTCCGCACGTCCGATGAGCGAGTCGTCGAACTGCTTGACATCGCTGGACGACCCGAAGGGAGCGCCTGGAACGCTCGCCGTCTTGACCGGTTCGCTCGCACCACGAGGTGCCCTGTTGAAAGCGAGCGCGGCCACGCCAGGATTGTACCGCCACGTCGGGCCCGCTGTTGTCTTCGACGGTGTCGAAGACCTGCGCGCTCGAATCGACGACCCGGACCTGCTGATCGAGGCCGACTCGGTACTCGTCCTGCGTGGAGCGGGACCCCTGGGCGGCCCGGGCATGCCTGAAGTGGGCCATCTCCCGATTCCTACCCGGCTGCTCGACAAAGGGGTCACCGACATGGTGCGGATATCCGACGCGAGAATGAGCGGGACAGCGACCGGCACGGTGGTTCTCCATGTCTCTCCCGAATCGGAAGCGGGCGGACCCCTCGCGCTAGTCCGCGACGGTGATCTGATCGCGCTCGATGTGGACGGACTAAGACTCGATCTGCTCGTCGATGAGCGCGAGTTGCGTCAGCGATCCCGTCGGCCGACATCATTGCGAAAGAAGGCAAGGGGCTACGACCACCTGTATCGACATCATGTGTTGCAGGCCGACCAGGGCTGCGATTTCGATTTCCTGCGAGGCGACCATGATTGAATCGTCAATCGGATTAATCGGCACAGGAGCGATGGGCTCAGCGATCGCGAATCGCTTGCTGGAACTCGGTTACGCGGTCACCGTTCACAATCGCACCCGTGCCAACGCGTTTTCGGTCGAGCAGGCCGGTGCGTCCTGGGCCGAAACACCAGCCGAGGTCGCGCAACGGTGCTCGATCGTCGTGACCTGCCTGCGTGATTCCGATGCGGTGGATCTGGTTTATCGTGGTCCAGCCGGACTGCTCAGCGCCGCCGAAGCCAGCCAAATCTTCATCGAGCATGGTACTTTCGCGCCCAGAACAGCCGAACTGATCGAGTCCGAAGCATCCAGTAGGGGCGCACGCTTCCTAGCCATCCCGGTCAGCGGTGGCCCCGCCGGCGCAGCGAGCGGCCAGCTCACAGCGATGGCCGGTGGTGACGAATCGGCGTTGCGGCAGGCTCAGGCACTGCTGCGGGCCTACACATCCCACGTCACACACGTCGGCACCGTAACCCACGGGCTCGCAGTCAAGCTCGTCAACCAACTTCTCGTGACTATCCACCTGGCCGCCGCAGCCGAGGCGCTTGCACTGGTCGAGAGATCTGGCTTGTCTCGTTCCATCGCGGCTCCGATACTGATGCAGGGCTGGGCCGCGAGCACCATGCTCGAACGCACCGTACGGCAGCTCGACGACGAGGCCCTCACCAGCACAGGCGTGACGATCAACGGCTTGATCGAGGTACAGCAACTCGTAGCCGACAAACTTCGCGAAACACATTCGACCAATCGGATCTTCGAAGCGGCGCGCACGCTGTTCACACACGCCGCCAGCTGCGGTCTCGGTGAGAGCGACCCGGCTTGTCTCCCGCACATCATCGCCCCTCCCGCCGATGATCGGGCACGAAAGAGCGGAAATAGCCATGCGTGAGCCACATGTGATCATCGTCGGCGGAGGCCCGGTCGGCCTGACAGCCGCTCTCTTCCTCAGCCGTGCAGGTATCCGCACCACTGTGCTCGAGCGAGAACATCAACCAAGCACTCACCCCAAGGCCCGAGGTATCCGGACGCGAACGATGGAACTTTTCGCACAGCTCGGCCTGACAGAGCAGATTCGCCGCGGCGCATTGCCGCCGGAAGCCACCCGATTCATCTACTGCGACTCGATCATCGGACACGAGATCGCACGAACACCTCCGATGGACGCCGAACTATCTCGGCTCAGCCCGGCCTCCACGTGCCGAACCCCCCAAGACCGAGTTCACGAAGTGCTGTACAACGCCGCTTCGCGGCGCCATAACGTGCAGATCAGAACAGGAATGACAGTCACCGACGTCACGAATCACGACCATCATGCAACAGTGCAGTGCGCCAACGGTGAGACGCTCGACGGTGATTACGTGATCGGCGCCGACGGTGTTGCCAGCACGATCCGGCATGCCCTCGGCATCCGCATGGAAGGCCAGCCCGTGTTGGGGTTCGGCCAAAGCATCTACTGGCAAGGCGATCTGCGGCAATGGGTCGGAGACCGTCAATGTATTCAGTTCTTCACCGGCGACAGGGCAGGGCAACCTGCCTCCGTCGCCTCGGTCGACGGCCATCATCGCTGGATCACCATGGTGATGTCACCAGGCGAGCATCGACCGGACCCGCTGGATGAAGAAGCCGCTGAACTTGTCATCGCGAAGGCCGTTGGGCTCGACGTGCAGCCACACGTCATCGACATCGCTGTATGGCGGATCAGCGCCCAAGTGGCCGAGTGCTGGCGTCGTGGACGGGTCTTTTTGGCAGGGGACGCGGCACACTCGTTCCCTCCGACCGGCGGTTTCGGGATGAACACCGGTATCCAAGATGTCCACAACCTTGCGTGGAAACTCGCCTATGTCCTACAAGGTCGCGCCGGGGAATCGTTGTTAGACACCTACGAAGTGGAACGAGCAGGCATCGCCTGGAGCAACGCCGAATGGAGCGTGCGAAACGGCGCGCGCATTCGCCAAGTCGGCGACGCAATCCGTGCAGACGACAAGGAGCGATTGCACCTGCTGATCGAAGAGCAACGCAGTCACGTCGAAGCACTCCATCAAGACCTCGGCTTCGGCTATACCAAAGGTGCTGTTGTCGCGGCCGTCCGTCCTGAAGGCGGCAATCCCTTGCTCGTCGCCCGGACCGGGCACCGATTCCCGGAAGCGGCGATACGGGTCGACGAGCGGTGGGCATCCAGTGTCCTCTCATTCCCGGAAAACCGCTTTACGCTGGTCACGCCCGACCCAGATCACTGGCAAAGCGCCACCGCTGCCCAAGGAATTGCATTGGCTGAATGCAGTCGGTCGGTCCTGCCGGAAAACGCCGCCGCATTGGTACGTCCCGACGGCATAGTTGCCTGGCTCGCATCCGGGTGCGACGGCATCCTACAGTTTCCCGGCATCATCGAGGAGCTGTTGAGATGAAGCTCTATTCCTACGTGTGTTCTGCGAACACCTCCACTATATACCGACGACTTCCGATACTCGAACGTCCTACCGCTGCATCCGCGGCCGGATACTCCCACGTCGAGAGTTGGTGGCCGTTCGACAAAGAAATTCCAACCCCACAGCGGATTCGGGAATTCAGTCGCGCGCACATGAGCGCTGGCGTCCAACTGGAGATGATCAATATGGATGCAGGCAACTATGAAAATGGTGACCGCGGATTGCTCTCTCTTGCCGGAGCGGATCAACGGATCAAAGAATCACTTTTGGCGTTGACAGATATCATGAGCGCTACTGGATGCCAGCTCGTCAATGTTCCGTGGGGGAACTCCGACGCCGGAAGATGCGATTGCGATGATCGCGCACTCGACCGGCTCGCGAATATAGCGGAGCGGGTGGCATCGCATGGCGGGAAGGTGGTGGTCGAGATGCTGAACCCGCGCGAATATCCCCGCTATCGAATCACATCGCTCCATACCGCCCAAGAGTTGATCCGCACGGTCAACGCACGCGTGAGCACACCGAACGTCGGGCTGTTAATCGACACCTATCACCTCGCCAGATCTGGATTGAGCGCGACCGAAGCCATCGCCGACAATCGCGATCTGATCCGCCATGTTCAGGTCGCGGATTCGCCGGGTCGCGGTAGACCCGGAACCGGCACGGTCGATTTTCGAAAAATAGTCGACGCCCTCGATGGGATCGGCTACACAGGTCGAATCGGAATGGAGTATTTCGAATGAGACCGCGTAGACCTCAGACGATTTCAAATTTGACCGACAAGGCACAACGGGGGTGCCGAGTGGAAGCAACGAAGGATTCCGCGAATCCGGTCCACTTCCGGAAGGGGCTATGGGATCCGGCCAACAATATCTCATCACTAGATGACCTGAATACATGTCGGCACGGCACAGGCACAAGGAAGTGTCCAGCGAGGTCAACGAAGACTTCGCGAAGGCCCGACCGGAACCAGGTAGAGATCGCAAAAATCCCTGATCCATAATATCCACCACAGAAAGAATGCAATGAAGATTGTAAGTTATGGCCATCGCAATTCGGAGCGCCCAGGGATCTTCGTTCCGGACTGCGGCATCGCACCCCTCGACGCGGTATTTCCTTCTCTCGGTCGCGTCCAGCTCGAAACGAATACACTTCTAGCATTTCTCGACATCTTGCAGCCATATATCGAAGAGGCACTGGATACGATCAGGGTTCCGTGGATCGACACGTCGGACGTCCGGCTCGGACCGCCGGTGACCAAGCCAGGCAAGATAATTGTTGCCGGAGGCAACTATCAGTCACATGTCGACGAAGCTTTCGGCCGAAAGAATGCACCTTCCCCGAGTGAGCCGATCATCATATTCAAGCCTTCCAACACGGTGATAGGTCCCAACGATCCACTTCTCAAACCCCGGGAATCCGATCAACTGGATTACGAGACAGAAATCGGAGTCGTCATAGGCCGAGGCGGTCGAAACATAGCAGCCGACTCGGCGTATGGGCATGTCGCCGGATATGCCATCGCTAATGATGTGACAGCACGAGATTTGGCCTTCAAAGACGTCCATTTGAGCCCCATGTTTGCGCAAATGACTCGAGCCAAAGGAATTCCAACCGGGGCGCCTCTGGGCCCGTGGATCGCGACGAAAGACGAGGTTCCCGACCCGCACCGCCTCCGCCTGCGGTGCTGGGTGAACGGCGAGCTACGGCAAGACGGCAAGAGTGACGAAATGATTGTCGATATCCCGCATCTCATCGAAGATATCAGCAAAGTGATCGAGCTGTCCCCAGGTGACATCATCCTGACCGGGACAACTACAGGATGCGGAGCATTCCAGGATCCTCCAGTGTTTTTGACCGACGGCGATGTGGTCCGCATGGAGATCACGGGCCTCGGAATGATGGAGACGCCTATTGTAGACGATGCGTAAGAATGCCTCTATCGGTCCGCCTTTTAAGATCGCGGATCGACAACACAATCATTATTGGATTACCAAGGAGAGAACGAATATGAAATCAACTAATGTCGGGCGGAAATCTCAGATGCTCCGATACTCGGCCTTGGCCATCTTTCTACTGGCCGCCGCCGTACCCAAGTTCACACCGGCGTACGAGGTCAAGTTCGTAGAACTCGGCTGGCCTCATGGGTTCCGATTCGTCGTCGGCGGCATCGAGCTGATCTGTGCTCTGCTTCTCGTGATTCCAAGCCGACGCACCCGTTTCTGGGCTGCAGGAACGCTCGTTCTAGTCCTCACGGGTGCCGTTACGAACCTGATTGTCAAGCACGCCCCATTCAATGAGAGTCTGATGGCATCGCTTTTCTTGATTATCGTGATGATCGTAGCCGGAGCGAATTGGCCGGCCGATTGGCGAGAGCTGTTCGGCGCCCAGAATGCGGCGATCGCAAGATCGGCTGACACCAGCACGCCGGCACACGAATGACCATACAGTCGACAGAATGCTACAGCCCGGAAAGTGCCGCGCCAGCTGCCGCAGGCCAGCACCGCGATCGCACGCGACAGCAATTGGTCGAGCAGAAATCACCGAGATACCTGCTGCGGTTTATGGCTGGTTCATTCTGGCCAAGCGGCCGCCTATAGCAGTTTGCCAATCCGCTTGAGCTCAATCGAATCCGGATCGCACCATCACTTCGATCAGTGATTGACCGAAGCGGCGCGAGGGGGAACACGCTGTTCACTGCAGCCGTGCCGGTCTGACGGCATTGCGATCCGCGCGATATCTGAGCTTGAGACGTGATTCACAAAGATGAATTTGCCCGGCGCGGGTTGTCACTCGAATGTGGGCTAAACAGCCAGAGGTGCGAGTTGTTGGAACGTTATGAGGTGGAGACTTTTTTGGCTCTGGCGGAAGAGCTGCATTTCGGTCGTACCGCGAAGCGGTTACATGTGACTACCACCCGTATCAGCCAGACGATCAAGAAACTGGAGCGCCGCGTCGGCGCGGACTTGTTCGTACGCACCAGTCGGCGCGTGGAATTAACGCAGATCGGGCAGCAATTCGAGCATAATCTTCGGCCCGCGTGGATTGAGATCCTCAGCGCTTTTCATAAGACAGTTCAAGCCGGTCGTGGTGTGACCGGAACCCTGCACGTCGGCTTCATACATGCCGCTGGTGGCGTGTTCCTTGCCTCGGTGATGAAGGAGTTTCAAGCCGACCAGCCCGGCTGTGTCGTCCAGCTTCATGAAGCACAGCTGGCCGAAGCCCTGCCATGGCTTCGCGAGGGCAAGTTGGATATGTTGTTGTGCGCTTTCCCGGTAAGGGAAGAGGGCATTGTTGCCGGGGCGCCTCTGATCAGCGAGCCGCGCATGCTTGCGGTGTCTTCTCAGCATCACTTCGCGCAGCGAAACGCGATATCGACCGCCGAGCTAGGCTTGATCACCATCCTGCGGTTGCCCGAGACCATGCCCGAATCGCTGCGTGAGGATCGTGCTCCCCGTACCGCCTCGTCCAGGCAAGGGTACCCGCACGGTTTGTCGGTTTCGACGTTTCAGGAGTTGCTGGTACTGATCGGTGCCGGCCACGGCGCCCTGCCGGTCGGCGCGAGCGCAGCGAGGTACTACGCCCGACCCGAGATCACCTTCATCCCGATCATCGATGCCGAGCCGATCGAATGGGGACTGATCTGGTGCGCGGACAACGCCACCGCCCACGTGCACGCGTTTGCGATGGCGTCCGAGGTGGGTGCTGGCCGACTGCGTGTTGGTCTGGCTCGCCCGAGCAACTGGGACTGCCCCGGCTTTGGTTGACTCGCGGGGTTGATGGGTTCAGGCCGCGAGTGCGGTCTGGTTGATTGTCTCAAA
>NZ_BAFR01000345.1 GCF_000308435.1 Nocardia araoensis NBRC 100135 | reverse complement strand
TGACCTGAGACGAAGCAACCCTGGCCCTACCCGTACCGACCGCCGGTGAGAGGCTCAGCTCCCGGGCAGCCGAGGAAGCTCCGTCCGGCTGATCGCGCGCGCTTCCTCCGGCTCGATTCCCAGGGAGCGCAACAAGAGTTCGGCAGTCGAGGAACCCGCCTCACGCCAGGTCTGGTGCCCCTCGAGCACCGTCCACATCGCACTCATCGTCCCTCCGAGCACCAGGGACACGATGTTCGGCACAGCGGAGTCGGTGACGAGGTACCGGCCGGCGCTGATACCGAGGTCGATATCCCGCTTCGGCGGCCCCGTCATCATCGCGCGCAGCGACTCCGCAGTCAGCCCGAACCGCACCGCGAAACGGCCCATCATCGGATTCTCGAACGCATACCGCACCCACAACCGCACTCCTGTCGCCAGCCGGGCCGCTGGATCGTCGATGCCGGTGAAGCATGCCGAGACACGCTCGTGCATGTCCGCGCTGAGTTCGGCGACAACCCGGTCGAACAGCTCTTCTACCGATCCGACATTGCGGTAGAGCGTTCCACGGGCAACGTTCGCTTCCTGCGCGAGTTCGCTGACCGTGATCTGTGTCGAGCCCTTCTCGGTGAACAGCCGCACCGCAGCCGCACTGATCCGCTGGTCCGTCGAGGTCATGAACAGCCCTTCCGCTCTGCCGCCGAGCACTCGGCGCCCATTGTGCCCGTACGGAACCATATCAAGAACAAATAGACATACTTGATCTAAATTGGACACTAGTGTTCAATGGCGAGACGGCGGGTCGAGACCCGAACCACAGCGAGGAGAAGGCGCGGTCATGAGAGCGGGTGCCGAACAGAAACGGCCGGCGGGACCAGCAGAGGTAGAGGTCCCCGTCTTGATCGCGGGCGGCGGCCCGGTCGGCCTCACCCTGGCGCTCACCCTTGCGCACCACGGTGTGGCCGCCATGCTGGTGGAACGCAATCCGTCGACGACCACGCATCCCAAGATGGACATCACCAACGGCCGCAGCATGGAGCTGTTCCGGCGGCTAGGGGTAGCCGAGGACGTTCGTAAGGTCGCGGTCCCGGAGGACCACCCCTTCGACGTGTCGTGGGTGACCGAACTCGACGGGTGGGAGCTCGCCCGGTTTCGCTACCCCGGTGTCACCCGGCGGCGTGAGCTGAGCCGCGAGCGCAATGACGGCACCACCACGCTCGAGCCGCCCATGCGCGTGTCGCAGGCACTACTCGAGCCTGCGCTGAAAGAAATACTGGAAACGCGTACCGAAGGGATCGATGTCCGCTACGGCTGGGGACTGGTCTCCTTCCAGCAGGACGATTCCGGCGTCGACGCGGTGATCCGCTGCACCGCGACCGGCCGCACCACAACCGTGCGCGCTCGCTATCTCGCAGGCTGCGACGGGGCGGGCAGCGTGGTGCGCAGGGAGCTGGGCATCGCCCTCGACGACATCGACCTGCACCGCCTCGCCGCCCGTGAGCTCGGCCTGCACCGACTGGTTGCGGGCGCACTGCGGGCCTACCGTGACGACCGCGAGAGCCCGATGGACGGCCGGGTCTACATGGTGCACTTCACCTCACCGGACCGGGCGGTGTTCGAGCGGTACGGCACGACCTGGCACACCCAGTCGCCGAAGGGGTGGACGCTCATCGCGCAGAACGACCGCGACACCTGGACCCTGCACTGCCCCATCGGCCGCGGCGTCGACGCCGATTCGATCGACCCGAAGCAGTTCCTGTTCACGCACCTGGGGCTGCGGTTCGACTGCGAGATCATCGTCGCGAACGCATGGCGGCCTCGCCTGTCGCTGGCCGAGAAGTTCGGCGTCGGCCGTGTCTGGCTGGCCGGTGACTCCGCCCACCAGGTGGTGCCCGCCGGAGGCTACGGCATGAACACCGGCGTCGGCGACGCGGTCGGACTCGGCTGGATGCTCGCCGCCGTCGTACAGGGGTGGGGTGATCCTCAGCTGCTGCAGGCATACGAGACCGAACGGCGCCCGGTGGCGGTCCGCAACCGGACGGCTTCGGCACGGCACACTCTGGTCCGGCTGGCCATCAAGACGATGCACACCAAGCGAATCCACAGCCAGGGCTGGTCCGGAGATCGCGAGCGGTCCAGGATCGGACGCGAAATACTCGATCTGGGCAATCTCGAGAACGAAGCCGACGGCATCGAGTTCGGATACCGCTACGACACCTCGCCGGTCATCCAGCACGAAGGACCGCCCGGACACGACAGCGACATGCATGTCTACGTTCCCGGCACACGCCCCGGCGCCCGCCCGCCGAGTGTCTTCCTGGCCGACGGCAGGGCCCTGTTCGACCTGTTCGGACGAGGTTTCAGCCTGCTGCGCTTCGGCGAGATCGACGTGACACCGTTCGTCACCGCTGCCGCCGACCGCGGAATGCCGCTGGAAGTCATCGACATTCGCGACGACCGTGCCCGCGCACTGTACGAACGCGACCTCGTGCTCGTCCGCCCCGACCATCACGTCGCCTGGCGCGGAAACACTGTGCCCGAACGCCCCGGCGCCGTGCTGGATCTGGTTCGTGGCGCGGCTCCGTCGCCGGTGCCGACCCCGGCACCGGCCCCCGCACCAGGACCGACTCGTCTGGCCCGGCGACTACTGCGGCGACCGCGACTCATCGACTCCACGAACTGAGCGAGGAGACACCCATCATGAAGACGGCACATCAGGACCTGCACAGTGAGCAGGGCGCCTTGCCGGGCGAACATCCCGGACGGTCCCGCAACCCGGTGATCAAGGTCGCCGACATCGCCTGGCTGGAGTTCGACAAACCCGATCTGTCCCGGGCCGAGGCGTTCGCCAACGCCTTCGGTTTCGCCACCGCCGCACGCACCGACACCGAGGTGCAGCTGCGCGGCGCCGACCCCGGCGCGCCGTGCGTGATCATTCGTGCCGGAACCGCCAGCCGATTCCGCGGCATGGCCTTCACCGCACAGGACGACACCGACCTGCTGCGCTTGGCCGACGCCACCGGAACCCGCCCCCGTCCATTGCCGGAGTCCATCGGCGGGCTGTCGGTCGATCTCGTCGACCCCAGCGGGTTCCCGGTGCGCGTCGTCGCCGGCACGCACCGGCTCGACCCGCTGCCCGCGCAGGTCCCGCACGTGTTCAACTTCGGCCACGACGTCCTCCGCGTCAACGCCACGCAGCGACCGCCCCGCACACCCACCACGGTGCAACGCCTGGGCCACGTGGTGCTGCAGAGCACCACCTACCGCTCGGCCCTGGACTGGTATCTGGACACCCTCGGGATGATCGTCAGCGATTTCCTCTACTTCCCCGGCCAGCGTCGGCGCGGGCCGACGATGAGCTTCATCCGCTGTGATCGCGGCTCGCAACCTGCCGACCACCACACGCTGGCGATGGCGCTGGGTCCGTCGAACCGTTATGTGCACTCCGCCTATCAGGTAAGCGATCTCGACGCCCTCGCCGCCGGTGGCGAGTATCTACGCGAGCAGGGTTACTTCCGGTCGTGGGGCATCGGGCGCCACATCCATGGCAGCCAGCTGTTCGACTACTGGCGCGACCCCGATGGCTTCCTCGTCGAGCACTTCGCCGACGGCGACATGTTCGACAACGCCCTCGAGCCCGGATGGGCGCCGTTCACCGCGTCCGGGTTGGCCCAGTGGGGTCCACCGGCCACCGGCGACTTCCTGGGCACCAGTCCCCGCCACGTCCGGGGCGAGGTCCGCGCCATGCTCACTGCGCTGCGCGCCCGCAACGAATTCGACATCACTCGTCTCATCGGCCTGCTGAAGGTAGCCAAGTCATGACCATCTCCGTTCTGCGCACCGCCGACGCCTGGTGGGTCCGCACCCGGTCCGGTGCCGCTCGAATCGAAACCGCCGCAGTCACCACGGGCGAGCTGCTGGCCGACCGGGTCGCAATCGAAACCGCCCGCACCAGCGGCGAAACCGTTGCGGCCGACACGCTCGAGCTGATCTCTCCGGTGACCACCCCATGCCGGGTGATCGCCCAGATGACGAATTACCGCTCGCACGTGAAGGATTCGGGTTTGGACCCGCAGACCATCCCCCTCACGTTCTTCCGCAAGTCCTCGGCATCGATCACCGGTCCCTTCGGTGACATCGTCAAACCCGGCCACGTCCGACTGCTCGACTACGAGGTGGAAATCGGCCTGGTCATCGGGTGCCACGTCACCGCGGGAACAACGATCACCGCGAGCGACCTGCCCGGGATCGTCGCCGGGCTGGTTGTCACCAACGACGTCTCCGCCCGGGACATCCAGCTTCCGCAGACCCAATTCTACGAGGCCAAGTCCTATCCCACCTTCACCCCTGTCGGGCCGAGGCTGACCGTGCTCACCGGAAACGAGCTCGACCGCTTCGGCGATCTGCGGCTGCGGCTGCGGGTCAACGGTGAACTGCGCCAGAACATGCGCGTCGGGGACGACATCATCTACCGGCCGCTACCGGCCCTGCAGGCTTTGAGCCGCTTCCAGGATCTCGCCCCCGGAGACCTGGTGCTGACCGGCACCCCGGCCGGCACCGCGCTCACGGCCCCGCCCAAACCGATCGAGATCATCGGGTCGCTGCTGCCGCCCGCGGTGAAGTGGAAGGCGTTCTTCAAGCGCCAAGCCGCGAACCCCAAGTATCTGAAGGCTGGTGACATCGTCGAAGCCTCGGTCGCCACCGACGACGGCGCCCTCGACCTCGGCCCACAGCGCAACACCGTCGTGCATTCCTGAACCGACAACCACTACGCCCGGGAGTCGACGATGACTTTTCCCCTTCGCACCACCTCCATGCTCGCGCCGCTCATGCTGCGCACCGACATGCCGCGGCAAGTGAGCACCGCATACTGGGCCGGCGCCCATGCCCGCAAGGTCGAGAAGCTACCCAACCTGGTGGAGTACATCCAGCGGCACTTCTCGACCACCGACCACGGGTACTGGCCGGCCACCATCGGAGTCGGGACACGTGTCCCCCAACATCGACGCCTGGACGGATGCGCGGAGATCCGGTTCCGCAGCACGATCGCGACCCTCATGACGGCTACCCGAGCCCGCGAGGTGTACTTGGACGAACAGAACGTCTTCGAGCGCGTGATCGGATACGCCGCCCCGCCCGGCGACGGACGCTGGTGGACAGACGGTTTCGCCGACGCCAGCGGGCATCATGTCATGCTGCTGATCCGCCGTCGCCGCGGAGTCCGCAGCTCGGTGTTTCGTGAATTCGTGCACGAGCGGATGGCACGGGCACTGCGCGACGCCGGCGTAGGTGACCTGCGCACCTATGCCTTTCTGCCTTGGAGCCGTTGGTTGAACAGCTCACCCGGCGTGGCCCACGACAATCCGGTCCAGCACCGCCACCACGCCGCGGTCGTACTGGGCACGGAAAACCGTGCTGCCGTCGATGACCTACTGCGATCGCGGTCGGTGACCGCGCTGGTCGCCGAACAGCACACCGTCTGCACCGCCGTGCATGCCTACAGCGTGGATCGCTCGGTTCCGGTGATTCGCACGAACGCGGGTGCATGAACGCGTATGCCCGTGCAGTAGGAAGGCGACCATCCACCCGGCGCCGCCGGTAGCGCCCGCGATCCCGAGGCGGCCATCAGTGCGCGGCGGGCCGGGTGGCGGGCTGGGACATGAACGACACGGCTTCCATCAGCGGCTTGCGCTGGGTCTTCTGCACGGCCGCGATGCGCCATTGCCCGTCGGTGTCGCGGACGACGGTGTACGTGGCGAGCTTCCCGAGCTTGCCCGGCTGCCGCTTCGAGGATTCGCCGCGTGTCACGACGACGGCGGTATCAGCGCCGTAGCAACGGATTTCGAGGATGTCGACGGTCAGCTGCGTACCCTTCAGGAAGCTGTCGAACAGCGCCTGGTGCGCGCGGCCGATCTCCTCGCCGCCGTGGTAGACGGTGCCGACATACGTGATGTCGGTGGCGTCGGCGGTGAAGCAAGCGCCGTAGGCGGCGCCGTCGCCGCGATTCCATGCCTGCCTGCTGCGCTCGATGAGGGCGCGGATGGCGGCCGTGTCGGTGCCGGTGTTCATTTCGATCTCCTTCAGTCGGCCAGCAGGGCCAGGGCGGCCCGGCGGGGAAACAGCCGCAACGCGGCGGTGAGTGCCCGGTTGATCGGGCTGGTGAAGACGACGGCATCGGATCCGTCGGACAATGCTTTTCGCGCCCGGTCCACCACCTGCTCGGGTGTCTGGACCAGCCAGTGCGGCACGCCGGCTGCCGTCTGCGAGGCGGTGGCGGTGACGCCTGGACACAGGGCGAGAACCCGCACCCCGCGTGCTCGCTGTTCGTGCCACAGCGTCTCGGACAAGGCTGTGACGAACGCCTTGGTCGCGCTGTAGACCGCGAGGCCGGGTTTCGGCGTGTGGCCGAGAGTGGAGGACACGTTCACCAGGACGCTGCCCGGCTCGGCCGCGTCGAGGAAAGCGTGGGCAAGCACGACCACCGCCCGGCAGTTCACGTCGAGAGTGGCGATCGACGCTTCGAGCCCGACCGCGGTGAATTCGCCGTGCGTGGCGGTCCCGGCACTGTTGACCAGCAGCGTGTAACCGCCGCCGCGAAGCCGTTGCGTGACCGACCGCAGCCCTTCTTCGGTCCCGAGGTCGGCGGCGAGATGGTCGTGCCCGTCGCCGAGTTCGGCGATCAACGCCGCCAGGCCATCGACACCGCGTGCTACCGCGGTCACCGAATAGCCCTGTTCGGCGAGCGATTTCGCGAAGGCGCGCCCGATGCCCGCACTGGCCCCGGTCACCAGCGCTCTCACCGTTCGGCCTTCGGCTTCGTCGCCGGGTCGAACAGGAAGGAGACGCGCTCCATGGCCGGTCGCCGCTGGGTGTTGTGGAAACTCGCGATCCGCCAGCGCCCGTCGGCCTCGCGCACCAGCGTGTAGGTCTGCGTCTTGGACAACTCCGCCGGGCGGTGGTCCTCGTAGCGGTCGCCACGGCTGGTGACGATCGCGACGTCGGCACCGAAGAAACGCACTCCGAGGAAGGAGTCGGCGAGCTCGGTGCCCTTCAGGAATCCCGCGAAGAGGGCACGATGCGCCTCGGTCAGATCGCCGCGGCCCGCATAGTGGGTGCCCAGAAAGGTGGTGTACGTGGCGTTCTCGGTGAAGGTCGCGCCGAACGCGTCGGCGTCGTTGCGGTCCCAGGCCGCGGTCATGGCGGCGATGGTCGCGCACACGGCTCGCAGGTCCTCGGCGCTGCCGCCGTCGGGGACGACGTCCAGGCATTCGGCGACGCCGGTACTGCGGACGTCCGACGTCCGGTCCAGCCACAGATATCCACCGCCGATGCCGATGCCGAGCGTCAGCGCGGCGACACCCACGGCTCTGCCCACGGTGCGCCGTCGCGTTCTCCGCGGTGTGGTCGATTCGGTGTCGGCGTCAGTCGACGTCATGGCGAAAACCCTTCCCTAGCATTCACTGCTTCGAAGATTCTTCGTCTTCGAAGATGTTTCTTCGTTGACGAAGAGATTAGGGAAGAGGGCAGGGCTTTGTCAACACGTCGGAAATGACGCCGATCCGCGGCCGTACCCGAGGGCGGTGACGCCGGCCCGTTCACCGCTTCTTCACCCGGAAGCGATCGGACGGCGGCACGATGAAGTGATGCGGCGGATGTGCGCGGCGGGCGTGGTGGCGGGACTGCTGGCTCAGGTGCGGACGATCGACTGCGGCTCGGTGCCGTCCGCGGACCACCCGGAGCAACGCAGGGCTCCGGGAACGCGAATGCCCTTGCTGGCCGAGGTATTCGATCTGGTGCGCGCGTATTGCGCCGATCAGGTGATGCTGAACATCGAAACCAAGGTGGAGGCCGCCGCACCGGAACAGACCGCGCCGCGCGAGCAGTTCGTGGACGTCGTGGTCGCGGAGATCCGCCGGGCGGGAATCGAGCGGCAGGTCACCGTCCAGAGCTTCGACTTCGGCGCCTTGACGCGCCTGCGCGAGGTGGCTCCCGACCTGCCGACCGTCGCGTTGACCGACGGCCAGCCGAAGTTGCAGGCCGGAGAACCCGGCGGCTCACCGTGGCTCGGCGGCATGGATATCGACGACTTCCCGGGATCGTTGCAGGAGAAATACGTCGCGGCCGCGGCGGCCACCGGTGCGGCAGCGGTCTCCCCGGTGCACGGCACTCCCCAGAACGGCACCGTCACCGACGCGGACTACCGGCCTTTCACCACGCTCGAACTCGTCCGCGCCGCGCACCGCGACGGCATGCGGGTGGTCAGCCCAGCGTTTTCAGCAGTTCGTCGGCCACACCCGCGGAGGAGGCCGGATTCTGGCCGGTGATCAGCGTGCGGTCCACCACCACGTTCGGGGTCCACGGCTCGGCTTCCCGGAAGTCGGCGCCGATTTCGACTAGCCGATCCTGCAGCAACCATCGGGCCTTGCCGGCGAAACCCGCCTGCGTCTCTTCGGCATTGGTGAACCCGGTCAAGGCATAGCCGGCGAACAGGTTCGCGCCATCCTCGCCCGTGGCGGCGAGCAGAGCCGCGGGCGCATGGCACACCACCGCCAGCGGCTTGCCGGAGGCCAGGACGGCGGCGAGCAGCCGACCGGAGTCGCCGTCGACGGCGAGATCCTCCATCGGCCCGTGCCCGCCGGGGTAGAACACCGCCGCGTAGTCGGCCAAGTCCACTTTCGCCAAGTCGACGGGGTTGTTCAGCTCGGCGCTCGTGCCGATCACCCGCGCTCGATGGTCGGCGGTCTCCTGGCCACCGTTGACCTCGGGCGCGAGACTGCTCTTGTCCACACTCGGCACGACGCCACCGGGTGTGGCCACCACGATCTCGTGGCCCGCCCCTTTGAGCTTTTCGAAGGGCACCACGAATTCCTCGGCCCAGAAGCCGGTCGGGTGCTCGGTCCCGTCGGCCAGCGTCCAGTGGTCGACTCCGGTCATCACGAAAAGGATCTTCGACATGGTGTGTTGTCTCCGTCGTCCGGAACCCGCTCGGGAGGGGTTCGCGTCATCGAGTCCTGTCGCGCCGGCCCGAGCGCTACCGGGACGAACCGTTCCCGCGCGCCTGGATCGTCAGCGACGACACTGTCGAAACTAGCCGTACGGCACCGCAGGATGCCAATAAGATGACTGATGTCAGACATCGAATTCTCGATGGCAGCTCCCGGTGCGACGCAGCGCGCGGCGCCGGTTCGCAGCCGCCGACATCGGAGTTTGCGACCGTATCCGTTTCACTTTCGCCTCCCCCCGGACGGCGCGCCGTTCCCCGCCGGGCACCCGGTCCGGCCCTCCATGCCATCCCTCCCGTCTGACCAGCCCTTGCTTCCGGGCCATACTGGACCGGTGACGGAGATCGGACAGTGCGAGCAGGAGACTGCGCGCAAGATGCTCGGCGGTTGCCCCGATATCGGCAGCTTTCGCTTCTGGTTCGCAGACCAGCGGTGGGAATGGTCCGACGACGCCGCCGCGATCTACGGGTACGCACCGGAAGAAGTCGAGCCGTCCACCGAACTCCTGCAGAACCACTTGCACCCCGACGACCGCGAGCGGGTCGCCGAGGCGCTCGCCGACGCCATCGAGACCGCCTCCCCGTTCTGCACCCGCCACCGGATCATCGACACCGATGACCAGATGCACGACGTCATCGTCATCGGCGACCAGCTGTTGGACGAGCAGGGCGCCGTGGTGGGTTCCGCCGGTTACCTCATCGATGTCACCGACACGCTCGAGGACAACCGGCAAGAGGCCCTGGACGACCTGCTACCGGACGTGATCGACGCCCGCGCGGTGATCGAACAGGCCAAGGGCGTGGTGATGTTCGTCTACGGCGTCAACGCCGATCAGGCGTTCCGGGTGCTGCGCTGGCGCTCGCAGGAGACCAACATCAAGATCCGCACGCTGGCCGAGCAACTCGTCGCCGACGTCGTGGCGATGGGTGGTGCGCTGGTTCAGCAGCGCACCCGCTTCGACCATCTCCTGCTGACCCTGCACCGCCGGGTGCCGCCCCTGGAACCCGTCGCGGACTAGCCGACCGGTATGCGCGGTCCGGTCGCCACCGAACGGATCATTCCCTTGGTCCGCATCAGGAACTCGCCGAGATAGGAGTCGTGCGGGACCCCGGGACGCAGCCAAGTGGTCGGATTGTCACCCAGGTAGAGGTTGGTGATCGTCGGCTCGTCCAACAGCGCGTCGATGAGTTCGCGCCGCTCGGTCATCGCCGTGAGAACCAGCGAATCGCGCAACGGGGCGACGCCGTCGGCGGGCGACCAAGGCCCCACCCACACGCAGGGGAAGGCGAGTTCCACGCCGAGCTGCGGTGCGGCGCTGCTGGCGACGAGGTGCACCGCGGGGCGCAGCACCGCCGCGCCGGGCGACAGTTCGTCCACGATGGTGTGCCCGCCGAGCAGCGGGCGCGCGTCGCCCGCGACCCGATGCAGGTAGCGGTCCATCGCCGCCGCGGATTCGGTGGGCTGCACGGTGAGGACGGCGTCCGGGTGCTCGGGCGGCAAGCTCGGGATGGCGCCCAGTTCCGCGGCGAGTGCTCGCGCCAGCGGTTCCGGATCACCCTCGACCAGCACCGCGGTGGTGCAGGTGCAGGCGGTACCGCCGAGGTGGCTCACCGACTCGGCGATCAGCGCGACCTTCGCCCGCCAGTCCACGTCCGAGGTCACCAGGATCTTCGAGCGCCCCGGCCCCTGGGTGAGCACCCGCGCGCTGCCGCCGTACTTGTCGACCACGTCCTGCCCGCCGTAGACGATGGCGAAATCCGATTCCGCCACCAGCACGTCGGCCGCCTCGTAGTCGGTCGGCAGCAACGTGACCAGTTCCGGCGGCAAGCCCGCCATGCGCAGTGCGCTGACGAGCCGAAAAGCGGTGAACGGCTCCCTGGTCGACGGCCGCACCGCCACTTTGTAGCCCAACGCGAGCGCCTCCGGCCACAAACCGTGCACCGCCGGGGTGTTCCCGGCCGCGTGCACCGTGAACAGGTCGCCCTTGCGCGTCCAGACGGCGCAGCCGGCGAGGGTGCGCCGGTCCTGCCAATCCGCCACCGCGCCCTTCGGCATCGCGAGTTCGAGGGTGACGCGCTGCTCGCGCAGCACATCGGCGACCCATTGCACCGACCGGCGCACGACGGCCAACGGAACCCCAGAGGCGACGCTGACCAGTCGCGCGTATTCGCCGGGTCCGAGCCCGCCGATCTCGGCATCGGTGAACAGGTCGGCCGCCCGCTCCAGCACCGCGAACCGCTCGGCGGCGGGCAGCACGGGCGCCTTGCGCATGGCCGTCAGCGCCCGGCGCACGTACAGCGGCGGCACCTGGGAGATCTCCCCGATCACGGTGCCCGCCAAGGTGGTCAGGGGCTTGCGGTCGCGGGCACGATAGCTGCCCCGCGGTCCGAGCGCGTCGATGTGCACGAACTCGCCCATATCAGTACCACCCCCTCGATCACCTCGGCGCCCGCGAAGGACGCCATCGGCGCGACGTCGGCGACCGAGCAGCCGAAACCGCTCTTCGGCGGCTCGACCTTCATGGCCAGGTCCCGTTCCGGATTGTTCGGCAGCAGAGCGTATTTCGTGAGGTGATGCATCACGACCTGACCGCGCTCGCCGTAGCCGACGTCGTCGCCGGTCTCCGGATCCACCACCTCGAACGCCAGGTACGGGCTCGGCGGGTCGAAGACGGGCAGCCCGTCGGGGCGCTCCTCGTCGCGTTCGCGGGACATGCCGAGGATGGTGGTGCTGCCGTAGAGCCCTTTGAGCGGGATACCGGGAAAGATCTCCTGGCGGAAGATGTCGCGGGTGTCGGCGTTCATGTGCGCGCCGCTCCAGCAGATGAATTTGATCTTCCGGCGGATCTGCTCCACCAGGTCGTCGCGGCGTGCGATGCGCTCCAGCAGGGGCGGCGTGGCGATCAGGATCCCCACCGACTGGGTGGTCAGGATCTGCGCGACCTGGTCGACGACGTGCTCTGCGTACCGCTCGGTGTTCTCGGTGTCGCCGCGCGCGATCATCTGCTTGATCCACCGCGGATCGAGGTCGATGGTGAACCGCACGCCGTTGTGCCTGCGCGCCCGGCGTTCGGCGAACTCGCCGAACATGTGCGGGCCGCTCGGCGCCACGGCCAAGGTGTTCACCGTGCCCAGGTCGGCGTAGTGGTGCTCGTCCCAGCCGAGCGCGAACTCCATCCAGCGGTCGAACATGACGAACCGTTTGGGCGCGCCGGTGGTGCCGCCGCTCTCGTAGATCCCCGCGATGACGCGGTCGGCGCCCGCCAGCCCACGGGGAATCAGGTCCTCCACCGCGACCGTGCGGAATTCGTCGACGACGTTGGGAAAGCGGCGCAGATCCGCGAAGGTGCGGATATCGGCGACCGGGTCGAAATCCAGCGTCCGCGCGCGGCGCAGCCAGTACGGGCTGCCCGTCTCCTCGCTGAAATGCCAGGCCAGCACGGCGCGCAGGTATTCCTCCGCGTCGATCATCGCGTAGTCGTGCGCGGCGAGGTCCAGGATTACGGGGCGCATGCGCGGCCTCCAGTGATGTGCCCCGAGTCGGGGTTTCAGCTCGAACGCCGCAATCCTCTCCCGGCCCGGCCGACGGCAAACACGATGTCGACGGGTTCGATCCGCCGATAGGACCCTCGTATGGAGCAAGCCACGTGTCACGCTCCAGGTGACCTGGGACCAGAGAGCGCTGCGCCTGCGGCAGGCCGCCGATCCCAGTGGGTGAGCTCCTCGCCCCTGCCAGCGACACCCATTTGTGATGTCCATCACATCGTGTCAGAAATCGCGGGCCCGAAATGTCTTATGGGCAGCCGCCGTCGACGACCGGGAGGTTTTGCCAGTTATGAGCACCGTGCTACGGGGGGCAGACGCCCTGGATGAACGGTACCGCGCTTCCGCCTTCGTCAAGCGGTCGATCAACAAGGTCTTCCCGACCCACTGGTCGTTCCTGCTCGGCGAGATCGCGCTGTACAGCTTCATCATCCTGCTGCTGTCGGGGGTCTATCTGACGTTGTTCTTCGACCCGTCGATGAGTGAGGTCGTCTATGACGGCGCGTACCAGCCCATGCGCGGGTTGACCATGTCGCGGGCCTACGAGTCGACGCTGAATCTCAGTTTCGAGGTCCGCGGCGGGCTGTTCGTGCGGCAGGTACACCATTGGACAGCATTGCTTTTCGTGGCGTCGATGATCGTCCACATGTGCCGGATATTCTTCACCGGCGCGTTCCGCCGTCCACGTGAGATCACCTGGGTGATCGGCTCGCTACTGCTGATCCTCGCCCTGTTCGAAGGCTTCTTCGGCTATTCGCTGCCCGACGATCTGCTGTCGGGTACCGGTCTGCGCGCGGCCTTCTCGGGTTTCACGATCTCCATCCCGATCGTCGGCACCTGGCTGCACTGGCTGATCTTCGCGGGCGATTTCCCCGGCGACATCATCATCCCCCGTCTGTACATCACGCACGTGCTGCTGTTCCCGGCGATCATGTCGGCGCTGGTCGTCGCACACATCGGAATCGTCTGGTACCAGAAGCACACCCAGTTCCCCGGACCGGCCCGCACGGAGAACAATGTCGTCGGCACGCGGATCGTGCCGGTGTTCTCGCTCGACCAGGGCGCTTTCTTCATGTTCACCCTCGCGACCGTGTCGTTCATGGGCGGCCTGTTCCAGATCAATCCGGTCTGGAACCTGGGTCCGTACAACCCGGCGCAGGTCTCGGCGGGTTCGCAGCCGGACTTCTACCTGATGTGGACCGACGGCATGGCGCGCCTGATGCCGCCTTGGGAGCTGTACCTCGGCAACTACACCGTGCCTGCGGCGTTCTGGGTCGCGGTGGCGATGGGGTTGGTGCTCGCGGTGCTGATCGCGTATCCGTGGATCGAGAAGCGGCTGTCGAGCGATACCGCGCACCACAATCTGTTGCAGCGACCGCGAGACGTACCGGTGCGCACCGCGATCGGCGCCATGGCCCTCACGTTCTACGTGGTGCTGACGCTGGCGTGCGTCAACGACATCATCGCGTTGAACTTCGACATCTCGCTCAACGCGACGACCTGGTTCTTCCGCATCGCGGTGCTGCTGTGCCCGCCGACAGCCTATTTCCTCACCTACCGGATGTGCCTGGGCCTGCAGCGCAGCGATCGCGCGGTGCTCGCCCACGGCATCGAGACCGGCGTGATCAAGCGCCTGCCGCACGGTGAGTACATCGAGATGCACCAGCCATTGGGCCACGTAGACGACCACGGCCACCCGATCGCGCTCGAGTATCAAGGCGCCCCGGTACCGAAGAAGATGAACAAACTGGGGTTGGCGGGCAAGCCCGGACCGGGCTCGTTCCTTCGCCCGGATCCGGCGCCCGAAGCGGAGCGCCTCGTGATGACCGAGCACGCCGAAGAACGCAGGCAACTGGCCGTTCTCCGGGAGTACCAGCAGCGCCGCGCCGGCGAACGACACGACCGATGAGACGACGCCGTGCCCGGCACAGCGAGGACTACGGCCTGCTGGCCCCTGCGGCCACCGTCGCCCAAGCCGGCAGCGGCTCTCGCGCCGACAACCACTGCGAGGGGATTCCGTGTACACCGGCTCGCGTGCCGATGCCTGTGCGTGCCGCCACGATCCCGCCGACGATCGCGGCCGTGGTGTCCGCATCGCCGCCTGCCTCGACACACGCGGTAACGGCGGCGGGATAGTCGTCGAGGAAGGTCGCGGCCGCCCAGAGGGTGAACGGCACCGTGTCCTGGGCGCTGACCTGCGCACCATTACCGAGTTCGTATGCCGCTTCGGCCACCGATCGCCCCAGCAACCTCCGG
Organism: Nocardia araoensis NBRC 100135; assembly: GCF_000308435.1. GTDB lineage: Bacteria > Actinomycetota > Actinomycetes > Mycobacteriales > Mycobacteriaceae > Nocardia > Nocardia araoensis. The sequence continues at coordinate 20,013 of NZ_BAFR01000345.1, read as the reverse complement.
GCTCGGCGGACACCGCGCGCAGTCCGGCCCTCGACCAGGTACGGCTCCACGACGTGCAGCAGTTCCTCGGGTGGGCAATATCTTCCGCGGGTGGTCGCGGCGTGGCTCGCCGCGACGGCAACCGCCATGGCGCCCACGATCGCTTCCGGATGCCGATGCGTCACCTCGGCCGACAATGCGGCTTGGGTCGCAGCACGGTCCAGGTTGCCGGCGAAATACGCTCCGAGCGGAGCGACCCGCATCGCAGCACCGTTGCCCCAGGAGCCGCGCCCATCGAACAGGGCGCCCGCCGCGGCGGCCCAGGGCCGTCCGTCGCGAATCTCGTGCAGCACAGCGACTGTGCCGCCACTGTAGCCCCGGTAGGGCTCGCAACGGTCGGCGAAGGCTGCCGCCAGCATGTCGCGGTCGATTCGGCCGTGGCCGCGGATCTGCGCGTACACCGAGCAGGCCATCTCCGTGTCATCGGTCCATTCCCACGGCGCAGCCGGCAGTCGGCCGACGAGAAGATCGGGTAGCGAACGGCCCGGCACGAAGAACTGAGCTCCCAGCGCATCACCGACGGACAAGCCATCCAGACTGTCACGAGCGATATCGGAAACCGTCGCCATATCGGCAACCATGCTGCCAAATCGTGACAACGCTGCGCAATTCCTGCCGAAGCATTCGCCGCTCGTCGAACGAGCCGGAACTCTTCCGAACGACAAATCAGGCCCGAATCGGCAGTCGCAACCGTCCGTGAGAGGAGTTCGCGCGCCGACCGCCGCAGGGCGACACTCCGTTTCCGCCTCGTGGGTGTGGGTAGCTCGGAATGGACCGCTGCGAGAGTTGGCGGTGGTTCACTGAACTTCGGCGGTGAGGAGGCGACGCGGATGTCGGACATGTCGGCTGCGAATGCGGCTCGGACCGGATCCGATTCGGTGGCGGCGAGTTCGCTCGGCTCGGTGGGAGCAACGGTGACTCGTTCGCTGCTGAAGGTGATCTCAGTGGCGGCGCTGGCGTGCGGCCCGGTGTCGGTGGGCGCCGGTGCGGCGGCGGGTGTTCCGCGGTTGCCGCTGCCGCCGATAGGCGGTGGCTCGGGGATCGTGATCGATGACCGAGCCGAGTGCACGCTCACCACCATCGGCTACGACGCAGCCGGCAGGCTGGTGGGTTTGACGGCGGGCCATTGCGGCGAGCCAGGGGCGCCGGTGGCGTCGGTGACCTATCCCAGCTACGGGGTGCTGGGGCGATTCGCCTACGCCGATCACGAATTGGACTACGCGGTCATCGAATTCGATGGCGCACGGGTCGCTCCCGCCCGGGATGTCGGCGGTTTCTCCATCGACAGCCTCGGCGCTCCCGCGCAGTTTCCCGACCTCGTGTGTAAGAAGGGCCGCACGACCGGCCGAACCTGCGGCGTCGCCTGGGGCGACATGATGGGCCGCAGCAGCGACACCTGGACCCAGATGTGTGTGCTCAAAGGTGATTCCGGCGCGCCGGTGGTGATCGGTTCCACGCTGGTGGGCATGGTCAACGCCTACTGGGGCATGGGGTGTCTCGGGCCCGAGGTGGGAACCGATATCAACGCCATTCTCGCCGACATCGACTCCCGCAACGACCTCGGCGCCGGATTTCGGCCCGTCTGACCACCCAGCCCGTCAGTCGAGCGCAGTCCTGGGCTGTGGGTCAACCGACTGACAGTCGCGCCGCGACCGATGGTTCTTCGGTCAGGGCGGCCAAGACCGCCGAAGTGTCGTGGTAGTAGGGACGGAACTCGGTGATCAGACCGTCCCGGAAGCTGATCCATTGCAGCAGCGAGGTTTCCAGCACCCTTCCGGTGCGCCGCGCCCGCAGCCGACCGCGGCTGTAGACCACGACCCGGGCCTCGTCGCGAAGGAAATGCTGCTCGTCGAACCACAAGCCGTCCCAGTTTTCCCCCATTGCGGCGAGGAACCTCCGGAATCCGTCGTGTCCACGCCATTCGCCGCCATAGGGAAGGCTCGATGCCTGGTGCATGACCACGTCCGGCGCCAGATGCCGAGCCATCTCCTCGAACCCGGCCCCGTCGGTGAGATACGCCGCCTCGGAGGCGTAGAAGGCCTCGAGGGTGGTCATCACATCAGCTGTCATGCACACGATCCTCGCCACCGTCACGCGCTCAGGCTGGCGAGAATCAGCCATCGCGATGGTCCGAGGATCACCGCCGCACCGGAGTTGACCGGCCACCCGGACGTGTATTACGGCTACGTCCGAGAAGTACCATGCCGTGCCCGAGCCGACCGGCCGCCCGCAGACGGAGATGGACGGGTCTTGTCTCGCATCAGCGGAACTGACGACCGGGTCCGGACGTTCACTCCTTCGATTTTCGGGCGCCCGGCGGCGGCAGCCGGAACAGGTTCTTCAACCTGCGCAGGGCTTCTCTGTCACCGGTCGCGGTTGCGACGCCGGTCGCCACCGCTTCGGCCAACGTGCGGTTCTGGCTGGTGAGGCGGAGGAACTCCGATTCGCCGATGGTGATGGTCGCGTCGGGGTGTTGCGCGGGGCCGTGCAGTGTCTCGATGGTCCCGTCATCGACGCGGGCGTGGAAGATCTCGTCGCCGATGCGGAATTCGTATACCGCGCGAAGTCCGGCGGCGGCCTCGGCGTCGAAACAAACTCGCAAGCCGAGGACGGCCCAGCCCGGGTGGAACGTCTCGGTTGGCCGTGGCTGCCCCATCGCCCACTTCATCCCCCATTTGGCAAGTGCGAGGATCGCGGGTCCGAGTTCCTCGCCTGCCTCCGTGAGGGCGTACGCGGGGGTGCGCGCGGGAGGCGGGAGGGTGATCTTCTCGGCTAGGCCTTCGCGCTCGAGATGCTTCAGGCGTGCGGCGAGCAGGCCGGTGCCGAGGCCGCGAAGACCGGCCTGCAGGTCGCCGAATCGTTTGGGTCCGGTCATCAGTTCGCGGATCAGCAGCAGCGTCCAGCGCTCTCCGACGAGGTCGAGGGTGCGCGCGGTCGCGCAGTACTGGTTGTACGTTCGCTGGTCCACTTCGTCATTTTAGACTTCGCGCTTCTCGTTCTTGAACGTATGCGCCGTCAGAAGCAACTCGGCGAGCGCTGCCGGGTGGGTCAGCATGACATCGTGCGGCCCGTCCAGGGCGAGGGTTCGGTACCCGGCGGCCTCGCCGAAACGGTCGAAGGGATAGGTCGCGGGCCTGCAGTAAATGGCCGTTCCGGGAATCCGGTCGACGGCCCCGGTCAGACGAGTGGGCTCGGTGAATGTTCGCAGCGGCTGTGGGAGCAGACGTGCAGCGAGCCAGGCCGCGGTGTCGGTGTCGGTGATGCCGAACGCGGCTGGTGGCGGCGCGGGTATGCGCTGCCCGCCACCGGTCGCCGTGCGGATCGCTTCGACGAAAGAGGCGGGAGCCAAACTGAACATGCTCGCCCCGTCGCCGCCCGACCATCCGTCCACGAGCACGACGTGATCGACGATCCCGGGCCGCGCGTCGGCTGCTTCCCTGACCACCAACCCCGAGTAGCTGTGCCCGACCAGCACTACGAACTCCTCGTCCCGGGCTACGGTGTCGACGACCGCGACGACCTCGGCGACGTGGTCGCGGAGCCCACAGTCGTCGCCGGAGCCGAGCTGCGGCGTGAGCGTGCGCGCCCCGTGGGCCCGCAGGAGCGGAACGACACGATCCCAGGCCCATGGGCCGTGCCAGGCGCCGTGGACGAGCACGAACGTGGTCACTGGTGATCCTCCTCGCGCAGCAGGGGCAGCACCTGGTCGGCGAATTCCTCCAGGCCGGCGTCGTGGTCCTCGGTCGCAAGGCGGATCACCAGATGGCGGGCCCCTGCGGCGACATAGCCGTGCAGCCAGTCGGCGGCGTCGCGGGCGGTTCCGGCGAACAGGGCCTGGATCGACGCGATGAACTCGACCGGGGCGTCGTAGTAGCGCTCGATGCTCGTCCGCAGGCGCCGGTGCGCCCGCTGCGGGTCCTCGTCGATGCACAGCGTCGCGTACAGGGCGGGTGTCACCGCCCGGTCGGTCGCCTGTTCGACGGTCGCACGTTCGCGCGCGTACGTCGTGGCCGCGGTCGGATACGGGAGCCAGCCGTCGGCGAGGCGGGCCACCCGCCGCAGCGCCGGGCCGCCGCTGCCCGCCAGCCAGATCGGCGGCCCGCCCCGGCGCGACGGAGGCGGTGAAAGCCGCACGTCCCGGAAGGCGAAGTGTTCGCCCCGGTAGGTCACCGGCTCGCCCGACCACAGCTGCCGCACGGCATCGATGGTTTCTTCCAAGCGGCTTGTGCGACGGTCGAATTCGACGCCGACCGCGTCGAACTGGGCGCGGGTGTTCGGGTTCGGGAATCCGCCGCCCATGCCCGCGATCAACCGTCCCGACGCCAATCGGTCGAGGGTGGCGAGCTGGTGCGCCAACAGGATCGGATGTCGCAGCGCGGGCAGCAACACCGCGGTGCCGAGCGCGACACGCTCGGTGGCCTGAGCCACGGCCGCCAACAGCGTCAGCGGATCCGCGCGCGGCCTGGTGACGGGACTGTCGCCCGCCCATACCGAATCCAGCCCCAACCCCTCCGCTCGCCGCGCCTGGGCGATGAGCGCCCGCGGGTCGTGCGCGCCCAGTACGGACTGGTCGCGTGTCGGCAGCAGGTAGCCGATCTGCAGCATCTTCCCTCCGATATTCTTCGACTACCGGATACTAACCTCTTGACTTCCTAATTTTGAAGTGTCAAGTTCTATTCCGTTACCTACGAAAGGAATCGACATGACCACTGCGCTGTACACGGCGGAGGCGCACGTCTCCGGAGGCAGGAACGGCCATGGGCGCACCTCCGACGGACAACTGGAGCTGGATCTGCGCCAGCCCGAGGAGCTGGGTGGGGACGGCGCAGGAGCCAACCCGGAGCAACTGTTCGCCATCGGGTACGCCGCGTGTTTCGGCACGACGCTCGCCCTGGTGGGGCAGCGCGGCAAGCTCGAGGCGAACGACGCGCAGATCGACTCGTCGGTCGCACTGATCCCGATCGACGGCGGCCGGTTCAAGCTCGGCGTCGAACTGCGGATCACACTGCCGTCGGTCAGCGGCGAGCAAGCGATCGGACTGGTCGAAACGGCTCACCAGGTCTGCCCGTATTCCAACGCCACGCGGGACAACATCGACGTGGCGTTGGTCGTCAACGGCACGCGGCTATAGCCGACGTCAGTCGATGGGCGCGGCCGCCTCCCCGCGAAGGGCGGCGATCGTTGCGCGCAGCGACTCCACGGTCGGCGTCGGCTCGATGCCGAAAGCCGCGGTCGCGGCGGAGGAGTCGATCACGAACGGACGATCGAACTGATACCGCATCTCTCGCATCTCGCGGGCGTTGGGATCGACGAGCCCCGCGGCCCAGAGCACCGCGGCGGGCATCCGGCTCACCCGCGCAGGGGGAGCGTCCGCGACCGTCGCCGCGAGCCCGACCAGTTCGCGCACGGATACCGGCGGCGGGGTCGGCGTGTGCCATGCCCGCCCCCAGGCGTTTTCGTCGTGGGCGACCGCGACCAGGGTGCGGGCGGTGTCGGTGACGTCGGTCCAGCTGTGCGCGGCGTCCGGATCGGCGGGGAACAGCACGCGACGGCCCGCGAGCACCGCGGGCAGCGCCACGGCGGTGAAGGCCGATGTCGCTCCCGCGCCGAGGTAGTCCGATCCGCGCACCTCGGCGACGCGGACGCGGCCCGCCTCGTGCTCGGCCAGCGCCTCGGCCCACAGCTGCGCACGCACCCGCCCCTTCACACTGTTGGGCCGCAGTGGGTGCTGTTCACTGATCGGGCCGTCGACCTGCCCGTAGCCGTACAGGTTTCCGACATTCAGCAGCGCGGCGCCGGTTGCCTGCGCCGCTCGCATCACGGCCGCGGCCAACGGCGGGAAGTCGCTCGCCCAGCGGTGATACGGCGGCTGCGCGCACTGGTAGATCACCTCCGCGCCCGCGCAATGCCCGATCAAAGCCGCCGAGTCGGTGGCGTCGGCGGCGACGCGCTCGATCAGCGGATGATCCGGGCCGACGCCGCGCCGGGTGATCACCCGCACCCGAGTACCGCGCGCGGCGAGCAGTTCGGCGGTGGTCGCGCCCACCGGGCCGGCTCCGATGACTACGTGCAGAACCATGACACTCCATCCGCCTCGTGTTCCGATTCAAGAACACTGTTCTCTATCCGGTTCACCGTAGGCCAGAAGAATTTCGGAGTCAAGAACATTGTTCACGCACCGATACCGATGTTCTGTTACCGGTTGCTTGTTCTCTACACTGGGGAGATGTCCGCCCGATCGCTACGCGCCCGCGTCCGCTCCGAGATGACCGAGGAGATCAAAGCGGTGGCGCGCAGACGTTTGGCGGTGGACGGCGCGAACCTGTCGCTGCGTGGGGTCGCCCGCGATATGGACATCGTTCCCTCCGCGCTCTACCGCTACTTCCCGAGCCGCGACGACCTGCTGACCGCCTTGATTCTGGACGCCTACCGCGCCCTGGCCGCCGAAGCTGAAGCCGCCGACGCGAAGGTCCCTGCCGCCGATCTACGCGGCCGGTGGTTGGCGGTGTGCTCGTCGGTGCGGGAATGGGCTCTGGCCCATCCGGCCGAATACGGACTGCTCTACGGCAGTCCGGTGCCCGGCTACTCCGCACCGGAGGACACCGTCGCCCCGGCCACGGCCGTGGTCTTCCGGCTGGTCGCCATCGCGCATGCGGGGGCGGAGAAACCGACCCCGCCACCGCTTCCGTCCCCGCTACCCGAACCCGTCCGCACCGACCTGCGCCGACTCATCGAGCAGAAGCCGCCCGCCGACATGCCCGAAGACGTGCTCGACCGCGTCTTCATCGGCTGGACCCAGCTGTTCGGCCTGATCAGCTTCGAGATCTTCGGCCGCTTGAACGGAACAATCGACGCCCGCGCCGAGTACTTCGAACACCACATGAACCTGATGGCCGACCTGGTCGGCCTGCCCTGATCCGGCTTCTTCCCAGTCCGCCCTCAGCCGGCCCGACCGGCTCATCCGCGGCGACGACATGGCGGCGTGTCCGCACCCGGAGTGCGGGCCGCGCACGCCGGGCGGCGCTACGGTACACAGCACCGAGGTTCTCCGCGCTCCACTCGACCGAACATCACTGATTCGTGGAGGAACATTGCCGAGTTCGTTCACTCGCAGGGGATTCCTGACCAGCGCGGCCACCTCGGCGGCGGCCGCGGCCGCCGTCTCGACCGGAGCCGCACCGGGCAAGGCGCGGGCGGACACCGATCCGGACAAGCCGAACATCCTGGTGATCATCGTGGACGAGATGCGGACGCCCGTGTGGTTTCCCGATCAGGCGACGCTGGACGCCGTCCTGCCGAACATCGCACGTATCCGCAGGGGCAGTGTCTCGTTCGAGAATCACTACACCGCGGCCAACGATTGCACACCCGCTCGCGGCTGCCTGCTGACCGGCCTCTACGCGCAGCAGACCGGGGTCATGGTCGTGTCGGAGTCGACTTTGTCGCCGCTGTTCCCGACATGGGGATCCATGCTGCGCGACCACGGTTACGACACCACCTACTGGGGCAAGTGGCATCTCGGCAGCTACCCCGATCGCACGCCGGGTGCGCTGGAAGCCTATGGATTCCACGGCGGCACTTACCCTTCGCCGAACGGGGCGCCGGGTCAAGGGCTGCAAATGGATCCGAAGATCGTCGACCAATTCGTCGACTGGTTCCACAACGATTCCGGCAACGCGCCGTGGTGCACGACGGTGTCGCTGGTCAACCCGCACGACATCCAGTGGTGGCCGCGCTGGACCCGGCGCGACCAGTTCAACGCCGACATCCCGCGGTGGATGAACGAACTGCCGCCCAACTTCGAATCACTCGAACAGCTGTCGCGCAAACCGCGCCTGCAGATGGCGCTGGTCGAGGTCTCGGCGGTGGCATTCGGCGCGGCGCCCTACGGAACGCCGGAAGCCGTGCAGGCCTGGATCGAGATGCGCAATCTGTATCTGTGGGCGCAGCAGCAGGTCGACATCCAGATCGGCCGCGTCCTCGACACCTTGCAGTCGCGTCCCGACGTAGCCGCCAACACGGTCGTCGTCTTCACCTCCGACCACGGCGATTACGCGGGCTCCCACGGCCTGCACGGCAAAGGCGGAGCCGCCTACGACGAGGCGCTGCGCGTCCCGCTCCATATCCACGATCCGCGCGGCCACCTGAGCCCGGTGAGCGGGACGAGCGTCAGAGACCAGCTCACGTCCAGTGTCGATATCACTCCCCTGCTGCTCACCATCGGCACCGGCGGAGACGAATGGCGGCGCGACGGGCGCTATGAACATCTCAGCGGGCGTCTCGACATCGCCGCGTTGTGCCGCGACCCGGCAGCCGCGGGCAGGCCGTGGGTCGCCCACACCACCGACGAGGCGACGATCGAGGAAGCCGCGATGCTGTTCGACCAGAACGCCCCCGGCCACGTCGCGATGGTGCGCACCCCGGACGCGAAGTTCGCCTCCTATTCCCATTGGGTGCACGGCCGGATCCAGATCGACCCGGCGGCCGGACAGGAATTCGAACTCTACGACTACAGCACCGACGGCGGCAGGCTGGAACTGGACAACCAGGCCTCGACCGGAAATCCGTTGCGCCGCGAGATGGAATCGCTGCTGGACAACGTCATCCGCACCGAGATCCAGCAGCCGCTGCCGCCGTATCTGCGGGCCGCCCAGGCCGAAGGCATCGGCGACTACATCTCGGCGCAGACGAACGTGCTGACCCGAGCCGAACGCATCGGCAATGCCTTGCTGGATCTCGTGCCGAGGCCGTCCTAGCCGCTACAGCAAGCCCCGCACGTGCAGGTCCGCGACGTATTTCTCGATGAGGTCCCGGGAGATCTGCGGAATATCCTGATCTGCCCCGATTTTCGCGGCTCGCACGGCGGCACGGAATTTCTCCGCGGGCAACGCCGAGCCACGCACGGCCGGGGCCGGTCGCCGATAGGCGTGCAACAACGGCAGCACGGACGCCTGGCGCAGGCCTTCCGGTAGCGCACGCAGGGCGGTCTCGAATCGGGTGACCCACTCGTCGTAGTCGGCGATGCGCTCGATGCGATGGCCCGCGTCGATCAGCCAGTCGACGAACTCGTCGAGCGAGCGGCCGTCGTCGTGCGGGTTGAGCACGTCGAAACTGTGGAAACCCGTCCCGGTCGCCGCGCCGAGCGTGGTGATCGCCTCGGCGGTGAAATCGGCGGGCAAGCCGTCGTAGTGGGCGCGCGCGCGTTCGCCGTTCGCGCCGGTGCGGTAGAAGGAGAACGGCGCGATCCCGGTCACGAGCAGGCTCAGCAGCAGCCGGGTGAAGATGTCCGGCACGTTGAGCTGACCGGCATAGCGCCGGTCGGCGAGGATCATGTCCGAGCGGAACACCGTCACCGGCAGCCCGCACAGGTCGTTGGCCTCCCGCAGCAGCACCTCGCCCGCCCACTTGCTGTTTCCGTAGCCGTTGGCATAGCTGTCGTTCACCGCGCGCACCGCGCTGATCTCACGGATGTCGCCGTCCTCGGCGAAGACGGCCGGATCGATCTGCGTGGCCACGGCGACCGTGGACAGATAGGTGAACGGCTTGAGCCGCGTGGTGAGAGCGAGACGGATCAGCTCGGCGGTGCCGACGACGTTGGGACCGAACAGTTGCCGGTACGGCAGCACATGGTTGACCAGCGCGGCGGGATGCACGATCACATCGACCTGTTCGGCCAGCCGTTGCCACGTCCGATCGTCGAGACCCAGGTTCGGGTCACCGATGTCGCCGGGGAGGACCTCCAGATGCGCGGCGGCCAAATCCTGGAACTCCCGCACCAGCCCGGGATCTCCGGAGTCGAAGGCGCTGTCGAGTCGCTTGCGCGCGGCGTCGGCGTCGGACCCCCGGACCAGGCAGACGAGTGTGCCGCCGCTGTCGTGCAACCGCCGCAGCCACTCCAGGCACAGGAACCGGCCGAGGTAGCCGTTCGCTCCGGTCAGCAGCACTGTGCGCGGGGTTGCGGAGGGGCGCGGCAGGGTTGGCGCCGCGGCGAGTGTGCGGGCGTCGATGAACTTGTCGAGCGTCAGATCGGCGGCGTGGACCTGCGATCCCGCGCCGTGCACCGAGGCATACGTGGCGCCCCGAGCTCCCGAAGCGCGCTCGGCCGCGATGTAGTCCGCCACCTCGCGCAGTCCGTTGGCCGGGCTGATCACCACCGACACCGGCACCTCGATCTCGAAGATCTCGTGCAGCAGGTTGGACAGCGACAGCGCCGAGAGCGAATCCCCGCCGAGATCGCCGAAGCGCGCGTCGGGACGCAGATCGGCGTCCGCGCAGCCGAGTACGGCCTTCGCCGCACGGCTGACCGTCTCCAGCACCGGCAGGTCGTCCGCGGTGTGGCGCAAATCGAGCAGTTCGTTCGCCTGCCCGGCGGCCAGCTCGGCGTACAACTCCTGCAATCGCGGCTCGTAGCGCTCTTTCAGTTTGGGCCGCAGCAGCTTTCCGATGCCGCTCAGCAACCCGTTGGCGGTGCTGAACGGCTCCGGCTCGATCAGGAACTCGCGCGGGATCTCATAGGACTGCAGCTCGGCGTCCTTGGCCAGCTGTCGCAGCGACTCGCTCAACGCCGTCTTCATCTTCTCGGGGTCGCCCCAGGCGAGTACGTCCTCGGTGGGCACGATCACGGCGAGCAGGTAGGAGCGTTCGCTGCTGCCGTACACGAAGATCTGCCGGATCAGCGGACTGGTCGCATAGACCGACTCCAGACGCGCGACCGCGACGAATTCGCCTTGGGACAGCTTCAGCACGTTGTTGCGCCGATCGACGTAGACCAGGCGATCCGGGGCGAGTTCGGCGACGATGTCGCCGCTCTTGTAGAACCCGTCGGAGTCGAAGACCTCGGCGGTGATATCGGGCCGCTTGTAGTAGCCGGAGATCAGGGTGGTGCTCTTCAACAGCAGCTCGCCGCGCGGATGCGGTTTGTCGGTCCGGAAGTAGCCCAGCTCGGGCACGTCGGCCAGCTTGTAGTCGAGCACCGGCGGCCGCTGCACCCGTTCGTCGATGACGACCACGCCGCCCGCCTCGGTGGACCCGTAGCCGTCGTGCAATTCCAGGTCGAGCACCGACTCGACGAACGCTTTCATCTCCGCCGACACCGGAGCGCTCCCGCAGATCGCGGTGACCATGCGTCCGCCCAAGAAGTGTTCGCGCAGTTCGGCTTTCACCTCCGCTTCCAGCGCGGCCCGGTCCACCCCGGGTCCGTCGCGCCGATCCATCTCGCTCTGGAAGCGCTGGAAGACCATGTCGCACACCCGCGGAACGAAGAACAGCTCGGTCGGCCGGGCCAGCGCGAGGTCGTCGAACAGCGTCGACATATCGCTCTTGGCCGCGAAGTACGCGGTGCCGCCGCGCGCCAGCACACCGGTCAGCGACCCGCGACCGGCCACATGGCTCATCGGCATGTAGTTGAAGTTGATCGCGGCGACCTCGGGCCGGTTCACCCATCCCCTGGCGACCAGCCGCCGGCTGTACATCGCCCCTTTCGGGGTTCCGGTGCTTCCCGAGGTGTAGATCAGCAGCGCCAGCGGGTCGGCATCCGGCTCGGCGACGAACAGCGGCGCAGGCGGCAGCGACCTGCCGCGCGTCAGCACCTCGTCGAGCGATTCGACGCGCACCGGGCTGCCCGCCTCGGCCAGCCGCGCGCGGGCCGCTTCGAACGCCGCGCGCTGGTCGTCGTCTTCCGGGTGGTAGTCGAAGACGATCAGCCGTTTCGGCCCGGAGTCCGACAGAGCGCACGTCACCGCGGCGTCGAGCAGTTCGGGTGTCGCCGCCAGCACCCGTGGCTCGGTCTCCGCCACGATCGCGCTGAGCTGGGCGATCGGGGCGCTGGACTGCATGGGTACCGCGACCAGGCCCAGGTGGATGCAGGCCAGGTCCAGAGTGGTGTAGTCACTGCTGGTGAAGCCGAGGATGCCCACGAAGTCGCCCGCGCGCAGCGGTGTGTCCGCGTCACCGTGCCATGCGGCGGCCACCGCGCGCACGCGGTCCCACAGTTCGCCGTAGGTGATGGTGTCGAACCGCGGCAGCAGCGTCAGTGTGGTGCGGCCGGTCTCGTCGGTGCGCGGTTCGGTCGCGCGCTGGCCGAGGGCGGGCCGATCGGCGTAGCCGACCATGACCGTCTCGACGATCTGGGCGAGCCCGATCCCCGGCTCGCGAACTTTCTTGGCGACGTCCGCACGCGGTGTGGCGTTGCGAATGTCGTCGTATTCGGCATACAGCCGGGTGATGCGGCGCTCGAGCCGCTCCCTGCGTGTTTCGGGTGCCACGACGACCTCCTTCGGTCCTTGAACGCGCCTTCCTAAACACGTTAGCTCGTCTAAGTACTTTGGTCAGGTGATAGCCGCCGCGTGCGCCTGTGACACTGGACACGATGCCGGAAATGTCTCGAAACTACCCGTTGTTCCGTTGTGCCGCATGCTCAGCCTGGTGCTGCCGGTACCGGTGTCAGCGGGCTCCTGTTACCGGTGCCCGGCGCACCGCATGCTCGGTGCATGACACAGACCATATCGCCGGGGCCTGCGGCGGCAACGACGCCCGCCGCGGCTGCGGCCGCACCGGCCGCGCTGGGAGCGCGGCGCTCGCTCGCCATCCTCGCCGTCATCCTCACCGGCCAGTTCATGGCGGTACTCGATTCCTCCATCGTCAACGTCGCCATTCCCTCCATCCGCGGCTCGCTGCACACCAGCGGCGCGGCGCTGCAGCTGATCGTCGCCGGATACGTCATCGCCTACGCCGTCCTGCTGGTCACCGGGGCACGGCTGGGCGACCGGTTCACCCAGCGCCGCGCGTTCATCGCCGGGCTGGCGCTGTTCACCCTCTCCTCCCTGGCCTGCGGTCTGGCCTGGAACGAGACCGCACTGATCGTCTTCCGGTTCGCCCAGGGCGTCGGCGCGGCGGCCATGGTGCCGCAGATCATGACGCTCATCCAGCGCACCTTCACCGGCGCCGCCCGCGGGCGGGCGCTGAGCGTCTACTCCGCCATCATCTCCGGCGGCATGGTCGCCGGGCAGGTCCTCGGCGGGCTGATCGTCAACGCCGACCTGTTCGGCAGCAGCTGGCGCGGCGTGTTCCTGGTGAACGTGCCGATCGGTCTCGCGCTGCTCGCGGCCGCGCCGCGCATCCTGCCGTCCTCGGCCCAGCGGCTCGAGCGCAAGCTGGACCTGCCCGGGTTGGCGACACTCACCGCCTCGGTGTTGCTGCTGGTGTTGCCGTTGGTGCTCGGGCGGGAACTGGATTGGCCGTTGTGGTCGTGGCTGGCGCTGGCCGCGGGCGTGATCGGTTTCGCGTCGTTCGTGGCGATCGAGCGGGTCGTCGCCGCCCGCGGCGGCGAACCGCTGTTCGCGCGGTCGGTGCTGACCGCGCCCGGCCTGGCTCCCGCCGCGGTCGCGCTGTTCGTGACCATGGCGACCTTCGGCGGCTGGATGTTCGTCATGGCGATCCACCTGCAGAGCACCCTCGGCTACAGCGCGCTGCACGCGGGGCTGCTGTTCGTCCCGCTCGGCGCGGCCTTCGCGGTCGCCAGCCTGAACTGGGAGCGCGTCCCGGCCCGCTGCCACGCGGCGATGATCCCGCTCGGGCTGGTTCTCGGCGCGGTGAGCATGGTCGCCATCGGCGCGCTGTTACGCGACGGCGGCGAAGTCGGACCTCTCGTTCTCACCCTGCTCGGCCTGTGCGGCGCGGGCAACGGCCTCGCCTTCAGCCCACTCATGACCCGCACGCTGGCCAAGGTTCCGATGAGTCTGGCGGCCGACGCGAGCGGCATTCTGGTGACCAACGTCCAACTCGGCGTCGTCGTCGGGATCGCCGGTTTCGGGTCGCTGTTCCTCGGCCTCGCGGGCAGCACGGTGCACAGCGCCGCGCACGCCCTCGGCGGGACGGCGATCGCCGAAGGTGTCACGGTCCTGGTCGCCGCGGCTTTCGCGGCACGCGCGGCGCGGTAGCCGCCGTTCGACAACCTTCGAATCATCGCGACGCAAACCATCGCGCAGCGCCACTTTCACCGCGCATGCTCGCAATGGGTGCGCCGCCGGTGGCCCGAGCCGGATCGTGCCGGGCTCGGGCCACCGATCGTCGTGTCACGGTTCGCGGGATGAAAGAAGGTGCGGGATGGGCGTTTTCGCGCTCGGTGTAGAACTCGACGGGGAGGGGTTCCGCCCCGAGGCGTGGCGGCGGGCGGCGCACGCGCCGGACCGCCTGCTCACCGCCGACACCGTGCGCGGGCGGGTGGCCGCCGCCGAGAACGCCGGATTCACCCTGGCCACGTTCGCCGACTCGATCCTGCCGGGCCAGGAGATACCCGGTCGCATCGACGCGGTGACGCGCGCGTCCTTCGTGGCGGCCACGACCAGCACGATCGGCCTTGTTCCCACCGTGGCCACCACCTACGCCGAGCCGTTCCACACGGCATCGCAGGTGGCGTCGCTGGACTATGCCTCGCGGGGGCGGGCCGGATGGATCGCCGAGCGCGTCGACGATCCACGTGCCGCCGCCGCCTGGGGACGTCCACCGGTGGCAGGAGACGCCGACCTGGCTCGGGAGCAACGGGATTCGATCGAAGTGGCCCGTCGCCTGTGGGACTCCTGGGAGGACGACGCGGTGATCCGCGACTACGTCAGCGGGCGGTTCCTGGACCGGGACAAGCTGCACTACATCGACTTCCAGGGCGAGACCTTCTCGGTGAAGGGGCCTGCGATCGTGCCGCGCCCACCACAGGGGCAGCCGGTGGTGTTCGGCGCCGAAGGAGAGGTCGACGTCCGGTTCGTCGCCGCCGATTCCGTCGCGGCGGCGGTGGAAGCGGGGTCGGCCGGGGATGCACTGACATTCGCCGAAATAGAAGTCACCCTGGATATCCCCGGCGCGAGCGCCGCGCAGCGATTCGATGAAACCTCCAGTTCGCCCGGCCGCCTGCCGTTCTCCGGCTCGGCCGCCGAATTGACCGATCTACTGACCGAACTCAGCGCGCATCTCGACGGAGTGCGGCTGCACTTGGCCGTGATCGACGAAGACCTGCCCGTGCTCGCCCGCGAGGTCCTGCCCGCCCTGTTGCGCACCGGGGTCGCGCACCGTCCCGTTCCCGGTTCGACCTTGCGCGCCAACCTCGGCCTGAATCGCCCCGCCAACCGCTACGCGGCCACCCGCTGATCGTCAGGAGATCGTTTCCGTGACCGACTTCCCGCGCCCGGACGCCCAGGTCCACTTCGGCGTCTTCTTCCAGGGCGTGAACCACACCACGATCTGGTCCGACCCGTCCAGCGGTTCGCAGATCGACTTCGAGACCTTCCGGCGGGTCGCGCAGACCGCCGAGCGCGGCCTGTTCGACGCGTTCTTCCTCGGTGAGGGCCTGCGCCTGCGTGAGCAGGACGGCGCCATCCTGGAATTGGACATCGCGGGCCGGCCCGACGCGATCACCCAGCTCGCCGCGCTGGCGGGCATCACCCGCCACATCGGCCTGGTGGCCACCCAGAACACCACCTACAACGAGCCCGCCGATCTGGCGCGCAAACTCGGCGGCCTCGACCTGCTGTCCGGCGGCCGGGCGGGCTGGAACGCGGTCACCACGGACAACGCGTGGACCGGTGCGAACTTCCGGCGCGGCGGATTCCTCGACCACGCGCTGCGTTACGAGCGCGCCGCGGAGTTCGTCGCCACGGTGCGGGCGATCTGGGACGCCTGGGAGGACGGCGCGATCGCGACCTCGCAGCAGAGCCCGTCGTGGGCGCGCGCCGAGGCGATCCATCCGGTCGTGCGCACCGGCCCGCACTTCGACGTGACGATCACGCCCACGCTGCCGCGCAGCGCCCAAGGGCATCCGGTGATCTTCCAGGCGGGCGATTCACCGGCGGGCCGCGATTTCGCCGCGGCGCACGCCGATGTCATCTTCTCCAGGCACGGAACGCATTTCGACGACGCTCTGGCTTTCGCGAACGACATCCGCGCCCGCCTGCGCGCGGCGGGCCGCCCCGACGACGACATCCGGATCCTGCCCGGCACGCAGATCATCCTCGCGGAGAAGGAATCCGAGGTCGAGGAGAAGGTGCGCTGGGTGAAGAACGGCCAGTACACCGGCCGCACCGCGCTGTCGCTCGCCGGCCAGATCTGGGGCCGCGACCTGTCCGACCTCGATCCCGACGGCCCCCTGCCCGCCGACGACCCACAGCCCCGCCCGATCTCGGAAACCCGAGGCGCACCGCGTTCCGGACAGGACCCGATCGCCATCGCCCGGGAATGGCGAGCCAGGGCCGAGGCCGAGAACCTCTCCCTGCGCGAAGTCGTGATCGCCTCCACCGAACGCTCCGGCTTCGCGGGCACCCCGGCCCAGGTCGCCGACGAACTGGCCCGCTGGGTCCGCCACGGCGCGACCGACGGCTTCAACATCTCCCCCTATCTGGTCCCCACCGGCCTCGACGAAATCGTCGACTGGCTCGTCCCCGAACTCCAAGAGCGCGGCGTCTACCGCACGGCCTACACCGGCACCACCCTCCGCGCCCACCTAGGCCTCCGCGAACCCCTCACCCGTCGCTCCTGACACTGTCGCGAGTGGCGCACCAGCGAGAGGTCTCCTCGCGTTTCGCCACAGCGATGTGCCAGTCGTGGCCGAGACGCACCGGAGCCGCCGTCCTGGGTGGACGGCGGCTCCGGTTGTCGTGTGGTCAGAGGACGGATTCGATGGCGGCTATCAGTTCCGGTGCGTCGGGGGTGGTTCGGGGGCGGAAGCGGCCCGCCACCTTGCCGTCGCGGTCGATGAGGAACTTCTCGAAGTTCCACTGGATGTCGCCGGCGTTGCCCTCGGCGTCGGGGGTGTCGGCCAGGCTCTGGTAGAGGGCGTGGCGCTGGTCGCCGTTGACGTCGGTCTTCTCCAGCAGGGGGAAGTCGACGCCGTAGGTCGTGGCACAGAACTGCTGGATCTCCTCCGCGGTGCCCGGCTCCTGGCCCATGAACTGGTTGCACGGCACGCCGACCACGCTGAAACCGCGCGGGCGGTAGGACCGGTGCAGTTCGACCAGGCCGGAGTACTGCGGCGTCAGCCCGCATTTCGAGGCCACGTTGACCAGCAGGACGGCGCGGTCGCCGACCAGGTCGGCCAGAGTCGTCGGCTCGCCGGACAGCGTCCGTAGCGGAACTTCTCGAAGGCTCATAGGTATCCGTTCTCGATTCCGTGGATCCACCCCGACGGCCACGCTACCGGATCGCCGGGATTCGGACCGCCGCAGGCGCATCGGCCCACGAGCGCTCAGCGCAACCTGGTCCGGCGCATCAGCCGCAGCGACATCAGGGTCATCTTCAGTTGCTTGTCGTAAGGCTGACCGGCCCGGGCGGCGAGCACCTGCTTCTTGAGCACGCCGACGTTCACCGTGTCGGTGTACTTCAACAGGCCCTGATCGCCGTGCCGGGTGCCGACTCCGGACTGCTTCACTCCGCCCGACGGCGTGCCTTTGGCGGCGTAGGTCGCGACGAAACCGTCGTTGATATTGATGTTGCCCGCTTGCAGTTGTGCGGCGATCCGCTCGCCGTGCGCCAGGTCCCGGGTCCACACGCTGGCGTTCAGACCGTAGTCGGTGGCGTTGGCCAGGCGCACCGCTTCCTGCTCGTCGTCGAACGGGTACACGGTGACGACCGGGCCGAAGGTTTCCAGCGTCGCGTGCGTCATCTCGGGGGTCACGCCGGTCAGCACGGTGGCTTCGTAGAACGCGGGACCCACATCGGGGCGTGCCTGCCCGCCGACGTGCACGGTGGCGCCTTTGGCCCGCGCGTCCTCGACGTGAGCGGCGACCCGTTCCAGATGCTGCGAGGACACCAGCGAGCCGAACTCCGGCGTGTAGTCGTAGGCTCCGCCGATCTTCCCGTTCAATTCCGCTGCCGCGGAGACCAACCGGCGCAGGAATTCCTCGTGGATCGAGCGGTGCACATAGATCCGTTCGATGTGCATGCACGCCTGCCCGGAGTTGGCGAACGCGGCGAACACCGCGCCGGGAATCACCTCGTCCAGGTTCGCGTCGGCGAGCACGATCATCGGATTCTTGCCGCCCAGTTCCAGGCTGCATCCGATGAGGTTGCGCCCGGCCTGCTCGCCGACGATCCGGCCGGTGGCGGTCGAGCCGGTGAACATGACGAAATCGACGTTGTCGATCAGGGTCGGCCCGATGTCGGGCCCTTCACCGCACACCACCTGGACCAGGCCGCGGGGCAGCCCGGCGCGGTACAGCAGCTCGACCCCGAAGAGCACGCACAGGGCGGTCTTGTTGTCCGGCTTCAGCACCACGCCGTTGCCCGCCATCAACGCGGGCATGGCGTCGGACAGCGCGATGGCGAAGGGGAAGTTCCACGGCGCGATCACGGCGACGAGCCCTTTGGGGCGGTGCTGCTCGATCGAGGAGGTGATCAGCGGCATCGCGCCGCCGCGCCGCCGCGGCCGCAGCACCCGGCGCGCGGTCTTGAGGTAATGGCTGATCACCATGGGCACGTCACAGGATTCCTCGACGGCCATGCGCCGGGTCTTGCCGCACCCGATCTGGATGAGGTCGGCGATGGTCTCCACTTCGCCGAGAATCAGTTCGTGCAGCCGCGCGAACACCCGCAGCCGCTGCCGCAGCGGCAGCGCGGCCCACTCCGCCTGCGCCGCCCGGGCTGCGGCGCACGCGGCGAGCACGTCTTGCGGTGACGACTGCGGAAGCGCGCCGACCGGCGCGCCGGTGTAGACCTCGGTCATCTCGTATGCCGTCGCGCCACCGTCGGCGGCGACCAGGCCGGTCAACCGGTCGAGCAGTTCCCCGGTGATCCTGGCGGGCAAGGCGCTCTTCGCCTTGTCGGTGTGTGCTGTGCTCATCGGATCTTCTCCATGACGTCGGGCATCGCCGCAGGTGCCGGGCCGGACCGCGCGACTGAATTAGAACACGTTCCGGTTTTGGTTTCATCGTATTCGTCCCGGCACGCCCTGCCTACCTGCCGTGCGGGACGAATTCCGCTCACTCGTCCGCGGCGATCGACAGCGCTCGAGTCGGGCAGTAGTGGACGGCGCGCTGCACGTCGCCACGGACCCGCGGGTCCGTGGCGGCGTCGAGGATCTCGACTTTGCCGCGCTTGGGGACGTGGAACGCCTCGGGCGCCTCGTCCTGGCACACGGCGTGACCCTGACACAGATCCAGATCGGCCAGCACTCGCATCGTCGCTCCTTACGGTTCGTTCGGTCCCGCGGCGTCCGGGAGGGGACGTATCGGCGCCTCGGGCTGCACCTCGACCAGCACCAAGTGCGAGCCACGCGGCGTGGACACCACCGCGATCACCGCGGCGGCCAAGTCGCTCGCGCGCAGCATGTACGGATGCCTGGCGAACCCCCACGCTTTCCAGTCCTCCAGCACCGGCCCGACGATCTCGGGCGTGGAGTCCATGCCCATGCCGGTCAGGGTCGGGCCGGGCCGGACCTGGGACAGGCGCACGCCGCTGCCCTCGAGTTCCATGCGCATCTGCGCGGCCATCGCCTCCAGCCCCGCTTTGGCGGCGCTGTAGGCGCCCGTGCGCGGCCGCGGTTCGGAGGCGCAGTCCGAGCTGATCAACACGACGTCGCCGCGCTGCCTGCGCAGCATGCCGGGTAGCACCCGGTGCACGAGTCGCTGCGCGCCGACGAGATGGACCTGCACCTGGCGCACGAATCGGTCGGGATCCATCGCGTACGCCTGCCCGAACTCGATGTCGCCCGCGCTGGAGACCAGGATCTCGGTGGGGCCGAGCGTGTCTTCGGCGGCACGCACGAATTCCTCGACCGAGTCCGGGTCGGTGACGTCCAGACGATGGGCGAACGCCTCACCGCCGTCGGCCCGGATCTTGTCCGCCAACTCGGCGCACTGCTCGACGCGGCGCGCGCCCAGCGCGACCGGGTGGCCGAGTTCGGCCAGGGCGACGGCGGTGGCCGCGCCGATCCCGGAGGAGGCGCCGGCGACGAGCGCGGGCCTGCGCTCCGGATGGGGTGCGAATCTTGGCATT
>NZ_BAFR01000346.1 GCF_000308435.1 Nocardia araoensis NBRC 100135 | reverse complement strand
ACTTGTCATGACACGCTCCCCCGCCGAGCTCATGCGAAGCAACTTGCTGGAGGTCTTCAACGAGCCCGACGTGGACCGTCGGGCCGCGGTCATCGCGACGACCTATTCCGAAGATGTGGTGTGGCACGAACTGGATCGAATCATCCACGGGCGCAAGGAACTCGAGCGCCATGCCGCAGAGTTGCGTGCCGAGAACCCGGACTGGGTCTTCCAGACCGCTGGCCCGGCGTCGGAGCTCGATGACATCGGCCACCTCGGGTTCCGGTACGGCCCTCCCGACCAACCGCCGGTCGTCAGCGGCATGGACATCGCTCGAACCAGGGACGGCGTCATCATCGAGCTCTACACGATCATCACCGAGATCCTTCAGCCGTCCTAGCCTGTATGCCGAGCTGGCCGGACCAGACACGAAGTCACACGTCGAGTGCCGCACGGCTCACAGGGCCGAACTCGAGACGCCGACCAGGATCATCGCCGCTCCCGCGACCACACGCGCGCGCTGTCCGACGAGTTGGACAAGGCGATCGTCAATGCCTTCCCGGCCCCGCTGCTGGTCGGTGCCGACCGGGGACCGTGGGTCGGCCTCGGTGCCGCCGGTGGAGTGTTCGCGGCACCGACGTCCTGGGGGCAGGCGTTGCGGGCATTGCGGTTCGCGTCCTCGACCGCCTTCGGCAGGCGCGCCGTCGCCTACGAGAGGTTGAGCGCGCTGGAGCTGCTGACCGAGTTGCCGGCGGAGAGCACGCGGGGCAATCACGCGCTGACCCGGATCAACGAGATCGCGGCGACGCCCACCGGCCGGCTGCAGGTGGAGACGGCGGAGGCGTTCTGCGTGTTCGGTTCGCTGCGGCGGACCGCGGAGGAATTGCATGTGCACCACAGCACGGTCGCCGCGCGGCTGGCGCACATCGAGTCCCAATTGGGCTGGGACATGGACGATCCGCTCGACCGGTTCTCGGCGACCCTGGTCCTGATAATCCAGCGGATCGCGCTGTCGTCGGCGGAGCTGGCGGACGAACCACCCCGGGTCCCGTGACGGGCCCGGCGGCACGTGTCGTCGGCCGGCGAACGGAACCATCATGAAGGTGGCCGTCGACCGGGCCAAGACCCGCTCCGCGGCATCGACGATCGAGCATTCGCAACTCAGCAGCCGGCGGCCGAGATTGACCACCTTGGCTTCCGCGACGAGTGGCCCGCCTTGCGGCTGCCGGTGATAGCGGATGCGTATGTTCGGTCGTCACGGGATATCGGAGCCCAGGTCGAAGAAGCCGACCTGTCCGCACAGACCGGGTCGACACGGACGGTACCGACGTTCGCCGAGTACATCCCGATAGTGCTGGCGGCGATGCCTGACGGGCGGACCCGAACCCATTACCAAACATATTGGAACAAAATCCTCGCGCAGCCCGGGTGGGCGCAGCGGCGCCTGGACGAGCCGACACCAGCGGATCTACAGCGGTTGTGCGAGGCGGTCCGCGCGCAGCGGGTGATCCGCCGCAGCGACCGCGGGGGACGTGAGGTGGTGCGTCATGTCATCGACGTGTTGCGGCGGCTGTACAAGCATGCCGAGGACAACCGGGTGATCGACCCGCGCGACAACCCCGCCGTCCGGTTGACCAAGCCGAAGCGCACGCGCTCGAATCGTCGTGCGCTGCAGAGTGATCTGCTCGCGCAGATCGTGCATGTCGCGGCGACCACAGGCAATGACCCGCAGTTGGATACGTTGTTGCTGCGGCTGCACACCGAGACCGGATGCCGTCGCGGCGGGGCGCTGGCGTTGCGGCCGCAGGACTTGGATTCGGTGCAGTCGCACCCATGGCATCTCGATTCACTGGCTGCGCCACACCACCACGACGTGGGTCGAGCGCCAGCGACGTCATTTTCACTGCTCATCTGTCGACAGTGGAGTCGTCAGGAGCAGCAGCACCGCGTCGATTTTCGACCCTGCCGCAGGGGTTACTGAACTTTGTCGTATCCGCCGCTGCGTTGCACGTGTACTGGGTGCCGATAGGACGTCCAGGCCCCGATGGTGCTGCCGAACAGTGCGCGGTCTTTTCCGTCCGGCAGCAGTCCATCAAAGGAGACGTGGGCTCAGAGGATACGTGCGCTTAGTTGGTGCCGCGTCGGCGCCGCGCCGCCCGCAACTCGGGGTCGAGACGTTCACGCATGAAACCGTCGGCCCCTGGGCCGGCGAGGAAGGCGAGGTCGACGGCCGAGAGAGGGCGCCCGCTGTGCTGGTCCACGAGGCCGGGGAGGATCTCCTCCCCGGTGTCCTGATCGGTCAGGACCACGCTCGGCGCATCCGATCCCGTGTGTTTGCGGCCCCAGGCGTACAGGGCGACGAGGACCGGAGAAAGATCTCGCCCCTTGTCGGTGATGACGTACTCGTAACGGGGCGGGGACTGGCTGTAGCGCCTGCGTTCGAGCAGCCCGGATTCGACCAGAGTACGCAATCTCCGGGTCAGCATATTCGGGGCGATGCCGAGGTTGCGTTCGAACTCGTCGAATCTGGTGAACCCGTCCAGCGCGTCGCGCACGATCAGCAGCGTCCACCAGTCGCCGACATACTCCAGAGCGCCCGCAATCGGGCACCCCATGGCCTGGAAACTCGTTCGCCGCACCTGCTGATCCTTTCGCCATCCACAGTAAGCCTACAGTAACTTGCATAATAGTAGTTACCGGTTCTAGCGTGGGCGTCGCAGCCGGACCACGAGCTGCCACATCTCACCCTGGTGAACGATCGGAAGGCGCACTTGTGACTTTCTCCCCCGACAGCCCCCGAACCACCACGCTGGTCATCGGTGCGGGCGGACGACACGGCGGCACCGGCTCACATGTCGTGCGGCGTCTTCGTGAACATGACCACGCGGTACGCGTGCTTGTCCGCGCGGATGACGAACGCGCACAACACCTTCGCGCTCTCGGCGCGCAAATCGTCGTGGGCGATCTGCTGGATCGCCGGACGCTGGATGCGGCCGTGTGGGACGTGGACACCGTGTATTTCACCTATCCGGTCGCTCCCGGCATCGTGCAGGCCGCCGCCAATCTGGCCTCCGCGATCCGGCACGCCGAGACCACGCCGCGACTGGTCGTGATGTCCATGGCGGTCTCGGCCCCCGACAACCCCAGTGGGCTGGGACGCGCGCAATGGGCCGCCGAGCAGGTGCTGTCCTGGGCGGGACTGGAACCGACGATCTTGCGGATCAAGGCTCTGTTCTACGAGAACATCGTGCTGTTGCACGCCGGATCCATCCGCGAGACCCGCAGCTTCGCCAACAGTTTCGGCGATGGTGCGGTGCCGTGGATCAGCGGTCTCGACGCCGCCGATATCGCCGTGGCCGCGCTGACCGACCCGGTCCGATACCCTCGCGGCACCACGCTCTACCCCCAGGGGGCGACCGTGCACAGCCACGCCGAGATCGCCGCTCTCATCGAAGCCGAAACGGGAACACCGGTCCGATACACCCCCATCCCTGCCGGTCAATGGCAGCGCGAACTGGAAGCCCTCGCACACAACGGCACCGAACCATCCGTCAATCCAGCGATGGCGCAGCACATTTCGGCCATCGGCGCGGTGTTCTCCCAGCTGCCCTCGGCCCCGCCGGTCGATACCACCGCACTCACCGAGGCCATCGGCCGTTCGCCGCAGACGTTCGCCGAGTTCCTCCGCGAACACGGTCACCAATTCGTTGCGGCCCCCGGTCGTTGATCCATCGGATCCGGGCGTGTGCGCGCCGAGAGTGAACAGCGTGCGACCGCCGCGGAGGTGCTGCCCCCTGCTCGACACCGCCGCCTGACCGCTGGTCGATGGATGCAGTGGGGTCGCCCGCGGCCCGCGCCGCGGTCAGCGGCTCGGGCCGCGGGGGGTGCATCGCAGCGCGATCGTGGGCACTGCGCGATCTCGCCACGATCCGGAGCACCTCGGTCAGCCAGTACGGTGCTCGTCGCGGCCGAGGTGGCGGTAGCTGGTTTTGCGTGACACCCCGAAGGTTCCGGCGATCTGAGTGAGGGTGTATCCGCGCTTACCGCGAACCTCGAGCCCGTCGTACATCTCCCGCGCCTCGAGCACCTGCAGCTCGGTCAGCGCCGGTGGCCGACCTCCAGACCTCCCGGGGGCGCGGGCCGATTCAAGACCCTCAAGGGTCCCCTCGCTGATCAAGTCCGCGGTCATCGTCCATGGCGGCGATGACGTGGAACACGAACCGCACGGTCGGCGTCGTGGTGTCGATGCCCTGTTCGAGCACGATCAAGTCGATGCCGCGCTCGTCGAGCCGGGCGGCCAGCTCGGTCATGTGCCGCACCGACCGGAACGGACGCGACAGCCGCGTGATGACCAGCTCGTCGCCACGGCGCAGATGCTCGAAGCACTTGTCCCACTCCGGGCGGCGTGCCAGCTTGCCCGACGCCTTGTCCACCCAGATCCATTCGAACCCCGCGGCCGTAAGCGCGTCGATCTAGGAGTCATCCTTTTTGCCCACGTGTGGACACTCGCGCGTACCCGAACCTTTCGAGGCTTCATGTACCAGGTGACACGATTCTTACAGGCACGAAAGCAGTGGGTTCACTATCGCTGACGGAATGTCAGTGAGAAAACGACGCGATTCGTTGCCTGGTTCGCCAGAACGCGCTCAGTTCTGGCCGAACTGGCTTGGGAAACGATCGGCTCCAAAGGGACTGGCACCGGAAATCCGACGAAGTTCTCGGCGTGGTCGCTGGTAGGGCGTCTGTGTGTCAGCGCCGACTGTGCGCGAGACCCCGCTCACTGCGGCGGCGGCACAAAGCCATCGGGCCAGCGAGTGGCGCCGGTCAGGTTCACGCCGGTCAGGTCCATGCCACTGAAGTAACATGCTGACCGAATCGGTCCGGTTCCAGCTGGCCGACACCAGCATCGAGTGCCTGGAACTCGTGCCGCCCTCGGCACGCACCGACCTGCTTCCGGGACAGGCGGAAAGCGACTGGGCGATGCCGCTCGAGGAGTTCGTCTCCGAGGTGATGCACATTCTCGAGACGCAGCCCGACGCCCACGGGGTTCAGGTCGAACGGGTCAAGTTCCTCCGCTACGGCGAGCGGCGCGGCGACTACGAGCAGGTGGTGGCCACCCTCAACGCCGCCGACCCGCACGGCAAACAGCACCTTCCCCACTCGTGAAAGCGAGCACACGATGTCCCATCATCTCGATTCCCCTCTGGCCCGCCAGGACGTCCGCCTCGATATCACCGACCTCTACGTCTTCCGCGGTGACGTCGGCACGGTCCTTGTGATCAATGTCTGTCACTCCCTCGCCGGGGACATTCCCGTCCCGGGCTACCACCCGGAAGGCAGGTACGAATTCAAGATCGATCTCGACGGCGACGCCGTGGAGGATCTGACCTACCGATTCGTCTTCGACGAGCGCGACCACGACGGCGTCCAGCGCTACACGCTCCGTCGCATCGACGGCGACGGCGCCGCGACAACGGAGCGCCAACGCCTGACCAGATCACCAAAGCTGACGCCCTTGTGGACGCCTTCATGAAGCGTCAGGCCCGCCACGCGGCCTGACCTACGCCAGCAGTGCGGCAGCCGGCTTCATCATCGACGCGACCGCAACCGCTCGAGCCCGCTCCAGCATCTTCCTTCAAACACTGATCCGGACGAACCTCGCTCAAGATCGCCGCATCGCCATTCCCGCCACAGCGCTTCTGCAAGCAGCCAGCACCGGCCGCATCACCGCAGAAGAACTCGATCACCGCGGAATCACAATCGTCGCGCTCACCGAAGCCATCATCGACGACATCGCCGCGATCATGAGCAGCGCCGCCACGCCCGTGCAGCAGCACATTGCCCATGCCGCCTACGAATCCCGTGAAACGGGGTTCTACCCGCTCGTCACCGCCGAAGCCTCGGCCTACAGCAGCCTGCCATTTCCGCTCGATCTCGAGCCGCTGCCTTGAAGCGCCGACGGCCGACGCGACGCGTAAGCACCGCCTGAGCCTCACCAACTTCTGCCGAATCGCGGCGTGACGGGAGCATGGCTGCTCCGAGGACCCCGCGACCGGTCGTGATCGACGTTATCGCTTCGAGTCGCTTGTGGCGGCCCGCCGTTATCGAGAGTTGACAACGACTTACAGTCGCCGGCGGCAGCTGGTCGATCCGCGTCGAAAGGCCGAGACTGGTTACTGCCTGCCCGCGACATCTCGGCACGCGACCACCTGGGTCGCGCCGACCTCGAAACCGCTAGATCGGGCGAGGTGCGTGGGTCTCCGCCATCGACAGGAAGGAGGCTGAAAATGAATCACTCGAAAGTGGACCCCACCTTCTATCGGAGCGCAGCGGAGGCGGCTGCCGCCCCACCGGAGCGACTGGCATACGTTGTCGCGTTCGACCGCGCGGCACAGAAGCCGGATGCGCTGTCGGTCATCGATGTGGAACCGGGCTCGGCCACCTACGGGCACGTGGTGGGCTGGACCGAAGTACCCCACCTGGGCAATGAACTGCACCATTTCGGCTGGAACGCTTGCAGCAGCGCCCTGAAGCACGAGGGCCACCATATGGAGGGCCTGGCTCGGCGGTACCTGATCGTGCCGGGTCTGCGCTCGTCCCGTCTGTACGTCTTCGACACCCAGCCCGACCCACGCCGGCCCACCCTCGACAAGATCGTCGACAGCTCCGAGCTCGCGGCCAAGGCCGGCTACTCGCGTCCGCACACGCTGCACTGCGGACCGGACGGCGTGTTCATGACATGCCTCGGCGCGGCGGACGGATCGGATGGGCCGGGCGGGATCGCGCTGCTCGACCACGACACGTTCGATGTGCTGCGGCAATGGGAGACCGACCGTGGGCCGCAATACTTCGCGTACGACGCCTGGTGGCATCTCAATCAGAACGCGCTGGTCAGCAGCGAGTGGGGGACCCCGTCCATGATCGAGGACGGGCTCAAACCGGAATTGCTGCTGGCCAACAAGTACGGCCACGCGATCCACTTCTGGGACCTCAGCGCCGGTCGGCACCAGCAGCGGATCGATCTCGGCGAGCAGTACCAGATGGCACTCGAGCTGCGCCCGTCGCACGATCCGGACGCCACTTGGGGGTTCGTCGGCGTGGTGATCTCGACCGAGGACTTGTCGGCCTCCGTGTGGCGTTGGCACCGCGACAGTGGAGCGTGGGCGGTCGACAAGGTGATCACCATCCCGGCCGAGCCGGCTGATCCGGACCTGCTGCCGCCGGCGCTGAAACCGTTCGGCGCGGTGCCACCACTGGTCACCGACATCGACCTCTCGGTCGACGACGGATTCCTCTACGTCTCGTGCTGGGGTATCGGGGAGCTGAAGCAGTTCGACGTGCGCGATCCGGCCAACCCGAAACAGACCGGGTCCGTCCGGCTCGGCGGGATAGTGGGCCGCACCGCCCACCCGGCAGCGCCGAACCAGCCGATTGCCGGTGGCCCCCAAATGGTCGAGGTCAGCCGTAACGGCCGACGCGTCTACGTCACAAATTCGCTCTACGGCGCGTGGGACGACCAGTTCTACCCCGACGGCGTCGGCGCCTGGATGGCCGTGATGCGCACCGATCCCGACGGCGGAATGACCATCGACGAGTCCTTCTTCCCCCACGACGAGGACTTTCGAGGTCTGCGGGTGCACCAGGTGCGCCTCCAGGGCGGCGACGCCTCCTCCGACTCGTACTGCTACCGGTAGTTACTATGTGCCAGCTGCTTCTCTTCAACACCATTGTTGTCCAACGGATTTGAAGAGGATGCGTGTCCGACCCGGATCGATCCAGAGGTCGAGGCGCTGATTTTCGAGTATATCGGCGAGCCGGTTTTCGAATTCGCGCAACGGAATGTTGACCGAGCCGGCCAATGGATTCCAGCATGTGCTCGGTGCGTGACGGGTGTCGAGCACCATAACCCCGCGCCCGACGGCTTCGGCCAGCTCTACGGAGGTGGCGACCGGGTAGCTACCGGTTGCCGGTCCGGTCGAGTCCGTCAGCGATCGCTACGGCCCAGTAACGGTTTCGTCTATGTTTCGAATCGAAGGGGCACTGGGTCGATGCGATTAACAGAAGCACGAAAAGTCCAGGACGACGATTACACCGCATCGACTTCGCACCAACCCTTGCGGCACCGCGATACGCTGGTGGTGTAACTAATTACGTTGTGTCACAGCGGGATTGGTGAGCCCATTTACAGACGTGCGTCGTGAGCATCCGGAAACCTCCAATTTTTCCCCAGGTGACCAACCGGAAACACGCCGAGCGTGAACTTGGTCCATCGGTGACCACCCGGATACCAGCGGGCGCACTGCCAATCACCGAATTCCCACCGACCACGCCCAGGAGACGAACCATGTCGGCACCCACCACATCGACCTCTGAGATCGACAAGGCGATCGAGGAGAACATCGCGAAATCGCTCGCCGAAATCCCGCACCCGGCCCTGCCGAAGGGCACCAGTATCTACGGCGGCACCAAGATCTTTCCCGACTATCAGGCGGAGGCAGGCGAAACCTATTTCACGCTGGTTCACGGCATCGCCCATGAATCGTCGGTGAGTTTCGTGGCCATCCTGCAGGCGACGCGCGCACTCCGCAAGGGTTTCGAATCCGCCATCTACTTCTACGGTCCCGGCGCGATCAACTGCCTTGCCACCCGCGGCTTTCCGACCACCGGCGACAGCGGGTTCCCCGGTGAGCAGAACATCAACGAGGCCCTCGCCACCTTCATCAAGGAGGGCGGGAAGGTGTTCGCCTGCCGGTTCGGTCTCGCCTTGCACGGTGCCCGCGAGGAGGACCTCATCGAAGGTGTGATCCCGGCGCATCCCCTGGACGTGCAGGACGCGCTGATCCACTACGCCCGCAAGGGCGCCATCATCAACTCCACCTACCAACTGTAGGCCGACCGTCATGACCGAGGTATCCACGCGAGTAGATCTCGCACTCTTGGGCATCCGCGTCGATGTGCCGGTGCAGCGCCGTTCCGGTGCCGGCCCCAGCGACGACGGTCATGTGCTGTTCGGGGGTGCCGGCGCTGCCATCCCCCTCCGCCCGGAGAGCCCATACACGATTCGTGCCGATCGGCTGCTCTACGAGGGCACCGATCTCGGCGTGACCGTCGAACCGGTGCGCCGACCCCTTTTCTACGACCTGCGCACCGCCGACGGCGTGGCGTACGAGCAGATCGCCAGACTGCACGGAAAGGATGTGCTGGCGACCACGGTGGTGCAGACCTGCATTCGCTACGGCGAAGACCAACGGTGCCGATTCTGTTCGGTCGAGGCATCTCTCGCGTCCGGCAACACGATCGCCGTCAAGCGACCGGATCAGCTCGCCGAGGTCGCCGAGGCGGCAGTGCGGCTCGACGGTATCCGGCAACTGGTGATGACCACCGGCACCTCGGCCGGAAAAGACCGTGGTGCAAGGCACCTCGCCCGCTGTGTGCGAGCCGTCAAGCAAGCGGTGCCGACCCTTCCGATCCAGGTGCAGTGCGAGCCCCCCGGCGACCTGGCGACTCTGAGCGAGCTACGCGACGCGGGAGCCGATGCGATCGGCATCCACGTCGAGTCGCTCGACGACCGAGTGCGTGCTCGATGGATGCCGGGAAAGTCCACCGTGCCGCTGTCCGACTACCGGGCAGCCTGGGCCGAAGCAGTGCGAGTGTTCGGCCGTAACCAGGTCTCCACCTATCTACTCGTCGGTCTGGGCGAAGACCCGGACGAATTGGTCTCGGGTGCGGCGGAACTCATCGCCATGGGCGTGTACCCGTTCGTGGTGCCGTTCCGGCCGCTCGCGGGAACCCTGGCCGTCGACGTCGACGGTGCGAGCCCGCCGACCGCGGCGGTTCTCGAGGACGTGACCCGGCGCGTGGCAGCAGAGCTACGTCGGGCCGACATGCTCGGCATGGACCAGAAGGCCGGATGCGCGGCGTGTGGGGCGTGCAGTGTGCTGCAGACCGCAGGAGGCTGAGATGACGACGACCGAACCGACGGCCGCACCCCGATCCTGGATCGACGAACTGTCCGGGGTAGGTGCTTCATCGACGGATTACTGCGTCCTATCCGGATATCCGTCCCCGGCCGACCGCGCAGGCGGATTTCTCATCCAGCTCGCCGATACCCGACATGTCGCCGTCTATCGCGCATTGCGCCGAGAGAACTTCGTTACAGAGCAGGGCATGTTCGCAGGCAGCGACGCCGACGACATCGATGACGACCCCCGGGCCCAGATCCTGGTCGCGATCGCCCCGGACGGAGCCCTGCTGGGCGGAGTGCGCCTGGCACCGGCCACCGCCGAAGACCTCGGGTGGTGGACCGGCAGTCGATTGGTAGTGGACTGCGGGCGTCGCACCCGTGGTGTGGGCCGCGCACTCGTGCAAGCGGCGTGCGCTTATGCCGAAACCCATAACGTTCTTCGGTTCGAGGCCACCGTGCAAACCCGCTACCGGTCGCTGTTCTCCCAACTCGGGTGGACAGCGCTCGCCGAAACCACCGTGGCAGATACACCGCACCTGAAGATGCGCTGGCCGATCGACCGAATCGAGCGGCTGGCGCGAACCACCAAGGCAATGCTCGGGCAAGCGCTGTCCGAGTTGGGCCATACGCCGATGACACTGGGCGGCGTCGGATTCCGAGGCGATGACGGCGCACCGGTCCCGGGCTGCGACCTGGTCGCCGCGTGCGACGCGATCCTGCCTTCCATGGTCGAACGGGACCCGGAATGGGCCGGATGGTGTGCGGCCCTGGTCAACCTCAACGATCTCGCCGCGATGGGTGCAGAACCGATCGGCCTTCTCGACGCGGTCGCTGCGCCCACCCGGTCGCTGCTGACCCGGGTGCTCCGGGGCCTGGGTGCCGCCAGCCGCATCTGGGAGGTGCCGGTGCTGGGTGGCCACACCCAGTTGGGTGTCCCGGCGGCGCTGTCGGTCACCGCGCTCGGCCGTACCGCCCGGCCGGTGCCAGGAGGAGGCGGCGAGGTCGGCGACGAGCTCCGGCTGACCGCTGACCTGGGCGGCGGCTGGCGGTCCGGATATGCCGGGCGGCAATGGGATTCGTCGTCACACCGGAGCGGCACGGAATTGCGGGCACTGGGCCGGTTCGTCTCGGACACCGGTCCGAAGGCTGCGAAGGATGTCAGCATGGCCGGCATCGCCGGGACCGCGGGCATGCTCGCCGAGGCCAGCGGTGTCGGGGTCGAACTCGATGTGGCGCGCATCCCGCGCCCGCCGGGCGCCGAGCTTGCCGACTGGATCACCTGCTTCCCCGGCTTCGCGATGCTCACCGCCGATCGCCCCGGCACCCCCGTCAACCCGGTAGGCCCGGCGACGACCGCCGTGTGTGGCGTGCTCAGCGCGACTCCCGGCGTGCGGCTGCGCTGGCCTGACGGAGAAGTCACTCACGCGCTCGACAGCGCGGTAACCGGATTGGGACACTCATGACCGAACTATCGATCTCCGTGGCCGCCGCCGAATTCGGCCGCGACATGGAGGCGTGCTACGCCACCATCGGCTCGCTGATCGAGCAGGCGCAGCAACGCGGTAGCCGACTACTGGTGCTGCCCGAGGCCTGCCTGGGCGGCTATCTGCCCAGCCTGGGCGGCGGTGGGGAGAGCGACGAGGCCAAGCAGCGCCGTCTACGCAGTCTGCCGCCGGCGCTCACCCTCGACGGCCCGGAACTGCGCCGCATCGCGGCGATGGCGGGTGAACTCGTCGTCACTCTCGGATTTTGCGAAGCCGATGGCGATCTCCGCTACAACGCCGCCGCGACACTCACCGGCGACGGGGTTCTGGGCTCCTACCGCAAGGTACATCAGCCGCTCGGCGAAAACCTCTGCTACGCTGCCGGATCCGAATATCGCGCCTTCGACACCCCGGTCGGCCGCATGGGCATGCAGATCTGCTATGACAAGGCATTCCCCGAAGCCGCACGAGCGCTGGCACTGGACGGCGCGGAGATCATCACCTCGCTCTCGGCCTGGCCCACCGCCCGCACCGCCACCACCGAACGACTCGAAGACGACCGCTGGACCCAGCGCTTCGATATCTTCGACCGCGCTCGCGCAGTCGAGAACCAGGTGGTGTGGGTCGCGTCGAACCAGGCCGGGACGTTCGGCTCGTTGCGCTTCGTGTGCAGCGCCAAGATCGTCGGCCCCGGCGGCGACCTGCTCGCCACCACCGGTACCGAACCCGGTCTCGCCACCGCGACCGTCGACGTCGATCACGCACTCGAATTGGCACGCGGCGGCGGCATGTACAACCTGCGCGACCGACGCCCCGAGCTCTACCACAGCGTCGTCGCCCGCCATGGCGTGGTCGGGCAGCCCGCGGTGCCCGAAGAGCTGGAGGCGATCCATGCCTGAGGTGACATTCGACATCCGCTGGCCGGACGGCAATGTCCAGTCCTGCTATTCGCCCTCGCTGGTGATCCATGATCATCTGGCCACCGGCGTCGACTATCCGATCGACGACTTCCTGACCCGTGCCTCGAGCGCTTTGAACAGCGCGTCCGAGCGGGTGCGCGAGAAGTTCGGCTTCTACTGCACCTCCGCCATGCAGACCCTGCACGCCATCGAAGCAAACGCAGCACAGGCCCGCACATCACCGGGCACGGTACGCGTGCTGTCGATGACTCCGCCGTCGGTCGAGGCGGCAAACACCGGAGGAAAACCGTGACCCCCCAGACAGACTCGGTTACCGCCGTGGAACACCGTGACGTCGTCGTGATAGGCGCGGGACAGGCCGGGCTATCGATCAGCTGGCATCTGACCACACGCGGCATCGACCATGTCGTCCTCGAGCGCGACACCATCGCCCACGAGTGGCGCGACACCCGCTGGGACAACTTCACTCTCGTCACTCCCAACTGGCAGTGCGTGCTGCCCGGTTACAGTTACAACGGACCCGACCCGCACGGCTTCATGAAACGCGATGAGGTCTACACATGGGTCCGCGCCTATGCCGACACCTTCGATCCGCCGGTTCGCGAACACGTCGCCGTCACCGCGGTCACGGTAGCGGTCGACGGCGGCTTCGACATCCAGACAACGTCGGGCCCACTGCATTCCGATCAGGTGGTGGTCGCAGTAGGCGGTTACCACACGCCGGTCGTGCCCCGCTTCGCCGAGCGGATGCCGAGTTCGATCCAGCAACTCCACTCCGCCGAATACCGCAGCCCTGCGGACCTGCCCGACGGCGCCGTCCTCATCGTCGGTACCGGCCAATCAGGAGCACAGATCGCCGAGGACCTCCATCTGGAGGGTCGGCGGGTACATCTCGCGGTCGGGACCGCGCCCCGCGTCGCCCGCTTCTACAGGGGCCGCGATTGCGTCGCATGGCTGGAGGACATGGGCCACTACGACATCCCGATCGAAGATCAGCCGGGTGGGCTGGGCAAGCGGGAGAACACCAACCACTACGTCACCGGTCGAGACGGCGGCCGCGATATCGACCTGCGCCAATTCGCGGTCGAGGGGATGGCGCTCTACGGCAGGATGGTCGATGTCGCCGACGGCACAGCGTACTTCGAGCCGTCGCTGGAGCGGGACCTCGATGCCGCCGACGCCGTCGCCGAGAGCATCAAGGACTCCATCGACACCTATATCGCCCGTGCTGGTATCGACGCGCCCACCGAACCGCGGTACCGCCCGGTGTGGCGTCCGCAGCGCGAGATCACCGAACTCGATCTGTCGGCGAGCAATATCACGTCGGTAGTGTGGTCGGTCGGGTTCCGCACCGACTACCGGTGGCTGCGCGTCGGCGTCTTCGACGGTGAGGGTCACCCGTGCCACAACCGCGGCGTCACGACCACGCCCGGGCTGTACTTTCTCGGGCTGCCCTGGCTGCACACCTGGGGCTCGGGCCGCTTCGCCGCCATCGCCCGCGACGCCGAGCACCTCGCCGGGCAGATCACCGCCATCGCCCGCACCACCGCGGCGGCCTGAGGCGGACCCATGACGGTCACCCGAATAGCCGCTGTCGCAGCACATTTCGGCGCGGACATCGCCCGCGCTCTGGACAAGATCGCCGGCATCATCGACCGGCTCACCCAGGACGGCGTCGATCTACTTGTGCTACCCGATGCGAGCCTCGGCGGCTACATCGGAGATCTCCGCAACCCGGATCCAGCCGCCAGACCTGAGGCCATCGACCCCGATGGACCCGAGTTCCGGCTGTTGTGCCGGTTGGCCGGGGGTATGACGATCTGCGTCGGCTATGCCGAACGTGCAGACAGTGTCCGCTACAACGCGGCAGTGTGCCTTACCGGCGACGGGGTGCTCGGCCGCCACCGCAAAGTACACCAGCCGGCCGGCGAACACCTCGCGTATGCGGCCGGAGATCGCTTCGCGGCTTTTGATACCCCGGTCGGTCGGATCGGCATGCTCATCGACTACGACAAGACGTTCCCGGAATCCGCGCGAGCTCTCGCTCTCGACGGTGCCCGCACCATCGCGGCGCTGTCGGCCTGGCCCGCCAGCGTCACCGATCGCGCCTCCCGGATGCCCAACGATCGGCAATCCCGCCTCTTCGACCTGTACGACCAGGCCCGCGCCGCCGAGAACCAGGTTGTTCTCGCATCGTCCAATCAAACCGGAATCACCGGCAACCTGCGTTTCCTCGGCCAAGCCAAAGTGGTCGGCCCCGGCGGCGACATCCTCGCCAAAACCTGGTCCAAGGGCGGCCTCGCGGTGGCGGAACTCGACATCGATGCCGAGGTCGAGCGAGCCCGGCGCGTCCTGCGGCACCTGGACGAACGCCGTGTCGACGCCTACCACAACTTGATGACCGAAAAGAGCGGCTACTGATGCGGATCGCACTTCTCACGTACTCCACCAAACCCCGTGGAGGGGTCGTGCATACGCTCAATCTCGCCGAGTCGCTCGCCCGGCTCGGCGCGGATGTCACCGTATGGACGCTCGGACGTGGCGGGGATGCCGCCTTCTTCCGCCCCGTGGATTCCTCCGTGACAGTTCGCGTCGTTCCCTTCACCAGTGCCGACGGCGAACAGGTCGGGACGCGAATCATGCGCTCCATAGACGTACTGCGGCAGGCGTTCACTCCCGAGGACTACGACATCGTGCACGCACAGGACTGCATCAGCGCCAACGCCGTCGACTGCCGCATCCGCACCATCCACCACCTCGACAACTTCACCACCCCCGAACTCGCCCGCTGCCATGAACGCGCCATCGTCGAGCCTTACGCACACATCTGCGTGTCAGCCGCCGTCGCGGCCGAGGTTCAGGCCGGTTGGGCTCTGCGCCCCACCGTGATTCCCAATGGCGTCGAATACGACCGCTTCGCGGCCGCCGCAGATGACTCCCCCGACGCCACGGATGCCCGCGCCGCCTGGCGACGCCGACTCGGCCGGTACATCGTGGCCGTCGGCGGCATCGAACCCCGCAAAGGCAGCATCGACCTACTCGAGGCGTTCGCCCTGCTGCGGCACGATCATCCAGACCTGCACCTCGTCTTCGCAGGCGGCGAAACACTCTTCGACTACCGCGACTACCGGACCCAGTTCGACACTCGCGCAATCGAACTCGACATCCGCCCCACCATCCTCGGCACCGTCCCACACACCGAACTCCCCGCACTCGTGGCGGCATCGACCCTCCTCCCGTTCTTCTCCACCAAAGAGGGATTCGGGCTCGCCGCCATGGAAGCCCTAGCCGCCGGAGTCCCAGTCGTCGCACGCGATCTCCCGGTGCTGCGCGAGGTATTCGGCGAGGCCATCAGCTACGCGGCCACACCCGCCGAGCTGGCCGCGGAACTCGCGCGAGCGTTGGTTCCCGACCCGTGCCGCACCGAGCACGGCAAAGCCCTCGCCGCCCTGTTCAGCTGGGACCGAACGGCCCGAGCCCACCTCGAGTTCTACCGCACCCATTCCACAGCAGTACCGCCCCGAATGCTCACCACACCGCTGAACCAGCGGATCTCGCCGTGGCGGGTGCGTACCGGCCGCAACCCGTTCCAGAAGCCGCGCGCACCGCGGTCGTGGACGGATACGAGGTGAGCCTCGATGGTGACCTCGTGCTCGGTGAGGGCCGCCTGCTCACTCTCTCCGTGCACAAGGACGGCGCACCGGTCACCGATCTCCAGCCGTACCTGGCCGCATACGGGCATCTGGTCATCCTGCGGGCGGGCGATCTGGCCTATATCCACGTGCATCCGAGCGGTGAACCCGGCGACGGTGTGACCGCGCCCGGACCGGATGTCACCTTCCACACCGCCGTACCGGGACCCGGCACGTGAGGTGCAGGTCGCGGTCGTGGATGGCGGTGTAATCGGTGACCGGCTTCCTGTCCGGGCCCAGGATCCGGAATCGGAAGTCGATCTCACCCGGCTCGGTGATGGGTTCCGCCAACTCCAAGGTGTACCCGTCCTGGGTGATCTGGAGCCCGCCCGGCGCTCCACTGCCGTGCGCGGCGTGATCTCCGTGACCGGCGTGGGCGGAAGCGGCCGCATGCTCGGCGTGATGGCCGTGACCGATATGAGCGACGTGCTCGCCATGGTGGTGGGAGTAAGTCTGAGTGGTCATTGTCGCGGCCTTTCCGATCCTGCTGTGGTGGACACTCGAAACTCAGTACCCCCAGGGGGTATACGCAAGTGCCGCAACCCACGGTCCACACAGACAGGCGCCGACCTCCGGCCGCCCGTTCGAGGTTCGCTCCACGTAGTCGGCCGCGGGGCGGGCATCGTCCATACGCGCCGGCGTGCGGTCATGGAGTTCCATGCGGGGCCGCGCTCCAGCGGCAGGTGACCGCGTCGAAACCTGTCGTCCGAGCCGTAATCGCAGGTTTCACCGCACTGGAGTCGTTCACCACGCCCCCGGGGCACATCGCGACAGTCGAGGTGAGCCATCTCGACTGCGATAGCGTCGCCCGACAGCGCGCTTCACGCGTCGAGTCCCCGGAGCGCCACCGCACCGGCACACAGCCACTCATGAGGTAAGCCTCCCTCGGTCCGACGCCACCGGATACGGTCTACCGGCCACCGGCACCTCGGCCGCGCCGATCACTACTTCCGCCCTGTTCATCACCGCGACACCGCACCGAATTCACCCATCAACGGGGTACACCTCTTGACGGATTCATACCCTAGGGGGGTATGGTACGGCCTCCGTAATGTTCCGGAAGGACGGGAATGTCATGAGTACGCAGATGCGGACCACCACACGAAAGTGGTGGGCGCTGGCGGTCATCGCCGCCGCCCAGTTCATGGTCATCATGGACACGTCGATCATCGGGATCGCTCTGCCGAAGATGCAGACCGATCTCGGGTTCTCCCAAGAGAACCTCACCTGGGTGTTCAACGCCTATGTCATCGCCTTCGGCGGCTTGCTGCTGCTCGGCGGACGATTGTCGGATCTGCTCGGTGCGCGGCGCGTGTTCGCCGCCGGGTGGGCGGTCCTGCTCGCGGGTTCGGTCATCGCGGGCGCGGCGGGCAATGTCGCGACCGAACTGGCCGGGCGCGCGATCCAGGGTGGCGGAGCGGCCCTGATCGCACCCTCGGCGCTGACCCTGCTGATGATGCTGTTCGGTTCGGCGCCAGGGGAATTGACCAAAGCGCTGGCCATCTACGGCGCGGCGGCCCCCGCGGGCGGCACCGCCGGTGTCTTCCTCGGCGGCGTCATCACCGAGTACATCAGCTGGCCGTGGGTGTTCTACATCAACATCCCGATCGCACTGTTGGCGCTGCTCGCGGTCCCCGCGCTCATGCCCGGCGCACCGGCCCGTTCCGGCTCCGTCGACCTGCTCGGCTCGGTGACAGTCACCGCAGGTCTCGCCGCGGCGGTCTACGGTATCGTCCGCGCGCCGGAGGTCGGCTGGGCGTCGGGACAGACCTGGGGTGTGCTGGGCGCGGCAGCCGCACTGCTCGCCGCCTTTGTACTGATCCAGGCGCGACGCCGGGAGCCGCTGATGCGGCTGGGCATCTTCACCGCACCGAATCTCGCCGCGGCCAATATCGCCCAGCTGTTGCTCGGCGCGGCCTGGGTGCCGATGTGGTTCTTCCTGAACCTGTACCTGCAGCAGGTACTCGGCTACAGCGCCTTCCCCGCCGGCTCGGCCTTGCTACCGATGACCACCCTGATCATGCTCGGCATGATCGTGCTGGCGCCCCGCGCCATGCACCGGTTCGGCGCCAAACCGATGATCGTGGCCGGGCTGACCGTGCTCGGGCTGGGTCTGGCGATCATGTCGCTCGTGCGTCCGACCGGGAACTTCTGGGTGGACGTCCTGCCGGCCTCCCTGGTCGCGGCCGCAGGAATGTCGCTGGCCTTCGTGCCGTCGCTGGGTACCGCCATCTCCGCGGCGCGTCCCGAGGAGGGCGGCCTGGCCTCGGGCATCGTCAACGTCAGCTACCAGGTCGGCTCCGCGGTGGGCCTGGCGGCGATGACCGCGGTCGCCGCCTCCTTCGGCGCCGACCGCATCGACAGCCTGCCGGATCTCACCAATGGGTTCTCAGCGGCATTCATCGGCGCCGCCGTCATCGCTCTCGTCGGCGCCGGCGTCACGGCGGCAACCATGCGGCGCTCCGAACCGGCGACGTAGCCCATCCGGCATGACCACCGAATTCGACTCGACGAGAAGGGAAAACCCGAGATGAACACGACAACACTCAACGTCACCGGTATGACCTGCGGGTGCTGCGCCGGCAAGGTGCGCGACAAGGTCGGCAAGATCGCCGGCGTCCGAACCGTCGAGGTGGATGTGGCCGAAGGTCTGGTCACCATCACCGCCACGGAGCCGATCCGACGCGACGCGATCGCCACCGCGGTCCAGGAAGCGGGTTTCCGCCTCGCCGAGTGAACACGAGCGCCGACCCGGGGCACCCTTCCGACACGGCGGATGCCACCGGGTCGCTTCAGCTCCACGCCCAGGACCCGCGATTGCCCTGGAACCCCCGATACGCATTCGAATACCTCTCGACAGCTGGTGCCGAGGGTGTTGGATACCCGACAAGGCTTTCGTTGCAGGTACCAGCACCACACGCGCGCCGCTCCAGCGCAACGGCTCAGGAGGGGGCTTCGCAGCCCGGACCGAGCTGCTGACAAAAGAGGTCCTCTTGGCGCAGGCGCCGGCGGCTGGTCATCTTCTGCCGCAACACCGCCGTCGCCGACCATTGGCGGACGCGACAGGCCACGTGCGGTGTGACCTGCACAGTTCACAGCCAGGCCGTCGCTGCCGATGGGCCGCCCACACCCAGATGTTCGATAATGCCGCTGGGCGCGCGATCCGCGAGCGTCCGGATCTGCCGGGTAGCGCCCGTTCGCTGACGATGTGCGCTCACGCCGAATGCCGTGCATTCCGTCGGAGCGTCACAGTTCGGACCATGGGACCCCGGACCATGGTGAAGTTCGTCCAGCTAGCAGCTGGAGGTGGAAGTCAGGGCCTTCGTGTGCCCGGTCCTCTTCGGGATCGGTGAGTTGACTGATGGTGCAGATGTAGTCGCCGTTCGGGAGCTCGATACTGGACCCGTATATATCCTTGTCGTCGTCCACGGAGGAGTCCGCGAACTGGGCAGCCATGGTGACCGTGTCCAAATTGACGACGACCAGCTCACCGCGCGTCACGGTGATGGGGCCGGCGATTTGCCTGATGACCGGCAGCCGCGGATCTACCGGTGAATCCGAAAGGTCGATCCGCCATCGCTCCTCGCCGCCGGTTCCCCAGAGCAGCATCGTCCGCTGCCGCATCTCCGATTCGACGCGCTCGAACAGCATCTCCAAGGTCCAGTCTTCGCCCACGAACGACGTGTACGCGTGTGGGTCGACAAGACCGAGGAATCCCGAGTCATCGGTCATTTCGTCGATTCGATGCTGAAGCTGCGCCATGCGGTAGTCCTCCCCGGATTGATCTCGATCTCGACCGGGCTGCCGAGCTTATCGCTGCCCGGCGGCCGGGCTGGCTGTCGCGGGGTTTGATGGTGTCTGCTCTTACTTGGATGGACAATGATGTGCCGTGGCCGGTCCCCGTGCTCACCGACTGGTCTGAAGCGTACCGTCCTATGTCACTCTGTGTGGTCGTGCATGGTGAGGAGGACGCGTTCGGGGAGTTGATCTTGTATGCCGGCGGCTGGGCAGACGTGTGTTATGTGCAGCCGGGCAGCTATGAGGCTGTCACCGAGTATGTCGAGTTAGACGATGCCGACCAGGTCGGCCCTGTCTTGGACCGCATCACTTCCAAGATAAGCCGCGGCTGATCCGGCCGGTTGTTATCGCAGGACTGGTGGCACTTTCGGATTCGGCCGGTCGACCTTCATCGCTTCTCATAAAAGATGACGAACTTGCGTGTGGGCTCCCAGAGAATTCGGCGAGGATAGCTGCAATCAGCAACCGACACTTGGTTGTTTCGAACCCATTGCCCGTAAGCTGTCCCCGCCGGCAGTCCCCACAAAATGCAGGCGGCACCGGCGCGGTACTGCTTGGTTGTATTCGAGCATTGAGCGTAGGCTCGATTGTCGGTCGCCGCTTGAACGAAGCAACCGTCTCCGGCATTGGCAGCGGGGGCCAATGCTATCGAGGATCCGGTCAATCCGACTGCGATCCCGGCGGCCAGCAGAACTCGGCGGGCTCGATCGTGTGACGCCATCATTTCATCCTTAGTTGCACAGCACCGGGTATGAGCGCCATCGCGTCCGTTCGGCGGCAGCACTGTATCGTGCGGGAGCACAGCGCCTTCCACGTACACATTCTCGCGCAGCTCATTCAAAGTACATGGATCGCGACTCGGTCTCCGCGCGATTGCTGCGGGCGAATCTCCTCATCGTTCCGGTTCGGGGGTATAGGGGGAAAGAATTGAAGGCCGCCCGGTATTGAACATCCGCTGCGCCGGCTCTCCGAAGCCGGCTCGTGCGGACCGAATTCGGTCCGCAGGTCGATCAGTTCGCTTCGGGTGCTGTCGTAGAGGCGACTCCGTCGTCGCCCTGCGCTCGTTGCTCACCCGGTGACAACACGATGGGCACGCGAAACGGTCGGCAGGCTCCATCCGGCCGACCGTTTCGGCGTTCCCCCGACGAGGGCCTACCGGGTCGGAACGCCCTCCGGTGACTCACAGGACCGGGACGGTCACTGAGACCATGGCCTCCGATTCAGGCACCTGGTTGGGGTCGTTGCGATAGACGTTGAAATGGTGGGTCGCGATATCGTCGTCGGTGCGAGCGATCCTCAATCCGTTGTCGCTGATGAAGGCCGCGATTCGATCGTGGGCTTGGGGGATCATCTCGGCGAACGAGCCGGTCACAGTTGCGCACACTGCGCGGCGAATCGGCAAGTGCAGCGCCACGAGCGGGGCTCGCGCCTCGACACTCGCGGTGGTCTCCACAAAAACCGATTCATCGACGTCGAATTCCCGGAAGTCCTCATCGTGTTCGATGCAGCCGCACAAACCGGTCATCGCGATGTCCTGCCGCTGGAGTTCAGGCATGAAACGCTCCCACAACTTCCCCTCGGCGGCGTAGTTTTCCACCGTCCCCCGCAGCGCTACCAGCGTCATCGCGGGGATGTCGATCAATTCGACCTCGATGTCGGCCATGATGTTCTCCAATTCGTTCCGATCGAGCATGCGCTCGATGAGGGCCAGCCGATGCCGGGCCGAGGCGGCCTCGTCCACGAGTGTCCTGCGCTGCGACCGCAGCGCATCGGCATACGCGGGAGTGCCGAACACAGCGAGCAGGGCTCCGATGGCGGACACGCCGAAGCCGACGTCGCGTAGCTGCCGAATCCGGCTGGCATCACTGAGCTGTTCCGGCGAATACCTGCGGTATCCACTGGCACCATCGACCACGGCGGGAACAAGCACCCCAGTTGCGTCGTAGTGCCGAAGCATCCGCACGCTGATCCTGCTCAACGAGGAAAACCGGCCGATGGACATCAGCTTCGAGGGGTCGGTCACGCCAGTGAGTCTGCAACCTCACACAGTGTCAGAGTCAACCGGCGCGGCGATGGTCGGTCAAAGGAATGATCGGCGGGCACCGATCGCGCCGCAGAGGTCTGCCGGTGAGGTCGCCGACGGCGTGTATCGGTGACGATCTCGTGGTCGCCGCTTCGGCTTCCTCCTGGCAGACGACAGCGGAAGCCGCTGTGAATCCTTTGGGGCCGCTGGCATCTCCCATACGCGTAAGACGACCGAAAGGCAACGGACGTATGGCTGAACAGCACGCCTACGCCCATCACAGCACATCCACTCAGTCCATCCCGCAACCGCAAGGAGCCCGCATGTCCGCCCACCACCTGCCGCGGCCAACTCCGGCAACACCCGGCAGCGGGCCGATGCCCCACCGTGGGCGACCCGTCTCGCGACGCTCGGTGCCCGCCTCGGCCGTCGTGGCCGCACTGGCGACCAGCATGCTGCTGGTCGCGCCCACCGCCGCTGACGCCGCCCCTACGGCCCGCCCGCCTGCCCATACCGACATCGAGTCGACCACGGCCGATCACTTCGACCGGTCGCCGTCGCTGACGGCACCCACCCACGTCGTCACCGTCGCGGGGCTGCCGATCGCCTACCGCAGCTTCGGACATGGACCAACCTTGTTGCTGACCCCATGTCTCGGACTCAGCATGGACGACTGGGATCCGGCACTGCTCGACCGCCTCGCCATGACCAATCACGTCGTCATCTTCGACTCCGACGGCGTGGGACGAACCCCGGCCGGCTCTTCGGCCATCTCGACTGTCCCTCAGCTCTCCGATCAGGCGTCAGCCCTGATCCAGACGCTCCACTTGGGCCGCCCCACCGTGGTGGGCTTCTCCCTCGGAGGATTCGTCGCGCAACGCATGGCCGTGGACCATCCCGATGACGTCGGCGCCCTGGTCCTGATGGGAACCGGCCCCGGCGGAACACAGCAGGTGCTGCCCGATCCGCCCAGTCTGGTCCGAGGCCTGCCCGCGTTCGACCCGCTTGCGCCTGCCGACCAGGTCATTCCACTGTATTTCAGCGGCCACCCCGACGCTCTGTCAGCGTGGCGTCGACGAACAGGCTTGCGCCTCAACAGGATCGGGACGAACCTCACCGGCCTCAACCGTCAACGCGCCGCGATGACCGACTGGCTCATCAACCCCACCACCAACGTCATCAGCAGCTTGCCGGCCCTGCAGCTGCCCACCCTCATCTTGGGCGCGGAGAACGACGAGCAAGAACCCGCCGCGAACTCCATCGTGCTACATCGCTACATCAACGGTTCGGAATTGCTGATCTACCCCGGGCTCGGTCACGCGTTCCCCTTCGAAGCACCAGAGCGCGTTGCCGAGGACATCGCTCGGTTCACTCTGTAGCACGACGCAGGCATCCGGCGGGTGAGCTCCCGCCGGAGTAATCGCTGTCTACGCGTTCCACCAAGGCCTCGCAACTACGGCGGCTGTTCAGGCCACCGAGACGGGACGTGAGGTCATGGCCGAGACCCGTCCGCAGGAGCGGGTGACCGCTTCGGACCTGTTCCTGCTGCTCTGGGAGGACTACGGCTGGTCCACCGACATCGGCGGGCTCGCCGTCCTCGACGGCACAAGCCTGCTCGACGTGGACGGCAGCGTCCGACTCGATGCGGTCCCGCGACACCTAGAGCCGGGGATGCCCTCGGTGCTTCGCTCGGTGTTTCCGGTGCTGCCGCCCATGGGCAACCTGCCACTTGTCGTCGTCGCCCTGTCGTACGCCGGCCAGCTCGACTTCACTGTCGCCGCGGACCAGGACAACTGCCCGGACGTGGAGGTGTTCGCCCGCGGGGTGAAACGGCACCGTCGGCATCACCCCGCTCGGGCACAGTGCGCCAGAGGGACTGGGCACGGTCCCACTGATCGACATGGCACCGAGCAGAGTGGTGGTTGCCTGGAACGAGGGCGACACCCACCCCCTGATCCGATCGTTCGTGCAGATAGCCACCACCGCATACCTCGATCCCCCACCTCGGCCGTCAAGGCGACCCGGTCCACGAGCCGAACGGAAAGCGCGCCTCGGGACGCACCGAAAGTGACCCGTCGCTGCACGAGCAGTGGCTGATTCGGTTCGCAGATCCGGACACAGCGTCTGGCTGCGCCACACCGCCGCCGAGTGCATCGACTCCACAACCGGGGCCGCGCCGAATGGGCAACACCACTGCCAGCGCCGTTTCCGCCGGTGTCAGTAGCGCTAGTGAACTCACTCCCTTAGTATGGCGAGATGACGGAGTGGCGGCCTACGGCCTGCATCCTGTGCGAGTGCAACTGCGGCATTCAGGTACTGGTCGGACCTGATGGCCGGACGTTCGAGAAGATTCGCGGGGACAAGCAGCATCCCGCTTCAGCGGGGTACACGTGCAACAAGGCGCTGCGGCTCGACCACTACCAGAACGGGCGCGCGGGCCGGCTCACCGCCCCGCTGCGCCGCCGCCCGGACGGCGGTTTCGACGAAATCGATTGGGACACAGCGATCTCGGAGATCTCGGCCGGACTGCGGGAGATCGGCCGCCGCTACGGCGGCGAATCGATCTTCTACTACGGTGGCGGCGGTCAGGGCAACCACTTGGGCGGCGCGTACGCTCCGGCGACCATGGCCGCCTACGGCATGCGATATCGCTCCAGCGCCTTGGCCCAGGAGAAGACCGGCGACTTCTGGGTGTCGGCGCGGATGTTCGGTCACCCGCTGCGTTCCGATGTCGAGCATGCCGAAGTAGCGCTGTTCATCGGCAAGAACCCCTACCAGTCGCACGGATTCCCACGCGCGAGATCGGTGCTCAAGGAGATCGCCCGCGACCCGAACCGGGCGATCATCGTCCTGGACCCGGTGCGAACCGAGACCGCCGAGATGGCCGAATTCCACCTGCAGTTGCGGCCCGGCACCGACGTGTACCTGCTGATGGCGATGGCCGCCATGCTGGTGCGTGACAACCTGATCGACACCGGCTGGCTGGCCGAACACGCC
The DNA here is from genome assembly GCF_000308435.1 of Nocardia araoensis NBRC 100135. Classification (GTDB taxonomy): domain Bacteria; phylum Actinomycetota; class Actinomycetes; order Mycobacteriales; family Mycobacteriaceae; genus Nocardia; species Nocardia araoensis. The sequence continues at coordinate 12,521 of NZ_BAFR01000346.1, read as the reverse complement.
GAGGGGCTCGACGAGGTGCTGTCCGTGCTGCGCGCGGTGCCGATCGAGAAGTACTGCGCCATAGCCGACGTCGACCTCGAGCTGGTCACCGCCGCCACCCGGCGGCTGGCCCGAGCGGAGTCGGTGGCGGCCCTCGAGGACCTCGGCGTCCAGATGAACCGCTATTCCACGGTGGTGAGCTACGTCGAGAAGCTGCTGTGGCTGTTGACCGGCAACCTCGCCAAACCCGGAACGCAGTACGCGTTCACCGGGCTGACCGCGCTCGGTCACGACCGCGGACATCCGGCCGGACAGTGGCCGACGAGCCCTGTGGTGGGCGCACCCATCATCAGCGGCTTGGTGCCATGCAACGTGATCAGCGAGGAAATCCTCACCGATCACCCGGCACGCTACCGCGCGATGTTCATCGAGAGCAGCAATCCGGTGCATTCGCTGGCCGATTCGGCGCGGATGCGCGAGGCGCTCGCAGCGCTGGAACTGGTCGTGGTGATCGACGTGGCGATGACCGAAACCGCGCGGCTGGCCGACTATGTGCTGCCCGCGCCCACCCAATTCGAGAAGTACGAAGCGACGTTCTTCAACTTCGACTTCCCCCGCAACATCTTCCACCTACGCAGGCCGGTGCTGCCGACGCCTGAGGGTGTGCTGCCGGAACCGGAAATCCACGCCCGCCTGGTCGAGGCGGCGGGCGCACTCGGCGAACAGGACTACGCACCGCTGCGCGCCGCCTTGGAACAGGGCAGAGACGCCTACGCGCTCGCGATGCTCACCGCGTCGGCCGATCCGGCCAAGGCCAAACTGGCTCCGGTTCTGCTCTACCGCACACTGGGCCCGACCCTGCCCAACGACGCGGCCGCTGCCGCGCTGTTGTGGGTGGCCGCGCACAACTGCGTCCGCAAGTTCCCCGCGAGCGTCGAACAGGCCGGATACGGAACGGGATTGCCCGCAGGCGAGCGACTGTTCGAGGCCATCCTCTCCGGTGAACACGGCATCGTCACCACCGAGGACAGCTACGAAGAGACCTGGAACCGCCTCCGCGGCAAAAAGGTCCAGCTGGATATACCGGAGCTGCTGGAAGTGGTGGCGGGACTGCCGGATATGTCCGCCGATTCCGACGACTGGCCATTCGTGTTGTCCGCCGGGGAACGCCGGGCTTTCACCGCCAACACGATCATGCGCGACTACGGCTGGCGCAAGCGCGACGGTGCCGGTGCGCTCCGCATCAGCGCCATCGACGCGCAGCGACTCGGGCTGGTCGCCGGCGATCGGGTCCGCGTCACGACTCCTCGCGGCAGCGCGGAGGTGGCGGTCGAGCCCACCGACCGGATGCGAGCCGGGCACCTGGCGCTGCCCAACGGATTCGGACTCGATGTCGCGGAGGCCGACGCCGAGCCGATCAGTATCGGGGTAGCGCCCAATGAGCTGACCCGATTCGACTCCCGCGACGAATGGGTCGGAACACCGTGGCACAAGTACGTGGAGGCCCGGCTGGAGCCGTTGCCGAACGACTCGGCGACCGACGCCACGACAACCCTGGATACGGTCGAGGCATGAAGCGCACCACCTTCGCCAACTGGCCGTGCACCGTCGCCCGCACCGTGGACCTCATCGGGGATTGGTGGACTCCCCTCGTTCTGCGGGAGGCCTACTACGGTGCGACGCGTTTCGAGGAATTCGAACGCACCCTTGGCCTGAGCCGCAACGTCCTCAGTCAACGGCTGACCCGGCTGGTGGACGAGTCGCTGCTGGAGCGAGTGCCCTACCAGCAACGACCGGTGCGGTACGAATACCGGCTCACCGAGCAGGGCCGTGACTTCTTCCCCGTCATCGCCGCGATGATGCGCTGGGGCGATCGCTGGCGCGCACCCAGCGAAGGCCCCCCGATCACGCTGCGCCACAACAGCTGCGGGCACGACACCTACGCCGAGACGGTGTGTGCGCACTGCCGTGAACCCTTGCGGCACGGCGATATCAGCGCCCGACTCGGGCCGGGCTTCCCCGAACGATTGAGGGAGACCGCACTGGCGACCGGACGATTCGACGACAACCCGGCACAGCCTTGACCCCGATCCTCCATCGGTCTTGAGCCGTCGGTGGATCGAAGCCTAGCGACCGCCGAACCACGGAGGTCAGCGAACTTGCCGCGTCAGCATCGTCGAGTGGCGTAGACGCCTGCGTTGGTCGTTCCACCAGTGCGCCCAGGCGACGAAGCACGCACACCGAGTTCGATACTCCGGTGATGCACTCGGCTGAGCAGGCCATGACGGTCACAGGCGCGCGTCGGTGTGGCATTTTCGAAGAACGCGGCGACCTCGTGACAACCACCGGTCCGGCGCCACACCCGACGCAACGGGGTCGCAGCCTCGTCGGTGACCCGGCCGCGACGCCGGTGGCTGATCGCCCGTTGATCATCGAGCATCTCGACGCCCTCCGGACCGCATCCGCACAGTGCCGCGCACCAACGCTCAACCGCGCTGGCGGTCGAACCATTCTTCGCCGCGTGCCAGTGAGACGACCTGGACCTCGGTAACGCCGCGGCGGTCGGCTTCGGTTCGATCGCGCGGCAGATCCAGTGGTGAGTTGTTGACGACCATGCAGCCGATACAAACTGCGCCGCAGCGGATCTGCACAGATCGGTACAAACCCGAGTCGCTGCGGGTTGCGATGCTGACCAGCTTGTCGCAGGAGACGCACCTCCGGTGCCGCCGGCTGCTGACGCGGGTGACCTCGAGCCGGTCCAAGGCATCCACCAGCCGGTGCGCGATGTTTCCCAGATGCCCGGAGAAGTGCGACGGCAGGGAGTCGTCCAACTCGCCGAGGATCCACACGGTGTCGGCTGCGCCGTCGGCGATGCCGATGCCGTAGTCCTTGATCAGTTCACCGTCGGGTCTGTCGTCGCCGAGCGCCGCGGCGATTATGCGTCGGGCAGCCCACAGACGGGCCTCAGGATCGAGAGCCATGAGTCCATCCCTATCCAGAAAAGTCGTATGAAAAAGTGACAACGGGTCGGTAGAGGGCGCGTGCGGGTTTACGCGACCTGTCGCGGTTCTCCGGCCGCATCGCCGGTTTCGATGACGGGTAGTAGAAGACGACGAGATCGGTTTGGAAGCCGGTGTCGTCGACCGTATCGTTGCCGCCGGTCGCGTCGGTCACGCGCCGGGATCGATGATGGCTTTTCCTTCCACGTGGCCACCGGCGAGCCGGTCCAGCGCCGAGCCGAGCTGTGCCAGGCTCAACGGAGTCTCGGCGAATTCTTCACCCAGGACCGGGTTTTGCGACAGCATCTGCAGGGCGGCGGGCAGGTCGGTGTCACAGACGTGGGCCAGTGTGGAGTCGAGGGTGATCTCGCGGAAGATCATAGAATGCAGGTCGACCTCCGGCCTCTGCTTCGGTATGCCGACGGCCTCGACCCGTCCGCCGTCGGTGACCAGTTCGAGCGCGAGTGCCAGCTGCCCCGGCGCACCGCTGGCCTCGATCACCACATCGGGCTTGTCACCGTCGAAAGCCTCGGCGAGCTCCTCGCCGAGCGAGGAAGAGGCGATCAGGGTGAGATCGGCGCCCAGGCGCTCGGCACGGGCCAGGCGAGAACCGGCGATATCGACGACGGTGATGTCGTAGTCGCCGAGGTGGCGGAGCCCGGCCAGGACGAACGAGCCGATCGCGCCCGCGCCGATGACCACGATGCGGTCGCCCGCGTTGGCGCCGGCGCGGCGGGCCGCGTGGATGCCGACGGCCAGCGGCTGGGCTAGAGCGGCATGGTCGAGGGCGAGGCCGATGGGCAGCGCGCGCAATGTCTTCGACGGCACCGCGACGTATTCGGCCATCCCACCGTGGAGGTTGAGTCCGAGGGTCCGGTACTGCACACATTTGTTGGTGCGGCCTTCGGCGCAGCGCCGGCAGTCACCGCACCAGATACCGGCGCCGCTGGCGACGAGGGTGCCGGAGGGGAATTCGGATCGGGGATCGGCCTCGACGATCTCGCCGACGAATTCGTGGCCGGGGATGATAGGGCCGAGGTGTCCGCTGTGCGGGTGACGGTGTCGCACGGGGAAGACTTTCGGGCCGGCGATCCATTCGGAGGCGTCGGTTCCGCAGATACCCGATCTCAGGACCCGTACGAGTGCCTCTCCCTCCGCGGGGACAGGAATGTCGACATCCTCGAGACGGATGTCGCGGGGGCCGTGGTAGACGGCGGCTCGCATCGTCGATGACACGGCGAATTCTCCTCGTCGATATGGTGATTGTTGGAAGTGGTCCGGGCCGGGCGGCCCGGACCACCACTGTCAGATCTTGGCGGGCGCGTCGTCGCGAGGATCGGTGATCGGCCGGACGGCAACCTCATCGGTGACCGTCGCGGTGCCGGTGCGCGGCAACAGCAACGCTACGACCGCAGCGAGTGCGAAGAAGCCGGCGCACACGATGAGTCCGCCCTGGAAACCGATGCTGCTGGCCAGTCCAGCCAGGATGAAGGGTGCCAGCGCCGAGATCCCGCGTCCGACGTTGAAGCAGAACCCGGCGCCGGTGGCGCGTGCCCTGGTGGGGAAGAGTTCGCCGAGATAGGAGCCGAACAGGCCGAAGAAGGCGGTAAAGGCGCCGAAGAGCGGTCCCAGCCATAGCAGGGCGGTCTGGTGGGCGGTGAGCGCGTAGATCGGCAGGGTAACCGAGACGCCGAGCAGGGTGATGACGATTGTGCGGTGGCGGCCGATGTGGTCGGCCAGCAAGCCGAAACCGTTGTAACCGGCGAACATTCCCAGATTCAGCATGGTGACGAAGACCGCGACCGACGTCGAGGGCAGACCGCGCTCGGCGGTGAGATAGGTAGGCAGCCAGGTCATCGCGCCCCAGTAGCCGAACAAGGCCAGGGCGGCCATGAGCGTGCCGAGTAGCGTGCGTCGGCGCAGCGAGGAACCCAGGACATCACGGACAGAGACGACATCACCGGCGCTATCGGCTTTCTGTGCCTCCCAACTGCCGGATTCCTTGAAGAAGACCAGCACGATGGCGACCGGCATGATCACCGCGGCGCCCGCGACCAAGAACATCAGCCGCCAGTCCGGGAGGAACCAGCCGGAGATGGTGGCGGCCATCGCGCCACCAGCGGGGAAAGCGCTGATCACGAACGCCGCGGCCCGGCCTCGGCTCTTCTCCGACCAGGTCTCGACCACATACGCGGACACCACGCTCCATACCGCGCCGAGACCGACACCGGCCAGGAACCGCAGCAGCAGGAACACCTCGAAGCTGGGCACGACCGCGATAGCCGCGGTGAACACACCGAAGGTGAGCAGGGAGGCGAGCAGCGCCTTCTTGCGCCCGAAGTTGTCGGCGACGTAACCGCCCAGCACGCTGCTGACACCGATGCCGACCAGGGTGGCAGTGGCCAGCAGGCCGCCTTGGGTGATCGTCAGGCCCATGTCCTTGCGGATGGTGGGCAGTGCCATGGAGAGCAGAACGATCTCCAGGGCGTCGAACAGGTAGGCGAGGAAACACCCGCCGAGCACGATCCAACGAGTACGTCGCATCGTTGTACCTCCAGTGTGAGCTGCTGGGGTCGTGCCCGGGGCAGCGTCGATCTTCGAATCACGAGGCAACGAGCGTCGCCTCGCAGGGTGTGGAACCAGAGCCGCTGCTTGTCACAACACGATTGGTCGAGACTGGGGTGGTTCCGTTCGATCCGGACCTCGACGGGCCCGGTCGCGTATATCCCGGGATGGATCCCCGGGAAGTTTTTCGACTGGCGAAAGCGTTAGCGATCGTCGCTCGGTGCGAGTACCAGGTCGAAAGTGATCTCTGCCCAGCCTTCGTGCGGACCTGAACCCTCGGGTGCGGGAGTGTCGGTGTGGTGGGTCACCTCGACGACGAGGCTGTCTTTGACGCCGAAGACCGCGTCGCAGTCCAGGTAGGGGTCGTCGGCGAGGAAGATGTGGGTGATCAGCGGCCGGAAATTCGGGGCGGTGACCATGAAGTGCAGATGGGCGGGGCGCATCGGCCCCCGGGCGGTCGCGGTCAGCAGATCGCCGACCGGGCCGTCGTGCGGGATCGGATAGGGGGCAGGCAGTACCGACCAGAACCGGTACTCGCCGTCGATGCCGGAGCTCAGCCAGCCACGGCCGGCCGAGCGTCCGTCGGGGTACTGCACATCGTAGAAGCCGTCTTCATCGGCCTCCCACACCTCGATGCGCGCGCCTGCGATCGGTTCGCCCGTCACCGAGCGGACCTGGCCGGATACATGGCAGGGCATGCCCGACGCGCCGCGGGCGATGTCGCCGCCCAGGGGTATCTCGGGGGCGTCGTCGACGAAGAACGGACCGAAGACCGTGGATTCGGTGGCGCCGGGAGCGGCGGCCTCGTTGATGGCGACGGTCAGCATGGACAGCCCGAGCACATCGGAGAGCAGGATGAATTCTTGACGCTTGCTGTCGGTGATATGTCCTGCGCGGGTGAGGAATTCGATCGCGGTTTCCCATTCGGACTCGGTGAGCCGGATTTCGCGGGCGAAGGCGTGCAGGTGCCGGACGAGGCTGTGCATCACCGTGCGCAGCCGGGGATCTGGGGTGGCATCGAAGCTGGCCAGGACCTCGGCGGTGACAGCGTCCTCACGGTCGGTCGTGCGGACGTGGACGTCGCTCATATCGCCGGTCCCGCCGGATCGGCTCCGGCCCAGGCGCTGTGCAAGATCGCGCGCAGACCCTCCTCGGTGGCCGGGGTCGGATTGTCGGCAGGTGCGATCGCAGCGATGTCCTCGATCACGGTGTCGATGTCGGACTCGGTCATGCCGAGTTCCCGCAGACCCGCGGGGACACCGAGCCTCGCGCCGAGTTCGCGCAAACTTTCGATGATGTCGGTTCGGCCCAGGGCACGGCTGATGCGATCGGTGGCGTCGCCGGCGTTGGGGGCGTTGTAGGCCAGCACATAAGGAAGCACGATCGCGTGCGTCTGGGCATGGGGCAGGTCGAAGGCACCGCCGAGAACGTGACAGATCTTGTGGTGCAGGCCCGAACCGGCCACAGCGAAGGCCGACCCGGCGAGATAAGCGCCCAAAAGCAGTTCCCCGCGACTGCCCGGATCGGCAAGGTCTGCGGTGATGGTGGTCAACCCACTCACAAGGTGGCGGATGCCGTCTTCGGCGATCGCGCTCGCGACCGGGCTGCGTCGCGGCGCCCAGAACGCTTCCACGCAGTGGGCTACCGCGTTGAGGCCGCTGGCCACCGTAAGCTCCATCGGCAGAGAGGTAGTCAGCTCGGGGTCGTAGACCACGGTTCTCGGCAGGACCCGCCGATCGGTTCCGGTGGTTTTGCGTCCCTGTTCGGTCATGCCCCATACCGGGGTGACTTCGGAGCCGGCGTAGGTCGTCGGCACCGCGAGCACCGGCAACCCGGAGCTCAGCGCTACAGCTTTGGCCGTGCCCGTGGTGGATCCGCCACCCACCGACAGCACCACATCGGCCTCGGCCTCGGCGGCCGCCTTGCGGGCCAGTTCGGCGACCTCCACCGGCACGTGCGGGCGGACTCCGGAGAATGTCGCCGCCACCCGGTCGGCGAACGGCGCGCACAGCTGGGTCGCGATCCGGCGTTCGCTGTCGGTGGCGATGAGCAGAACGCGCTGGGCGCCCAGCAGGTCCAGCTCGCCGATCAGCTCGCTACGGGCGGCGCCTGCGCCGAAAACGACGCGGCCGGGCAGGCCGTCGTAGGTGAAGCGGTTCATCGGTTCCCCCCAGGGATGACGGTGGGCCCGTAGGCCAGCAGCAGCCACCGGTCGTCCTTCCACACCCAGATGGCTTGTGCCCGGTTGGCCAGCTGTTTGCGCACCCCGCCTGCGGTGATGTCGGCATGCATCTCTCCGGAGACGACCACGGTGTCGCCCACGATGACGATCCGGTGCACCGGGTGCTCGATGCGGTGGTAGACGTAGTGGCCGGAACGGAGCTTGTCCAGATAGCTGTCGAGGGTGTCGACTTCGGCGTTGGAGTGGGCGTAGACGAGTTCGGGGTGGGCGAGGGCGGCGAAGGCATCGGCGTCACCGGCCAACACCGCGGCGTAGCGGGCGTCCTCGAGTGAGCGGATTGTCGATTCGACCTCGGCGGCGAGGGTGTCACCGGTCATGAGAGTGCTCCTGTTTGCTGGGGGGTGGAACCGGCTTCGCGCGACATCGGCTGGTTGCTTCGGCGCAGCGCGGTGAGGACCTGCGCCATGTCGGCCTGTGCCAGCCCGGCGGCGATAGCGTCGTCGAGCACGGCCAGGGCGGCTCGAGCGCCCGGCAGATTCAGCTGCTGGCGCTGGGCCAGTTCCAACGCCAGGCCGAGGTCCTTGCGGATCAGGGACACCGGCGCGGCGACCGGGGTCGATTCCGGTGCCAGATAGGCCTGCTGCTTGTAACCGACATACGGTGCACCTGCCGCGCTGCTGGCAAGGATGTCGTAGAACGTGGCGGGATCCAGCTGACCTGCTTCGGCGAGCAGAATCCCTTCCGCGACAGCCTGACTCAGCCCGGCGAGCACCGCGTTGACCGCGAGCTTGGCCGTGGACCCCGATCCGACCGGTCCGGCGTGGAACTGGGCGGCGGTCATCGCGGCGAGCACCGGCCGCGCCCGCTCGAACTGGGCAGTCGTCGCCCCGACCATCGTGGTAATCGATGCGGTCTCGGCCATCGACACACTGCCCGACACCGGCGCGTCGATCACCTCCACCCACGACTGCGCGGCCAGCTCGCGCACGACAACCGGACCGACGGTTCCCATCACGATGTGCAGGTGGCCGGGCGCGACGGCGGGCAGCCCGTCAACGATCAAGGCGCGGGTTGCCGCGCCATCGGGGAGCATGCTGATCGACATTTCGGTGGCGGCCAGCGCGGCGGGGGTATCGACGAGCGTCACCGATTGGGGCGACTGTGCGACTATCGGGTCGTAGGCGAGAACAGTATGCCCGGCGGCGGCCAAGTGCTCGGCCATCGGACGGCCCATCCTGCCCAGACCGGCGAATCCGATCAGCATGATCCTCTCCGCTCCGGTGACGCGTTCGGTATGTCGAGCCGGACAGCGGTCGCGGACAGCCGTGACGGGCGACTCGACCGAGGTTGCGCTAGCGGGGAGGACACGGGTCTCCTTCGTCGTCGATGACGGGAAGCGGGGCGAACACCGCCGCGAGAATATGTTCAGTAGCATTGAACAAATGTTGGACGTTGTCAACCTGAGCGCGACATCGATTTCATGACACTGAAATGTTGCGCTACATCGGCCGATACTTCCGGCCACGGCATCCCGACTCGCCTGAGTACTCGCGTGAGTAACGGAACACGGCCGCTTCCGGGCACGATCTCGCCGTTCACCGAACATGCCGGTAGAGTTCATCTGCAGTGAACCGGCGGCGTTCACTGTGAGTTGACGCTTTGGATCGAGAAGATGAGGGGTGCGCGGATGCAGGACAGGATCGGGCCGGCGCTGAAGCAGGCACGCCTGGATCGCGGGTCGAGCCTGCGCGGGGTGGCGGCGGCGGCGGGCATCTCGGCCAGCCAGCTGTCCCAGATCGAGAACAGCAAGTCCCAGCCATCGGTGAGCACCCTCTATGCTCTGGTCAACCACCTCGAGGTCTCCCTCGATGAGTTGCTGGGCATCCAGCACGGCCGCACCGCAGCACCGACCGGTGAGTCCGCCGCACCGTCGGGAACGGGGGTGGTTCAGCGCGGCGCCGACAATCCGGTGATCGAGATGGCCAACGGTGTGCGCTGGGAGAAACTGGCCGTCGACCCGGACGCGGGCGTGGACGCCCTGCTGGTCACCTACGAGCCCGGCGCGGCGAGTTCGGTGGACAGAATGCCCATGCGCCACTCGGGCACTGAGTACGCGTATCTGTTCTCCGGGCAGCTGACCCTGCTGCTGGATTTCGACAAGTACACGATCACCGCCGGTGACTCGCTATGCTTCGACTCCACCCGTCCACACATGTACGTCAACCAGTCCGGCGAGCCCGCGCGCGGGGTGTGGTTCATTGCGGGGCGCAATGAGCCCGGACCCTCCCGGGAATGGATCGCCGCCCAGCTCGGGGAATCCGGCACCGATCTGCCGGCAGGGGTCACGAACGCGGTCGACGCGCTGGGGCTGCTCGCCGCCGCATCGACACGACCGCACACCAGCAGGCCCCGCCGCCACGACTAGCCGCGGCCGGGCCCAGACCGATCAGAGACGTTCGAAGATCGCCGCGAGGTTATGCTTGCCGCCGATGCGCATCGTCCCGAGCCCGCAGCGACTGACGGCGCGACAGCTCGTGCAGCAGGTGGCCAGGATTGCGGTGGCGACTTCATCGTCGCACTGCGTGTCACGTAGCTCGACATATCCGGTGTACTTGGCCCCACCGGGACGCAGGTCAGCATGCTGCAATCTCGCGCCCTGGCCATACCTGAGGTACTCAGGCCGGTTTGCCGTGCAGGGTCAAAACGTGCTCGATACAGCGGATGATGAAGGTGTCGTCGACGGGCTTCTCACCCACCAGCATTCGAAAATATATCGGCGCAGCCAAGGTTTCGAGCACTTCTCGCGGGTCGGTCCCATCGCGAAGTTCGCCACGCTCGAGCGCTTTGCTGATGACTTGTGAACTCTGTTCGAAGCGGTCGATCCAGAACCGGCGGCGTGCGGCGTCGACCTCGGGATCGGCCGACAGTGCGATGACGGTTCCGATCAGCCGTACGATTCCGGGCCGAGCGATCAAGTGTGAGATCTGCTCGGCGAGCACCTGCAGATCGGTCCGCAAGGCGCCGGTGTCCGGGGGCGGGTTCCCGGCTGCCGCCAGTTGGGTGACGGCTTCGGACACCAACGCCGTGCGGGTACCCCAACGACGGTAGATCGTTGTTTCTGCGACACCGGCGCGAGCAGCGACGTCGCCGATACTCAGGCCCTCGATGCCGAACTCGGTGACCTGTTCGAGGGTGGCGGCCAGTACCGCCTCGCGCACGCGCGCCGAACGGCCCCCGGTCCGCTTGCGCGGACCCGGGGCCGCCCGTGTCTGCTCCCCCGCTATGCCTCCACGCTGGTCCATGGTCCAAGTTTTACTCGACGGACCTCGCGCGCGCCGAATACACCACGCCGCCCCGCAGCCCCGCCTGAAGGGCGGTCCGCGGGAGTCAGCGCAGATAAGCAGCGATCCAGTTACCGAATTCGCACGCCAGATGCCAGCGATGTTCGGTGATGTAGAGCTCCGGCAGCGCCGCGGGGAACGCGACCTTGAGCTGGCAGCGGAACCCGCCGCCGGGCTCGTTGCGGAACTGGTGGCGCACCCCGCCGATGACGAAGCCGTCAGCCAGGGAAGCCACCCCGGAGACGGCGAGTGGGAAAGCCGGATCCGAGGGCACCATCACCCTGGCGGTGTCGGTGTAATCGATGAAGAACTGGCTGGCCAACATCGCGCCGCCGGTCACTTCGATGACTTCCTGCCGGCCGTCGGGCAAAGTCGCGATGATGTAGTGGTCCGGACACGCATCGGTCCACACCGCACGGTCGTTGTTCACGCGCGCTCGGTCCAACCACTCCACGAAGCCCTCGGCAGTCCCCCGGTCACTGGCGACCTCGGTGATCGAATACTGCCAACGCCCACCCGAGGCAGCTATCCCGGTCCGGGCAGCGGCCTCGGAAGCGACGAGTTCACCGGCGAGCAGCTCCCGCAACCCGTCCGGACCGATCAACACTCGGGCTCGCGCCAGGGCCGCGCGTGCGGCAGGGATGTCGTCGACAGCGACTTCCAAGCGGGCCAGCAGTGAATCCAGCTCGCCGACCAGCATGCCGGTGTAGTCCTTGCGCATCCGCGCCGCGGCCACCGCCAGCCGTCGGCGTTCCCACTCGACGACCTTGGCCGGATCTACCATGGCCCCGTCGATGAAGGTGCGCAGCCCGGCACCTGCCGACTGTCCCATCGGTGACGCGGAGGTCGTCCCGGTGCCCAGACACACCGCGGCCAGGCCGGCAGCGGCCGTTGTCCCAGCTGCGTGGATCATGAAACTTCTTCTGGTCGGCATTGACCAATTCCTCTCGGGCACTTGCTTTTCACGGTCGCCAGCAGGCCGACGAGCCCAGGCTGTTAACGCAAGTTTTCTCTGCGTTAACACAGCATCGGTTACTCGCATCACCGTGTCAATGGTTTGCGCATGATTAACGCCGGAAAAGCTGGCCTTTACCACATCGGCTGGCCGATCGACGTATCCCACTTCGTCGACCACCAGGACCGCAAGGTATCGAAAGGCTCACACCTGCCAACCTCCGTCGTACGCGCCACGGCCCGACTAAATGACCGCCGAGTCGGACCAGGCAGCGTCGGCCGAACCGGCAACATGGCACAACGAGGCCGCCGAGGGCAGCCTCCGCCCGTCGTTCGGAGCGAGTAGGCACACATGCGGATCGCACGCCCTGGGCGGTAGGGGTTGCCAAGGGTTTGATCACGCCGCATTCTTAATGCAAGTTATCATTGCTTTAGTATCGAGGAGGTCGGCACGCCCATGGACGTGACCGCCACAGAGAGGCAGGACTTGGACATGGTCGA
>NZ_BAFR01000347.1 GCF_000308435.1 Nocardia araoensis NBRC 100135 | reverse complement strand
GCGCGCCGACCGCGACGGCTCCCACCGTGACCCGGTGGCCGCGGCGGCTGCTCCTGGCCGCCGCGGCCGCCCCCGGGCTGACGCTGGCCTGGCTGGTCGTCGGCGTGGTGCTGGCCTGGGCGGTGCTGCCGTCCTGGTTCACCGGGCACGACCCCCTCGAGGGCGACTCGTCGGTCAGCTTCGCCCCACCCGGCCCGGCCCATCCGTTCGGCACCGACCGGCTCGGACGCGATCTGCTGGCCCGCGCGATCTACGGCACCTCCACCACAGTGAGCGCGACGCTGCTCGCCGTCGCGCTCGGTTTCCTCATCGGCGCCGCGATCGGCCTGTTCAGCGGCTTCGTCGGCGGCCGGATCGACGCGGTGATCATGCGCTGCGTCGACGTGCTGCTGGCCATCCCCGGCCTGCTGCTGGCCATGACGGTGGTCACCGCGCTCGGCTACGGCACGGTAAACATCGCCGTAGCCGTTGGTGTTTCGGCGATCGCGGCGTTCGCCAGGGTGATGCGGGCGCAGGTGCTGAAGGTCGCCGCCTCCGACTACGTCGAGGCCGCCTACGGCGCCGGCGCGGGTTTCGGGCGGGTGGTGCTGCGGCACGTGCTGCCGAACTCGGTATCGGCGGTGCTCGCGCTGGCCGCGCTGGAGTGCGGCTCCGCCGTGCTGGCCGTGGCCGCGCTCGGTTTCCTCGGCTACGGCGCGCCGCCACCGCAGCCGGAGTGGGGTCTCGCGGTGGCCGAGGGCCGCGACTACCTGGCCACCTATCCGTGGATTTCGATCCTGCCCGGCGTGCTCATCGCCGTGGTCGTGTTGTCGGCCAACAGGATCGGCCGATCGTTGGGAGAATCGTGATGGGCACGAACGAACCGCTGCTGCGCGTCGACGACCTGCGGGTGCGCTACCGGTCCGCGCACGGCTACGCCGTCGACGGGGTGTCCTTGGCCGTGCGCCCCGGCGAATTCGTCTCCGTTGTGGGCGAATCCGGCTCGGGCAAGAGCACCACCGTGCACGCCGCGCTGCGGCTGCTGCCGGACTCGGCCCTGGTGCGAGCGCGGGCGCTGGAACTCGACGGCCAGGACGTCGCGCGGTGGCGGGAACGCAGGCTGGCGCGGCTGCGCGGCCCGTTCGTCGGATTCGTCCCGCAGGACCCGGGAACCTCGCTGAACCCGGTCAAACGGGTGGGCACCCAGGTCGGCGAGGCGCTGCGGCTGCATCGGCGCGTCGACGGCGCCGCGGCCCGCGAGCTGGCCGTCGCGAAGCTGGAACTCGCGGGATTGTCCGATCCCGAGCGGGTGTACCGGCAGTATCCGCACGAGCTGTCCGGCGGCATGAAGCAGCGGGTGCTGATCGCGATCGCCCTCGCCAACGACCCCGCCCTGCTGGTGGCCGACGAACCGACCTCGGCACTGGATGTGACGGTGCAGCAGGTCATCCTGGACCATCTGGCGCGGTTGCGCGCCACGCTCGGGCTCGGGGTGCTGCTGGTCACCCACGACCTGGGCGTGGCCGCCGAGCGCTCGGACCGGTTGATCGTGATGCGCGACGGGCGCATCGTCGAGGAGGGCGCGACCGCGGGCATCCTCGCCGCGCCACGCACCGCGTACACCCGCGAGCTGGTCGCCGCGGCGCCCTCCCGGCACAGCGAACCGCTCACGCCGACCGGCGCCACCGCCCGCAGGACCCCCGACCGCGGCTCGGTCGTGCTCCGGGTGCGCGCGGTGGCCAAGACCTTCGGCGGGCAGATCCGCGCGGTGGACGACATCTCCCTGGACGTCGTCGCTGGATCGACGCACGCGGTGGTCGGCGAGTCCGGCGCGGGCAAGTCCACGCTGGCCCGGATCGCGGTGGGACTGACCGCACCGGACACCGGGGAGGTCCTGTTGCACGGCGAGCGGATCAGCGGATTGTCCCGCAGGCGGGCTCGGCCGATCCGGCGCGAGATCCAGTTCGTCTACCAGAACCCGTATTCCTCCCTCGATCCCAGGTTCGACGTCGAGACGATCATCGCGGAGCCGCTGGTATCGCTCGGACTACTGCCCGACCGCGCCCGGCGGCGACAGCGCGTGGCCGAACTGCTGGACGCGGTGGCGCTGGACCGCTCGCACCTGCGCCGCAGGCCCGCCGAACTGTCCGGCGGGCAGCGGCAGCGGGTGGCGATCGCCCGCGCCCTGGCCGCCGGACCGCGGATGCTGGTGCTGGACGAGGCGGTCTCGGCGCTGGACGTGTCGGTGCAGGCGCAGATCCTGCAATTGCTGGTCGATCTACAGCACGAGCAGCGGCTCACCTACCTGTTCATCACCCACGATCTCGGCGTGGTGCGGCTGATCGCCGACGACGTCACGGTGATGCGTGGCGGGCGAATCGTGGAAACGGGTCCGGTGGCGTCCGTTTTCGCCGAGCCGTCGGCGGAGTACACGCGGCGGCTGCTGGCGGCGGTCCCCGGGGCGCCCACGCGGAGGCCGGAAACCCCTTTGCCCGTGGGCGCGCTGTCACCGACTTGATCCCGCACAGAATCGTTCTGATCGTAAGCATTTCCTCCACCGTTGCCGAGGCCGATGATCGTGATCCGGAACAGGCAGCGAAAGCGAGGCAGTCGTGTACGACATCCGGCGTCTTATCCTGTTGCGGGATCTGGCCGAACGCACGACCATGACCGCGGTATCGGAGCTGCACGGCATCACGACCTCGGCGGTGTCGCAGCAGTTGCGCATCCTCGAGGACGAAGTGGGCACCGTGCTGACCCGCAGGGAGGGCCGGGTGCTGCGCCTGACCCCGGCGGGCCGGGTGCTGGTCGACCACACCTCGCGGATCATCGCCGCGCTGGAGGAGGCCGAGAGTGCGGTGGCCGCCACCGCCGAGAAGGTCACCGGGGTACTGACCCTCGCGACGTTCCGCACCGCGCAGTCGCGGCTGGCGCTGCCCGCCGCGGCGCAGTTGCGCGCGGAGTACCCGAATCTGCGGGTGCGGGTGGTGGACCTGATGCCGGTGGACTCGGTGCCCGCGGTGCGGCAGCAGGAGGTGGATCTGGCCATCACCTACGCCTATTCCTTCCGCGCCCGCGACCTGCCGCTCGGCCTGAGCTCGGAATTCCTGTTCGGCGACCCGCTGGTGCTGCTGGCGCCGGACGGAGTGCGGGAGCGGGTCCGCCAGCACGGACTCGCCGCGGTCCGGGACGCGGACTGGATCGCCGCGCGCGACGGCGCACCGTCGATCGTCTCGGTGCTCTACGCCTGCCGCGAGGCCGGTTTCGCACCCCGCATCGAGCACCGCAGCGGTAGCTTCGCCGGAATGGCCGAGATGGTCGAGTACGGGCTGGGCGTCACGATCGTGCCGGAGATGTCGGTCGACGACGAGCATCGCCATCTGATCGCCTGCACGGTGGCCAACGGGACACGGCAGATCGGGGTCACCTACCGGCAGGCGTCGCTGGAACGTCCCGCCGTCGCGGCCGCCATCCGCGCCCTGCGCACCCTCGCCAGCCCGCAGCGATTGGCGTCGTGAACCGCGTCCGGACCGTCGAGAAAAACTAAACGATTCTCGTAGGACGACTGCCTTGTTCGCCGGTTTCCCGCTTCCGATACTGGGATCGCAGGCGGCACGAACGAGAGGAGTCCCCGTGGCAAAGCATGAAACACAGTGGGGCACATCGCTTTCGGTGCCGTTTCGCTGTTGCCGGTGACGCCGGAATTTCGTCACCGTATTCCATTCCTTGCCCCTGCGGCCACACCTTGCGAACGAGTTTGCCGAGAAATCATGAATTGTGTGCCACCGCGCGCCGCGAGCGCGTCATGACCGAAACATTGCCAACGACCGCCGATACCAGGCCGACCGGCTTGGACGAGCACGCGCTGACCGGCGTGCTCGCCACGATCGCCGGGCGCGCCGAGGAACACGACCGGGCCGGATCCTTCCCGTTCGCGGCGTTCGAGGCGCTGCACGCCATCGGCGCGCCCGCCTTGACCGTCCCGGTCGCCTACGGCGGGCGCGGCGCGGGCATCGCCGAAGCGGTGGAACTCATCGAGCGGGTGGGCGCCGCCGACCCCTCGGTCGGCCTGATCCTGCAGTGGAACTTCACGAACCACCTCGGCATGCTCCACCCGGACAGCCCGTGGCCGGGCGAGTTGAAGGAGCTGGTGCTGCGGTCGGCCGCCGCCGACGGCGCGCTGATCAACGGTCTCGCGGTGGAACGCGAACTCGGCAGCCTGGCGCGCGGCGGCGTGCCCGCGACCACCGCGGCCCGGCTGCCGTCGGGCGACTGGCGCATCGACGGCGAGAAGGCCTACGCCACCGGCATTTCCGGTCTGACCTGGTTCACCGTGACGACCAGCACCGCGGAGCCGCAGCCGCGCATCGCGACCTTCCTGCTGGACCGGTCGGTGACCGGCTGGCGAGTGGAGCGCACGTGGAACCACCTCGGCCTGCGGGCTTCCGACACCCAGTCGGTGATCTTCGATGCTGCCGTTGTGCCGCACGCCCGGCTCGTCGACCTGCGCGATCCCTCCGCCGGCACGGCGAAGGTGCGCCGCGCGGGCCGCCAGGCGCTGCCGCTGCTGCTGGCCGCCAACTACAACGGCGTCGCGATCGCCGCGCGCGACTGGCTGGTGCGCTACCTGCACACCAGGGTGCCGACCGCGCTGGGCGCCGCCCTGGCCACCGTGCCGCGCTTCCACGACCGCGTCGGGGAGATCGAGGCGTGGATCCAGACCAGCCGGGCGCTGCTGCGCCACGCGGTCGCGAGCCTGGCCCGCGATCCGGCGGGCGCGCTGCCCGCGCTGGCCAAACACGTCGCGACCACCACCGCCATCCGGGTCACCGAGTCCGCGCTCGACTTGACCGGGAACCCGGGGCTGGATCGCCGCAATCCCCTCGAGCGCCACCACCGCGACGCCCTGGTGGGGCGAATCCATTTCCCGCAGAGCGATTTCGTGCTGGCCGACCTGGGTCGCACGGCGCTGGCGGCGGGCCGAGCAGCGGAGCGACCATGAGCCGACGGCAAGTGCACCTGAACGTCAACATCCTCAATGCCGGCGTCTTCGGCGGCTCCTGGCGTTTCCCCGGGACGGACCCGGTGGCGAGCTTCGGGCTCGACCATTACGTGCGGATCGCCCGGCGCGCCGAGGAGGCCCGGTTCGACGCCGTCTTCCTCGCCGACGGCCCGGCCATCCGGGAGGACATCCGGTACCGGCCGTTCAACAGCTTGGAGCCCTCGGTGATCCTGGCCGCGGTGGCCGCGGCCACCAGCCGCATCGGGTTGATCGCCACGCTCTCGTCGAGCTACAACCACCCCTACGACGTGGCCCGCCGCTTCGCCTCGCTCGACCTGCTCAGCGGGGGCCGCTCCGGCTGGAACGTGGTGACCACCGCGGGAGCGGACGCCGCCCGCAACTTCGGGTTCGACGAGGAGCCCGAGCACGGGGCCCGCTACCAGCGCGCCGCGGAGTTCGTCGCCGTGGTGCGCGCGTTGTGGAACAGCTGGGAGCCCGGCGCTCTGGTCGGCGACAAGGCCGCGCACCGCTTCGCCGATCCGGACAAGATCCATCCCGTCGATCATCGCGGCACGCACTTCCGGGTGGCCGGTCCGCTCAACGTGCCGCGGTCCCCGCAGGGCGAACCCGTGGTGGTGCAGGCGGGCGCGTCCAGTGACGGCCGCGGGCTGGCCGCCAGGGTCGGCGAGGTGATCTTCACGGCGGCGCAGACCGAGCAGGAGGCCGGTGAGTACTACCGCGACGTGAAATCGCGCGCGGTGGCGTTGGGCCGCCGCGCCGAGGACGTGCTGATCCTGCCGGGTCTGTCGACGGTGCTCGGCTCGACCGAACGGGAGGCCGCGCAGCGGCGGGAGCTGCTCGACGAACTGGTGCCGCCGGACTACGCGCTGAGCCGGCTGGCCGCCCAGCTCGGCGTGGACCGTGAAGCATTGCGGCTGGATGCGCCGCTGCCGTGGCACCTGCTGCCCGAGCCGGACCGGGCGGGCGGCTCGCAAACTTTCTACAAGATCGCGCTCGGGCTGGCTCGCCGGGACGACCTCACCGTGCGCCAATTGCTGCGCAAGCTCGGCGGCGGCGCCGGCCACCGCATCGTCACCGGCACACCGGAACAGATCGCCGACGCGATCGTCGACTGGGTGGACAAAGGCATCGCCGACGGCTTCAACCTGATGCCCGACGTGCTGCCGGACGGATTCGACGATTTCGTCGACGGCGTGGTGCCCATTCTGCGGCGGCGCGGCGTGCTGCGCACCGAGTACGAGACCACCACGCTGCGTGGGCATCTCGGGTTGCCCGTCCCTGGGCACACCCGCCCCCGCGCGGAAGGAGCCGCCTGATGACCCGCACCCTGCACTTCTTCGTCAACGTCGGCAGCTCCGGCTATCACCCCGCGGCCTGGCGCGAGCCCGGCCTGCCCGCCGACGCGTTCATCCGGCTCGAGCACTATCAGCACGTGGCCGCCGTCGCCGAGCGCGGCGCGCTGGACGGATTGCTGTTCCCGGACATTCCCGTGCAGCAGCCGGGCATCGCCCGCGCCCCCGCCGCGACGCTCGACCCGATCCTGGTGACTTCGGCGCTTGCCGTGTCGACCGAACGGATCGGGCTGATCCCGACGGCGACCACATCGCTGAACCTGCCCTACAACCTCGCCAGGCGGATCCTCTCGCTCGACCATGCCAGCGGCGGACGGGCGGGCTGGAACGTCGTCACCACGTTCGAACCGAACGCCGCCCGCAATTTCGGCATCGAGTCCCTGCCCGAGCGCGACGAGCGTTACCGGCGGGCCGCGGAATTCGTGGAGTTGACCCAGAAGCTCTGGGACAGCTGGGAAGCCGACGCCGTCATCGGGGATCAGGCGGGCGGCCGCTTCGCCGACCCGGACAAGGTGCACGCGGTGGACCACCGCGGCGAGTTCTACGCCGTCGCCGGTCCGCTGAACGTCACCAGGTCGCCGCAAGGACGTCCGGTGCTGGTGCAGGCCGGAGCGTCGCCGCAGGGCAAGGCGTTCGCGGCCGCGCACGCCGAGGCGATCTACACGACCCAGTTGAGCGCCACCGCGGCGAGGGAATTCGTCACCGGGATCCGGAGCGCTGCCGCTGCCGCGGGCCGGGACCCGCGGGCCATCCGGATTCTGCCGGGACTGGTGCCGGTGCTCGGCGCGACCGAAGCGCAGGCACGCGAACGCTTCGACGCGCTGCAAGAGCGGTTGCCCGCGGACAGCGCGCCTGCGCGCGCACTGGCCCGCTGGCTCGGCTACCCCGACGAAGAGCTGGATCTGGACGCGCCGCTGCCCGCGCGGCTGACCGCGCTGCCCGATGGCCGCATCGGCCCGCAGGGCTTCTTCGAATCGCTGACCCGCTACGCCACCGAGACCGGTCACACGGTGCGCAGGCTGCTGACCGAGTTCCTCGGCGGGCACCGGGTGGTCGCGGGCACCCCCGTCGCGGTGGCCGACCACATCGAGCGGTGGTTCCGCGAGACCGGCGTCGACGGTTTCACCATCATCCCGGCCGTGCTGCCGAGTTATCTGGAGGAGTTCGTCGATCAGGTGATCCCGGAACTGCGCGCCCGTGGCCTGTTCCGGCAGGGCTACGAGCACGCCACCTTGCGCGGGCATCTCGGCCTCACCGAACCGGCGAATTCCTTCGGCCGTACGCACTACGAGAAAGTGACCACCCCACGATGACACTCCGCTATCTCGGCCGCACGGGTGTGCTGGTCAGCCCGCTCACTCTGGGCGCCATGAATTTCGGCGCCTGGGCCAACCGCGACCACGACGACGCCGCGCGCATCATCCACCGCGCGCTCGACGCGGGCATCAACGTCGTCGACACCGCCGACGTCTACTCCCAGGGCGAGAACGAGGAGATCGTCGGCAAGGCGCTCGCCGGCCGCCGCGACGAAGTCGTGCTCGCCAGTAAATTCCACGGGCAGATCGGCGTCGACCCGAACTCGCGCGGCAACTCCCGCCGCTGGATCATCCGCGCCGTCGAGGACAGCCTGCGCCGGTTGAACACCGACCATCTCGACCTCTATCAGGTGCACCGTCCCGACCCGGACGTGCCGCTGGAGGAGACGCTGCGCGCCCTGCACGACTTGGTCGCCGCCGGCAAGATCCGCTACTACGGCACCACCACCTTCGAACCGCACCAATTGGTGGAGGCGCAGTGGGTGGCCGAGGACCGCAACCTGACCCGCCCGGTCAGCGAACAGCCGCCCTATTCGATCCTGGCGCGCGCGGCGGAGCGGGCCACGCTGCCGATCGCCCAGAAGTACGGCCTCGGGGTGCTCACCTGGAGCCCGCTGGCCGGTGGCTGGCTGTCCGGGCGATACCGGCCGGGGACGGACGCGCCGCCGTCGAGCAGGCTCACCAGGCAACCGCATCGGCACGATCCCGCGCTGGCGGCCAACCAGCGCAAGCGCGCCGCCGCCGAGGAACTGGCGAAGCTGGCCGACGACGCGGGACTCTCGCTGGTGCACGTGGCGCTGGCGTTCGTCCTCCAGCATCCGGCGGTGAGCAGCGTCATCATCGGGCCGCGCACCCTCGAGCAGTTGGAGGGACAGCTCGGCGCGGTGGACGTCCGGCTCGACGCCGCGGTGCTCGACCGCATCGATGAGATCGTCGCACCCGGCCTGAGCATCAGCCCCGCCGACGAGGGCTATCTGCCGCCTTCGCTCACCGACTCCGCCACCCGCCGCATCGTCCGAGGAGCCCACTCATGAGCCTGTCCGATCTGCGTGTCCTCGGCCGCACCGGGGTGCGGGTCAGCCCGTTGGCCCTGGGCACCATGAACTTCGGTGCCCGCGGCCGCACCACGCACGAGGAGGCGATCGCGGTGATCCACCGCGCGCTGGACGCGGGCGTCAACATCGTCGACACCGCCGACACCTACTCGCGCGGCGAATCGGAGATCATCGTCGGCAAAGCGCTGCGCGGCCGGCGCGACGAGGTGATCCTGGCCAGTAAGTTCCACAACGCCGTCGACGACGACCTCACCCACCGCGGCAACTCGCGGCGCTGGATCGCCCGCGCCGTCGAGGACTCGCTGCGCAGGCTCGGCACCGATCATCTCGACCTCTATCAGGTGCACCGGCCCGAATCAGTCACCGCGATCGAGGAAACCGTCGGAGCGCTGGATGATCTGGTCCGCGCCGGCAAGATCCGCTACTACGGCACCTCCGTGTTCTCGCCAGGCGAATTGATCGAGACCCAGTGGGCGGCCGATCGGCGCAAGCTGAATCGACCTGCCACCGAACAGGTTCCGTATTTGCTGCTGGTGCGCGGCATCGAACGCGAGACGCTGCCGATCGCGCGTCGGTACCGGCTCGGCGTGCTCACCTACGGTCCGCTGGCGGCGGGCTGGCTGTCCGGCAAGTACCGCGCGGGCGCGGCGCAACCCGAGTCCTACCGCGCCGACCTGATCCCGGGTCGTTTCGACATCGCCGCCCCGGCCAACGCCGCCAAGCTCGCCGCGGCCGAAGCGCTGGCGGTGCTGGCCGGGGAATCCGGGCTGACCCTGGTGCAACTGGCGGTCGGCTTCGTCCTGTCGCACCCGGATGTCAGCGCCGCGATCATCGGCCCGCGCACCGCCGAGCACCTCGACGCCTACCTCGGCGCGGCCGCAGTGACGCTGAGCGCGGACGTGCTCGATCGCATCGATGAGATCGTCGCTCCGGGAACCGTTTTCAGCGATCGCGACACCGGAGCGATCCCGCCCGCGCTGGCCGACCCGGCGTTGCGGCGCAGCGTCGCCTGAGCACCCCCGCGCCGAATCCGTCCCTCGCCGGTGGCGCACCGGCCCTACTCCAGGAGTTCCGATGACCAGCATCGATACCGCCGCGGCCGCCATCGCGCGCCCCGGTTCCCCCGAGATCGCGGCCTTCGTCGCCGAGGTGGCCGCGGACGCGGCGCGCCGACGCGCCGAGGGCGGCGACGAGCCACCGCACGCGGCGATCGCGGCGGCCAAACGGCTGCGTCTCGGCGCTGTCCGGGTACCCACCGATCTGGGCGGCGGGGGCTGGCGGATCTCGGAGCTGTTCGATCTGCTGATCGACCTGGCCGAGGCGGACCCCGACGTCCCGCACATCCTGCGCATCCACTTCGGCTTCGTGGAGGAATTGTTCCGGTTGCCCCGCACCGGCAAGAAGGCGGCCTGGATCCCGGAAGTGCTGGCGGGCAAGCTCTTCGGCGGAGCGCTCACCGAATTGAGCAATCGTTCCGCGGGCAGCTGGACCTACGACAGCACGTTGACGCCCGCACCCGGCGGGGGCTACCTGCTCAACGGACGCAAGTTCTACAGCACCGGCGCGCTCTATTCCGACTACGTGCGCATCAGCGCCGAGGTGCCCGGAGAAGGCCTGCTCACCGCCGTGGTCCCCGCCGACCGGGCCGGCGTCGCCCATCTTGACGACTGGGACGGCATCGGCCAGCGGCACACCGGCAGCGGCACCACCGTGCTCACCGACGTGGCGGTGGCCGAGTCGGAGACGCTGCCGTGGCGCGGTTCGGATTCCGGCGTGCCGCCGCGTCAGGCGTTCCCGCAGTTGTACCTGCACGCCATCGCAACGGGCATCCTGCGGTCCGCGGCCGCCGACGCCGCCGAGCTGGTGCGCACCCGCAGGCGGAACTTCGTCTTCGCCAATGCCGAAGAGCCCCGCCACGATCCGCAACTGCTCGAGATCATCGGCACGATCTCCGCCACGGCCTTCGCCGCCGAATCGCTGGTGCGCGCCGCCGCGCTGGCGCAGGATCGCGCCTTCGACGCCGCTCGCGCCACCGGGATCGACGCGGACCTCGAACACGAGGCGGCGGTGCTGGCCGCCAAAGCCAAGGTCGCCATCGAGGAGCCCGCACTGCGGGCGGCGGGGCGCATCTTCGATGCCGGCGGTGCCTCGGCCACCCGCGCCTCCGCGCAGTACGACCGGCACTGGCGCAACCTGCGCACGCTGTTCTCCCACAACCCCGCGGCCTACAAGGCCCGCGCGCTGGGTGACCTCCTGGTCAACGACACCCCGCTGCCCGAAGCGGGTCACTTCTGAGGCCGGAGTCATCGCTCGGAAACCTCGATACGGCACGCAACGCCGAGGCTGCGCGCGGCGGCCGGGTGCACACGGGTGACATCGGCCCGGTTACCCGCGTTCAGCCCGGACGCCGGCTCGCTACTTGCCCGCCAAGCGGGCGAAATGCTCCGCGCGCATCGCGCTGTTGACCCCGCGCACCTGGTAGAACAGCGCGGCGCGGGCCCACACCTGGGTGATGTGGTCGGCGCGCAGCCCGCTGCCGCCCGCGGCCACGATCGCCGCCTGGGTGGCCCGCACCGCCAGCGCGGTGGCCGTGGTGCGCCAGTACAGCCGGGAACGCCCGTCGTGGAGTTCGGTGTTCGGGGCGGGAGCGGCGGCGCGCGCGACCTCCCACAGCCGGTCGATCTCCGCGGCGATCTCGGGCAGATTCGGGTCGTCGGGATGGCGATCACGCGCGTACCCGATCGCCGCCGCGGCCACGCCGAGTACGGCCGGATCGATCGCTGGCACGCCCGCACCGTCGCGGTCGAGCCAGTCCGCCAGATCGATCAGGTGGGTGACCCGCGAGTCCGGCACTTCGAGCCCGTCGAAACGCGCCGCGACCGTCCTGGATCCCGCGATCGCGCTCAGCTGCAGCGGAAGCGCGGTCAGCGACCGCGCGGGGATGTCGACGACGGCTTGGACGACCCGCTCCCGCTCCGGTTCCACCGCCGCTACCGCGAGCAGCGACGCCAGCCCCCACCCCGACAACCACGGCGCGACGCCGTCGAAACGCCAGCCGCCTCGCACGCGGGTGGCGGTGACGTCCCGGCGGCGCGGCCAGTTCCGCACGTGTCCGAAAGCGGCCGCGCCGACGAGCTCACCGGCGGCCAGACGCGGCAGCAGTTCGGCCGCGGCCGCGGAATCGGGGTGCAGCCACCGTGCGGGCGCCGAATGCTGCTGGGCGATCAAATGGGTCGACGGGCACGCGGCGGCCAACAGCGCCCAGGCGCGCTGCTCAACCTCCACCGGCAGCTCCGTGCCGCCCCACCGGGACGCGATACCCACGCGCAGCAGGTCGGTGTGCCCGCCCAGCGCGGTGAAGTGCCCGGCCGGGACCTCATCGCGGTCGACGCGCACGGCGGCCGGAGCGATGACCTCTCCGACCACCGGCGTCAACCGGCGCAGGAACGGATGGCCGGACTCATCGGCCATCGCCGGCTCCTACTGCCGACCGCACCGCGAACAGACGCCGCGCGTTGCCCGAGGCGACCAGCGCCCGGTCGCCCGCGTTCAGCCCGGCGGTGGCGAGCACCTCGAGGATCTCGGTCCTGGTGCCGTCGGTGCGGATCGGCCAGTCCGTGCCGACGAGCACACGCTCGGGTCCGAGCACGTCGATCTGGTAGCGCAGCGTCGGCACGTCCAGGCGCAAAGTGTCGATATGGATTCGATGCGGCAGCGCGGTTCCGACCGCGACCGCACGGCGGTTGTCGGCGATGTAGTCCGAGGCGAACAGCAGGGCGCCCGTACCCAGCGCCGTGAAGACCACGTCCAAGCCGGGCAGGGCGGCGAGCGTCCCGCCGTGCAGCAGCGACAGCAAGGCCAGACCGTTGGTGAAGCCGCGTCCGAACGAGACACCCGGCTGTCCTGCGGCCGCGCCCACCGCGTCGGACCCTGCGGCGAAGACCGGGTGCACGAAAACCGGAACGCCCAGTGCGGCGGCCACTTCGAAGGTCGGGCGGGTGACAGCGGCCCCGGCGTACTCCCCGCGCCGGTAGGAATCGACCACGATCCCCGACAGCCCGAGCCGCTCGATCGCGTACACCGCCTGCTCGGCTCCCGCCGCTCCGGCGAACGCGTCGACGGTCGCCAAGCCGCCGAGCAGCGGACGATGCGCGGCGACCAGCTCCGCCAGATACTCGTTGACGCGGTCGATCTGCTCGGTGGCGATGTCGGCGTCCGGTCCGAACAGCAACTCGGTCGGCGCGCCGAGCACCCGCTGCTCCACGCCGCCGTCGCGGGTGAACGCCACCAGCGCGTCCACGTCGTCGAGCGCCGCGAACGGCCCGGTGGTGCGGGCGTCGCCCGGGGCGATCTCCCGCCACCACGGCGGACGGAAATGGCTGTGGAAGTCGATCACCGGGGGTGCGTCGGTCACAGGAGCGCTCCTTGCTCGGAGGTGGCGTAGCGGCTGGCTGGGCGCGACAGGCCCAGGCGAGCCCGCAGCGTGGTTTCGGCGTATTCGGTGCGGAAGAGCCCGCGACGCTGCAACAGCGGTACGACGTGGTCGACGAAATCGGTCAGCCCTTGGGGGTAGACGGCGAATTGCAGGTTGAATCCGTCCGCCGCTCCGGCCTCGAACCACTGCTGGATCGAGTCGGCGATCTGCTCGGGGCTGCCGACCAGGTCGCGGTGATAGGCGCCGCGGTCGAGCAGTTCGCGCACGGTGTGCGGCCGCGAACGCAACAGGTTCCGCACGGCTTCGGTGAACCCTTCCGAACCGTAGGTGCTCCCGGCCTGCGGCAGCAGTTCGGGCGGGAAGGGATCGTCCAGCGACAGCGACGACGCGTCGATGCCGAGGAAAGCCGCGAACCCGCGCAGCCGGTCCTCGACCGGGATCAGGGCGTCCAGATCCGCCTTGCGTTGCCGTGCCTCGGCTTCGGTGCCGCCGACGATCGGATTGAGGCCGGGCAGAATCTTGACCGACTCCGGCGACCGCCCGTGCCGCACGGCGCGGCGCCGGATGTCGGTGGCGAACTCGATCGCTTGCGGCAGCAGATGCTGGGCGGTGAACACCGCGTCGGCGAACCGTGCGGCCAGCTCCCGCCCGCCCTCGGAGCCACCGGCCTGCACGATCGGCAACCGGCCCTGCGGCGGACGGGGCAGCTGCAACGGACCGGCGACGCTGAAGTGCTCGCCGCGGTGATCGATCCGATGGATGCGCGCAGGGTCGGAAAACCGTCCGGACGCCGGGTCGGCCACCAGCGCCTCGTCCTCCCAGCTGTCCCAGAGCGCGTGCACCACCTGCACGGCCTCGGCCGCCCGGTGGTAGCGGTCCGCGCGTGCGGGCAGCGCCCGTTCCTGATGTCCCTGTCCGGCACCGAAATTCGCCGCCGCTCCGGGATCTCGCGTGGTCACCACGTTCCAGCCCACCCGGCCGCCGCTCACGTGATCCAGCGAGGCGAAGGTGCGGGCGATGTGATACGGCTCCTGGAAGGTCGCCGTCGTGGTCGCGATGAACCCGATCCGCTCGGTGGCCGCCGCCATGACGGCCACGGCGACGGCCGGATCGAGCCCGGCGATCGGCATGGCCGAACCGCCGCCCTTCAGCAGCACGGCGTCGGAGAGGAACACCGCGTCGAGGAGCCCGCGTTCGGCTTCCCGCGCCACGGCACGCAGATGCTCGGGATCGACGAGTGCGCGGGGGTTCCCGCGCGGCGACCGCCACGCCGCCGGATGCGCGCCCGCGGTGAGCAGGTTGATGTTCAGATGCAATTGTCCGCTCATCGACCGGTCACACCGCCTGCGCGATCGACGGCGGCGCGACGCGGTATCGCGCGGTCGCAGGCGGCAGGCCGAGATTGCCGCGCAGCGTGGACGATTCGTATTCGCCGCGGAACAGCCCCTGCTTCCGCAGGATCGGAACGACGTGCTCGGTGAACGCTTCCACCCCGCCCGGCCCTTGTCCCGGCATGACCACGAATCCGTCCGCGCCGCCCTGCCGGAACCAGGTGGCCAGCTGATCGGCGACCTGTTCCGGAGAGCCAACCGCCCGGCCGTGCCCCGCCGAGCGCTGCTGCAACCTGATCAGCTCGCCGACAGTCCAGCCCTCCTCCACCGCGAGATCGCGGAACACGCCGTAGCGGCTCTGCCTGCCCTGGATCGAGGCGACCGGGGGCAGCAGCGTCTCGGGGATGACGTCGTCGAAGTCGAAGGCGGACAGATCGATGCCTGCCAGCTGACGTTCCAGCGCGACCCGGGAGGCGTCGCTGTAACCGGCCTCGAACAGGTCCTCGTCCAGCCGGCGCGCCTCGGCCTCGGTGCCGCCGATGGTCGTGCTCACACCCGGCAGCACCAGGATGTGGCTCGGATCGCGGCCCGCGGCGGCGGTTCGGGCCTTCAACTCACGGTAGAACCGCTGCGCGCCGGACAGCGTCTGCTGGGCGGTGTACACGCCTTCGGCGAACCGCGCCGCGAACGCGATACCGTCCGCCGAAGACCCGGCCTGGAACAGCACCGGCCGCCCCTGCGGTGAGCGCGGCAGCGGCAGCGGCCCTTCCACCGTGTAGAACTCGCCGCGGTGGTCGATCGGGCCGCCCTGCACGCCGTCGCGCCAGGAGTCCCACAGCCGCGTGACCACCGAGACGTGCTCGAGCCCTTGCCGGTAACGGTCGGTGTGCGCGGGCAGCGGGGCGGTGCCGAAATTGCGCTCTCCCACCGAGGACGTGACCGCGTTCCAGCCCACCCGGCCGCCGGACAGGTGATCCAGCGATTGCAACTGCCGGGCCAGGTTGAACGGCGCGGTGAAGGTCGTCGACGCCGTCGGCACCAGGCCGATGTGCGTGGTGACCGCGGCGAGGGCGGAGAACAGCGTGATCGGTTCGGGTTTGGCGCCGAGTTCGGTGTCGGAGCTCAGTCCGTCGGCGGCGAACAGCAGATCGAACCCGGCGGCCTCGGCGGTCAGAGCCAGATTCGTGTAATGCGCGAGGGTGTCGGCCGGGTGGCGGACGTCGCCGGGAACGAGTTGCCCCGGCAGGGCATTGCCGGGGGCGTTGGTCAGCAGTCCGAGCCGCAACCGATGCGGCGAAGCGTTCGAGGACACGGTGTCTCCAGGATTTCAGGCGGCGGTGGCGTTCTCACCGAGCGGAAGTTCGGCGTCCGGGTGGTCGATCGGCACCACGTGCACCGCGCCGTTGGCGTGGAAAGTGCTCACCTCGATGCCGTAGACGTCCGCGATGAGCTCGGGCGTCAGCACCTCCTCTGGCGTGCCGACCGCCCGCACCCGGCCGCTTTCCAGGAACGCGATCCGGTCGCAGTACCGCGCCGCCTGACTGAGGTCGTGGATGGCGATGATCGCGGCCACCCCCGCGGTCCGGGTGATCCGGCGGGCCAACCGCAGCGTCTGCAGCTGGTATTTGATGTCCAGCGCGCTGGTGGGTTCGTCGAGCAGCAGGATGTTCGGTTGCTGCGCCAGGGATCGGGCGATCAGCACCCGCTGCGCCTGCCCGCCGGACAGCTCGGTCACCGAGCGGTGCGCCAACGGTCCGAGTCCGAGCAGGTCGATGGCACGGTCCACGTGGCGCCAGTCCTCGGCGCTCGGGCGGGCCCCGAAATGCGGGGTGCGCCCGAGCACCACGGCCTCGCGCACATCCAGCTCGAAGGACACGTCGATGGTCTGCGGCACGTAGGCCACCAACCGAGCCAGCTCCCTGCGGCTCAGCGCGGCGAGATCCACCTCGCCGTTCCAGACCAGGCGCCCCGAACTCGGGTTGTGGATGCGCGCGATGTTCTTGAGCACGGTGGACTTGCCGGATCCGTTCGGCCCGAGCAATCCCAGCAGTTCGCCACGCTCGGCCCGCAGGCTCACCCCGTGCAGGATCGCGCGGCGTCCGTATCCGAAGCGCAGGTCCGTGATCTCCAGCGTCATGCGGTCGTCCTTCGTTTGGCCAGAATGAGATAGAGGAACACCGGCGCGCCGATGAGCGCGTCGACGATGCCGACGGGAATCACCGCCGGATTGAGCACCGATCGGCCCGCGGAATCCGCCACGATCAGCAGCAGCCCGCCGATGATCGCCGAGAACGGCAGCAGGAAGCGATGATTGGCGCCGATCAGCAGCCGGGCGATGTGCGGCGCGACCAGGCCGACGAAACCGATGATGCCGGTGAAGCTGATGGTTACCGCGGTCAGCACGACGGCGAGGCCGAGCAGCCACAGCCGGGTTCGCGTCACCGGGACGCCGAGGCTCTTGGCCGCATCGTCGCCGGCGAAGGCGATCGCGTTGAGCGCTCCGGCACGGCGCTGCACGAGCGGGTAGGTGAGCGCGAACAGGATCCCCACGATGACCACCTCGTGCCAGACCGCCCCGTTGACCGAACCCCACATCCACTGCGCGATCAGGGCGAGGGTCTCCTGGTCGGCGGTGAACTGCAGAACCGAGGTGGCGGCGGTGAAGAACTGGGTGACGGCGATGCCGAGCAGGATGAGCGTCGAGGGGTCGGTGCTCCTGGTCGCCGCGAGCGCGAGAACGAAACCGGAACTCACGATCGCGACCGCAAGCGCGCCGAGAACCACCCAGACGTCGCTGGACAGGCCCGCGATCCCGTTGCCCGCGAAGACGATCGCATACGAGGCGCCGAAGGCGGCGGCCGGCGCGATGCCCAAGGTGTAGGGGCTGACCAGGGGGTTGCGCAGCAGGCCTTGGAACAGCACGCCGGCCACCGCCAGCGCGGCGCCTGCCACGACGCTGAGCAGCACCCGCGGTACGCGCAGTTCCCAGACCTGCAACCACAGCCGGGCGGTCGCGGTGTCGGGCGCCGACGCGGCCGTCGCCTTCGCCCACAGCGCCGATACCGCGTCACTTACGCCGATGATGTTGCCGCCCACGGTCAATGCCCAGATGGCCAGCAGCGCCGTGAGGACGACGCCGATCGCGATCACCGAACGACGTCCGGTATCGGACCGTGTGACCGCGCGGTAGCGCGACAGCAATCCGGAAAACGCCGACACTCCGGGAGATTCGTTGTCGGTGACTTCCCGTTGCACGGTGTCGGACATCGCTCACGCCGTCCGATGGTGGTGGAAGTACTCGGTGTCGGGGATGTACGCCGTGTGCTGGTACTCCTCGACCCAGCTGCGGAAGTACGCCTGCTTGTCGACCCCGGCGAAGCGTTCGGGATACAGCCAGCTCGCCAGGTACAGCGCGCCGACCCACTTGGAGGCCGAGCTGATCAGGTAGTTGTTGGTGATCCAGAGATTGTCGCTACGGATCGCCTTCAGCTCCGCGAAGCCTGGCCGCGCGAGAAGCGAGCGCGCCGTGCTCACGAATCTGTCCCGTGACCAGGGCTGATAGAAGCCCTGCGGCAGCCCCTGCACGCCGTTCTTGATGATGAAGTCGGGATCGCGCGCGACGATGTCGGCGGGTTCGACGGTGATCTCGTTCCAGCCGAGGCCGCCGTTGATCTGGATGTCGGCGTAGATGTTGCGGCCACCGGCGTATCTGATGACCCAGTCCCAGCCGCCGGGGACCCCGGCCACGAAATCCACCGCGCCTTCGAAATAGACCCGTTTCTTCTGCTGCTCGGCCAGACCGTCCAATCGCTCCCGCAGCACCTGCTCGATGGCCGCCGGGATCGACTCGCGGTATTTCTTCGCCTGCTCCTGCGTGCCGAACAGTTTGCCGAGCAACTCGGTGTTGACCGTGGAGAAGCGGGGCTCCCATGCGGTGAAGACGATCACCTTGATGCCGAAGGGCGCGAGTTTCGCCTCGGCTTCCTGCCAGGGACTGTTGCTTCCGGTCAGCAACACGTCGGGGTTCAGCGCCAGAATCCGGTCGTAATTGAAGCCGCCGGTGGTGCCCGCGATGAGCTTGTCCGCGGAGATGCCGCGGAAGCTGTCCCAGTACCCCGACCACCCCTCGGTGGTGATCTGACTCGCGGTCGCCCCGACGATCCGGTCCTGCCCGCCCACCGCGCGGACCAGCTCGAGAATGTACTGGTTACCGCCGAGACCCGACAGCACGCGCTGGACGGGCAGGTTCAGCTCGATCGTGCGCCCGGTCTCGTCGACGATCTTCGTGGCCGGTCCGGCCGCGGCGCTCGACGCCGCCTCGGTGCCGGTCCCGCAGGCGGCGAGCGCGGTCGCGCCCGCCGCGACCGTCGAGAGCGCGGCAAGCCGGCCGAAGGAACGCCTGCTCAACGTTCCGGGAATAGTCGGCGAACCGATCGGTGGTGCCATTCGTGATCTCCTCGGAAATGCGCACTGCGCCGAAACGAATTCGGACGCGGGAAACTCTTGGGAATCATGCGCGGCGTCATCACGCCGCCGCAACGATTGCTCTCGCGTTGATCGAAAAGTGTTGCGGTCTCGTCGGATCAACACCGCCGAGCAAAATGGGCGCGTCGAACAGAGCACCTGTCCATTGCGATCACCCGACGACTCCCGCACCGAAGAAGAAATCGCGTGAACTATTCGCGCCCCATTCTTCGAGACCTTCGCCGGGAATTCCGACCCCGTTTTCACGGTCGGCGACCCGCAGGCGTGCGGGCGATCACTGCGCCTGAACAGTGACCGGGCCTGCGCCTCGGCTGGATCTCCGTACGGTCCGACACCCGTGCCGCTGCGCACGCGCGAGAATCTTGTCGAACCACCGCACTGTTCACGCGGATCGCCGTATCGGGTCTGCTCGACCCACCGGAGGCGTTCTCCGGGATCCGCACTCGCGCCCGGTCGTTCTACCGTGGCCGGTCGCAGGACGCTCGCCACCGCGCCACGCACCGGATCGCCCCGTCACCTCTGAAACGCGGCGCGATCGGCCTGTTCCTGTGCCTACACCGACAGCTCTCGCACCGAGTTCAGCGACAACACCGTCGAGGATCCGCGGATCGCGGGCGGACGCAGCGCCGAATCGTTCCCGGTGCCTCGGCGCTGACGGCGTGGCGAATGTCCTCGTGCACCACGAGCACTCCTTCCCGGCGGACCGAACGAGTCCAGTATCGAAGCGCGGCCGATGCCGAACAAGGCAGCTGAACTACGAGGATCGTTCAGTTTTCCTAATGCGTCGCGGCCACGGGCACACCTGCCGCGACGGCTACCTGCGGTGCACCCTTGCGCAGACAGGCGCTGGCTGCTGGCCCGCCGGTCACTGACCCCCAACATCACAGGCGAACTCGAAACCGCGTACTACCTGCATGGGGCCCCGATCGATACCAGCGACGACGAGCTCATCAAGGTCGCTTTTCGCGTGGCTTCGACCGCGACGGCCTTCACCAGCGGTTCCGCGCACCCACCCGTTTTCGGTGTGATCGCACTCTGCCTCCGGGCGGCATGCTGATGCTCCTGCCGCCCGGTGCAATGTCGATACGCCGCGGCTGGGTTCTCCTGGAGCGCTCAGCCCTCGCCGTGGAAGGTCAGCACGACCAGGGGAATCGGCCGGTCGACCTTGGACTGGAAATCCGCCAGCAGCGGGTTGTTGGCCAGTACCCAGGCCGCGAACTCGTCGTAGTCCTCGGCTTCGAGCACCTTGCCGGTCGCTTGGTAGGTCTTGTCTCGGAGCTCGATGGTGACCTGCGGATTCGCCCTGATGTTGTACCACCAGGCCGGGTATTTGTCCTCGATGAACGAGCTCACGTACATGGTGTCGTCCCGGTACAGGGGTCCCAGCGGAGTCGTGTGCCGCTTGCCGCTCTTGGCTCCGATGGTGGTGAGCAGGATGAGGTCCCCGCCCGCGTACGCGCCGCCCACCTTGCCCGAGTTCTCCCGGAACTCCTTGATCACATCATCGTTCCAGTTGGCAATGCCGCCCGCCTGGTCCCACGCCTGGTTCCACGGCGCGTCCGGATCGTTGTAGTCGGTGATGTCGGCGTGATCCGGCTGTCCCGCAGTCGATTCGATTTCACTCATGCGTCGAGCATGTCGGGAAGGTAGGACAGTCCCGGTCCTAACTCGACGAGAAATCTTGACGCACTTCGCGAACCAACGCCTCATGCCGCATGGTGCGCGGTTCGAAACGGCCTTGCTCTCCGAAACCGGACGTGTTCGGCGTCAGTGACGGTTCTTCAACGGGAACTGAACCGAGTTGCTGCTGTGGTGGCTTGGAATCCGATTAGTTCCGACGAACTTTGGTGACCACATTGCGATGGGTCGGAATGCTGTAGCGGAGTGGACATGCCAGTGGCCCGCTGAGTCCGCGATTCGAGCGGGGCAGGCAGTGTGGCATTGGGGGCGATCCGTCCACGGTCCGCAAAGAGGAGGCGGTGTCGGAATCGGCGCGCAGTCGGGCGATCAGCCGCTCGACGACAGCGCGGCCGACTTGGGTGGCGTCCTCGCCGAGGATGTCCTCGGGCCGCAGTTCGGCGAAGACACGCGCTCGCGATCGGGACCGCTGCCGGGCCTTGCTTGCGCGATGCTGCTGCGCGGCAATAGACCCGCGGACGCCCCATTTTCTGGTCGCTGCGGTCGACCGGCCCGCTGCATCGACCGCATGGGTCGCCCGTTGGGTATCGGCCAGGCTCGGCCGACCCGGAGACGTCCACAGGTGGCACGGTCGCTCGAGCCCGCGACCCGTGTGATCGGTACTTCTCGGCGCAACAGCGGTCGCAGAAGGTTCGGGGCGGCCCCGCTGTCTGGTCGGTGCGGTCGATCGGCGCGCCGCATTTGCGGCATTGTCCCTCGCCATAGCTGCCCAGGCTCGCGCGGCGATTCGCCGTCTTCGACGGTCGACATACTTGTCGATGAAGATCTCCTCACAGCCGGCGGCGGTGAGCGCGTCGTGCTGGGCGTCGGGATGTTGGTCGCGGGTGGAGACCCGTCCGTAGCCGATTCGCATGCGCGGGAGTGCATTGCGAACCCCCGACGGGTTGATGTTGGCGCGGACACGGCAACCGTTACAGATTCTCGGTGGACTCCGACCTGCGGGAACGAATTGGGCCCAACGTGTCTCGTGAACGTTCGTTTCCGCCCACTCCGGCTGCGGTCCCCCTGACCGTCCGGCGCTCCAAGGTGCGGGATCAAGTGGGTAGCAACGCTTCAAGTACCACGTGACACGATTCTTACCGGCACCCCACAGGGCTGCGCCGGCGCCGCCTACCTGGATCCAGTGAAGTCGGCTGCGTGGTGGGCGGCGAAGTCGGCGAACGTTGTCGGGCGAACGCCGAACGCCTGGTGCGTCTCCAAGGAGACGCGCGACTCTGGGTGCTTGAGCCGTTCAACGGCTTGGTCGTACAGGTCCTCGGCGAGGCTGCCCGGAACGCCGGCGGCCAGCATGGCCTCTCGCCTCTCCTCGGGGGTGATGCCGACGTAGGCGACCTGTTTACCGGTGGTCTGCGCGATTGTCGCGGCGATTTCGCTCATGGTCAGCGCCTGTGGGCCGGTCATCGGATAGCTGCGTTGCTCGTGCCCGTCGGTGGTGAGCAGATGGAAGGCTACCTGCGCGATGTCCCGGATGTCGACCGGCGAAAGGCGGATTTGCCCGGTCGGCAAAGCCAGCTCGCCATGAGCGGCGATGGAGCGCGCCTCACGGAGGTAGACCTGCATGAACTGACTCGGCTGCAGGTGCGTCCAGGCGACGCCGGAAGCTTCCAGATATCGCTCGATCTGCTTGTGGTTACGGGTGAAGCGGAAGTTGTCCGGGTCGAATCCGATGCCGGACTCCAGTCCGGAGAACTTGATGATGTGCTTTACGCCTTTGGTGCGCGCGGCGTCGATGAATGTGCATTGGGCTTCGACCATGGTGGCGTCCGCCGAGGAGATCAACATGGCGCGTTCGACACCCTCGAGAGCCGGGGCGAGGGTCTGGGGGCGCAGTAGGTCGCCCTCGACGACCTCGACACCGGCGAGTTTTCCCAGGTCGCCGATCCGGCCGGCATTCCGGACGAGCACGCGCACCGCTTGTCCTCGGCGGGCGAATTCCTTGACCATCGCCCGTCCGTTGAGGCCGTTGGCGCCAGTGATCAAAAGCATCGGAGCTCCTCAGTAAGTCCTAAAAATTAACTGTATGATCCTAATAATTTAGCGTCAACTCACATGTGAGGACCGGAGTGGTAGGCTGCTCGGCATGGAAGGTCGTCGCGGCTACGGAGAAGGTTGCGCGGTCGCGCATGGTCTGGAGCTGATCGGCGAACGCTGGACCTTGCTCATCGTGCGCGAGCTGCTCTTGGGACCCAAGCGGTTCAACGTGCTGCGAAGCGGCTTGCTGCAAGCCAACTCCAACGCCCTTTCGCTCCGGCTGAAACTGATGGAGCAGGACGGACTGGTCCAGCACCGCAAGCTCGGCGCGCCCACCAACGCATGGGTCTGGGGGCTGACCGACTGGGGCTACGAGCTGGAGCCGATCATCTTGGCGATCGGCGGCTGGGCGCGTTCCTCACCGATGTTGGATCAAGACGGCTGGTTCAGCCCCGACGCCCTCATACTGCACCTCAAGGCACGCTTCAGCAGTGGCGCGCTGCCTCCGGCTGGACGCTACCGTGTGCGGATTGCCGATGACGTGTATTCGATCGTCGTCGTCGACGGCTCAGCAATCCGAGTCGAGCGTTCCGAGCCGTGCGACCCCGACGTCACGATCGATTCGGAACTTTCCACGCTCACCGCGGTCATCAAGCACCGCGAACCATTCGCCGACGCACTCGGCGACGGCCGACTGGCGATTCAAGGCGACCGGAACGCCGCCGAACGGCTGCTCACCGGTCACTGATGCAATGCCGGGGGCCCGACCAACCTCATCGGCAGCCAAGCCGAGCACCCTACCGCACCAGCCCGCAGCCCGAACCGATCACAACGCCATCGCTGCTGGTCCAGCCATATGTGTTGTTTTTCGCGCGGTTACTACCGGGACCCCTTCCAGGGCTGCGGAGCCGACGACGTCGTAGCCGCCGAGAGCGCCGGCCATGTGCGTTAGCCGAGTCGACGTGTACACGGTCATCTATCGCATGCCGCCGGTGGAGCGTGTTGTGATCAGGCGATGTCGAGAAGCTCAGACAGGAGCCATTTGCCGGAGACCTTGACCATCCGAGCCGCCAGGGTTCCCCTCGTGAGTTCGGACGCCGCTCCGACCTTCGACGCACTGATCTCCACAACGAGCAGCAGGTC
This sequence comes from Nocardia araoensis NBRC 100135, assembly GCF_000308435.1. Lineage (GTDB taxonomy): Bacteria > Actinomycetota > Actinomycetes > Mycobacteriales > Mycobacteriaceae > Nocardia > Nocardia araoensis. The sequence continues at coordinate 16,976 of NZ_BAFR01000347.1, read as the reverse complement.
GGCCCTGTCGCCGCGGAGATCGACCAAGCCGACTGGATCCACCTTCACGGTCTGCTTGGCTTGCGTCGCAGTGACCCCCTCGAGGAGGTCGTCGCTGGACGCCTCGAATATCTGCAGCAGCGGATAGGTCAGTAGTGCAGAGACCTTGGACCGATGCTCGTCGATCAGCCGGTAGTCGTAGGTGTACATCGTCTGTAGGGCCTCGGCTGCGGCCGTCTTCACCTCGCGGGTGGCAGCGTCGACGACGAAGGCGTCATTGTCGATCTTGGCCGGTGTTTCGCCGAAGATGGCGAGCGGACCTGCGCGAACGTCAGCGGCCATTCGTGGTGTGCCGATGGGCTGCAGATCGTCTGCTTTCCAATCTCCCCCCTCCTTGGCCAGCGACAGCACATACGTAGCGGCACGCGCCTGCCTGTCGGTGCTCGTTCTCTGTTCGAGCACGACGATGGCTTTGGCCCGCGTCCCACCGTCGTCGAGCTCCGCGAGCGCGGCAACGAGCGGGCTCGCGAAGATCGACGACTTCGACTGCGAAGCAGCTTGTTTCATTCTCTCGGCGTTGCTGTCGAAAGCTTCGCGGAGAGATCCGGTCATCTTCGATCGCATTGTGCGCATCGAATCGTCGATACGCTCGGCGTCCATGCCCACCACGGCGACGGCCACCTCCTTGGCGGCGTTCAACGCTGCGTCTCGCGCGAAGGCCTTCGAGGGCAGACCGGAGTCCTGCCCCGCTTCGTTGTCCCGCTGCACCGTTTTCGTCATCGACGCGATAGACAGCAGCGCGACTGCCGTTATCGCGACAACCGCCACTCCGGCCAGCACCATCAATCCAACCCGGGTTAACTTCATCGACAGGAACCTATCCACTCCGCGACCCCCTGACATCAGCACTCGATAGGTACTCAACGATCGTCACGGCGGTCAGTGAGCGCGGATCGCGTACCACTTCCGGCTGCCGGCGGGTGACCCAGTGGGCACAACGCGGGGGCGAATACCTCGTGCACCAGCACCCGTTGTCCGGTGGAGAACGCGATCTCGTACACCCGGGCGGCACAGTCGGCGGGCAACGCCCCGAAAGCCGATGCGGTCACTCCCACCCGGAAGACCCGCCTGCGTTCGAACATGCCCGTGCGTCTGTCCTGTAATTCACCGCAACCACAGGATGATCGCGGCGATGGTTGGTTCGGCGTGGTCGCGCTCGGGACTGACGAACCGGACCTGCCGTCGCCGCAAAGCGGCCCGTCGATGGGTGAGAGTATCCCTTGTCCGCGATGACCACCTCAGGCCGCATGCGTGGCCGACCCGGTCCGGGCCGGGCCACGCTGATCCCGTCCAGCAGCGGCAGGATCTGCGGATTGTCACCAGCTTGGCCGCCGGTGAACAGGACTCGCATCGGCAGGCCACGTAGGTTCTTATTTCGTGCGATAGATCATGACGGTCACGCCGGATCGGCGGGACCGGGGGTCGACCAGGCGCAGAGGGGTGCGGGGGTTTGTGCGGAACGGCGCTGTGGGATTTCCGACGATGATGGGGTGGACTGCGAAGCGCAGTTCGTCGAGCAGTCCGTTTTCCAGGAGCGTCCGGCCAAGCGGGCCGTAGCCGTAGGTCACCAAGTTGCGATTCTCTTCGTTCTTGAGTCGAGCGACGGTTTGGATCACGTCGTCGGTGACGATTTCGGCGTTCGCCCAGGCCGCCGTGGCGAGGGTACGGGAGAAGATGTACTTCGGGATGCCGTTGATCGCCTCGGCGAAGGGGCCTGTCTCGGACGCCCACCGAGCGACGAGCTCGCGATAGGTGTTGCGCCCCAGCAGCATCGCGTCGCTCTGTCTCAGGAGTTCGACTGCGTCGCGGCCGCTGTCATCGTCGAAGTAACTCATGGCCCAGGAGCCGGGGTCGTCGACGACCCCGTCGATAGAGATCAGGGTCGACTGAACTATGGTGCCCATAGAACGAATCCTTTCGGTTCGGTGGTCAAGACAGGAAAGCCGCGGCGAAATCGCGGATCGCCTGGGGGTTGGTGTTGTCGTGGAAGCTCACCAACAGTTCTTGGACGCCTGCGTTTTCGTAGGCGACGAGGCGTTCACGGATGGTGTCGGGGGTGCCGATCAGGCCGTATTCGCCGATGTCGCCGGGAAATACCGCGGGCGCCCACTCGGGAACCTTGGCGCGCGCCTCGTCGTCGGTGTCTGCCACAACGTAGTAAGTGGTCGAGGTGCGCCAGATCTCGTCCGGGTTGCGGCCGACGGCGGCACAATGTTTGTCGATCAGGCTGTACTTGCGTCGGAGACCGTCCGGCGATTCGTGCACGTTGCATGCATCGCCGTACTGGGCCACTAAACGCAGCGTGACTTTCTCGCCCCCGCCCGCGATCAGCATTGGGATGTGGGGCGTCTGAACGCCCTTGGGCTCGTTGATCGCGGCCTCGACCTGATAGTGCTTGCCGTCGAGGCTGGTCAGCGGCTCGGTGAGCATGGAGCGGATGATCTGCAAGGCCTCGCCGAGCTTGTCCAGTCGCTCGTGCGCGGTGCCGAATGGGTAGCCGTAGGCGCGGTAGTCCTCCTCGTACCATCCCGAGCCGATCCCGAAGGTGAAACGTCCGTGTGACAGCGCATCCAGGGTGGCGGCCATCTTCGCCTGCAAGGCGGGATTGCGGTAGCCGTTGCCGGTGACCATCGGGCCGATCCGTACCCGTTCGGTCTCGCGGGCCAACGCCGCCAGCGTGGTCCAGCATTCGAAGACGAACGACGGCGACGGCGGGAAGGTGAGGAAGTGGTCGGCGACGTAGACGGAGTGCCACGAGCCGTCGTCGGCAGCCCGGGCGAGTTCGGTCAGCAACTCGAAAGTCGCTGCGGGGTCGTCGAGGTGGGCGAAGTCGTAGGCGAATCCGGTGGGCAGGTAGACGCTCAGCTTCATGGTCACCGCGCCCCTGCGGAGATGGGGCAACTGTGGTAGGCGTCGACGAGCCACCATTCGCTGACTGCGTGCAGCACCCAGGTGTCGCGGTTCCAGTCGGCGTCGTCGGGCGCGTCCTGCCCGGCGTACCGCGCGACGCTGCGGGAATTGACGACTGCGGTTTCCTCGCCGACGAAGCGGATCTGGTCGATTTCGTACTGTGCACGCGAACCACGCAAGGGGCCTGCGAATAGCTCGGCCATCGCCTGCTTCACCGCCTGCTTACTGTTCAGGTAGGCGCCGGGCAGGGTGGCTGTAGCGTCTTCGGCATAGTGGACGACGAACTGCTCGGCATCGCCTGCGGCCCACGCAGCGTAGATCCCGTCGATCACATCGCGGATCACCTCGATGTCGATTTTCAGGGACGTGGATGAGCTGGTTGCCATGGCTGCTCCTCGGGTAGCGGGCCGATCGATCATCGGCCGGTATCTACCCGTCGTCCCACGCCCCCGCGTTTGGACAGATTCGCAGTGATTTCGTCGAGAAGCCGGTCGAGCGCGTGGACCGAAGTGCCGCTCGACGTATTTCTCGATGCCGCGTGCGACCGTATTGTCGTTGTTGCCTAGGACGTTCACCATATCCGGGCCGAGTAGCCATGCCACGAACCCCTCCGCGAACAGCTCGCCCGGTGTGTCTATGTGTTGATTGCGCCTGGGATTGCCGGCGCGGCTGCGCTGAGCTCGATCCTGCAGGCGTTGAAATTCGAGAGTTTCCTGTTCGGTCGGGGTCGAGTCGTGTACTTGCTTGACGAGATGCCCGAACTCATGCAGGACCACCGATATCGGCCACTCGGCGCCGGAGTTGGCGAGGGCCGATGAACTCCATCACGCGGTCGTAGACTTTCGGCGGGATGCGCGCGATGTCGTCCACCGCTGCGTGAGTGGCGGCGATGCGGTCCACGAGCGACACACCGCCACCGCCACAATTCCGACTACGGCCCGGGGGCGCTCACCCGCTTGCACGTCGGCCACCGCCGCATCGCACTCGGTAGGCGGGAAACAGCGCATGCTCATCCCAGTGTGTCGAGTCGACGCTGCAGCTCCGCGTGTTCAACGGCGTTGGTGGTCAGGTCGAGCGCGCGAAGGTACGCGAGGCGGGCTGTGGCGAGGTCGCCGGACCGCACGGCCAGGTCGGCATGGGTGGCGTGCAGCGGCTGGTAGCGCGCCACAGCCGGGTCCGACAGCAGCGGCGTCAAGACGCCCAGGCCCGCCTGGGGGCCTTCGGCGAAGCCCACCGCGGCGGCGAGATTGATGCGGACTATCGGCGACGGCGCCAATTCCGCGAGCGTCGCATACAGTTTCGCGACAGCGGCCCAGTCGATGTCCGTGTCGGCATCGGGCATATGTAGTGCCGCGATGGCGGCTTGCAAGTGGTACTCGCCCGGTGTAGCCGAGTGAGAACGGCGCAGCGCGGCAGTCCCTTCGGCGAGCAGAGCCGCGTTCCAACGCGAGCGGTCTTGCACGTCGAGGCGCACGAAGCGGCCTGCCTCGTCGACTCGGGTCTCGCTGCGCGCATGGTGCAGCAGCATCAAGGCGAGCAGCGCCCATACCTCGGCTTCGTCCGGCATGAGTTCGGCCAGGAGGCGCGCCAACCGAATCGCCTCCTCGCAGAGGTCGACGCGCATGAGGTGTTCGCCCGCAGTGGCTGCGTATCCCTCGTTGAAGATGAGGTAGAGCACGCGCAGCACGCCGTGTAGGCGCCCGGGCATTTCGACCGGCGTCGGCACCCGGTAGGGGATGTTCGCTGCAGAGATCTTGCTTTTGGCCCGGACCAGCCGCTTGCCCATGGTCGGTTCGGTCACCAGGAAGGCGCGGGCGATGTCGCGGGTTGCCAGTCCGCCGAGCGTGCGCAGGGTGAGGGCGACGCGGGCGGTTGGGTCCAGCGCGGGGTGGCAACACGTGAATATCAGCCGCAGGCGATCGTCGACGATACCCTCCGGCTGAGGTACGTCGGGGTGGGTTTGCGCGTCCATACGGGCGAGATCAGCGAGCCTGCGGTCGCGTTCGCGCTGAGTGTGGCTGCGGCGAATCCGGTCGATGGCTCGACGACGGGCCGCAGTGGTGATCCAGGCGCCGGGGTTGGCGGGTATGCCGTCACGCGGCCACGTCGACATCGCGTCGACGAAGGCGTCCTGGATCGCGTCCTCGGCCAGTTGGAAGTCCCCGACCTGCCGGATCAGCGTCGCGATTACGGCGGCGTGTTCGCGTCGAAAGGTGCGCCCCGCCGCGTCGCGTATGTCTGCTCGATTGCCGCTCACCGCAGCGTCGAGGGATCTACGTCCGGAGCGGGGAGCTCGACGACGGGCCTGATCTCCACCGACCCATATTGCGCCGTCGGCACCCGGCACGCGATATCGAGGGCTTGGTCGAGATCGGCGCACTCGATCAGGAAGTACCCGGCCAACACCTCCTTGGTCGTCGCGAACGGCCCGTCGACCAGATGCACGTCGTCTTCCCGCACACGGACCGTGGTCGCCGTTTCCACCGGATGCAACGCGGCGTTGGCAATCAGGTGCCCGGCCTCCCGGAGCTCGTCGAGCAGCTCTTCCCACTGCGGCAGCTGCGCCCAGCGCCGTGCCCGTTCGGCCTCGTCGCCGTCTGGTGCATACAGCAACAACATGTATCGCGACATCTCCACAACCTCCTCGTTCACCCGCCGTCCGGACGTCCTGTAATCCCGACGCGCGACGGCGCCGGACTTGGACAGCATTCTCCACAACGACCCCGTGAGTTGCGCCTAACGCAACTTTCGGATCGTTTTGGAAGCTCGCAGCTCACCGTCAGCTGGGCAGGCGGGCGGTTTCGCGACACTTGATGCCGTGGCGAGCGTGACGCTCTGCTCGCCAGATCAGCTGCGGGACGGTTGCCCACAACGATAATCGGAGTACAGTCAAAAATGAGCGCGCTCGGTTTTGGAGGGAGTGACATGGCATGATCCCGGTGCACGAGGGTCGGCGCGACCGCAATATGCGGGAGAAGCGCGAGCGGATCGCCGCTGCTGCGGCGCAGCTGTTCGAGGAACGCGGGTTTCTCGCCGTCACCACGCAGGAGATCTCCGAGCGGGCCGATGTCGCGGCGGGGACGCTGTTCCGGTACGCGGCGTCCAAGAGCGAACTGCTGCTCATGGTCTATAACGAGGAGTTCCGGCGGGCGGTCGCCACGGGCCGGGAACGCGCGGCTGTCTCGGACGATGTCGTCGACGCGGTGACGAGGCTGGTCCTTCCGGTGGTCGAGCGCGCTGTCGAGCGCCCCGAGAACAGTGCCGTCTACCAGCGCGAGCTGCTGTTCGGCGCGGCGACCGACGTCCACCGGTCGGTGGGACTGGCGCTGATCGCCGAGTTGGAAGCGGCGATCGCCGACCGCCTGATCGCGGAAGCCGCCGCGCGCGGCCTGCCCACCGACGAGGACCGCGCCCGGCTGGCGAGCGGCAGCGTCTTCGCCGTCACCCATCTCGCCATCGCGCGCCTGTCCACCGGCGCGCACCCCGGCTATGACATGACCGAGGACCTTCGGGCCCAGATCACGCAGATCGTTACAGGGTTCCTGACGTGGACCAACGGGCCCGATGCACATGCAGCCGAGTAACGGGCCCATGGAGACAACCCGGAACGAGAGGGTCGACACCCTCACGACAAAGGAGAAGTGATGCCCGCAATCGAGAAGGTCACCGTCCTGGGCACCGGTGTGCTGGGCGCGCAGATCGCCTTCCAGACCGCCTACAGCGGATTCGAGGTCATCGCCTACGACATCAGCGAGGAAGCCCTCGACAGCGCTCGGCACAGCCTCGACGGACTGGTCCAGGCCTACAAGGCCGACGATGTCGCCGGCGCCGCCGACGGCAAGGGCGAACAGGCACTGAGCCGCATCACCCTGTCGGCGGATCTGGGCTCGGCCGTCGCCGACGCCGACCTGGTGATCGAGGCGATCCCCGAGGTTCTCGAACTCAAGCGCGAGACCTATCGCAAGCTCGGCGAGCTGGCTCCGGCCAAGACCGTCTTCGCGACGAACTCCTCGACCCTGCTGCCCAGTGATCTGAAGGATGCCACCGGCCGTCCGGATCGCTTCCTGGCGTTGCATTTCGCGAACAAGGTGTGGCAGTACAACACCGCCGAGGTGATGGGCACCGCCGACACCGATCCCGCGGTCTTCGACGCGGTGGTGGCTTTCGCCGGCGAGATCGGCATGGTGCCGATTCCGGTCCACAAGGAGAAGGCGGGCTACGTGCTCAATTCGCTTCTCGTGCCGTTCCTCAACGCCGCGACCGCGTTGGCCGCCGGTGGTTACGCCGATCCGCACGACGTCGACAAGGTGTGGCGCATCGGTACCGGCGCCCCGGTCGGCCCGTTCCAGATGTACGACGTCATCGGGCTCAATACGCCCTACAACATCCTGTCCCACGGTGACGCCGAAGCGCGGAAGCTCGCGGCGTGGTTGAAGGAGAACTACATCGACAAGGGCAAGCTCGGCATCAGCACCGGTCAGGGGTTCTACAGCTACGGCAACTGACCGATCCGACGATCAAAGGACACGACATGCGTTACACCAGTGGCAATTACGAGGCCTTCGCGCGGCCACGCAAGCCGGCGAAAGTGGGTGGGAAGACCGCCCGGTTCGTCGGTGCCGGACTGTCGTCGCTGGCCGGTGCGGCGTTCCTCATCCGGGACGGCCGGATGAACGGATCCGACATCACCGTCTACGAGCGGCTGGCGTTGCCCGGTGGTGCCCTCGACGGGATCAAAGAGCCGAAGCGGGGTTTCGTGATCCGCGGCGGCCGGGAGATGGAAGACCATTTCGAGTGCCTGTGGGACCTGTTCCGCTCGATTCCCTCCCTGGAGGTCGACGATGCCAGCGTGCTCGACGAGTTCTACTGGCTCAATCGCGACGACCCCAACTATTCGCTGCAGCGCGCCACGATCAATCGTGGCCAGGACGCGCATACCGACAACCTGTTCGCGCTGTCGGATAAGGCGCAGAAGGACATCGTCAAGGTGTTCCTCGCTACCCGTGAGGAGATGGAGAACAAGCGGATCGACGAGGTGTTCGGCAAGGAGTTCCTGGCAAGCAACTTCTGGCTCTACTGGCGGACGATGTTCGCGTTCGAGGAATGGCACTCGGCGCTGGAGATGAAGCTCTACCTGCACCGGTTCATCCATCACATCGGCGGGCTGCCCGATTTCTCCGCACTGAAGTTCACCAAGTACAACCAGTACGAATCGCTGGTGCTGCCGCTGTACACCTGGCTGCTCGATCAGGGGGTCGCGTTCGAGTTCTCCACCGAGATCACCGATGTCGACTTCGACATCGATGCCGGCACCGGCCGCAAGCAGGCCACCCGCCTGCACCTCGTGCGGAACGGCGAACCGGCGACCGTCGATCTCACCGCCGACGACCTGCTGTTCATGACCATCGGCTCGCTCACCGAGAACTCCGACAACGGCGACCACCACACACCGGCCCGCCTCGACGAGGGCCCGGCGCCAGCCTGGGATCTGTGGCGGCGCATCGCGGCCAAGGACCCGTCGTTCGGGCGGCCCGATGTCTTCGGCAACCACATCCCAGAGACGAAGTGGGAATCGGCCACGGTCACCACGGTGGACCGGCGTATTCCGGCCTACATCGAGAAGATCGCCCGCCGCGACCCGTTCAGCGGCAAGGTGGTCACCGGCGGGATCGTCACAGCCCGAGATTCCAGCTGGCTGCTTTCCTGGACCGTCAACCGCCAGCCGCATTTCAAGCAGCAGTCGCCCGACGAGATCGTGGTATGGGTGTACTCGCTGTTCGTCGACGTGCCGGGGGATTACGTGAAGAAGCCGATGCAGGACTGCACCGGGGAGGAGATCACCCGGGAATGGCTCTACCACCTCGGAGTCCCGCTCGACGAGATCGATGAACTCGCCGCGACCGGCGCCAAGACCGTGCCCGTGATGATGCCGTATGTGACCGCGTTCTTCATGCCGCGCCAGGCCGGTGACCGGCCCGACGTGGTTCCGGAAGGCTCGGTGAACTTCGCCTTCATCGGCCAGTTCGCCGAATCCGCCGAGCGCGACTGCATCTTCACCACCGAATACTCCGTCCGCACCCCGATGGAAGCGGTTTACACCCTCCTCGACATCGAGCGCGGCGTGCCCGAAGTGTTCAACTCCACCTACGACATCCGCACGCTGCTCGCGGCGACCAGCCGGCTGCGCGACGGCAAGGAGATCGGGCTGCCCGGCGGGCCGCTGGCGCGCAAGCTGATCCTGCACAAGCTCGGCCAGAGCGAGATCGGTGAGCTCCTCGCCGAATTCGGGCTGATCGCCGGCGAGTAGGCCGTTTACCACCGCGGCACCGCCAGAATCTCCGGCGGTGTCGCGGTGGACTCCTGAACCCGATTTTGAGTCTGGGCGAGTCTGCGACGATGTTGGTGTCGACAACGACAGCACGGCGCCCTACGCTGGCAAACGTTAGTCGGCCTGATAGCGTCGCGAACATGTTGTGGCTGAGCTGCTCGCAGTTGCTCCTGCGCGATTACCGCCCGCCACATTCCCGCTTTCCCCCGGGGGTCTGAGCACCCCGCCACCCTGCCTACCGCGACAATTTTGCCTACTGGCGTGGTCAGAGTGTCCGATCAACTCGGCTGCGTCCGCGCCCAGCGAGCCCTCGGTCTGTGGCCGATCCAAGAGCAGATCACCGCCCACCACCGGCCACGACTGATCGAGTACCGCACCATCCGCGGCCCCGTGCGCCGCCACCACGGCCGCATCCACCTCACCACCACCGGCCCGACCACCCACCTGGACTACCGCATCCACTTCGACACCCCACCCTGGATCCCCGACACCCTGCTCGCCACCGCCCTACAACACACCTGGCACAACTACAGCCTGCCGAGACTGCGATCCCTGTGCACACACCCCACCCGTCAAGCCCGAATCCACCACTGCGCCAGACGCAACGGCTACCACGACCAGCATTGACCTGGCGACATCGGTGGTGAGTCGGCCCGCTGGGCGGGACTGTAAAGACAACGGCTCTGGCTCACTTCCGGTGGCTGAGCGTGGTCGCCTGACGGCACGATGCCTGGGTGGGTGAGGCGGATGTTGCTGTCGGGCTGATGTTCTCGGGTTTGTCGGCGCTGGTGATCGACGAGGTTGTCGAGGAGGGCTGGAAGCTCGTAGTGCGGGCCCGGACAGCGCCCGGCCCGGCGGTGTGCTCACGCTGTGGTGAGGAGTCGGAGAAAGTCCACAGCTACCACCACCGGACCGTCGCCGACCTGCCCGCCGACGGTCGCGTGGTGATCGTCCGGGTACGGGTTCGACGACTGGTTTGCCCGACACCGCAGTGCTGCAGAACTTTCCGTGAACAGGTACCCGGGCTGCTCGAACGCTACCAACGGCGAACGACCCGACTGACCGGCCAGGTGCGGGCAATCGTGAAAGAACTGGCCGGTCGGGCTGCGGTCCGCGTGCTGGCCGCGTTGCCGGTTCGATTGTCCCGACATACCGCGGTGCGGATACTGCTGGCGATCCCACTGCCGCACCGGCCGGTCCCGCAGGTGGTCAGCGTGTACGACTTCGCCCTGCGCCGCCGAAACCATTACGGCACAGCGGTGATCGACGCTGTCACTCACCAACGGATCGACGTCCTGGCCGACCGCAAGTCCGAAACCCTCTCCGGACGCCGCGCTCATCTGGACGAACTTGTCGGGGCATGTCCCGAGATGACCGACCTGGCTCGGCTCGTCGGCGAGTTCGCAGCGATCCTGATCGAACGTCGCGGTGGCGATCTCGACGAGTGGATGAAGCAGGTTCGCGAGGCCGGGCTGACCGAACTCGGCCCTTTCCTTCGCGGCCTCGACCAGGACCACGACGCCGCGGTCGCCGGTCTGACCGTGCCCTACAGCAACGGCCCCATCGAAGGCGTCAACACCAAAACCAAACTGATCAAGCGACAAATGTATGGCCGGGCCAGTTTTCCACTACTTCGGCACCGCATCCTGCTCGCATAGCCCGGGCACCACCGGAAGTGAGCCAGAGCCGTCTATCCGACACTCCCCTGTGGGCGAGTGCCGCGGACGGGTCACGGGACCTGCCTGTTACGAAGGTTCGGAGGTCTTCGTACATTTATTCGGATAGCTGAGGGATCTTTTCAAGCGGAATCTCTGGTCGCGGCTCGGGCCAGTGTGGCGACGGCTGCTACGCCGGGCGAGGTTTCCGTTTCTCGTCGGGCCAGCACGAGGTCGACCGTTTCCGGCTGCCGGAGTGGTCGGTAGGTGACGCCGTCGAGGCCGAGGCTGCGGACGGGTTCGGGGGCGAGGGCGACGCCGAGGCCGGCGGCTACGGAGACGGCGAGGGTCGCTGTTTCGCTGACTTCCAGGACGGGAGGTCGGAATCCGGCGCGTGCGCATGCGTCGAGTACCAGGTGGTGCATGGTGGATCGGTCACCGGAGGGGTGGGTGATGAAGGTTTCGCCGCCCAGGGCGGCGAGATCGACCGGATCGGTGTGGGCGAGTGGGTGGTTGACGGGGAGGACGGCGAGAAGGTGTTCGGTGCGCAGTGTTTCGAGCACGATGTTCGGCGCGTCGAGGCTCGGTGCGAGGAGGCGGTGGAGTCCTCGAACGGGTCTCGGTTCGGAGGCCGGTTGGGGCCTAACCAGTGCCAGGTCGTATTCCCCGGTGGCCAGACCGTCGAGCAGTTGCGGGGACAGCAGTTCGCCGCGCACTTGCAGGTCGATGTCGGGGAGTTCGGTGCGGACCATCCGGGTGAGGCGGGGGAGGACGTCGTAGGTGGCGGTGCCGATGAAGCCGACCGAGACGCGGCCTGCGCTGCCGCGGGCGAATGCCGCCATGTCGTCGCTGGCGCGTGCGCATGCCGCCTCGATCCGCCGGGCGTGTTCGGTGAAGCGTTCGCCCGCGGGGGTGATCTCGACGCGGCGGGTCGAGCGGTCGAACAGCTGAACCCCGAGTTGGGTTTCGAGCTGTTTGATCTGCTGGGATAACGCGGGTTGGGCGATGTGGACGCGGGCTGCGGCTCGGCCGAAATGACGCTCGTCGGCGAGGGCGAGGAAATAGCGCAGGGTCCGCAGGTCGAAGTCCACACAGCAATCCTATCGCTGCTACTTATCAATACGCATGAAATGAGTATTGGACTGCATCAATCGTGGTGTTTAGCGTCGAGGCGTGACCGATTCCTTCGTCTATGCCGCGGCGCGCACGCCGTTCGGGCGGCTCGGGGGTGCGCTGGCGGACCAGCGCCCCGATGACCTGGCCGCCGCGGCCCTGACCGGCGTGCTCGCCAAAGCACCACATCTGAACCCCGACGCGGTGGGGGATGTGATCTGGGGCTGTGCGAATCAGGCCGGTGAGGACAATCGCAACGTCGGCCGGATGGCGGTGCTGCTGGCCGGGTTGCCGACCGGGGTGCCGGCGACCACGGTGAACCGGCTGTGCGGCTCATCGCTGGATGCGGTGATGAGCGCCTCGCGGACCATCGAGACCGGTGACGCGGAGGTGGTCGTGGCCGGGGGAGTGGAGTCGATGACGCGGGCACCGTGGGTGCTGCCGAAGCCTGTGCGGGCCTTTCCCGCCGGACACGTCACCGCGGTCTCGACCACGCTGGGCTGGCGGCTGGTCAACGACAAGATGCCCGCGGAGTGGACGGTCTCGCTGGGTGAGTGCAACGAACAACTCGCGCAGCGGTTCGGGGTATCCCGTGACCGCCAGGACGAGTTCGCCGCCCGCTCACACCGGTTGGCGGACGCGGCATGGGAGGCGGGCTTCTACGACGACCTCGTGGTCGCGTTCGGTGGCCTGGCCCGCGACGAGGGCATCCGTCCCGACTCCACCGCCGAGAAGCTGGCCGGATTGAAACCGGCGTTCCGGACCGACGGGTCGATCACTGCCGGGAACGCTTCCCCGCTCAACGACGGCGCGGCCGCAGTCCTGCTCGCCAGCAAGACAGCCGATTTGGGTGTCGATCCGCTGGCTCGCATCGCGGGCCGGGGGACCTACGCGCTGGATCCGCAGGACTTCGGCTACGCACCGGTGGAGGCAGCCAACCGGGCGCTGGCTCGCGCGGGGATCGGCTGGGCTGATGTGTCGGCGGTGGAGCTCAACGAGGCTTTCGCGGTGCAGTCGCTGGCTTGTGTCGATGCCTGGCTCGCGCAGGGACTGGCCGATCCGGAGATCGTCAATGCCAAGGGCGGCGCCATCGCGATCGGCCATCCTCTGGGTGCTTCGGGCGCGCGGATCGTGGGGACTTTGGCGCACCGTCTCGTCGAGTCCGGGCAGCGGTGGGGTGTCGCCGCGATCTGCATCGGCGTCGGTCAGGGACTGGCGGTCGTGCTCGAGAACATGCGGGAGGTGTGGTGATGGTGGACATCTGCGAGACCACCGCGGCGGCGGTCGCCGGGATCACCGACGGCAGCACCGTTCTGATCGGCGGTTTCGGCATGGCGGGCATGCCCGTGCAGCTCATCGAAGCTCTCATCGACCAGGGCGCCACCGATCTGACGGTGGTATCGAACAACGCGGGCAACGGCGACACCGGCCTTGCCGCCCTGCTGGCAGCCAAGCGGGTTCGCAAGGTGATCTGCTCGTTCCCTCGCCAGTCCGACTCGTGGGTCTTCGACAGCCTCTACCGGGCCGGACAGATCGAACTCGAGGTCGTGCCGCAGGGCAACCTCGCCGAACGCATTCGTGCGGCGGGTGCGGGGATCGGCGCGTTCTTCTGCCCCACCGGTGTCGGCACCCAACTCAGCGAGGGAAAAGAGACCCGCGAGATCGGCGGCCGCACTTACGTTCTGGAGTATCCCCTGAGCGGGGACGTCGCCCTCATCGGCGCCTACCGGGCCGATCGTATGGGCAACCTGGTCTACCGCAAGACCGCCCGCAACTTCGGCCCGGTCATGGCGACCGCCGCCACCACGACCATCGTCCAAGTCAAGGAGGTCGTCGAAACCGGTGTCCTGGACCCCGAAACGGTCGTCACCCCCAGCCTCTACGTCGACAAGGTGGTCGCGGTATGAACACCGGCCCGCTCAGCAAGGATCAGATCGCGGCCCTGATCGCCAAGGACATCCCGCCAGGTTCCTATGTCAACCTCGGCATCGGCCAGCCCACCACCGTCGCCGATCACCTCCCCGCCAACTCCGGCGTGGTACTGCACACCGAGAACGGCATGCTCAACATGGGCCCCGCAGCGATAGGTGACGACATTGATTCCGACCTCACCAACGCGGGCAAGATCCCCGTCACCGAACTCCCCGGAAGCGCCTACTTCCACCACGCCGACTCCTTCGCCATGATGCGCGGCGGCCACCTCGACGTGTGCGTGCTCGGCGCCTTCCAGGTCTCCGCGACCGGTGACCTGGCCAACTGGCACACCGGCGCACCCGACGCCATCCCCGCGGTCGGCGGCGCGATGGATCTGGCCATCGGAGCCAAACAGATCTTCGTGATGATGACACTGTTCACCAAAGACGGCACTCCCAAACTGGTCCCGACCTGCACCTACCCCCTCACCGGAGTCGGCTGCGTCTCCCGGGTCTACACCGACCTCGCGGTCTTCGACATCCAACCCGACGCAGTCGTCGTGCGCGACACCTTCGGCATCGCCCTCCCGGAACTGGCCGGCCGCCTGGACATGCCCCTACGACGCCGACGAGCAATGGGTGACCGGTAGATCTCGACCGGTTCATCGCTGCCCGAGTTGTCACAGCCGCAGCGCAGTGCGTCGCCGGGCGACAGCGTCACGCTGAGATCTTTCCGACGATCCCCTCAGGGCCCACTGATGAGTGGTTTTCACTGCAGTCCGATGCCGACGCTGCACCGTAGGTGCGCAGAATGCGTTCTTCAGGTGGTCCGCCGAAGGGTTACCAGGTCAGGCCAGGTTCAGGAGCTGTTGCTGTTCGCTGTCCATTTCTTCTCTGCCGGAGGGTGTCAGGCCATGGGCCGCGAGCGAGTGTTGACTTCCGGTCGCTGCTCGGTGTGGATCGATGGCCGAATCTTCGGTACTCATGACGTGGGCGAGGGATTTCACCACGCCGTCGACCTCGAGCTGCTGGTGAAGTCCGGAGCCTGTGCGCGATGGGGCCAGCGTGGGTTGATCACTGGACTGGACTGCACTGGGCTTAGATGCTCGACAGTTGCCCGGGGTGGTTGGCGCCCGATGTCGGGTTCTTCCGACAGGGCCTCGACGATTCCGTGCCAAGACAGGGTATGCCCGGCGAGCCCTGAGGCAGACAGATCGGAGCAGCGCAGCGAGAACGGGTGTCGCAGTGTCGGTGAGTTCGCGACGATCTGCATTGTTGGCTCCCAGCGCAGTCGCGCGGTAATCGCTGGGTCGGTCATCGCCGTGATGAACGCGTCGGTCATCTGGGTCGCCCGGCTGTGCTGCGCATCGACGCAGGCAAGGAACTACTCGGCCTCGATCAAGCCGCCTGCCTGGCTGCGGATCTGCACGCGTGCGCTCAACCACTGACTCGACAGCCCCGCAGGCCACCGGCGCAGGTGTACCCGATCGCCCAACTTCACCGGCGTGTGGACCTCGATGGTGGTGCGCCGACCATCCAGTACGGATGGCGGTCACCGCCGGGGACTGTGTCGAAATGTTCGAGACCCAGATCGCTGAGGTAACGCGCGATGGCGTCCAGACGCAGCACTCCGGTCGTCCGAGACACGGACGAGCCAGTTCCGTTCCGAAGACCGTCGGAACCGAAAAGACTGTCCCGAGCCGCCGCTGTGACCAGCCGCTCGGTTAATGTGCCACGGCGCCGCGGCAGCTTGGGTGGTACGCAACGTCGGCGCTGTCATCGAGCATCAGGAATCCCCGTAGTTATTGTGACGCAAGCGTTTTCGGCGCGGATTACCCGCCGCTGAGCGCGTGGGTTCGCGTCTGAGTGCTCAACGACCAGGACGGTGGTAGGCAGATGAACTGTTGATTTGGACAGGGATGCCGTGAACGCCGGCGCGGTGGCTGTGATTCATGAACGAGGTCGGCGTACTGCAGGGCGGGGTGGGACTGGACCGCGCCATGCTCGCGGCGAGCCGGTCGGCCAGGCCCACGAGCCCGGTGTGATCTCTCTGTCCCCGAGGCCCTCGCTCTGGCTGCCGCCCAAGGCAACGTAGTGGCGAAGGCGAGTGGGCCCGCCCGCCGAGACGTCGGGACCTCCACGGCGGGGTGGGGGTTCGGTCGTCAGGGTCATCGTGTCCTCCCGGCGAAGGGTGCTGACGCGATCATCCAATTGCTGAACTCGCAGGCCAGGTGCCACTGGTGCTGGTGGATGTTCCTGCCGGGCACAGATGCGGGGAACTGCACGGTCAGCAGCGCATCGAGCGTGCCGTCGTCATCGCGGAACTGGTGGCGGACGCCACCGATAGCCAGCCCGTCGTCGAGAATGGCAGTGCCGGCGATCTGAACGGGATAGGCCGGGTCGACCGGGACGGTGACATGCGCGGTGCGCTCGTAGTCGACCAGGAATCGTGACGCGGCGGGGGAGCCGCCGGTGGTCTCGACGACCTCCTGGCGGCCGTCGGGGAGCCCGCGCAGCAGGTAGTGGTCCGGACAGGCGGCGTTCATCTCGGTCTCGTCGTCGATGACGATCAGGTTGTGTAACCATTCGGCGAACCGCGTAGCGGACAGTCCCGGCGCGCGCAGGCGGGTGACCGCGTATTTGACTCGGCCCCTGCTCGTCGCGACCCCGGCGCGGGTCAGCCGTTCGGAGACCGCCAGCTCCCGCTTGAGCATGGCGTAGATCCCGGCGTGTCCCAGCTGGGTCTTGAGCGAGAGCAGCGCGGATCGGCGCAGAGCCAGTGGCGCGCCGCGCAATTGGTCGATGGTGTGACCGGGCAGGATTTCGGCGGCCCCGAGTGGGCCCAGGCGTCTGGCGAACTTGGTGAGTACGGCGTCGGCCCGTCGCGATTCCCACGCGAGCACCTGCTCGCGCGTGACTTCGCGCTGTCCGATGGTCGCGCGGATGTCGATCGGACTCTCAATGACCGTGTCAAGCCGCAGCAGTGACGGGAGTCGGTGTGTCGAGGCTGAATTCGCG
>NZ_BAFR01000348.1 GCF_000308435.1 Nocardia araoensis NBRC 100135 | reverse complement strand
GGTGATGCCGGGCGGCTTGGCGATGGGTCTGCTCGGACCGACCGTTGGTCGCCTGTTCGATCGGTTCGGCGGTCGCCTGCTGGTGATTCCGGGGTCGATCGGTATCGCCGCCGCGCTGGCCGGCTTCACTCAGATCTCGATGACCATGCCGTACTGGCAGCTGCTGGCCCTGCACATCCTGCTGATGGTGTCGCTGGCGGCGGCCTTCACCCCGGTGTTCACCCTCGGTCTCGGTGCGCTGCCGCAGCATCTGTACTCGCACGGCAGCTCCATGCTCGGCACCTTGCAGCAGGTCGCCGCGGCGTTCGGTACCGCGCTGGTGGTGACGGTGATGTCGGCGCGCGCCACCTCGCTCGCCGCCGATGGCGCCGACCTCGTCGCCGCGCACCTCGACGGCATGCGCCTGGCCTTCCTCGTTTCGGCGGCTCTGGCGCTGATCGTGATCGTCATGGCGGTGCTGTTGCCGGGCCGGGCCGCCGCCCCGGCGGAAACCGCGGAGGCCGAGTCGGCGAGTCCCGTACTGACCAAACACTGAACGAATTCAGCACGGCGAAGGCCCTGACCGCATCGACGGCCAGGGCCTTCGCCGTGCCTCCTCTCCGCTGCGCACTGCCCGCACCGCCGCCTCGACGTCCACGAACCTGGGCCGGGCGTGCACCCTCAGCACATGTGCATCGGTCCGGGTGCAAAAACCGACAACACATGGGAAATAAACCAACCAGAATTCTGCGTGGAGTGGTGTTCGGATACGTCCGGTCGGATGTGTGACCGAAAGTTCGCTATTCGTGCCGCACACACTCCGGTCCGATGCAGACTGTTATCCGAAAACCCGCGATGTTTCGGTCGAGGACGAGTTTCGGGCCCGCGAGACATCCGGAAGGCGTAACCCGAGGGGGTAACGAACTGGTTGGTTCGAATTCAACGCCGCCGATGCGTTATCGAAGCAGAGGGCGCAGGCCCGCATATATGGGCCATTGCCGGGGAACTCCGGCGATCAATCGTGTGCGCTGATCTTCTTTGCGCCGATCATCGTGACTTGTCGCGTGACCTGCTTCGGCGGTAGGTGAGTGCCATGAAAATCCCAAGCGCAGAGGAATAGTGCATGAGTGTCGCGTTCGAGCGCGGGAATGACCCGCTGCCCGCCCCGCTGTGGCCGCGTGAGCGTCCGGCGCTGAGCAGCCGCGAGATCGAGGTGTTGCTGGCGTGGATCGCCTCGGATTCGAAAGTGGAAGTCGGTCAGCGGCTGTATATCTCGCTGGGCACGGTCAACACCCACCTGTCGCGGATCAGGGACAAGTACGCCGCGGTCGGCCGCCCCGCGCCGACGAAGGCCGCCTTGGTGGCTCGCGCTTTGCAGGATTCGCTCATCGACATCGACGATCTCTGACGGGCCACGTCATTCGTTCATGCGCAGGAGGGATCGGCCGCCGAGCAGGCACCACACGGCGATGACCGGGTCACAGATCGCACAGCCCAGAGACGAGTCGTGGGCGAACGGGATGATCGGGTTGCCTTTGAAATGGTGCAGCAGATCCCATCCGGTGTGCATCAGCCAGGCGATGCCGATGAACCTCCAGGACTCCAGTCCGCGATAGGCGCAGTAGGTGACGGCGGCCGTGAAGACGAATTCCCAGCCGCCCAAACCGCCGCCGCTGAGGTAAGCGGCTCCGGCTCCGGCCACCATGACGGCGTTGAAAAGGCGCCGACGCGGTTCCCGGATCGCCGACATCGCCAGCGCGTACAGCACACCGATCAGGGCCGGCGCGATATAACTCATGATCGGTCGAACTCCTCGTGGACAGGTTCTTTCGCGCTTCGAACCTATCGGGGCGACCGACCGTCTCCCAGTGGCATTGATGCCATATCTCACCGGGAAATCGCCACCTGCACGAGCCGCTCCCACCGCGAAACTCGGTGGCGGCGCTCACAGCGTGATTGTCCCTGCCGGACACGGGTATGCGACGGATGTCAGCCGACTAGGAATTGGGAGGTATGTCATGCCGGAGCATCGGAGCGGACCCCTGGAAGCTGTCGAAGGCGTCGTCGAGGACGCCAAGGGGAAGGCGAAGGAAGCCGCTGGCGTCGTCACCGGTGACGAGGACCTGAAGAAAGAGGGTCGCGCCCAGCAGGATAAGGCCGAATCCCAGCGGGAGGCGGCGCAGAAGGAAGCCGAGGCCGAAAAGGCCCGCGCCGAAGCGGATCTGGACGAGGCTCGCCAGAGCGCGTACGAGAGCGGCAAGGACGCCTAGTCCGCCGCGCGAGAACCGTTGCGGCCGTGCGGGATAACGGCCGGTTACCGGCCCGGCGGTGAGCTACCGCCGGGCCGTTCTCAGCAATTGCTCGGCGCGGGATCGCCCTTGAAGCGCGCTTCCAGCCAGCCGAGCGCGGAAGGTATGCCGAGCACCGCGGCGGACAGATGGTCCGGGCTGAGGAATTTCTCGTACTGCACACGAGCTCCCGCGGCGCAATATCGCCGCACCGTGTCGTCGACCGACTCCACAGGGATGAGAGCGTCCTGCTCCGCACGCCATTCGTAGATCGGCGTGGCCGGGATGTCGTCGTAGAGTTCGAGGCTGTTCTCCTCGAGCACCTCGCGTGCGCGCTTGTCGTCGGCCAGCGAATTGGAGGCCGCGACGTCCACGATGCCGCGGCCGGCGCCGACCAGCAGGATCTCGTTGGTGCAGCTGTTGGCGATCCGGTTACGGACCGACAATCCGAGCGAGTTCAGCTGATCGCTCACCGGCAGCCGTGCCGGGTACTCGCGCTCCAGCCCGAGGGCGGCCGCGAAAGCGAGGCCGAATACCGCGTGCGGCGCGTAACCGAGGTCCTCGATCATCTTGACCAGGTTCATCGGCACCCCGCCCGAGGCGACTCCGACCAGCGGCAGTTCCGGCGCGTAGGTCGGTGCCAGCGCGGCCGCCCACGCGCTCGCCATGCCGCCGCCGGAATAGCCGAGCAGGCCGACCGGGCTGTCCGCCAGTCCGAGTTCCGCGACCCGCCGTGCGGCACGGATGCCGTCCAACGTGATCATGCCGCCGAGTTTCGCGGCGCCGTAGGCGCTGGTGGGTCCGAGGTGGTCGGGAAGAGCGACCGACCAGCCGCGCAGCAGCAAGGCATTGAGCGCGGGCGCTTCGCGGATCTCCAGACCGGGGTCGCTGGTGTAGAGCACGCGCGACACCGTGCACTGGGTGCCGAGTGCGTTGATGATGTGCTGATAGGACAGCAGCGGCCTGCCGCGTGTGGGGTTCTGCGGGGTCAGCACGGTGGTGGTGGCCGCGATCGGCTCGCCCGCGGAGTTGGTCGAGCGGAACTTGATCATCGTGACCGTCGAGCCGGGAAACATCGCTAGTGCGGGCATCGGCCGGACGGCGAGGACGTCCCCCGGTGCGGCGCGGTCCAGTCCGGCCGGAGCGGCGTAGAACGGATCGGGATCCGGTACTGGATAGATCGGTTGCGCCGCGGCCTGCGGTGCGAGCACACAGAGGGCGGCCGCTGTGGCGGCGATGAATAATCGAAGCATTGTTTTCGTCGACTCCCCTTCATCACAACGTGCTGTTCCGTAACGCTGGTGCTGAAGCCGAATGCAGCCGGACACCGGTCGCCTGCGACCGATGCCCGGACTCGCACACTCTAGGGGACGATCGGAATAAGCCGAGGTAGCCTCGCCGCTCGGCGACGCCAGGGGCGCGCCGCGCACCCGTCGGTTACCGTGACCCGGTGCTTCTGCTGGTCGTCGGCGTGATCCTGCTCGGTGTGTTCGCGGTGCGATTCGGCAGGGACCGCAGGCGGCTGAGCCACGGGGTGTTCCTGCTCCTGGGGCTGGGTTTCGTCGGTGCGTGGGTCGTCGGCCGGATCACCGAGGGCGATCGCACGGTGGTGCTCGCACCGCTGGTGGTGCTCCTGTCGCCGCTGCTGGTGCTGGTGCTCGCCGGGCTGTCGATCGTCAACGGCGCACAGCTGGTGCGCCGTGAGGGCTGGCGTATTCCGAATCTGTTGCCGCTCGTAGTCGGGTTCGCGCTGCTGGCACCGTATGTGGTGCTCGTCCTTGCCCTCCTGACCGAGAACACCTGGCTGATGGTGCTTCTGGCCTCGCTGACGATGGCGATCAGCTATGTCGGGTTTCTGTTCGCCGCGTTCCTGGTGTATTCGCTGTACTACGGACTGTTGCCCTACCGGCCAGGGATGGACGCGATCGTCGTGCACGGCGCCGGGTTGGCCGACGGCGCGGTGTCGCCGTTGCTGGCCGCACGCCTGGATCGGGCGATCGAGGTCTACCGTGACGAAGCCGGTGCGGGGCGCGCCCCGCTGCTGATCGCCAGTGGCGGTAGGGGAGACGATGAAGAGGTCTCCGAGGCGTCGGCCATGGGCGATTACCTGATCGATCGGGGTGTGCCGGGAGACCGCGTGGTTCTGGAGGACCGGTCGGGTACGACCGAGGAGAACCTGCTGTTCACCAAGCGGCTGCTCGGCGAGCGCGGGCCCACCACGCGCATGGTGCTGGTGACGAGCAACTTCCACATGCTGCGCACCGCGATCCTGGCCCGCCGCCTCGGACTCGACGCCGAGGTGACGGGCGCCAGAACCGCCTTCTACTACTTGCCGAGCGCTTTCCTGCGCGAATTCGCCGCGCTGCTGGTCGCCTACAAGTGGAGCAACGCGATCGTGGCCGTGGCGCTGGTGTCGCTGCCGCCGCTCGCCCTGCTGGCTGCCCGCGGATGACTCAGAAGCTCTTGTGCGGAACGCCCACGGTCAGTCCGCCGTCGATGATGAACTCCGCTCCGGTCGAGTACGACGATTCGTCGCTGGCCAGGAAGGTCACCAAAGCGGAGACCTCGGCCGGGTCGGCGGCGCGACCGAGCGGGATCTGCAGGAAGTCCTCCGGGATGTTCTCCGTCATCGGTGTCCGGATCATGCCGGGATGCACGGAATTCACCCGGATATTGTGCTGCGCCAGCTCGAGCGCGGTGGATTTGGTGAGCCCGCGCACGGCGAACTTGGTGGCCGTGTAGCCGTGCAGGCCCGGGCTGCCGCGCATGCCCTCGACGGAGGAGATATTGATGATCGAGCCGCCGCCCGCCTCGATCATCGCGGGCGTCGCGGCCTGCATCCCGAGGAATGTGCCGGTGAGGTTGATGTCGATGATCCGCTGCCATTCGGCCAATTCGAACGCGACGAGCAGGTTGCCGTTGACGATGCCCGCGTTGTTCACCAGCACGCTCAGCGACCCGAACCGCTCCACCGCCGTGCCGACGGCTTTGCGCCAGTCTTCCGGTTCGCGCACGTCCAAGTGGACGTAGGCGGCGTTGTCGCCGAGTTCCGCGGCGACGGCGGCGCCCTCCTCGTCGAGCACGTCACCCAGCACCACGCGCGCGTCCGCGGCGACCAGGGCCTTGGCGTGCGCCGCGCCCATTCCACGCGCACCGCCGCTGATCAACGCCACCTTGCCGGTCAACCGCCCCATCCGGGGTACCTCCGTCTCTTGGACCTGTCTGCAACACGTTACAGAAAATGCGCCCGGTTTCGGCGCGTCTCGCGACAGTAGCCCAGGCGGTCGCGTGATCGTCTCCGCGTCCCGGTGAGTGGGCCTTCGATGTCCTGCCTGATATCGGGCCCGTCTTTCGGGAAGGCGGTTGTCGGAAGATCCGATTGCGCCGTGCCGAGGAGCTGGTGGCGGTCCGTCCAGCTCGGACACCTATCGCGGGAGTCAGGGCAACTGTTCTGGGCCGCATGTCGGCGGCACGCGAATCGCTCGGCAGGTAATGCGCGAATGTCGAGCGTGTGCGGCGCTGTGCGAGCTCGCGGTGGCCTCGGGGCGCGATGGAAGTGGGCGGATCGCCGGGGCGTCGGGGCTCGGGCCGCCCTGTGTCGGCAACGTGCTGCGCGCCGCCCATGTAGAACGTGTTCTAAACTGTCTCTGGTGTGACCACGCGGGAGGTGCGCTGTGACCAATCCCGGCCGAAGCGTGACGCGGTTCGGCGGACGTTTGCGGGTGCCGGACATCGCCGAGGTGCCCGGTGGCCGCCTGATCGATCTGGGCTCCCGGGGCCGGACCTACGTGGTCGACATCCCGGGGCCCGAGCACGCGCCCCCACTGGTGCTCCTGCACGCCACGGCCTGCACCGCGTACCTCACCTGGTTCCCGTCGCTGGCAGAGCTGGCCCGGCGGTACCGGGTCATCCTGTTCGACCAGCGGTGGCACGGGCGCGGCATCCGCTCCGAGCGGTTCACCCTGGAGGACTGCGCCGACGACGTGGCGGCCGTGCTCGACGAGCTGGGCATCGACCGAGCCATCTGCGCGGGATTCTCGCTGGGCGGAATCGTGAGCCTGCTGGCGGGGCGGCGCCATCCGGAGCGAGTGAGCGGACTGGTGCTCTGCGCGACGCCCTATCGGTTCCGCGAGAAATGGAGCGAGCACGCCTTTCACCGGACGTTCGGGGCTTTCGCCGCCGCTGTGGAGCAGTACTCCTACCGTCGTGCCGAGAAGCTCGCGGGCCGTCTGCCCGAGCTCCCCGAGGTCACCTGGGCGCCGGGGCGGTTGGATCGCTGGGCGCTCGGCGAGTTCCGCAGCACCAGCGGGTGGGCGCTCACTCAGGTGCTCGCCGCGGTCGGGCGCTTCGACGCGACCGCGTGGCTGCCGGATCTTACGATGCCGACGGCCGTGGTGATCACGACGCGGGATCGGGCGATTCCGGTCTCTCGGCAGTTGGAGCTGGCGACCATGATCCCGGGAGCGAGCAAGCATCTGGTCGCGGCCGGGCATGCGTCCTGTGTGCTGGAGGCCGACCGTTTCGTGCCGGTGTTGCTCGAAGCCTGTGCGGCCGTCGCCGCGAAGATCTGAATCGGCCGGTCCTGTCCGACGGCGGTGGCGGACAGCGGCCTGGCGCTCAGCCCGACGTGCGTGCCGCGGCGAGCAATTCGGCGACCACGCCGGGAACGGCGTCTGCCAGCGCCGCGATGTCGGGCACCAGTTCCTTACAGGCGATGAAGCCGAAATTCAGCTTGTCGTTGTTCGACAGCACGGTCACCGTCAAGCCCGCGCCGTGGAACACCGGTCCGAACGGATACATCCCGTCCACCCGGATGCCGAGGAAGTACAGCGGCATCGGCGGCCCGGGCACATTGGAGACCACCAAGTTGTGCACCACCGGGTGCTTCTCCGCCAGCTTGAGCGAGGAGTACATCCGCGCGGCGAGCCGGAAGGTGTTCGGCGGCGCGTACTTTCCCCAGTCCTGCAGGAAATCCGCACCTATCACTTCGTGCTCTTCCTTGGCTCCGCGATTGACCTCGGCCACCTCACGCAGGCGTTCCACCGGGTCGGCGACGTCGGTGCCGAGCCGCGCGAACAGCGTGGACACCTTGTTGATCCCGGCCTTGTGCCGAGTCGACTCGTGCACCGACACGGGCACGGAAGCGATGAGGGAGCGGTCCGGCAGTTCGTCGCGCCCGGCCAGATAGGCGCGCAGCGCACCGGCGACGACGGTCAGCACCACGTCGTTCACCTTGACGCCGAACGTGGAGCGGATCTCCTTGACGGCGTCGAGTTCGGCCTCGGTGAACGCGACAGCGCGGTGCGGGGTGATGGCGAGGTTGAACGGCGTGCGCGGAGCGGAGAACGGTATGGCCATGCCCGTCTTGTTCTGACGACGGCGCTGCGCGAATCCAGCGACCACGCCGACTGTTTTGGGCAGCATTCCGACGATGCCTGCCCGGGTCGGAAGCTTCACCACCGCTTCGGCCAGCAATTGCCAGTCGTTCGGTTTCGGCTCAGGGCGCCACTCCTTGTCGGGCACCTCCTTGGTGACGCCCGGCTCCACATCGCACAGGTGCATCATCAGGTCGGCGCCGGTGATGCCGTCCACGGCGGCGTGGTGGTATTTGCAGATCACCGCGACCTTCCCGTCGTCGAGGCCCTCCACCACCGACATCTCCCACAGCGGGCGGTCGCGATCCATGGGACGGCTCGCGATGTCTCCGACGAGTTCGGCCAATTCGCGCCGTCCTGCCGGAGCGGCGATCGCGATCCGGCGGAGGTGGTAGTCGAGGTCGAAATTCTCGTCCTCCACCCAGACGGGGTGATCGAGGTTCAACGGCACCTCGTACACGCGGCGGCGCATCTGCGGAATCAGCGGAAGCCGCCGGGCCAGTTCGGCTTTGAATTCCTCGAATGAGTAGTCGCCCGACGACGGGTCGAGGATCAGCAGCGCACAGACGTGCAGATGCTGTGTCCCGGTTTCCAAGTAGAGAAAGCTGGCATCCAATCCTGTCAATCGTTCCATAGCGAAATCCTACTAGAACACGTTCTAATTTTGGGCTGGAAACGGCAGGTGTGACGACTGTCGCGGGTTGTGTCACCGTACAGCGGGTCTGACAATTTTGTGTGTTACCGGAAGTTCCACTTATGTGTATGATCCTTGCTACGGAAATGTAGGAATCGCGCGACGACGCGGGCGCGTGGAGGATCGAGGAGTATCGATGAAGCTACTTCGCAGGGCCCGGCGGCGGCCCGACACCGACCCGGGCGCCGTGGCGCTGCACGCCCGCAACGTGCGCTTCGACTGGTCGGACACGCCGCTGCGCTGGATGCCCGCCGAGCCCATCGCCTCGCATCTGATCAACTCGCTGAATCTCCTGCTGCCCGAAGGAGAACGCATGTTCTGCGCCGCCTACGCCGAGGCGCTGCCGTACGTGCGCGACGAGCGGTTGCGGGAGGCGATGCTCGGGTTCATCGGTCAGGAATCGATGCACGCCGAGACACACGACAAGGTGCTGCACGAGGTGCTCGCCGCGCACGGCATCGATCCCGAGCCCTATCTGCGGCACGCCGAGTACCTGTTCCGCCGCACGCTCGGACCGAGGGAGGTCGACGGCGTCGCCGAACGGCAGGTGATGGTGGAGCGGCTGGCCTTCATCGCGTGCCTGGAGCACTTCTTCGCCTACCTCGGCGACTGGGTGCTCAACGCGGACCTGGAGCGATTCGGCGCCGATCCGCGTATGGCGGACCTGTTCCGCTGGCACGGGGCGGAGGAGGTCGAGCACCGGCACGTCGCGCACGACGTGGCCGTGTACTTCGGCGCCGGATACGTGCGGCGGGCGGCTCTCATGCTGCTGGTGTTCCCGATCTTCCTGACGCTGGTGGTGCGCGGCACCAAGTTCTTGGTCCATCAAGACCGTGACCTGCCCGACCTCGGCTACCCCCAGTTGCTCGCGCGGGTCTTCGGCGCAATGTGGCGCGGCGCATTGCCCGGTGTGCCCTCCCTGCTGTGGAGCGCGTTGAGCACGCTCGAACCCGGTTACAACCCGGAGACGGTCGGCTCCACCGCACAGGCGGTGGCCTATCTGGCCAAATCCCCGGCGGCGCGGGCGACCGCCTCGTGAGGTCGCCCGTTCCAGGCCAACTGCCCGCGGACCTGTTCGGCAGGCGCGAGCGCGACCGCACGGTGCGGGTGCTCGACGCGGTGGCCTCGGCGCGACTGCGCTGGACCGCTCTGGTCAACCGGCGCGATCCGCGTCCGAAGGTGGACGACCGGCGGCTGGCGCTGGTGGTCACCGAACGGCGGATCGAGGCGCACGATCAAGACGTGGTGAGCCTGCGGCTGGCCGCCCCCGACGGGCGCGCGCTGCCGCCCTGGCGCCCCGGCGCGCACCTCGACCTCGAGCTTCCTTCCGGCCGCTTGCGGCAGTACTCGCTGTGCGGCGACCCTGCCGACGTGCGCGCCTACCGGGTGGCGGTGCGCCGGATCCCGGAGGGCGGCGGTGGATCCGTCGAGGTGCACGACGCCCTTCCGGTAGGTTCGCCGATCGTGGTGCGCGGTCCGCGCAACGCCTTCCCGTTCGCCGTACCCGGCCACGGATCTCCGGCCACGCGTTTGCATTTCGTCGCGGGTGGCGTCGGTGTCACGCCGATCCTGCCCATGGTCAGGCTGGCGCACCGGCTCGGGATCGAATGGTCGATGGTCTACACCGGCCGCAGCCGGGACACCTTGCCGTTCCTCGACGAATTGGCGCGATTCGGCGACCGCGTCGTGGTCCGCACCGACGACGAGCACGGGCTGCCCGATGCGGACGCCCTGCTGCCCGGCGTGGGGCCCGACACCGCCGTCTACTGCTGCGGTCCGGTGCCGATGATCGCCGTCATCGCCGATGCGATGCGCGAAATGCCTCATGTGGAGCTGCATTTCGAGCGGTTCTCGCCACCGCCGATCGTGAACGGCAAACCGTTCGAGATCCGATTCGCCTCCACCGGGGAGGTCGTCCAGGTGGGCGCGGACCGTACCGCGCTCGACGCCATCCTCGCTGCCCGGCCCGACCGCCCCTACTCGTGCAGGCAGGGATTCTGCCGCACCTGCAAGGTCCGGGTGCTGGCCGGCGAACCCGACCACCGCGACAGCGTGCTCACCGATGCCGAACGCGAGGCGGGCGCGATACTCGTCTGCGTCTCGCGCGCCGACGGTGGCCGCCTCGTGCTCGATCTGTGAACCGACCTGAGCGTCGGCCGAGGAGATTCTGAGGACCACCGAAACCACCGAGTTCCCCGCGCTCGAGCGCACCGTACGCAGCGGCCGATTCGACCTCGCCGTCTACGAATACGGTGACCCGGCCGCGGAAACCGTCGTGCTGGTGCACGGCTGGCCGGACACCCATCATCTCCGGGACGCCGTCGTGCCGCGACGTCGGCGGAGGAGTTCGACCGGGTGCTGCGGATCAACCTCGGCGGGGTGGTGAACGGCTGTCGCGCGTTCGGGCCGGCCGGAAGCCCACTTGCAGTATCACTTCGGGCGGCTCGCGCCGGGCGTCGTCCGATTCCTCGCGGCGCGGGTGGAACTGACCTGAGTCAGGAAGCGAGGGTGCGTGCCAGCTCGGCCTCGACGGCCACGACGCGATCGGTGTCGATGCCCCACGGATGTTCGACACCGACCCGCCGGTCCAGGTCCCACAGCACGCATTCCTCGCCGGGAGCCGCCACCAACGACCACGCGACCACGGTGCGGCCGAGCTGTTCGGCCATGGATCCGTGCGCGGGGTTCGGCGGCCCGGCGCCTTCCGGGAAGTGATGCAGGAAGCGGCCGTAGGCCCTCGCGCAGAAATCGGCGTAGCGCATGGTGCACAGGATGAATCCGTGCCATGCCTCGTCCACCGCGTGCGACGGCATGCCGATCACCTGATCGTCACGCATGGCCGCGCCGCAGCAGAGCAGCCACTGCCGCAATCCTTTGTCCACCAATGCCCTTGGCTGCCAAGGGCAGGTCTTGTAGACCGCGTCGGGCAGCTCCAGCGCGTCGACGGCGGCGCGTACGGTCGCCAGGTCGATCTCGCGCGCCGGGGATCGACGGAACCTGAAGTTCACCACAGTTCACTGTACGTGCGCGCCGATGGGCCGCTACCGTTCTGACATGAGCGCACTCATCCTTCTGTTCATCCTGTTGATGGTGCTGCTCCTCGTGGCGGTTCCGATCATCGTCGTAGTCGTCGTCATCCGCTCGCAGCGCAACCGATTCCTGCCGCCGCCACCGTACGGTGCGTGGCGCGGCGGGC
Organism: Nocardia araoensis NBRC 100135; assembly: GCF_000308435.1. GTDB lineage: Bacteria > Actinomycetota > Actinomycetes > Mycobacteriales > Mycobacteriaceae > Nocardia > Nocardia araoensis. Next base: position 37,209 of record NZ_BAFR01000348.1, on the reverse strand, counting down.
AGCGAAGCGGCGGATATTCCGAGGGGGGTTCCACGGATCCGTTCTGGGCGGCCGGCGGTGCCGGTCTGATCGGCGGGTCCGACCAACCGAGCGGCTGTGGCGGCGGCCATCATCACCACCACAACGACCATCACCACCACGGCAGCAGTTGCGGTGGGGGAAGCGGCTGCGGCGGCGGGAGCAGTTCCAGCTGTGGTGGCGGCAGCAGTTCCAGCTGCGGCGGAGGCAGTAGCTCCAGCTGTGGCGGTGGGAGCAGTTCCAGCTGCGGCGGCGGCGGTTCCTGACCCACGATTTGACCTCAACATGACTTCAGGTTTCATGCTGGTCTTCGTTCGAAGACGGTAGGAACGACGAAGGATGTGTCATGCGGGCTGTGCAAGCCAGTGAGTTCGGTGGACCGGAAGTGCTCGTGGTGCGTGAGCTGCCGGATCCGGTGGCCGGGCCGGGGGAGGTGGTCGTCGACGTGGCCGCCGCGGACGTGATGTTCCTGGACACTCGGCTGCGGTCGGGGTGGGGAACCGACTTCTTCGCGATCGAGCTGCCCTATGTGCCCGGCGGCGCGGTCGCCGGGGTGGTGGCGTCGGTCGGCCCCGGCGTCGATCCTTCCTGGGTCGGCAAGCGAGTGTCGACGCCCACCGCGGCCAGCGGCATCGGCGGGGGCCTGCCGATCGGCGGGTATGCCGAGAAGGCGCTGGCCAAGGCGGACACGCTGACCGCATTGCCGGAGGGGCTGACCGCGACGCAGGCTGTCGCGCTGGCACACGACGGCAGAACCGCGCTCGCGGTGTTCGACCATGCCGCCGTCCAGCCGGGGGAGTGGGTCCTGATCACCGCCGCGGCCGGCGGGCTGGGCGTGCTGCTGATCCAGCTGGCCCGTGCGGCGGGCGCGAACGTCGTCGCCGCCGCGCGTGGCGCCGCCAAGCTGGAGCTCGCCGAGCGACTCGGCGCGACCGCGGTGGTCGACTACTCCGAACCGGACTGGGCGGCGAAGGCGCGCGCCGCGACCGGGGGAACGGGCGCGCACGTGGTGTTCGACGGCGCGGGCGGCGCGCTCGGCGAGGCCGCGCTCACCGTCGCCGCGGATGGCGGGCGTTTCCTCGGATACGGTGCCGCCGCAGGCGAATTCGCCGTACTGGACCAGGAATCCGCCGCGGCGCGCGGCATCAGCGTCTACGGGCTGTTCGACATCACCGGCGCGGACATCGATTGGCAGAAGATCGCCCGCCGCGCCCAACAGGAGGTCGTCGCCGGCCGCTTGGAGGTCGTGATCGGTCAGACCTTCCCGCTCGAACGAGCCGATCGGGCGCATGCCGCCATCGAGTCCAGGGCGGCGGTGGGGCGCACTTTGTTAACAGTGTGAACAAAGCGTCGAACTGGACAATCGACGTAGTGCGCTGCCCCGGCGACGGCGCTAGGGTGCCGGGGTGGGAACTCTGCTCATCGTCGCCATCGTCATCGTGGTCCTCGTCTTCGTGGTCGCTGTCGTGCAGTTCGCCAGCCGGCCGCCGAAGGAAGCCGAGCCATGGAACGACCGCGACGAGGACTATGAGGACTACGAGGACGACTGGGACGACGACTATCGCGAACGCTGACCCTGCGCCGGGGTCAGCACCACGACCGCGATGGGCCGCTTGGTCAGCTTCTGATAGGCGCTGTAGCGACCCTTGTTCACCTTGTCGACGAGAGCCCACCGCCGGGCGTACTCGGGATCATCCGGCAGCGTCGCCCGTGCCCGCACCGCCAGTTTCCGCCGCCCCACTTGAATCTCGCACTCCGGTCGAGCCTTCAGATTCGCCAGCCACCCCGGCGGCCGCGGCGACCCGCCGTTGGACGCCGTCACCAGATAATCCCCACCGTCGCGCGCGTACGTCAGCGCCGAGGTCCGCTCCTCGCCGGACTTGCGCCCCACCGTCCGCAACAGCAGCGTCGGATTCCCCAGCAGCAGCCGATGCCCCACCAGCCCACCGCTGTTCTCGTACACCCACTGATGCGCCTTCAGAACCTTCGTGAACAGATCGGTCATATCTGACCCTCCAGTAAGTTTCCGCCCCACCCACCCTAGGTCATCACCAGCCGACTGGTCCGGAACCGGCCCGACGCGGTAGCATCCCCAACGCTCGCGGTTCCCCGCGGCACGGGGCGGTAGCTCAGTCGGTTAGAGCCGTGGACTCATAATCCATTGGTCGCGGGTTCGAGCCCCGCCCGCCCCACAAAGTGCCTCTGAGCTGCGGAAACTCCGAGATCGAACAGCCGAGTTGATCCATAACGGTGCTCCGACAGCAATAAATTCTGCCGCGCAGATCCGGGCATGGGGGTGGATCTGGATGACATCCGAGAGCTTGCGGAGGACTTCGCGACCGGATCGCGCCGCAAGAACCGGAGCAAGCAGACCATCGACGGCTACCTCACCCCCGGATCCAGTACTTCGCCGACTACCTTCAGTAGCGCGAGCTGCCGACCACGGCGCCCGACATCGCTCGCGCCCACATCGGCGGATACATCGAGGACCTGCTCGCGCGGTCCGATCAGCGCACTGGTGAGCCGCTGTCGTCCGAGTACGCACGTGGCCAGTACCGATCGCTGCAACAGTTCTTCAAGTACCTCACGGCCGAAGAGATCATCGACGCGAAGGGGGTCTGCTCGCCGACCAACTACGGTGGCGACATGGGTGGAGAGCTTCTGGCGTGGGCGGAGCGGACCGCGCACGACGTGCTGAGCGAACTTCCGACACGGCTCGCGCATGTAGCGGGCGTCGTGCGTCACGCCGAGCTCGTCGCCGACCTCGTCGATGACGGCGACCTGCTCGTTGCCGCGGCTTGGCTGCACGATGTCGGCTACTCACCGCAGTTGGTGCGGACTGGGTTCCACCCCGTCGATGGTGCGGAGTTTCTTCAGCGTCGAGGGGCGTCGCCCCGGCTTTGCGCGCTCGTCGCGAATCACTCGTGCGCCAGAGTCGAGGCGCGGAACCGTCAGGTTCCCCTGTCGTGGCCGGACGAGCGTGGTCCGCTTCGCGATGCGCTTTGGTGGGCTGACATGTCCACAACGCCAACGGGCGCTGGTACCGATGTCCGCGCGCGCCTTGCGGAGGTGACGCAGCGGTACGGCGAAGATCACGTTGTCTCGCGGTCGTTGACGGAAGCGGCGCCCGAACTGTTGGAAGCTGTTGACCGGATCGAGGCGGCCCGTCGCGGATCTAAGTGAAGTAGGGCGTACTCGTTTTCTCGAGGCCGCGCTCGATCCGTAGCGTGATCGAGGGGTGGACGTCCAGCTTGGCGAGGTCTGTTGGCGCGACCCAGATGACTTCCTTGGATTCCGAGCTTGCCCGGGGCTGCCCGCCGATCGGGTCGGCGCGGAAGCAGATCGAGAATTCCTGCCTGACTTCACCATCGTCGTAGGCGATGACGTGATCCGGGTTGGAGAAAATTCCGATCAGGTCGGTCACATGGACGTCGATGCCGGTCTCTTCGTGCACCTCGCGCACGACTGCCTCGGTGACCGTCTCTCCTGCCTCGAGGCCGCCACCGGGAATCGAATACAGGTCGTTGTCGGTTCGGTGGATCATCAGTATGCGGCCGTCGGCATCCTCGACGAATGCGCTCACAGCGACCTTGATGCTGTTCGGCGCTGGTGCATTCGGATCGTGGAAGTAGTCGGTACGACTCATTGCAGTCACCTTTCGGGAGTCGCGGTCGACCAGACGTGCTCAAAACTCGTCATGTACGTCTCGAAGAGGTTGCCCGCAGGGAGTTGGCGCAGATGCATGGCGGGAGCGTGCGCGCCGGGCACGCCGTACGCGTGCATGTTGACGATCATCTCGTCATCGAATCGGAACACGGAGTTGTACAACGTCGTGTCGTGGTAGCGCAGGTCGACTCCTTCGATGTCAGCGAGCGGCTCGATCAGCGCGAGCGCATTGCTGATTCGAGAGGGGACAGTACCAGCGGCAAGGCGCTCCTCGGCGCCGCGCTTGTCAGCTTCGGGAGCTGACGGCCGGCCGAACAGGAGCCGCACCTTCAGGCCGTCGCGCGTCTTCTTGCGAACGACACGAGTGAATTCGGGTTCCTCGGCGAGGAAGAGTCCCGCCAGCACGAGGACGTCGAGCCGTTCGCCGGTGCTGGACAGTAGTCGCCGCCATAAGTCGCTGGGGATCGCGCTGCGATGCGGATAGACCTTCAGAACCTCTGACTCGGCGACCTCGATCTTTCGCTCCGGCGAGAGCGCATCGGGCCATAGGTAATTCTCGATCTCCCCGACGAGTGAGGCCAGTGCGTGCCTGTGCTTCGGGTATGGCGTGCGACCTTTGGTGATCCACCGTTCGACAGTTTTCGGTTCGACGCCTACTTTCTCGGCGGCATCCGCGATATCGAGTCCGGCCTGCTGCATCGCATTGCGCAGTCGCTCGTTCGCCATGCTGCTCCAATCGGGGGGACGTCTAGGGACGTCTTGGGCGGTACCGAAGACGTCTGCACATGTCCATCTATGTGGTGCTTGTGGTAGCTGGTTTATCGAAAACTATGGGAGTGCAGGCAATTCCGACGGGACGCCTTCCCGGTGTTTTACGAGACTACTACTCGGTGATGGCACGTCAGGGCATAACTCATTCATCGGGACAGGAGGGGGTTCGATGAACCATGTAGCTTTCGGGGATACGCCCTTGTCCCGATGCCACTATTACCGGAACGTGTGCGATATACCCGCGCGAGTTGACCCACCCCACGTGGGCCGGATCGTTGCTAGTTGCGGCTCGGTGTGGGCCATGACCATGCCTGCCGTGCTGGGGCAGAGCGTGAAAACCTGGATGCAGCAACGCGGGTACAAGCTGGGTCCGATTCTGTCGCATCCACGGTCGAAACGGTGGACGTTTCTGATTCGCCCTGATCTGCCGGATGAGATTCCGCTGTTCGCTGAGATGTTCCGGTTGGACGTGTCGATTGTGCGCACCGGAGGAACGATCGGACTGCCCAGTCCCGCCGATCGGGGGACAACGTTTCGCGCGTGGATCGTGCGCCCCGGCAGTCATGTTCGCCCATCGGGTCAGGTGATCGTCGAAGCCATTCGCGCGGAGAAGGAAGCGCGCCGGCGCGGTTGGGCGAGCACGTATGCCTGAAAGTGAACCTCCCGAACGACCCGCGCTGGAGCTGATACCGGGCGCCAAGTCCGGCGGATTCGACGTCGAGGCGGCGTTGGCGAAGCTGCATGACAGGTTGTCGTCGCACAGCAACCCATCGCTGCCGTTGCTGAGCCGGGAAGCTGCCGACAAGGCGTTGGATACGCACGGGGGATGTGACCCGTTGACGTGTTCGACGCGGGTATCGGCGGCCATCGTGAGCCGCGAGGACTACCGATGGTTTCGGGAGCGGGGCATGTGATGACTTCCCCGATGCCAGCGGAACCAGATGTGCACTTGGTCGTGCGGATGCGCGGCTACCACCTGCACTACGCGGCGTGCATGATGGGCTGGTTGTGGCCTGCGTCCTCTCGCATTGATCTTCATTTCATGGCGTGCATCCATCCTGATTGCGCGCCTTTTTCTGTATCGAGAAAAGGGTGTAACACCATGAAGATTCAGAATCTGATGTCTCTTGGACGCGGCGCCACGGTCGCAGCGACGATGGCAACTGTTGCCGCCGCTCTGGTGGCTCAAGCGCCCGTGGCGCAGGCGGCCGGTACGGCAAAGGCGCTCTCGTGCGAAGGCCACTTCAACCACCATCCCATGCTGATCAAGGGTGGTGTCGGCGTCTCGGGGTTCGTGTCCTGCGAGGAGAAGCCCACGCGCTTCCATGTGTTTCTTGCGCTGGAATACAGGGCTCGTGGCGCCAGCAAGTGGATGAATCGAGCTGCGGATAACAATAGTGATATCCCGAACGTTTGGTACAACATCCTGGCCTACAACACCCAATGTGAGGACGGGGCGTGGAGGGCCACGCTTAGAATCGACGTGGAGTCCGGCGGCAAGCAGGCCAGCGACGATGTGGAAACGCCGCCGACCATCATCAACTGCAACCAATGAGGACCGTGATGGATGTTCCGCACATGTCGACGGATCGCACCATTTGGTCTGGTCGCCGGTTCCGGCTACGCCAGCAACTAGCCCTGCTACTGCCTGCTCCCGCTGGCTCGGGAAAGGCGTACTCGCTCGGGCGTGAGTACGGCGGGTGGACTGGTCGGCCAGTGCGGGGCTTGCGACGGCTGCGCTGGGTGACTCCGCCCGCGTACTACACGCGCAAGGTGCCAGCCGATGATGTGGAGGCCGCGACGGATTGGTTGTTGGGCTGTCGAGCACTGTGACCCAGCAACAGCAGAAAACCCCCTCAGATTCGGTGCTGAGGGGGTTTTTCGTCGCCGACCACGTCTGCTGTTGGCCCGCCGCATCAGCGGATGGGCAAGTCTTTGTCGCCTAGCGCGCCGTCTTCCGCTTTCGTCCGTTGCGGTCAGGCGCCGCAGACGCGATTGAGTTCGTCGGTGTAGGGGTCGAGGTTGGCGACGTTCTCGTCCACCAGTGCGTTGGCGTAGGCGGCGATGACATCCTTCTCCGCGCCCTGGGCGAAATTGGCCAGGCCGTTCAGGCGGTCGGACAGCGCTGTAGCCGTCGCGTCGTCCAGCGTGCCGCCGCTGGTGTCGATCGCGATGTTGATCAGCTCGATGGCCTTGGCGCAGAAGGGCGACTGGGCTTGCGCGGGGGCGGCGGGCAGGAAGAGCAGAGCGGCGGCGGCCGTAGCGAGCGCAGCGGCGAAGGGCTTGATCATGGTTTCCTCTCAGAACGTTGGGCTGATGGTAGCCGGGCGGGAGAGCCCCTATTTCTACTGGCTCGGTAGGTATCGAGACGGCGGTGAACACGTCGCTTCGACGGAGTGGGTGTGTCCGAGTCGGGTTGCGGGACAGAGGCGCCGTTACTGCTCGCCGGGTTCCGCATCGCCGAGGCCGGCGCGGCCCATGGATGCCCATGTCTTACGCGCCGCACCGCCGCAGGCGGCGACGGGCGTGAGGGGTATATCGAACGCCATCGCCACCATCGCGGTGATCAATGTGGTGCGGCCGCCACCGATGAGTACGACCCCGTCGGCTTCACGCAGCGAACGATAATAGGAGGCTTCCCAGTCGTCTTCCGCTTCAAAGGCGAATCTCGAAGGCACCGGATTCTTGTGGTGGATGCGGAAAACTGGGCCGGAAATCGTTGTGCTGGAATCACTACGGAGATTCCGGCGGAAGCGGAAGTCGCTCTGTGCGAATCGCGCAGCGGCGACCAGACACGGTTGGACCGTGCATGTGATCCGGCGGGGTACACGGAAATGCCTCGTTTCAATGCTGCGGGAATCTGAGCGCGGTCGGCTCGGCGCTGCTGACCGGCAGGCCCGTCTTCCGAAGGTGCGGGATGTGGACCATTAGCACGGGAGTGGTACGCGAACCCGTGCTCACCTCCGGTTTCAACCCGGGGGTGAGCGTTTCCGTCCCCTAGGACGATGATCTTCCGCGCTTCCTGAGAGAAGAGTAAGAGGAGTCATACGCGGGACGCCTTCAATGGGCGAAGGCATCCCAACAGCCCAGTTTGAAGGAAGCACCATGACCAAGAACAAGATTATCGCTACCGCAGCCGCGGCAGCCTGTGTGCCAATGATCGCTTTCGGTTCGGGCGCAGCTGTCGCTTCCCCGGATCAGGCACCCGTGCCCGCCCCTCCGGCGGCCGTCGACATCACTCAGCATGGGCAGTTGCAGACCAATGACGCCGTTTTGTTCTGGGCTCCGTTCTTCTGGCCGGTCTGCTTCTTCCCGCCGTTGATCTTCGTCTTCCCGCTCTGCATCGCATGATCTGCCCTACTGCATCGCTGACGAAAGGACGAACGCCGCGCGTCACGCACACGCACCAGATCGTGGCGTGACCGTCGGCGTTTCGTCATCAATGACGGACACCCGACAAGGCTCGATCCCGCACTATTGGTGACGACGCCTGGCTGGTCGACGAGCCTGCAAAGTACACAGCAGTACCTGTTCGCGCGGCATTGGGGGGACGATCTTCCCCTTCGACCGATTGGATGCGGCATGTTCGAGAAACTCGCGGGAACAGCTGCTGCGCTCGCGGCATGCGCAACGCTGATGGGGGCGCATGCCGGTGTGGTGCGCGCCGCCGCCCCGGTCGTGCTGGGTGGCGGCTCCGGCATCGTCGTCAACGGCGAGGGCATCTGTACGCTCACCACGATCGGGCACGATGCCGCAGGTCAGCTGGTCGGGTTCACCGCGGCTCATTGCGGTGGTGTGGGTACCAGCGTCGCGGCGGCGGCCGATCGCGACGCCGGCGCCGTCGGCACCATCGCCCAGACCAACAGCGACATGGATTACGCCGTCATCGTGTTCGAACCGGACAGAGTCGTCCCGGTCAGCCGCGTCGGCAACACGACGATCACCCAGGTGGGCGGTCCGGCGAAATTCCCCGATATCGCGTGTAAGGAAGGCTATAGCACCGGCCAGACGTGCGGATTGACCTACGGGAACGTGCTGACTGCCGGCGCGTGGACGTGGACGCAGATATGCGTCGTTCCCGGTGACTCCGGCGGACCGGTCGTGGTCGGAACAACCCTCGTCAGCATGGTGAACGCCTACGTGACCGTGCCGTGCCTCGGACCTCAGCTCGGGACCGAGATGACCGCCGTCATCGCTGACGTCGACGCTCGCGGAGGTCCCGGAGCGGGCTTCCGCCCGATCTAACCGGACGCCGTACCGGCGCGCTGACCCTCAGCGGGTACGGCCGCGGTAGTCGAGGCAGGCGCGGCCGTCGGCGGGAGGGCCGGCCGGTGCGGTGGCGGCTGTGATGGCCTCGGTGTAAGCGCGCAAACCTTCGGCCAGCTTGCCTGCCATGTTCTCCAGTTGTTCGGGTCCAAGGTGCTTGCCGAACGCGGCCGCATCCAGCAGTTGCCTGCGCACCTCGTTGATCTGCGTGCGAGCGAAGGGGAGGGGCTCCTGGTCCGGCATGCTCCGGCACCTTACCTCGAGTCGAACATATTTTCGATACGGGCAGCCATCGGCGTGTCAGTGGACGTGTCAGGCCGGTGTCAGGTCGGTATCAGCCGGGCTGACGACAGTACCCGTGTGAACAATTCAGCGATCGCGGCTTCCGGGCTGCGAAAGACATACGGGGACAAGACGATCCTCGACGGCATCGATTTGGATATCGGCGCAGGCACGATCTTCTCCCTGCTCGGCCCGAACGGGGCGGGCAAGACGACGACGGTGAACGTGCTGACCACGTTGGCGAAGGCCGATGGCGGCACGGCGCGCGTCGCCGGGCACGATATCGCGACCGAACCCGACGCGGTGCGCGCGGCGATCGGCGTCACCGGCCAGTTCGCGGCGGTGGACGATCTGCTGACGGGGGAGGAGAACCTGCGGCTGATGGCGGATCTGCACCATCTGCGGGCCGACGAGAGCAAGCGGGTGATCGCCGAATTGCTGGAACGGTTCGAACTGGCGGAGTCGGCGCGAAAGCAGGCGTCGACCTATTCCGGGGGTATGCGCCGGAAACTGGACCTGGCGATGACGCTGGTCACCAAGCCGGAGATCGTCTTCTTGGACGAGCCGACGACCGGACTCGATCCGCGCAGCCGTCGCACCATGTGGGAGATCGTCCGGGAATTGACGGCCGACGGTGTGACGATCTTCCTCACCACCCAGTACCTCGAGGAAGCCGACCAGCTGGCCGACCGGATCGCGGTGCTCGACCAGGGCCGCATAGTCGGCGAAGGCACACCCGACGACCTCAAGCGCCGGGTACCCGGCAGCCACATCCGGCTCCGGTTCACCGATGTCACGGAGCTCGACGCGGCGGCCCGGATCCTGCCCGTCGCCACTCGCGACGACGAGGCTCTGACCTTGCGGGTCCCGGGCGACGGCGGCACGAAAGCACTGCGCGAGTTGCTGAATCGGCTGGCCGAGCACTCGGTCGACGCCGAAGAGGTCTCCGTCCACACGCCCGATCTCGATGATGTCTTCTTCGCCCTGACCGGTCACGCCACCACGGAGGCTGTCGCACCATGAGCACCATTTCCGCACCGCTGGCCGATTCGTCGATCATGCTGCGTCGCAACTTCAAGCACATCGCCCGGACCCCGGTCACGATATTCAACGCGGCTCTGATGCCGGTCGTGATGATGCTGATCTTCGTGTACGTGTTCGGCAACGCGTTCGACGTCGGCGAACACTACATCGATTACGCGACACCGGGCATGATCCTGCTGGCCATCAGCTACGGGTTGTCGGGCACCGCGGTATCGGTGAGCTCCGACATGGCGAAGGGCGTCATCAACCGGTTCAAGGTCATGAGCGTCTCCCGTGGCGCCGTGCTGACCGGCCACGTCGCGGCCACCGTACTGACCAATGTGGTGGCCATCGCTGCGGTCCTCGGCGTGGCCTTCGCGCTGGGATTCCGGTCGCCCGCGACCGCGCTGGACTGGCTCGGCGCGATCGGCGTCATGGTGGCGACATCGTTCGCGGCCGCCTGGCTCACGGTCGCCCTCGGCATGGCCGCGAAGACTCCGGAATCCGCGGGCATGACCGTGGTGCCGCTGATCATGCTGCCGTTCGTGAGCAGCGCGATCGTGCCCGCCGACCAGATGGGACAGGGGATCCGGCAGTTCGCGCAGTACCAGCCCTTCACGCCGATCATCGAAGCGTTGCGCGGGTTTCTCTTCGGCCATCCCTCCGGCGGGTACACAGCCGCCGCCCTGGCCTGGTGCGCCGGGTTCGCTCTGGTCGGATACCTGTGGTCACGCGCCACATTCGACAAGCGAGTCTAGTCGCGACCGGCCGGCGCCATACCGCGCTCATCGAGGCCGGTTCGCGAGCGCGGACCCGTCATCGGCTGCGGCAGCTGACCCCGCAGCCCTCTCGCACCCACCGATTCACATCGAGGAGACAGTCATGCCCACGTTCGAAACCCCGGAACCGATCGCCGTCACCATCGACGTGCTCTCCGGTCACGTCACGGTGATCGCCTCGGACCGTATCGACACCGTCGTCGAGGTCCGCCCGGCCGATGCGACCAGAAAAGGCGACGTGCGCGCCGCCGAGCAAACCCGGATCGATTTCAGCGCAGGCACTTTGACCGTCAGAACGCCGAAAGACTGGCGGACCTACACCCCGTTCGGCGGCAACCCGTCGATCGAGCTGACCATCGAGGTACCCACCGGCTCCCGGCTGAAGGGCACCGCCGCCGTGGGCCGATTGCTGGGTGCGGGCGAACTCGGCGAGTGCGACCTGGAGGTATCCGCGGGCGACATCACCGTCGAGCGCCCACATGGTTCGGTGACCGCGAAAACCGCCAAGGGTGACATCCGCATCGGCGAAGCATCGCGCGGCGTGCTCCGGCTGGAAACGTCCATGGGCGAGTTGCAGGTCGGAATCAGCCCGAGCAGCGCGGTGCAGTTGGAAACCAACGCCCAGCACGGGACGGTACGCAACCAGATGCGGCCGGTCGACCGGTCGGACAATGAGGAAATCGTGCGGGTGTACGCGCGTAACTCGTACGGCAACATCGTCATCCGGCACGCCACCGCCGCCTAGTGCACCCGGCTGCGCCATCCCGTCCCCGCCTACATCGCTCAACGGGCGCACGACACCATCTCGGTGTCGTGCGCCTTTTTCCGCGTTTTCAGCGAGCGAGCGCAGCGGCGACCAGTTCACGCCAGTTCGCTTGCGTACCTTCCTTCGTCGCCTCGGTGAACCGCACTTCGCCGAGGCGATCTCGTGCGGTCTGCTCGATCCTGGCCACATCCGGTTGGGAACGGTCGGACCGGCCGCGCACTCCTGCGCTCGCCGCGAGCAGCCGCACCGCCTGCTCATCGTGGTCGGCACGCAACGCCAAATCCGCTATCCCGACGAGTATCTGGGCGATCAGCGGCGCGTACCCCGCATCGGTCACCGCTTGGAAGGCCGCGGCGTGTCGCTCGCGGGCCTCGTCGAGACCGTCTGCGAGGTAGCCGAGCAGGTTGTGTATCAGCGCCCTGACGTAGGGCTGCTCCGCATCGCTGCCCAACATGGTCTTCGCGACGTCGATCTGCCGGTATGCCTGCTCGGTGTCGCCGCTCCAGCGAGCCAGCTCCGCCTTCTCCAGTGCGAGTACGGCCAGCGCGTTCGGCCAGGCGGACCGATCCGCGTGCCGCTGCGCCTCGGCCATGGCAGCCGCGCTCGCCTCCGCGTCACCCAGCAGCCAGTACAGCTGAGCCTGCCGCGCCCGCATCAGGAAGATGTCCTCGATCGCGCCGATCTCGGTGACCACCGCGATCGCCTGATCGAGGTGCTCGCACGCGGCGGTGAAGTCGCCGCGCATGGCGATCCGATTCGCCAGCTCGGTCAGCGCGAACGAAATTCCCCAGCGCTCACCGATGGTCCGGAACTCGGCGAGCGCCGTCTCCAGGTACTCGTCCGCCTCCGGACCTTCCTGGCCGAGCGCGATCCGCGCCTTGCCCAGCTGGAGCCGGGCCAGCGCCCGCACCCAGGGGTCGTCGTCGGTGAGCAGCGGTTCGAAGGCGGGCAGCAACGCGTCCGGTCCCTCCAGCATGCGTTCCAGCGCGCCGACGAACGCCAGCAGCGGGTATCGGCCCTTGCTGCGTCGGCTGAACAGGGATGCCTTGCGGATCCATTCCTCGACTTGGTGCTCGTCGCTCGGCCCCGAACTCAGGAAATGCACGACCAGCCCGTACACCCTGGCCCGGATCTCGTCGTCCACCTCGCCGGACATATCGGCGGCCGCGACGATCAACTCCATGCCCTCGGCCTTGTGCCCGCTGAGCCACCAGTACCAGCCCGCGGCCGCCGCGAGTCGCATCGCCCCGGTCGCGTCCGCGGCCGCGAGCGCGCCACGCATCGCGACAGCGATGTTGTCGTGTTCGAGCTCGAGCGTGGCGAGCCACGTCAATTGCTCGGCACGGCGCAGGTACGGCTCCGCGGTGTCGGCGAGTTCGGTGAAGTACGCCAGATGCGCTCGGCGGGCCGAATCCGATTCCCCCGATTCCTCGAGCCGGTCCCGGGCGTACTGCTTGATCGTGTCGAGCATCCGGAAGCGCGGCCCGTCGTCCTCCACGGTGCGCAGCAGGGATTTTTCGGTCAACGCGGTCAGCAGCTCGAGCACCTCCCACCGCTCGACCGTCACGTTCTTCTGGCCTTCGGGTCCGCTGACTGTCCCCGCGCAGACCTGCTCGGCCGCCTCCAGGCTCGCACCGCCGGAGAACACCGCGAGCCTGCGCAGTACCAGCCGTTCCGCGTCGGTGAGCAGCTCCCAGCTCCAGTCGACCACCGCGCGCAACGTCCGGTGCTGCGGGATCGCGGTACGGCTGCCGCCGGTCAGCAGACGGAACCGATCGTCGAGGCGGCGGGCGAGCTGGTCGAGGGACATGGTGCGCAGCCTGGCCGCGGCCAGTTCGATCGCCAGCGGAATGCCGTCGAGCGCCCGGCAGACGCGCGCCATGGTGGACAGGGCGCCCGCATCGACCGCGAGATCTTGGCGCACGGCACCGGCCCGGTCCCGCAGCAGCTGAACGGCCGGGGAGGACTCGATCTCGCCGGCATCCGCACCCTCCGCGGGCAACGCCAACGGCTCGACCTGCCACAGCGCCTCGCCCGTGATGCCGAGCGGTTCCCTGCTCGTGGCCAGGATCCGCAGCCGCAGGCACTCCCCGAGCAATCGGTGGGCGAACGCCGCGGCGGACTCGATCACGTGCTCGCAGTTGTCCAGGATCAACAGCGTTTCGCGCTCCCGGATCGCCGCGACGAGCCGGTCCATCGGTTCCGCGTTCGGTGCGCCGCCGAGCAACGAGTCCCGGAGTCCGAGCGCGGCGAGCGCCGATTGCGCCACGTCGCCATTCGCGCCCACGGACGCCAGTTCCACCAGCCAGGCCCCGTCGGGCAGGTCGTCGAGCATGGTCCGCGCGGTTTCCAGGGCCAGCCTGGTCTTGCCCGAGCCGCCGGGACCGGTCAACGTGGTGAGCCGATGGTGTGCGATGAGTTCGCGCACGGCGGCGATATCGGCGTATTTGCCGACGAATCTGGTCAACTCGGCCCGCAGGTTCGTCTTGCGGTCGTTGTCCTCCGCTCGCACTTCGCCGCGCAGGAGCGCCACGTGCAATGCGGACAGTTCGGGGGAGGGATCGACACCCAGCGTGTCGGCGAGCGCCTCCCGTGCACGCTGGTACACGAGCAGCGCCTCGGCGCCACGACCCGCGGCGCCGAGCGCACGCATGAGCGCGGCGACGAGCCGTTCCCGCACCGGGTGCCGGGCCACCAGCTCGGTCAGCTCGGTGATCAGCTCCGTACCCCGGCCGAGGCGGATCTCCGCTTCATAGCGATCCTCCATGGCGGCCAGGCGCAGCCCCTCGAGCCGGGTCACCACGGCGTCGAAAGCCTCGCTGTCCTGCATACCGACGTCCTGCATCGGCGCACCGCGCCACAGGTCGACGGCTTCGCGCAGCAGCTGGGCCTGTCGCGCGTCGTCACCGCCGCGGGCCTGGTCGAGAAGCTGTTCGAACCGCAGGGCGTCGACGGAGCGGGGTTCCACCGTCAGCCGGTATCCGCCCGCCTGCCCGTCGAGCGACCCGTCCGGCAGCACCCTGCGCAGCCGGGAGACCAGTGCCTGCAAGGCGTTCGCCGCGTCGGCGGGCGGCTGCTCACCCCAGATCCAATCGACCAGAGTCGTTTTCGGGACTACGCGACCAGGTTCGAGCGCGAGGGCGATCAACAGCGCTCGCAACCGAGCGCCCGGTACCTCGATCGATCCACCGTCGTCTAGTCGGATCTCGAGCGGTCCAAGCATCCCGATCTGCACCGGACCATTCTGCCGTGGACTCGCGGTGGTCAGCCGGGCCGCCCGTCCCCGGGGGTGACAACCACTTCGCCGGCGGCGACCGGCACCGATTCGGTCGGACCGCGCATTTGCAACCGCGCATTCACGTCACGACACCGCAGCCGGACGAAAGCGCTACGGCGAGGTGACTTTCGGCGGCTGAGCGGCCGCGACGCGACCAGGTCGAACACCGTGTCGGTGGCGTGTCAGGTCGGTGTCAGGGCGGTGTCAGCCAGGACGGCGACAGTTCTCGTGTGAACAGTTCAGCAACCGCAGCTGCCGGGGCACCGAAGCCATACGGGGACAAGCCCTCGCTCGCCCCCGACTTCCGGACACTACCGCGCATCGGTGCGCTCGCCCGCCCCGCCGGCCGGGAAGAGAGGTAACCGGTGGAGCTCAGCGTGGACCGGGATCGCTGCGTCAGCGCGGGCATGTGCGTACTGACCGCCCCCGAAGTATTCGACCAGGACCCCGAGGACGGCCGGGTGGTGCCGCTGGCCCCCACACCCGCGCCCGAGTGGGAGTCGGCCGTCCGCGAGGCCGCCCAGTTGTGCCCGTCCGGCGCGATCACCATCGTTCGACAATCGCCACGAGAGGAAACCCGATGAGTCAAACGGCCCCCATCCCGCACGGCCTCCCCCTGGAGCGCAACGCGGGGCCCTTCGATCCGCCCCGCGAGATCACCCGGCTGCGGGAGGTTCGTCCGGTCAGCCCCATGATCTTCCCCGACGGTCACGAGGGCTGGCTCGTCACCGGCTACGACGCGGTCCGCCGGCTCATGGCCGACACCCGGTTCAGCTCCCGTCAGGACATCGGCATAGTCCACGTGCCGTACGAGACCCCCGGGATGCCCGTCGCCACCGAACCGTCCCCGCAGGTGCCGGGTTTGTTCATCGCCATGGACCCCCCGGACCACACCCGGCTGCGGCGGAAGCTGACCGGCGCCTTCACCGTCAAACGGATGAAGCAGCTCGAACAGCACATCATCGACATCGCAGAGCGGCAACTGGACCGGATGGCGCGCCTGACCCCGCCGGTCGACCTGGTCGCGGGGTTCGCGCTGCCGGTGCCCTCGCTGGTGATCTGCGAGTTGCTCGGTGTCCCGTACGCGGACCGGGAGACCTTCCAGGTCAACTCGGCCAAGTTCCTGGTCAAGGACCAGTCGCTGGACGAGAAGATGGCCGCCTACGGTGCGATGACCACGTATCTGGCCGAACTGGTCGCGCGCAAGCGCGCCGAACCCGGCGAGGACATCCTGTCCGACCTGGCCCGCCACGACGACCTCACCATCGAGGAGCTCACCGGCATCGCTTTCCTGCTGCTGCTCGCGGGCCACGAGACCACCGCCAACATGCTCGCGCTGGGGACCTTCGCGTTGCTGGAGCACCCCGAGCAGCTCGCCGAACTGCGCGCCGATCCGGATCTGCTCCCCGACGCCGTCGAGGAGCTCATGCGCTACCTGTCCGTTGCCGACATCTTCTATCGCTACGCCACCGACGACATCGAACTCGGCGGCGAAACGATCGGCAAGGGCTCGACCGTCGTCGTGTCCCTGCTCGCCGCCAACCACGACCCCCAGCGCTTCGACAACCCCGACACCCTCGACTTCCACCGCACGGCACGCGGTCACCTGTCCTTCGGCCACGGCGTCCATCAATGCCTCGGCCAGCAACTGGCCCGCATCGAGATGCGCGCCGGTTTCGCCGGACTGCTGCGCCGCTTCCCGACGCTCGACCTCGCCATCCCCGCCGGTGAGGTGAAACTCAGGACCGACATGAATATCTACGGCGTTCACGAATTGCCCGTCACCTGGACGGATACGGCCCGGTAAGACCGTCGGCCGTGCGCCTCGAGGGTCGGTCCGGTGGACATTCCGGTGGGTGGCGATAACCCGGGCATGGTTCCACCGGACACGCCCCGGCTCGCTTCAGCTGTCGGCCGAAGACGAAGAGGCCGCGCGGACGGCGTGGACCTGGCACGAGAGCTGGTGCTGCACTGCGACCCGGAAATGAAACCACCTCGCCCAGTTCCTGCCGGAGTTGCACCACGAATTCCAGGGATGATTTCACTGGATTCGACCGCTTTTATACTCGCCGGTAACCGCCTGCGCGCCGAATAGCTAGCAGATAGCTGACTTCTTTTTTCGGCTACGAAGAGCCTCTGACATCGAACTTTGCGTATCCCTGTTGGTTGCGCGTCGGGCGCGTGTTGACGGATGGGAAGTGGCACGGGCAGAATCGGCCGCGTTGATCCCGGGGGTGGAGGAGTTATGCGCGTAAAAACCGATATCCATTTCGCCGTCGGAGTCGATCCCGCTCAGGTGTTCGACGCGGTCGCCGCGATCGAAATGCTTCCCGAATGGTCGACGCATTCGGACGCGCGCGTGGCCACCCGCGGTGAATCCGGCCGCCCGCAGCGGGTTTACGTCACCGCCGAGACTCCGCTCGGCAAGTCCGATCTCCAGGTGCTGGAATACGACTGGACCGAGGACCGCGTGTCGTGGCAGGTCGTCGACAGCTGTGTCGGCGTCGGCGGCGGTGGCTGGTTCGAAGTCACCGAGGACGGCGGGGGATCGCAGGTCTGGTATCACACCGAACTGCAATCCTCACTCTTACTGCCCGGACTACTCCTCAAGCGAAGTGTCCGGCGGGAAGCCGAGACGGTCGTGCAGAACTTCATCGAATTCGCCGAAGGATTCACCGCGCCTCCGAAATCCCGCGCCGTGTAGCGACCGTCCCGGCCTGCTTCACCATTGGATGTCCGCGACCGAGTCCAGCGGGGCGGCTACTTCCTCCGGCGCCAGTTGCAGATCCGCGTCCCGCAGCGCTTGCGGGAAGTGGAAGCGCGCGCGCTGCTCGATCTCGGTCAGCGGCACCTGGAAGACGCGGAACTCGTCGAGATCGAGCACTTCGAGCTGGTCCAGGTTCTGGGTCAGCAGGAAGCCGCGGGCCTTCAGTTCACCATTCTCCCGGAACGCGATGACCTTCCAGAACTCGCGTGGAATCTTGACCTGCCGGAATTCCTGGTCCTCATCGGTGAAGACCGGGCCGCCGAACGCGCTCACCTTCAGGTCGTCGACAGTGACATCGGCGAAGACGGCGTCCTCGAGCCGCCCCCAGACCCCGTCGCGCATGCTCTGGTTGAAGTCGTCCATCTGCGGGGTGATGTTGGTGTAGAAGAACGAATCCTCGTTGGCCTTCCGTGCTTCGGGCAGGCTGCCCCACAGCAGGTCGGCGCGTCGCGCGAGGTGGCCGCGATCGAGCCGGTTGTCGCGGTACAACTCGTTGCCGACCTGGGCGTCCGCGTCGAGCCGCGAATCCTTGACGAAGTCGATCTTCTTGCGCGACAGCTTCTTCATCGAGCTGCCGTCGATGTTCCAGGCCACCCAGATGGCGAAGCGGCGCGAGCGGCGCATCGCGAGGGAGAAGTGCGTGTAGTGCAGGACATCGGCGCCGTCGACGGTGGTCGCCACGTCCGGGCGGACCTCGGCCTCCACCTCGGGTACCGGGATCGGCGACGCGAGGAAATGCGGATCGTATCCGGCGACGACCGCGACTTCCTCCGCGACCGGCGGAGTCAAAGTGATGCCGAGCTTCTCGAACACCGATTGCGGCAGACAGGCCAGCGCGTGCTCGTCGGTGTCCGCGCCCGTCTCGCCGGCGAAATGCAATCCGGCCAGCACGGTGCTGGTCTCCCCGCCGGGCAGCTTGAACATCCACGCCGATCCGGAATCGCCGCCGCTGCTGATCTCGCCGTCGACCGCGGGATGGGCCGGATCGGGCCCGATCTCGAAGCCGCCGATGTTCCTCGTGCCGACGCCTCGGTAGTCGATCTCGGCGACCACATCGACGCGACGCACGATGCCGTGGGTGACCTGGGTGGTCCGGCCGCTCTTGATCACCTTGTCGCCGAGCTCTGGTTCGCCGAGACGGTCCGGAACGACATCCAGCCCGGTGATAGCGGCGCTGAACTGCCGGTTCTCGATGTCGGCTACGGCGCAGTCGCCCGCCGTGCCGAGATGGGATCGAACGAGCCTGCCGAGCCGGTTGCGGTCGACCCGGTTGTCGTCGCGCGGGCCCGGCTGCACGACGTCGTCGCCGAGCCTGCCCGCCGCGGTGTGCAGGACGTGCCAGTTGCTGAGCACATACGGTGTCGCGTCGTCGCGGTCGTAGACGACGCAACCGATCGTCCCCGCCGTGGTGCTGGGGTGGGCGACGCTGATGCCAGGAACGATCGGATCCATGCGCGACTTCCGTTCGGGCGCGGCCGCTTCGGTGACCAGCCGGAAGGCGGGCTCGAACGTGCGTTGCAGCACGTCGGTCGGTACCTCGATCCCGTCGACGGTGATGGTCTTCGGAATCGCCGCGGTGCCAAGTGCTTCCAGCGCCTCCGGTTCGGACACCTTCTCGTGCACGGTGAATTGCACCGCGATCTCGCCGGTCGGTTTCCCGTCGACTTGCTTGTAGCCGACGCCGATCGAGGAGATATTGGGGTCTTCGAGGAAGTTCTCGCCCTTGCTGCGGATGTATTTGCGCAGGGCGGCGAGAAGGGCGTCGTTTCCGGTGTGCGACCGGCGGGATGAATTCTTTTTCGCAGGCATGGGTGACTCCGTGATCGAGGTGAACGCGGTGTCGACGACGTCGTCGCACCAGCTATCGCCATTCTCTGGTGACGGCCTTGCCCGCACACGAGTAGCGAACTACTCGAACGAAGGGTGACGTAATGCTGCGCAAAAGTTAGTTCGGATAACCAAGACAGTAAGCGTGACCCTATATCTGCTGTCGGTTTCAGCGACGTTGGATTTCACCGGTGGTCGGCCAGGGCTGTTGCCGTCGCGGTCACGAGGTCGATCAATCGAGTGCGGTCGATGCCGGTAAGCCTGCGGGCCAGCTCCTGCTCCAGATCCGCGCGGAACTTGTGCCGCACCGCCGAGCCTTGTTCGGTGGGTACCGCGCGAGTCACGCGGCGGTCTCCGGGGTCGGTCTCCCTGACGAGCAACCCGCGCCGCTCCAGCCGGTCGACCATGCCGGTCACATTGGTCTTGTCACAACCGAGCATCGCGGCCAGTTCACCGAAGGACCGCGGTCGGTCGGCGCCGAGCAGGCACAGCAATTCGGCTTGCTGACTCGTCAGCTCCAGGCGCCGCGCGATCGAGGTGTAGAGGGCGCTGATCTCCCGGTGCAGCCGCGCGAAGGCGGGCGCGAGTCCCTGGTCATCGGTCGGCATGGGAAAAGTCTAGGTGATGGACAGTTGACACCCTCCCCTACTTAGTCGATGATCTCGACTATCCATATACTCATCAATTGGGAGGTGTGATGCCGGTCGCGATCGTCACCGGAGGATCTCGCGGCATCGGTCGCGCTATCGCGGAACGTCTGGGCGCGCGGGGAACCTCCGTCGTCGTCAACTACCAGTCGAACCGGGCTGCCGCCGAACAGGTGGTGGCCGGGATCGAGGACTCCGGTGGGCAGGCGCTGGCGGTGCGGGCCGACGTCGCGGACGTGGCGGGCCCGCGCGGGCTGTTCGATGCCGCCGAGGAGCGTTTCGGTGGCGTGGACGTCTTCGTGAACAACGCGGGGGTCGCCCGTTTCGGCGCGATAGCCGAGGCCACCGACGAGGACTTCGAGCTGATGTTCGAGGTCAACACGAAGGCGACGTTCGTCGCCCTGCGCGAGGCCGCGAAGCGGTTGCGCGACAACGGCCGCATCGTCGTCGTGTCCTCCGGTGCGACACTGACCCACCGGCCGGGATCGGGCGTCTACGGCGCCAGCAAGGCCGCTGTCGAGCAGCTCGTTCGGGTGCTGGCCAGGGAACTCGGCCCGCGCGGCATCACGGCCAACAGCGTGCTGCCCGGTGCGGTGCGCACCGACGCCCTCGCCGCGTCCGGGGTGACCGCGGCGAATCAGCAGATCGCCCAGTCGACTCCGCTCGGCCGGATGGGTGAACCCGACGACATCGCCGACGTGGTCGCCTTCCTGGCATCGGAGGAGGCCCGCTGGATCACCGGGGCGAGCGTGCCCGTCGGCGGCGGAGCATTCTGAGCTGGTTCGAGGCGCGGCATTCGCGGGTGCCGGCCGTCCTGGTGCCGTCGCGGGTCACGATCCTTCGGCAGCTGCCATCCAGGGGAGATGTCGCGCCTCGGTCCGAGGTGTGCGTCGGGGCAGGTAGAGGTAGCTCCTAGATCTCGATGTGGGCGCCCATGATGACCGTACGGTCGCGGGGCAGGCCGAACTGCTCGGCGGCGTCGGCGGTGATGTAGGAGGTGGCGATGAACAGCCGTTTACGCCACTGCGCCATCGTCGGCTCGGTCCCGGCGCGCAGCTCGATCTTCGACAGGAAGTAGGACGCTCGATCCAGCTGCAACGGCCCCTCGGTAACGGCGGGGTCGAGCAGCGCCAGCGCGCCGGGCACGTCTTGCGCCTCCATGTAGCCGAATCGGGCGCGGACGTGAATGATCCCGTCTTCGGTGTAGCCGAGGGAATCGACGCTGATCCGTTGGTCCGCCGGAACGCGCGGCACGGGTTCGGTCTCGATCGACATGATCACGACGTGGGCGTGGCGCACGTGGTTGTGTTCGGCGTTGGCGCGCAAGGCCAGTGGCGCGGTCCGCTTGCCTCGGTTGAGGAACACGGCCGTGCCGGGAACCTCGAGTATCGACGGGTCGCCCGCGTGCAGGTGATCGATGAATTCGCGCAGCGAGCCTTCCCGCCGTTCGCGTTCGGCGGTGACGATCTCGCGTCCGCGTTGCCAGGTGGTCATGATGGTGAACGCGGTGAGACCGATCAGCAGCGGCAGCCACGCGCCGTGCGCGAGCTTGGTGAGGTTCGCCGCGACGAACAGCAGGTCCACCGACAGCAGGGGGACGGCGCCAACGGCCAGCAGCCACAGCGGGATGTGCCAGCGGGCGCGGGCGACATAGAAGAACAGCAGCGTGGTGATGGTGATCGTGCCGGTCACCGCCATGCCGAACGCGTAGGCCAGCGCCGCCGAACTGCGGAAGGCGAACACCAGGGTGAGTACCGAGACCATCAGCAGCCAGTTGATCCACGGGACGTAGATCTGGCCGACCGTGGCCTCCGAAGTATGCGCGATGCGCAGCCGGGGCAGATAGCCGAGCCGGGCGGCCTGGGACGCCACCGAATACGCGCCGGTGATCACCGCCTGTGAGGCGATCACGGTCGCCGCGGTGGCAAGCAGCACCAGCGGTAGGCGGCCCCAGGCGGGCATGAGCAGGAAGAACGGGCTGCTGACGTTGGCGGGGTCGCCGAGGATCAGCGCGCCTTGGCCGAAATAGCTGAGGATGCACGCCGGGAATACGAGCAGCAGCCAGGCGCGGGTGATCGCTCGGCGGCCGAAGTGACCCATGTCGGCATACAGCGCCTCGGCTCCGGTCACCGCGAGCACGACCGCGGCCAAGGCGAAGAAGGCGGTGCCGAAATTGCCGAACAGGAAGCCCAGCGCGTAGGTCGGTGACAGGGCCCGCAGGATCTGCGGATGATCGGCGATGCCCGCCACCCCGCACGCGCCGATGGTCACGAACCAGACGATCATCACCGGCCCGAACACCCGGCCCACGGCCGCGGTGCCCCGCCGCTGCACCAGGAACAGCGTCACGATGATCACCGCGGTGATCGGCACGACGAACTCCGCCAGCGACGGCTGCACGACCTCGATTCCCTCGACCGCCGACAGCACGGAGATCGCCGGAGTGATCATGCTGTCGCCGAAGAACAGGGAAGCGCCGAAGATGCCCAGCGCCGCCAGCACCGCGGTCTGCCGCCGTCCGTGTTGCGAGCCCCACCGCCGCAGCAGCGTGATCAGCGCCATGATGCCGCCCTCGCCGTCGTTGTCGGCGCGCAGGGCCAGCAGGATGTAGGTGACGGTGACGACGATGGTGACCGACCAGAACACCATCGAGACCACGCCGTACACGTTGTCGGTGCTGATCGGCACCGGATGCGGATCGGCGGGGTTGAACACCGTCTGGATGGTGTAGATCGGGCTGGTGCCGATGTCGCCGAACACCACGCCCAGCGCGGCGATCACCACGCTCAGCCGCACGGCGTCGTGCGCGCTCGTCTTGGCGGGCGCGGGGGTTCGCTCTTCGTCGGATGTGGTCGTGTGCTGCCGATCGGTCACCGGGGCCTCCTCGAGCGGGCCGTCGCGGGCCGCCCGTGCGGACGATACCGTTCCCGGAGCGCGGCCGTCGCGTGGTATCCGGCGTCGTGCCGACGGCGGTCGGCTCAATACGACACGCGCGTCATGCGAATCTCGGATATCGACATGCCCCGGCGGCGGCGGAACAATCCGCGCAGCGTTCCGGCGTTGAGATAGCCCACCTTGGCGGCCACCGCGTCAACCGTGAGCGAGGTGGTGCGCAGCAGCTGCACGGCGCGTTCCAGGCGGATGTCGTGCACGAACTCGGTGGGGGACATGCCCAGTTCGGCGTGGGTGGCCCGCTGCAGGCTGCGTTCGGTGACACCGATTGCGCGCGCGGCCTGGGATATCCGGAAATTCTCGCCGAGGTGGGCGCGGACCCAGCGCTCGAAGGCGGCGGTGACGGAATCGCCGCGGGCGATGATCTCGGGAACGATGAACTCGCGCTGCGGGCGTCCCGCGCCCACCGCCAGGTAGCGCATGGCGCGTTCGGCCAGCGCCGGGCTCTTGCCCGCGATCAGCGACAGCGCGAGGTCCATGTGCGACAGCGCGGCGCCCGCGGTGGTGACGCGTTGTCCGCGGCACAGCGTGCGCCCCTCGTCGAGTTCGACGCGCGGGTAGCGGCGCCGGAAGCTGGGGCCGAGCCACCAGCTCGTGGTCGCTGGTGAACCGTCCAGCACGCCCGCCTCGGCCAGGAAGAACGTTCCGGTGCAGGCGCCGGCGAGGTGAGCGCCCCGCTCGCGGGCCGCGACCAACCGGTCGAGCACCGGGCGGCTGGCGGGTGCGGAAACGAGGTCGATCAGCGCCGCGGCCTCGAGTACGTGCACGGCGGGCACGATCATCAGGTCGAATCCGTCGCCGAGTTCGTCGAGCGGGATGGTCGGCACGGTGTGGCCGTTGCCCGACCGCACCGTGGCGCCGAAGGAGGCGCTGCGCACCCGCCACGGCTGCGGCGGGTCGGGCAGCTCGGCGCGCACGGAGTTGGCGGTGTTGAACGTTTCCAGCAGGGCGGCGTATCCGAAATCGGCCACGCCGTCCACCACGAAGACGACGACGTCCATGTCGGAAACGGTACCAAAGATGTCGTTTCCGACACTCGGCTCCGTCGGGATTCTGTCCTACCGTCATCGCGAGACGGCTCGCCCGCCGAGAGTGCCGGGGAGTCGATCGAGCCCGCCTACCTCGTTCGGAGCGTGACCATGATCGAAACGACCGGAACGCACCACATCCGGTTGACCGTGACCGACATCGCCCGGTCGCGTGCCTTCTACCGAGACGTGCTCGGTTTTCCCATCGCCGCCGAATCGCCGGGCAGCCCCGACGATCCCGAAGTGCGCGTCGATCCGATGCGGCTGTTCGGCGGGGTGGTGTTCCAGGCCAACGGCATGTTGCTCGGCCTGCGCCCGGTCGCCGACCCGGCGGACCGATTCGATTCCGAACGTGTGGGTTTGGACCATCTGAGCTTCACCGTCCCGGCGCGGGACGATCTGGTCGCCGCGGCCGCTCGGCTGGCCGAGGCGGGCATCGAACACGGGGAGATCACCGAGATGGCGGATTTCGGCATCGCGATCCTGTCGTTCACCGATCCCGACGGCATCCATCTCGAACTCACTGCGCCACTGTGAGTTTGCGTCCGCCCGCAGCGGGCATGCCGGTTCCGGAATGAACGCTGTCCTGATGAAGGCTTGGCCGACCGGCCGTGCGAGCGGTGCGGTCGTGCCGGGGAGGTAGGCCATGCTGGTCCAGCGTGCGCGACCGCGGAAGTCGTCCGAGGGTTCGGCGTTGCCGAGTCCGAGTGCACTGCTGTGCGCGCTGGGCGGCCAGCACGTGCAGGGCCCGGTGAGCCGGTGGGCGCGCGAGCTGACCGAATTGCACCGGCAGTGCCGGGAGGACGCGCGCGAGCCGGACGAGGCGCGGCGCCGCCGCGCCGAGTTGGTCGACCGGATCGACACCTGGGCGGCGCTGCATCTGCCGTGCGCCGACCCCGGGGTGCGGGTGCACGACACGAGCCTGGGCGAGATGATCGATCGGATGGCCGCCGTCGCGGAGGAGGCGTTCCATCTGCTGATGCACGACGATCCAGGTGGCGAGCGCATGCACGCGGCATGGACCAGGCTGGCCGAATTGGAGATCGCCTACGCCGATCTGGTGTCCGCGATCGGGGACGGCCGTCGCCGCCTACCTGCCGTGCGGACCGGAGCCCCGACGGTTCAGGGGGCTCGGTGAACTCCCGGAGAGCTCGGCGAACGCACTGTTCATCGGCGTCGGGAGCGGTTGATGGACGTGCGTGCGCCCGCCTCGCGACTTGCCGCCTCGGGCCAAGACGCGCGCGGCGTGCCGTGGCCGATCGAACCGGGTGGACGAGAGGGCGTAGGCTTGGCGCTCCGAACGGACGGCGCGACTTTCTGGGAGCGGTGCATGAGCAAGGGTGAGGGGACTCCTCCCGCTACGACGCGGACCGGCACGATCAGCGTGCGGGTGCCCGCGGTGTCCGAACAGCTGGCGATGCTGCGTGCCTTGGCCGAGACCGTCGTGCTCATGGCAGATTTCGGCATCGATGAGGTGACCGACATCCGGCTGGCACTGGACGAGGTGGCCAGCGCGCTGGTGCTGGACGCGGTGGACGGGGCGGAGCTGGAGTGCGCGTTCGGCTTCGAGGACGACGCGGTGGACGTGCGCGTCTCCACCGTCACGACGTCGGACAGCAGCCCGGACGAGTCCGGCTTCGGCTGGCACATCGTGGCGACGTTGACGGCCTCCGTCTCGGCGACCCGAGGCGCACACGACTCCGCGGCGGGCGGCTACCCGACTGTCGTCGACTTCCGGTGGGTGCGCGGCGGCTCGAATAATGAGTAGCGAGTCGAATCAGGCCGCCGCCAAGCGGAAGTCGCGGGGTGACAGCTACGACAATATCGAGCCGCTCTTCGCCGAACTGGCCGCGCTGGCCCCGGATGATCCGCGCCGGGAAGCCGTGCGCACCGAGCTGATCGAACGCTGCCTGCCGCTGGCCGAGCACATCGCCCGCAAGTTCAGCGGCCGCGGCGAGAGTTTCGAGGACCTGTTGCAGATCGCGCGGGTGGGCATGCTCGCCGCCGTCGATCGCTTCGATCCGGGGCACGGCGCCACCTTCCTGTCGTTCGCGGTGCCGACGATCATGGGCGAAGTGCGCAGGCATTTCCGCGACTACGCCTGGTCGGTGCGAGTGCCGCGCCGGCTCAAGGAGATCCAGTCCACCATCGGCCCGACGGTGGAGATCCTGTCGCAGCGTTTGGGCCGGATGCCGCGGGCGCGGGAGATCGCCGAGGAATTGGGTGCGGACCTGAACGAGGTGACCCAGGCGCTCATCGCTCGCAACGCCTACCAGACCTCCTCGATCGACGCCGCCTCGGACACCGACGATACGGAGTCCGGCGGTCCCTCGCTGCTGGACTCGCTCGGCGCCGAGGACCCGGACTTCAGCACCGTGGAGAACTACCTGGCGGTGAAGCCGCTGCTGGCGGCTTTGCCCGAACGCGAGAAGCAGGTGCTGGTGATGCGCTTCTTCGACTCGATGTCCCAGGAGCAGATCGCCCAGCGGATCGGGTGTTCGCAGATGCAGGTCTCGCGGATCCTGTCGAAGACCTTGAAATCGCTGCGCGAGCAGGCGCTGCGGGACTGACGCGCGTCCCGGCGGCGTTCACTCGCCGGTCAGCTCGGCGTGATGCTCGCGCATCGCGCGGACGAGGCGACCAGCACGCGGTGCGCGGCGCGCAGGTCCGCGTCGGGCAGTTCGGCCATCGCGGCGCGGGTCTGCTGCCCAGCGGTGTGAAGAAGCCGCGGGCCACGTCCATGCCGTGCTCGTCGTAGTGCAGGATGACCCGCCTGCGGTCGGCCGGATCGGCGGCGCGGCGCAGGTGGCCGGAGTCGATCATGCGCTCGACCAGGTAGGTCACCGCCGACGAGGAAATCTGAGAGAGTTGCGTGGTGAGCGCTTGGGATCGCTATGCGTCGGTGGTGACCGCCCGGACATCGTGGGTGCTGCTCATGGCGCTCGCCGTCGCTTCGATCGGCCTGATCGCGGCGGTGGGCGAGAACGAGTCCGCCGGCCAGGCCCCCACCGCGCTGCCGTCCTCCGCGGAATCGGCGCGGGTCGAACGGGCGCTGGAGGAGTTCCCCGACGCGGGGTCGGCCGCGGCGATCATCGTGGTCACGCGCGCCGATGGCGGCGAGCTGACCGACGACGACCGCAATGCCACCGTGGCGGCAGTGGCCCGCGCGTCGGGACGAACGCCGGGCCCGGCCGACCTGCTCGCCGCACCGGACCGGAAAGCGGCGATCGGGCAGGTGCCCGTGGACGCCGACCTGAGCGGATTCCCGCTGACCGATCGCATCGGGAACATCCGTACCGTCGCACGCGACGGCTTGCCCGCCGGTCTCGTCCTGCAGGTCACCGGCGGTCCCGCCTTCGGCGCCGACATCGCCGACTCGTTCTCCGGCGCCAATGTCACCCTGCTGGCGGTGACCGCGGTGGTCGTCGCCGTGCTGCTGATCGCCACGTACCGCTCCCCGGTGCTGTGGCTGGTGCCGCTCGCGGTGGTCGGCGCGGCCGATCGGGTGGCCACCGGCGCCGGAACCGCGCTGGCGCGCGTGACCGATCTCACCTTCGACGGCTCGACTTCCGGTGTCACCAGCGTGCTGGTGTTCGGTGCGGGTACCAACTACGCGCTGTTGCTGGTCTCGCGCTATCGCGACGAACTGCACCGGGAAACCGACCACCGCACGGCCTTGCGCCAAGCGGTGCGGCGCGCCGGGCCCGCGATCCTGGCCAGCAACGTGACGGTGGTCGTCGCGCTGCTGGCGCTGCTGTTCGCCTCGGTGCCCAGCACGCGCAGTCTCGGCGTGATGGCCGCGCTCGGATTGCTGGTGGCGGTGGTGTTCGTCCTGATCGCGCTGCCCGCCGCGCTCGCGCTGTGCGGGCGCAACGTGTTCTGGCCGTTCGTGCCGGAGGTCGACGACCGCGATACGGCCGACGAGGGCATCTGGCATGCGATCGCCGCGCGCGTGGTGCGCAGGCCCGCGGTGGTCGCCGGAAGCGCGCTCGTGGCGCTGGCCATCTGCGCGACCGGGTTGCTGTCGACCGAGGTGGGTCTGTCGCAGACCGAGCAGTTCCGGGTTCGCGCGGAGTCGGTCGATGGATTCGACGCCCTCGCTGAGCATTTCCCCTCCGGCGCTTCCGATCCCGCCATCGTCCTCGCGCGCAGCGATTCGGTGGTGGCGATCGACGCGGCGTTCCACCGCACGGACGGCGTGGTGATGACCTGGCAGACCGGCACCTCGCCGACCGGGTTGACCCGCTGGGCCGTGGTGATCGACGCGCCGCCGACTTCCGCCCGCGCCTTCGACACGATCGACGCGCTGCGCGCGTCGGTGGCGCAGGTGCCAGGAGCCGACGCGATCGTCGGCGGCTCCGATGCGCAGGCGCTGGACGTCCAGAACGCCGCGAGCCGCGACCGCAAGCTGATCATTCCCCTCATCCTGGTCGTCGTGCTGGTGGTGCTGCTGGCGTTGCTGCGCGCGGTGCCCGCCGCGGTGCTGCTGGTGGCGGTGACGGTGCTGAGCGCGCTGGCCGCGCTCGGGCTCGGCAGCTGGATGAGCGAGCACGTGTTCGGATTCCCGGCGCTGGACATCAGCGTGCCGCTGTTCGCGTTCCTGTTCCTGGTCGCGCTCGGCGTCGACTACACGATCTTCCTGGTGACCCGGGCGCGGGAGGAGACTCCCGGGCACGGCACCACGCACGGCATGGTGCGCGCGGTGTCGGTGACCGGCGCGGTGATCACCAGCGCGGGCATCGTGCTCGCGGCGGTGTTCTGCGTGCTCGGCGTGCTCCCGCTGATCACCCTGACCCAGGTCGGCATCGTGGTCGGCCTCGGCATCCTGCTCGACACGTTCGTCGTGCGCACGGTGGTGATCCCCGCGCTGTTCAGCCTGATCGGACGCAAGATCTGGTGGCCGAGCGAACTGCGGCTGGTCGAGGAGGAGGGCGACGGGCGCGGCGCCGCGGATCAGCGGTCGTCGGAGCTATGACGCGCTCGATCGGTCGGACCGGTTTCTCCGAAAGAAAGGCGGACGACCGCTCGATGCGGCCATCCGCCTGATCTATCTACCTGCGCTTTCTCTTCGGCCGGGCGCGGTAGTTCTGCCGCGTTCGCTCCGGCCGCGCGGCCGGGACGGACTGCGTCCGGCAGCGCACGACAAGCGGCGGTCAGTGCTTGAAGGCGTCCTTGACCTTCTCGCCCGCGTCTTTCAGGTCGGACTTGATCTGGTCGGTGCGGCCTTCGTCGCGCTTCCCCCGGTCACCTTTGGCCTCGCCCAACTTTTCTTTGGCCTGACCAGCGACTTTGTCGGTCTTGTTCTTCGCCTTGTCGACTGTGCTCATGTCACAACCTCCTTTTGAAGCGACCGGCCGGCCATCTTCAGCCGGTCTTCCTCGCAGTAGCCCGTTATCGCGCGGCCAAACATCGGCCATTCCGCGTAAAAGCAGAAGACCCGGCGGAAAACCGGGTCTTCGCGGAAGTCGTGCATATTCGGAATCGACGCCGAAACCGCGTGCTGCGGGCGGTTCACGGCGCGGGGAATTACGCGGCCGGAATCGTGGGCGGTGTCAAAAGCCCTTGCAGCACACCGACACCCGCGCCGACGGCCGCGCCGACGGCGATGGCGGGAGAGGCGACGAATCCATAACCGATGGCGGCGCCGAAGGCCATGACGGCCACCGTCCCGGTCGGGAACATCGGCAGGCCCGCGATGGCGCCGCAGATGGCGCCGATGACCGCTCCGATCGAGGCGACCGGCGCGGCCACCATGCTGCCCACCGAGGCGCCGATGGCGGTGGAGCCGATCAGGTCGGCGGCGATGCGGTCGGAACGCGTCGGGTCCAAGCCCACCGAGTCCAGGGTCTGCGCGATGCTCGCTTCCGGGCCCGCGATCGCGTCGTTGAACATCTTGCCCTGCTCGGGGGTCATGAAGTCCGGTCGGCCGATCACCACCGAACCCACGCGCAGTGTGCCGGGCGGCGCCTCGATCGGCGCGACCGCGGGAGCCGGAGCTGCGGGGTTGGGCAGGTGCAGCCGCTGCGGATCGATCGGCGCGAGCAGGTTCGGATCCGGCATCGGCCGGTTGACGCTCAGGTCGTTGCGGCCCGCGGAAACCGGGGGCGCGGGCGGAAGCGCTTGGGGGTCCGCGGGATCGGCCACCGGGATGACGCCGAGGCCGGGCTCCGGGGCGAACGGGACCTGGACGGAGATCTCCGGCAGCGGGGTCGCGGTGGCGGTCGCGGCGGCGCCGACCAAAGACAACGGGATGGCGCCCGCGACCACCAGAGTGGCGGCGCGGCGAAGGAAGGGATGTGCCGGAGTGTCGATTTCGGGTACTGCTATGCCCATGAACTTACCCACCTCATTCTGAAGAGGACATATACCTACCCTTCTAGTTCGATTCAGAAAGCCTTACGGATGCGCGGAAGTTCGAATTATTTTCGATTGCGGTGAAACCCGCCCCGGCCAATCGAATCCGTGTGACAGCGCCGAATAGCCCTGTCGGCGTGGTCAACCGATCGTGGCTGCGCTGCTGCTGGTTTTCTCCAACGGAAATCAGGTAAACCGCCCTCGAAACGGGGCATTGCCCCGCTGTGCGGATTCCCAGCCACATCGCGGTCTGACCAAGAGCCCACCCGGCCCCGTTGTGTGGTGGTGTTCGAGGTGTCGGCCGAACCGGTCGGCACAGCGCGCCGCGGCGGATACCTCAACTGCGAGCGGATGAGTCTCCTCATCAACAAGATCCACAACGCCGGACAGTTGTACGACAGGCCGTCGACGCAGCCCGCAATGGCCGACGAACATCTCATGACCAGCAACAACAGGCTTTGCTGCGTGCTGTGGTCGATGCCGTCGACACCGCAGGTCGCCCGGCGTCGAGGGTCGATACTGATCGCCGGTCCACGGCCGGTGCCGTCCCCTAGGCTGTCGGAATGGCAACTCCAAGTGTGTGGTCCGTAACGACAACTACCCCCACTGAAGACGCTGCTCAATCCATCGCCCGCGCTGCGGTAACGGAGAGACTCGCCGCGGGTGCGTTCATCACCGGGCCGATCAAATCGGTGTTCTGGCACCTCGGCGAATCGGGCGAAGGTCAGGAGTGGCGCGTCGAACTGCGAACCTCCGCCGACGCCCGAGACAAACTCGCCGCCAAGATCAAAGAGCTGCATCCGTGGGACAACCCGGAGTTGACCGGCCAGCCCATCGAATGGTGCCCTGAGGAGTACGCGGCTTGGGTAGACCGCTCTACAAACGCGCCGGAGTAGGAACCCGAGCGGCGATGGCCCGTTCCCGCAGCTGGTCGCCGCCCGGTGTACCTGCGGCGCGGCGAGCGACCTGACGCACACGGGCCAGCGGCCGCACCGACGCCACTTTTTCGGCCAGCGTGAGCGCGTTCTCCGTAATCCTTATCGCCTCCTCGACATTCCCCGCGTCGAGATAACTGTCAGCGAGCCACGTCATGTACAGGGCTTTGTCCCTGGTCCACGGGTCCGGGTAGGAGTCGAGCGCCCGTTGTAGAGGAGCTAGGGCTTTGCCGGGATCGTGCAGCACCGACCAGACGCGGCCGATCATGATGTCCAGCTCTGCGTGCGTCATCCACGCGAACCACTTCGCCGCCGGACGGGACATGTCGCTGTCGAGCGCGGACGCTGCGGCGTCGAGGGCGCGCGCGGCGTTGTCGCGGTCACCGATCGTGGCTAGCGACCACGCCCGGCGTGCTGCGAGCAGTGCCCGAGCTTGCGCGGGAGCGTCCGGACCGACGGCTGCGCAAGCGGCGTCCGCCGTCGCCACCGCGTTCCGGTCACCGGTGGCGTAGGCGATCTGGATCAACGCGTTCGCGGCCAGCTCGAGGTTCCCGGCCTCTTTCGCTGCGCGGTGGCTATAGGCGTACAGGCTGAAAGCCTGGTTGGGAAACCCGGCGTCGAACGCTGCCCACCCGGCCTGCTGCGCCTGTTCCCCTGCCAGCTCGGTCAACCCAACCCGCGTCGCAGCGCTGTAGCTGGCGTGCCGCAACAGCTGTTGGGTTCTGGCGAGTTCGGAGATGTACAGGTGAAAGGTGTCGCCGCCTCCGACAAGGTTGTCCAGGTCCTGGAGGCGGATGAACTTGGCCCGCATCTCGTCCAGCTCGACCGCGCCCACTTGCCGCGCGTGAGGCGCAGTTGTGACGAACGGGACCGTCGTTCCGGCCAGCGCTAGAAAATCCCTGCGGTTCGTGGCCTCATCCTTTTCGGCGTCGCGGTGAGTTCGTTTCGGGTACAGCCCGATCTCGGTCTCCGAACCCGCCCCCAACAGTGCCACGAGCGCCCGCCGGGTTGCAGCTCGAGGCCATCGGATCTCGCCGCGCTCGATCCGGCTGATCGCCTGCGCGTCGACCGCGGGCCGGTGCCCGGTCGCCTGTTCGACCTCGGCGCACACCCGCTCGGCTAACTCGGCGTGTGTCCAACCGCAGGCCAACCTGCACGATTTGAACGGCGCGTTCAACTCTCCCTCCAGAGTCGAGCTCTATTTGCCTATAGTTTTGCGCTGTTCCCCAATCCTTGCATCGAGAACCCTGAAAGACGGCCCCGGCGCTGGGTGAAGCCCTTACCTGATCAGGGCACACCATCGGCGTCCGTGACGTCGTCGGAGGGTGGCGAAAGCCCCTGGCGCCGGGTGCTTTCCAATCGACGAGAAGGGGATCGCTGCGGGATGGGAGAGGGTGACGAGGTCCGGCTGTCGAGGGTCGGACAGTGGGAGACCACCGATGGCACACCATACGGGCCGTTGTCGCGGGTGCGATGCCCAGGAACCCAGCACTGCCTACAGCTAGCGCCGCTCGAGAACGGGCGGCTCGGGCCGCACGTCCGCAACATTCCCGGCCCGTGCGGGTGGGTGGGGACCGTGATCGTGGATGACCGCCACGATATTCCGCGCGACTGCCTGATTCACATCGCTCCGGTCACCGGGATAGACCGGCGGCGGTGGTGTGACAGGGGCCGCCATGAATAGGCCGACACCGGTTTTCGCCGAAGCCCCTACGACAATTCTGGAGACTCCGGTGGCCCGGTGCCGGTTCTATCGGAACGTGTGCGGGCTGCCCGCACGCATCGATCCGGAGTCGGGCCGTATCTTCCTGCCAGCGGGGAGCGTTGGTGCGATCACGGTGCCTGCGCAGCTCGGCGCGACGGTGAAGATCCGCATGGCGAGGCTCGGCGACCCTGCCGGGCCGATCATCTCCCATCCGCGTTCGAAGCGGTGGACGTTTTTGGTGCGGCCGGACTTCCCGGCCGATATGCCGCTGTTCTCGGAGTTGTTCCGGCTGAACGCAACTCTCGCGCCGATCGGTGCGCAGATCGCGTTGCCGTCGCCCGCCGATGGTGTGGGCGATCGGTTCCGGGTGTGGGCGCAGGGGCCGAGCGATTCGTACCGGCCGTCGGCGCTGGCGGTACTAGGCGCTATCCGGCACTGCGTCCGGCCTGCGATGATCCACTGACACGACAGGGAAGGGCACAGCCGATGGGCACACCAGGCCATCCAGCGGTCGACACGGCGCTCGATGCCCTCGCGGCAGCTGACCGGGAGCTCACGCCGGTCAGCGCTGTCGTGCGTGACGACCTGGTCGCGGTCGTGATCGATGGCGACCAGGGCCGCTACGTCTTGTTCGCCCATCCCGACGGCGATCAGTGGACCACCAGGGGAACAGTGATCGGTGCACCGCGACCGGTCGGGCCTCGGCACGAACACACCCCCGCCTGGGAGGCGCTGCAACGACGCGGCACCCGGTTCCGGTCGGAGACCGCCGACCCGTCCGGCCCTGGCTGGTTCGCGGTGATCGGCCGGGCCGCCCGTGACGCGGTCATCCTGTCGGTTACCTCCACGCTCGAAAAGTGCGTCGTGCCGATCGGCGCGGACGGTCTCGCGTTCGCCGTCGTCCGCGCATACGGCGGCGAAACACCTCGGGTCACCGTGACCACCCGCGACGGGCGGGTGGTCACGGCCGGGCCGCTCGCGGCCTGACCAGGAGCCACCCGACCACCCGACCCGTCAGGGGCGACGCGTCAGGATGCCGCGTCGAATCCGGTACGCAGATCGGCGAGGATGTCGTCGATTCCCTCGATGCCGACCGCGAGGCGGACCAGGCCGGGCGTGACGCCCGCGGCCAGCTGCTCTTCCGGGGTGAGCTGCGAGTGGGTGGTGGAGGCCGGGTGGATCACGAGCGAGCGCACGTCACCGATGTTGGCGACGTGACTGTGCAGCCGCAGCGCCTCGACGAACCGCTTGCCCGCGTCCACGCCGCCGGCCAGCTCGAAGCCGATCACGGCGCCCGCGCCCTTCGGGGCGAGGGCGCGGCCCCGCTCGTACCACGGCGACGACGGCAGGCCCGCGTAGGACACCGAGGTGACTTCCGAACGGGTGGTGAGGAATTCGGCCACGGCCTGCGCGTTCTGCACGTGCCGCTCGATCCGCAGGCTCAGCGTCTCCAGGCCCTGGCTGATCAGGAACGCGTTGAACGGCGAGACCGCGGAGCCGAGGTCGCGCAGCAGTTGCACGCGCGCCTTGAGCGCATAGGCGGGCGCGCCCAGTTCGGCGTACACGACACCGTGGTAACTCGGGTCGGGTTCGGTGAAGCCGGGGAACCGGCCGCCGGTCCAGTCGAACTTGCCGCCGTCCACGATCACGCCCGCGATGGCCGCGCCGTGTCCGCCGAGGTACTTGGTGGCCGAGTGCACGACGATGTCGGCGCCGTGGGCCAGCGGCTGGATCAGGTAGGGCGTGGCGACGGTGTTGTCCACGATCAGCGGCACACCGTTGTCGTGCGCGACGCCCGCGATCCCCGGGATGTCGAGGATGTGGTTCTGCGGGTTGGAGATGGTCTCGCCGTACAGCGCCTTGGTGTTCGGGCGGATGGCGGCCTTCCACTGCTCGAGATCGTCGGGGTCCTCGACGAAGGAGACCTCGATGCCGAGCTTGGGCAGCGAGTAGTGGAAGAGGTTGTAGGTGCCGCCGTACAGGCGCGGGCTGGAGACGATGTGGTCGCCGGCTCCGGCGATGTTGAGGATCGCGAAGGTCTCCGCGGCCTGCCCGGAGGCCAGCAGCAGGGCGGCGACGCCGCCTTCCAGGGCGGCGATGCGCTGCTCCACCGCGTCCTGGGTCGGGTTCATGATCCGGGTGTAGATGTTGCCGGGCTCGGCCAGGCCGAACAGCGCCGCCGCGTGCGCGGTGTCGCGGAAGGTGTAGGAGGTGGTCTGGTAGATCGGCAGGGCGCGGGCGTTGGTCGTGCCGTCCGGAATCTGTCCGACGTGGATCTGCTTCGTCTCGAAGCTCCAGTTCTGGGACAGGTCGGGTTCGGTCATCGGGGAGGTCCTCCTCTGGTGAGTGATCGATCTGGTTGGGACGGCGGCTAATCGGTGATCAGCGTGGTGCCGACCGGGGTACGCCCGGTCGTGAGATCCAGCACGGGGCAGTGGGCGTCGACGGCCCGCTGGAGTTTGGCATAGCGCTGCTCGGTCTCGGGGCCGCTGATGCGAACGGTCACCCGCACCGCCTGGAAGCCGGGGCGAACGTTTTCATCCAAGCCGAAGAACCCGCGCACGTCGAGATCGCCTTCGGCGCTCACCGCCAGGTCGTCGATCGTGATGCCGAGGCGCTGGGCCCAGAACCGATAGGTCACCACCTGACAGGCGATGAGCGACGCGAGGTACACCTCGACCGGATTGGGCGCGGTGTCCGCGCCGCCGAGTGCGGGCGGTTCGTCCACGCGCACGGTGTGTCGGCCGAGGCTGATCGCGCTGCCCACCGTCCCCTCCGGAATCCCGGAGGCACGGAACACCACCAGCGCGTTCGCCGGGACGTCGGCGACCGCCGTGGCCGTCGCGTCGGCGATGTCGTTGAGCGGGGTGCCCACATCAGTTGTCATGTCCACTGACGCTAGGAACCGCGGCGGGTGACGGCGATAGTTACATTCGGCCTGAGCGCAACGATGGCGCGCGGCCGTGCCGGTGCCGCGTCAGTCCGTGGGCTCGTTCTCCGGTTGCTGGGGCGGCGCGGTGGCCGCGTCGATCTGCTCGCCGACGTAACGCAGGACGACCGCGACCATCGCGACAACGGGCACGGCCAGGAACGCGCCGACGATCCCGTACAGCGAGCCGCCCGCGGTGACCGCCAGCAGCACGATGACCGCGTGCAGCTGCATGCTGCGGCTCTGCAACACCGGTTGCAGCACATTGCCCTCCAGTTGCTGCACGGCGACCACGATGCCGAGCACGATCAGCGCGGTGACGAAGCCGTTGCCCACCAGCGCGACCAGAACCGCGAGGGCGCCCGCGACGAACGCGCCGACCATGGGGACGAATCCGCCGAGGAAGGTGATCACCGCGAGAACCAGCGCCAGCGGCACTCCCAGGATGACCAGACCGGCGCCGATGAGCACCGCGTCGACCAGGCTGACCAGCGCCTGGGTCCGGATGAACCCGCCGAGCACGACCCAGATCCGGCTGAGCACCTCCTCCAGGTGCCTGCCGCCGCGGCTGCCGGAGACGCTGTGCAGCCAGGGCAGGAAACGCGGCCCGTCCTTGACGAAGAAGAAGCTCAGCACGAGCACGAGGAACAGGGTGATCAGCGCCGACGTCGCGGTGGTCACGCCGCTGAACACACCGGTGGCGATCTGCGCGGAACTCGACTGCAACCGGGACACGATCGCGTCGACCGCCGAATTCAACTGCTCTTCGCGAATGCGCAACGGCGGCCCCTGCAACCAGTCGCGCACCTGGTTGACGCCCGCGCTCGCCTTGTCGGCCAGTTCCGGCACCTGGTCCACCACCGAGGGCACGATCAGCGCGATGACGCCGGCCAGCACACCGAGGAAACCGAGCACCGCGATCGAGGCCGCCGCGGCCGGCGGCAGACCGCGGGCGGTGAGCCAGCGCACCGGCGGCCACAGCACCGTGGCGATCACGATCGCCAGCGCCACCGGCAGGATCACCACCCACAGCCGGGCGACCAGGAAGCCGAGCACCCACGCGCCCGCCGCGATCGCGACGATGCACAACGCCCACTTGGCCAGCCACAGCAGTCCTACACCGATGACATCACCGCGATCACGAGGTGTGAGTGCGTCCGGTTTGTCGCTTTTGCTGCGTTCGCTCACCGGCCCAGTCTGGCACGCCCGCACGCGAT
>NZ_BAFR01000349.1 GCF_000308435.1 Nocardia araoensis NBRC 100135 | reverse complement strand
GACAGCACCGGCGGCCGCACCGTCGCACCGCGTCCCTACCGGCTGGCGGACGTGCCGGGACCACTGGGCCGCGACGAGCTGGCGTCGATCGACGCGTGGTGGCGGGCCGCGAACTATCTGGCGGTCGGCCAGATCTATCTGACGGCGAATCCCCTGCTGCGCGAACCGCTGCGCGCCGAGCACATC
The DNA here is from genome assembly GCF_000308435.1 of Nocardia araoensis NBRC 100135. Lineage (GTDB taxonomy): Bacteria > Actinomycetota > Actinomycetes > Mycobacteriales > Mycobacteriaceae > Nocardia > Nocardia araoensis. The sequence goes on along the minus strand of NZ_BAFR01000349.1, from coordinate 49,542 downwards.
AAACCCAGGTTGCTCGGGCACTTCGGCACGGTGCCCGGCCTGAATCTCGTCTGGGTGCACGCCAACCGCGCGATCCGGCAACGCGGCCTGAACGCCGTCTTCGTCGCGGGCCCCGGGCACGGCGGTCCCGGCCCGAACGCGTGCGGCTGGCTGGAGGGTACGTACTCCGAGGTCTACAGCCACATTCCGCAGGACGCCGCGGGCATGGGCACGCTGTTCCGCCAGTTCTCCTTCCCCGGCGGGGTGCCGAGTCACTGCGCGCCGGAGACGCCCGGTTCCTTCCACGAGGGCGGCGAACTCGGTTATTCGCTGCTGCACGCGTTCGGCGCCGCCTTGGACAATCCCGATCTCACGGTGTTCTGCGTGGTCGGCGACGGCGAGGCGGAAACCGGGCCACTGGCCACGAGCTGGCATGCGAACAAGTTCCTCAATCCGGCGCGCGACGGCGCGGTGCTGCCGATCCTGGCGCTGAACGAGTACAAGATCGCCAATCCGACCATCCTGGCGCGCATCCCGGAACCGGAGCTGCTGTCGCTGCTGCGCGGATACGGCTACGAGCCGATCGTCGTCGCGGGCGACGATCCCGCGGCCGTCCACCAGGCGATGGCCGCGGCGGTGGACACGAGCATGGAACACATCGGCCGGATCCAGGGCGCCGCGCGCGACGGCGCCGATGGGGCACGGCCCAGCTGGCCGATGATCGTGCTGCGCACGCCCAAGGGCTGGACCTGTCCGCCGGTGGTGGACGGCGACCAGGTGGAGGGCACTTTCCGCGCGCATCAGGTGCCCTTGCCCGGCGCGCGCACCGATGCGGACCACCGCGCGGTGCTGGAACAGTGGCTGCGTTCCTACCGTCCGGAGGAACTGTTCGACGACAGCGGCAAGCCGGTGCCGGAGCTGACCGCTCAGGTGCCCGTCGGCGATCGGCGGATGAGCGCCAATCCGGTCGCCAACGGCGGTACGCTGCTGCGGGACCTGCTCCTGCCGGACTGGCGCGATTTCGGCGTCGAGGTCTCCGCGCCGGGCGCGACCCGGCACGAGGCCACCCGAGTGCTCGGTGGCTGGCTGCGCGAGGTCACCAGGCGCAATCCGGACAACTTCCTCACCTTCGCGCCGGACGAACTGGCCAGCAACCGCTTGCAGGACATCCTCGAGGTCACCGGCCGCAACTGGCAGGCGGAGATCGACCGCCGCGACCAGAAACTCGACCGAAGCGGCCGGGTGATCGAGGTGCTGTCCGAACACATGTGCCAAGGACTGCTCGAGGGTTATCTGCTCACCGGTAGGCACGGCGTGTTCACCTGCTACGAGGCGTTCATCCACATCGTGGACGCCATGTTCAACCAGCACGCCAAGTGGCTCGACGCCAGTTCCGCGGTGCCGTGGCGGCGGCCGATTCCGAGCCTCAACTATTTGCTGTCCTCGCACGTGTGGCGCCAGGACCACAACGGCTTCACCCACCAGGACCCAGGCTTCCTGGACGTGGTGCTGAACAAGAAGGCCTCGATCGTGCGGGTGTACCTGCCGCCGGACGCGAACACGCTGCTGTCCACCTACGACCACTGCCTGCGCTCCCGTCACTACGTGAACGTGGTGGTCGCGGGCAAGCAGCCGCAGGCCGACTGGTTGTCGGTGACCGAAGCCGCCGAGCACTGCGCGCGCGGGATCGGCATCTGGCCGTGGGCCGGCAACGGCGACGAGGTGGGCGCCACGCCGGACGTGGTGCTCGCCTGCGCGGGCGACATACCGACCCTGGAGGCCCTCGCCGCCGCCGCGATCCTGCGCGAACGCCTGCCCGACCTGCGCGTCCGGGTGGTGAACGTGGTCGACCTGATGCGGTTGCAGCCGCAGGACGAGCATCCGCACGGCCTGCCGGACAGCGAGTTCGACACCCTGTTCACCCGGGACCGGCCGGTGATCTTCGCCTTCCACGGCTATCCGTGGCTGATCCACCGGCTGACCTACAGCCGCACCAACCATGACGAGATGCACGTCCGCGGTTACAAGGAGCGGGGCACCACGACCACGCCGTTCGACATGGTGATGCTCAACGATCTGGACCGCTACCACTTGGTGATGGACGTGATCGATCGGGTGCCGAGCCTGCGCGAGCGAGCCGCGGGATTGCGGCAGGAGATGGTCGACGCGCGGTGGACGGCCCGCGCGTGGACCAGGGAACACGGCGAGGACATCCCCGAGGTCGCCGACTGGAGCTGGCCCTACCAGCGCGCTTGAGTACGGCGAGGTCGGCTCTCAGAACGTACGATCGACCGTATGGAAAGTGGCCGAAAAACCGCCCGGATCACCGACAAGCGCCTGCTGCGCGGCGCGAAGACGCGCGCCACGGTGCTGCGGCATGCGGTCGACATCGCCTCGCTCGACGGATTGGACGGCCTGAGTTTCGGCAGACTGGCCGAAGACACCGGGCTGAGCAAGGCCGGAATCCAGACCCTCTTCCGCACCAAGGAAGCGCTGCAACTGGCGGCCGTCGACCACGCGCGCGACCGGTTCGTGGAAGCGGTCGTCGAACCCGCCCGGTCCGCGCCGCACGGCGTCGCTCGCCTGCGCGCCTTGGTGGAGCACTGGATGGTCTATGCCACGACACCGCTGTTCGCGGGCGGATGCTTCCGTGTCGCGACGATGGCCGAGTACGACAGCAAGCCGGGGCCGGTGCGCGACGCCCTGTTCCGGGATCAGCAGGCGTGGGTGCGGCAGCTGGCGCGGGAGCTGCGGGCGGCGGCGTCCGCCGGTGAGATCGCCGAGTTGGACGCCGATCTGGCCGCCTTCCAGATCGACGCGGTGCTCTGCGCGACGAATACCGCCCTGCGGCTCGGCGATCCGGAGGCGGCCGACCGCGCCCATCGCATCGTCGAAGGCTTTCTGCGGCCATCCTGAACACGCGCTATACGTTCCGGGTATGACTCGAACCGAATTGTGAGAGACCCCAGGACATTCGAAAATCGCGGACAGGAGCCCACGCTACCTTGTATGTTGCGGACAACGCGTTCCGCGCGTTTCCGTAGCAACTCCCCCATCCGTCGCCGTTGCCGGAGGGCGCGCAGAAGGGCGGTTCCCATGAACCACACAGCCGAAGCGACCGGGTTGGAAATCCTAGGTGCGATCCTGATGGTGGCCTGGATGGTCGTCATGTGGGCGGCCGTCGGCGTACTTGCTGTCGCTATACGTAAACCATTGCGACCGTGGATGTTCCGCACCGCTCTCGGTGTGATCGCTTTGGGTGTCATCGCACAGATCGGCCACTTCCAGGAGCACGTGGCCCAGGTCGGATACTGGGTCCAGCACCCGAACTCCCCGTCGTGGATGACGCCGTGGGGCACCGGCTTGGCCAACGGGTTCGGTCAGGTCGACCACATGAAGCCGTCGCTCGGGATGGAAATCCTGCACCTGGTCGGCAATTTCCACTTCCTCGCCGGACTGGTCGGCGTCGCGCTGGTCACCCACCACGCCTTGGAGAGCAAGGCGCGCAAGTGGGGCCGCATGGGCGTACTGATGCAGGGCATCCACGGACTCGAGCACCTCGCGCTCACGCTGACAGTCGCGTTCGGCACCAAGGCGATCGGGCTGTCGACCTTCTTCGGCCTGCTCGACCCCGGTGCCGGTGCGTCGACCTACCGCATCTGGTGGCACTTCCTGGCCAATGTGATCGGCACGAGCATCTTCGCCATGGCGCTGTACTACCTGTGGCGGGAGCGTGCCGTGATCGAAGCCCCGTTCCGCGACCCCGCCGCCGCGAAGCCGAGCCGCGTGCCCGCGGCGGCCACGGGTTCGGGGGCGCCGGCCTACGCGGCGGTCACCGAAGCCTGATCCAAGCACCGAAAAGGGCGTCTGCCATCGCGGCAGGCGCCCTTTTCGTGTTGTGACGGGCGCGGCGACGCACATGCCGGGCCCACTCCGCCGGGAATCAGCAACGCTCCGGCGCGCCGGTTGAAACGGAGACACAGCCGCGCCTCCGGCCGGTGGCGCCGCGACCCACGTCACTTCCATCGGGAGTGCCGCATCACTGTCGCTACTCGCCGCGGTCTCCCACCACGCCCGCCGAACGCGGATTCCGACCCGAAAATGCGCCGCCCGAGAAGGTTTCGCAGGACCTCGGGTTCAAGACGCGTGTCATCGCCGCTGGTCACGAGGCCGGGCCGCGCGAAAAACCCAGCGGCTCTTCCCATGCTCGAGAAAGCACTCGACAAGGCATCGACCCGTCCATTAATGTGACGTTATCCAACGGCACGATAGACAGGGACCGCCGATCGGACCACACCGGACCGATCTCCGATCCCGAGGTGGCGAGATGAACGGACGCGAACGATGACCGGCATCACGCCGCACCAGCGACGGACACAGACCTGGCTCGTCCGCCCGCTGATCGTGAGCGCGATAGCGGCCACGCCGGAAACCCCGGCGCAGGCCGAAGCGCTGGCCGGGCCCGACGCGATCGTCGCGGCACCGCGCCCCGCAGACCCGGGCCGCCACGGATACGACAGGCCGGGCTCTTCCCATCCCGACGAGCGGGACCGAGCCGACCGGCACCGGCCCGCGGACGCCACGTCCGCGACGGATGCCGCCCCGATCCCTTCCCCGCCCCCACCTCACGCGGCAACCCCGACCATCGACGTTCGCCGCACCGCCGCCGCTCGAACCGTGTCGCCGCGCACGGCTCGAAATCCGAACGGAGACTTACGATGACCGCCACCACCCATTCCGCCGCACGACGACTGCTCGCCTGTACCGCGATCGTCGGCATGCTCACCGCGGGCGCCGCGGGCATCGCGGGCGCCGAGTCGCACTCGGGCCCTTCGGATCCGCGCAACGGTACCGGTGACACCCACGGCTGGCACCAGATCGACCCGATGGGTTACAACCACAGCGACAACGACCCGCTCCGCGCGGAGGAGCACGACGACGCCATCCGCGACTACCACCAGCGCCAGAGCCGCCCCGCGCCGGCCGACACCCCCACGGGCGACGCTTCGGCCAGCCCCAGCTGGTCGCGAGTCGCCCGCCCGGACGGCAGCGGCTACACCGTCTGCCGCCCGCAGGCCCGCTGGTGCCAGTGATCGCCGGTCCGGCTCACCTACTCGCACCCACAACCTTCCGTGACGTCCTCAGGGACTGATCGTACCGCTACTTAGCGGCACATTACTTGAAGTATCACCAATCCCGGAAATCCACTCCGGCCGGGATAGCGCACGAAAGAGAAACACCTATGTTTAAGAACCACGGGCTTCGCCGGACGATCGCGTGTAACGACAAGCGCGGCACGGCACGGACGCTCACCCTGCTGGCGGCGGCAGCGGTGGCGGCGGGCGGCCTGAGCCTCGGCGCGGGCACCGCCGAGGCTCAGGGCGCTGCCTGCCTCTGGGCGGGTGGCGCCTACGGCCAGGGCACCACCGTCGTCGCGGGCGGCTGGACCTTCAGCTGCGGTACCGATGCGGTCGGCGCGCCCTACTGGCACCGCGGCAACGCCGTGCGACAGGCCAGCACCGTGCCGAACCCCGGCGCGTACACCCACCCCGCGGGCCTGTTCAGCCCCGGCGCCCGCCAGTACGGCACGGAATACAACGACTACTGCGTCGGAAGCCAGCTGATCGAGGGTTCCGAGGACGTCTACCAGGTGGTCTCGGACGGACGCGGCTCCGTGTGGTGGAAGGCCGCCGGATCGATCGACCAGTGGGCCTTCGATCCCGGCACCGGGCCGCAGCACTCCTGGCGGTCGTCGAGCCTGTGCTACGACGGCTCCCTGAGCTGACCGACCCCTACCGGCACGCCCGTAACCGCCGCAGCGGTTACGGGCGTGTCCGCGTCCGTGCGGGCCTTCGCTCCGATTCCAGCCGGATCCGCTCCTCGAGGTGATCCGGTACATGCCAGCTGATGTCGGCCCTGGTGGCCGCCATCAGCTTCCTGCGTATGGTCGCGACCTGGGCGTCGACGGTCCGGATCGAACTGCCCCTGCGCGCGGCGATGGCGCTGTTGGCCCAGCCCGCGGCGGCCAGCACGGCGACCTCACGTTCCGCGGGCGTCAACTCGTCCCAGCGCGAGGCCGTCGACCTGGCCTGCGGCCGCCGCGCGGGCAGCAGGCGATCGGCAGGCAACCTGCCCAGCAGCAGCAATTGCAGTTCGTCGCGTTCGGGACGCAGGCGCGCGCCCCGCTGGACCGCCGCCTCGTGCGCCTCGGGGCCGATGACCGCGGTGACGGCGGCGACGGCCTGTGCGGTGCCCCTGGCCACCAGGGTCACCCGATCGGCGACGATGCCCATGGAGCGGTGCAACGTGGCGATTCCGCCCTGCAAGTGGGCGACCTCGGTGGCGGCGGCGATCGCTTCGGCACTGTCGGTGTCCCCCGCCTCGATCCGGGCGGACAACAGGTAGGTCAGCGCCATCATCATGAAATGCGCGACCCAGCCGGCCGTCCAGGTGTCGCCCGTGGTCAGCAGGCGTTCCAAGGTGGACTGCCCGAGCCGGACCGCCTCCCGGGGATCGCCGTGCCGGGATACCGCGATCATCCAGGCCAGCTCCGCCCAAAAGGTCGCCCAGCCCGCGTCGGAGGCGACAGCCCGGTCCAGATGCGTGCGCGCGGCCCCGAGCGCGACGTCCGCGTCACCCAGGTTCGCGTAGGTGAGCGCTTCGAACAATTCGCTGCGCTGCTCGCCGGCCCGGTCGCCGAGGGCGGCGAATTTCCTGCGCGCCCTGGCCAGCACGTCCACCGCCCGGATGTCGAGGTGGATCAGCAGCAGTTCGAGGCCCCACGTGAACTCCACGGCGGCGGGCAGGCCGACATCGATCGCCGTCGTCTCGCGCCAGCCGCGCCGCAGTTGCGCGTCGGACAGGCACTCCGCGGCGCATTCGTCCAGTAGCTGCGCGGTGTAGGCGTGCCTGCCCTGCCAGATGGCGATCCATCCCACCAGCGCGGTCGCGTTGATCCGCAGCCGGGTCGGCGGCGGCTCGACCTGCGCGGTGACTTCCAGCGCCTGTTCGGTCAGGCTGGTGATGGCGCGATTGGACCCGGTGATGAACGGCACGCGCAACGCCATCAGCGTCGCGGCGGTCTCCAGCCCGACCACGGCCTCCTCCGGATCGGCCAGACTGGTCTCGACGGCGATGAGGATGTTGTCCCAGGCCGCCCGGGCCCAGGCGATCCATTCCTGCTCCCGCGGGCCGTACCAGGTGGCGGGGCCCGCGGCGACGCGGTCGCGATAGTGCCGCCGATGCCGGGCGAGCAGCCGCGCCTCGTCCAAGTGGTCGCCCCGGGCGTTCAGCCGGTCGCGCACGAACACCCGGACGCTTTCCAGCAGGTAGTAGCGCACCGCGGACGCGGTGATGCGGACCGACAGCAGCGAGCGTTCGACCAGGCGCTCCAGCAGCCCGCCGATCCGCTCCGCGGGCAGCGCCGCGTCCGCGCACACCGCCACGATCGCGTCCAAGTCGGCCCCGCTGCACGGTGTCTCGTCGTTCTCGGCGTCGCAACCGGTGGCGAATACCGACAAGCGGTCCAGCAGCAACTGCTCGGATGCGGTGCACAGACCGTAGGACCAGGCGATCACGTCACGCACGCTGCGGTGCCGTTCACCGACCCCGCCCCTGGCCCCGTGCGTCCACTGCAGACGGCGATCGTCGGTGTCGCCGGACAACTCGCGCAACACGATCGCGGGTGGCCGGTGCAGCAGCCGCGCCGCGGCCAGTCGGATGAACAGCGGGTTGTTGTCGACGTGCCCGCAGATGCGGGTGGCGATGGCGAGCTGGCCGGGATCCTCGGGAATCGGCCGTCCGGTGCGCTCGGCTCGCCGCCGGAACAGTTCGAGGGCGTGCACGCTGGACAGCGGGGGCACGGGCACCAACTGCTCGTCGATCCAGCCGATCGGCTCCCGGCTGGTCGCGACGATGGTCAGGCCGGGGGCGGCTTGGAGCAGCCCGATGATGAGCGGGCCGACGCCGGCCAGGACGTGTTCGCAGTTGTCCAGCACCAGAATGGTCCGGTGCACCTCGCCGTCGGCGAGGCCGTCGGCGAAGATCTCCACCAAGCCGTCCCACGCGGAACGGCCGACGATGCCGTTCTTCGCGACCGACAGCAGCACTTCCTCCGCGACCGCCCCGGTCTCCGCGCCGGGCACGAGCCGGGCCAGGCGCGTCCAGTACACCGGGTGCCGCGCCGCGCCGCGATAGCGCCGCACGGCCTCGACCGCCAGCGTCGTCTTGCCGATGCCGCCCGGCCCGACCAGGGTGATCAAACGGGCGTTGGACGTGCTCAGCAGGGCTTCTATCCGCCGAAGTTCGGCATGCCTGCCCACGAACTCACCGGGCGCGGCGGGGCCGTTGTCACCACCGCTGTTCACCTCCGACATGCCGACGCACCTACCGATCCAGACAATCACCGCTCGAGCAGCCTAATGGGCGCGGCCGGGACAACGGGTTCGCCCGCCTTCGGCCCGGTCGCCGGGGATGCAGTCGTCTACCGATCCCGGCTCCCCCCTCGACGGCGACGACTGGGCCGCCGCTCGGATTCGTAGCGCACCCGATCGGCGAGCTCATCGGGAATGTGGGCCGCGATGTCGGCGCGCGAGGCGATCATGAGCTTCTGCCGGATAGCGGCGACCTGCGCGTCGACCGTACGGATGGAGCTGCGCCGACGCCCGGCGATGGCGCTGTTGGCCCAGCCCGCCGCCGCGAAAACGGCGACATCGCGTTCGGCGTCCGACAGATCGTTCCAGCGCGATGCGGGCCGCCGCGACATCGGCCGGGAGGCGGCCGGGCGATCCGGCCGCCGGGAGGCCTGCACCGGCTCCGCGGTGGCACACCACAGCGCCTCCAGTTCGGGACGCAACCGCGTTCTGCGCTCGGCGGCGGCGTAGGCCCGGTCGCCGAGCACGGCGCGGGCGACCTCCGCCGCGCCGCGGAGCTCGGCGGCGATCAGCGGAACCCGTTCGACGGAGATGGCCATCGAACGCTGCCGCGTCTTGAAACTGCCCACCAGATAGGCGATCTCCGTCGCGGTGTCGGTGCACTCGGCGCGCTCACGGCCCTCGGCGCGCTCCGCGACGAGGACCTGGGCCAGCGCGACGATGTGCGCGCCCACCGCCCAGCTCGCCGTCCAGGTGTCCTGCTCGCCGCGGTAGCGCGTGAGCACACCGTGGGTCAGCGTGAGCGCCTCGGCGGCGGACCCGTGCTTGGCCAGCGCCACCGCGCGCGCGATCTCGGCCCATGCTCGCGACAACGTCGAGCCGGACGACGCCGATCGCTCGAGGAACCGCGCGGTGTGCTCCAGCGCCTGCCGCCGGTCGCCGACGAGGGCGGCACAGAACACCACGAACACGTCGCTGCGCTCGGCGCCGATGCGATCGCCCTGTTCGGCGAACTTCTGGCGGGCCCGGGTGAGGACGGAGATCGCGCGGCGGTCGCCGCGCACCAGCATCAGTTCGAGTCCCCACAGCCACTCGACCGGCGCGGGCAGCCCGAAATCCGTGTCGGTGTCTCGCGGTCCCGCCGCACCCGAGGGCAGGGCCGCGCGGTCGGCGAGTAGCTGCGGGATGTGATCGGTCCGCCCTTGCCACAGCGAGATCCAGCCGAGCAGAGCCGTGGCCAGGTCGGCGAGCCCGGAGGGGCCGGCGCCGCTGCCGCGGGTGGCCTCCAGCGCGCGTTCGGTCAACCGGGTCAGCGCGCCCGCTCCGGACTTGACGTACGGGACCTTCATCGAGAGCAGGACGGTGGCGATCTCCAAGGCGACCACAGCCTCCGCCGGGTCCGCCAGCCCCGACTCGATGCCGAGCACGATGTCGTTCCACGCCGACCGCGCCCACGCCAGCCAGGCCTGATCCTGCGGGCCGAGCCAGATGGCCTGTCCGGCCACCACCTTGTCCCGGAAATACCGGCGGTGCCGCGCGGCGAGCCGGTCGAGCTCGGCGCGGCCGCGGCGGCACAGCCGCTCGCGGGCGAACACCCGGACGCTTCCCACCAGATACCAGCTGACCGAGGTCGCGGTGAGGTGCACGGACACCAGCGACTGTTCGGTGAGCCGCTCCAGCAGGTGTTCGATCGCATCGGCGGGCAGGGCGTCGTCGGCGCACACCGCGATCGCGGCATCGAGCTCGATGCCCCCGCGCAGCGACTCGTCGTCGGTCTCGTACCCGGCGGTGAAGACCGACAGCCGCTCCAGCAGCAACTGCTCGGCGGCGCCGCACAGCGCGAACGACCACTCGATCACGTCGTAGACGCCGCGGTGGCGCGGCTCGGCGCCCGCCAGCGCCCCATGGGTCCAGTGCAACCGTTTGTCGTCCGCGTCGCCGGTGAGTTCGTGCAGCACCATGATCGGGGGCTGATGCCGCAGGCGCGCCGCGGCGAGGCGGATGAACAGCGGGTTGTGGTCGACCCGGCGGCAGATCCGCGCGGCGACGGCCAGCGCCTCGCGCTCGTCCGGGATCGCCCGTCCGACCAGTTCGGCGCGCAGGCGGAACAACTCGAGCGACTGCCGCGGCGACAGCGGCGGCACGGGCAGGATGTACTCGTCGGCCCAGCCGATCGGTTCGCGGCTGGTGGCCAGGATGGTGAGTCCGGGTGCGGCTTCCAGCAACTCGGCGATCATCGCCGCGACCGCGCCGAGCAGGTGTTCGCAGCTGTCCAATACCAGGACGGCGCGCTCGGTGGAGCGGTCTCCGCTGGTGAAGGTGCGCACCAGCGCGGCGCGGGTCGGCGGCGAACCGATATCGGCGCGCACGGCCGACTGCATCACGTCCTGCGCGGTCGCGGTGCTGTCGGCCTCCAGCCCGGCCAGCCGCGCCCAGTACACCGGCCGCCCCTTGGCGCGCACGCCGCGGCGTAGCGCTTCCGCGGCTAATCGAGTCTTGCCGATCCCGCCGGGGCCGACCAGCGTGATCAGGCGGGCGCCGCCGTCCAGCAGCGCGCCCAGCCGGTCCAATTCCGTTTCCCGGCCGATGAATTCACTGGTGGATGCAGGCAGCACGTCGCCACGTGCCTGAACCAGGGACATAAAACGAAAGTTAGCCGACGACGCGGCAACGCGCTCGACAATCAGAGGTTACGTCGTCGGTCGAGCCCGCAGGCGCGGGCGCCGGACCGGTGCGCGCGCTGTACGCGCCGGTTCCTACCTGGCGTGGGCCATCTGCTGGTAGTGCATCTGGACCACCGCGCTGTCGAAGGTCATCACGTCCACCAGCTGCAGCCCCGAGACCACCGCGGGCGTCGGGAACAGCGGAATCCCGCCACCGAGCAGGATGGGGTGCACGAACAACCGGTACTCGTCGATCAGGTCGTGCTTCATGAACGCCGACGCCGTCTCCGCGCCACCGAACAGGACCATGTCGCATCCCGGCTGCGCGCGCAACGCCGTGATCTCCTCGACGAGATCATCCCTGACCACGCGGGTGTTCCAGCCCGCGCGGGCCATGGTGCGCGAGAAGACCAGTTTCGGCGTCTCTTTCCAGCACCGCGCGAAATCCACGTAGAACTCCGAGATCGCCGGATCCACGTCGGCGGTCGGCCAGAACGACGCCATGATCTCGTAGGTCTTGCGGCCGTAGAGGAACAGGTCGGCCGAGCGCAATTCGTCCAGGAACGACTCGCACAGTTCCTCGTCCACCACCGGCCAATGGACTTCCTGATCCGGCCCTTCCGCGAAGCCGTCGAGCGACATCTGCATCCACAGTGTCACGCTTCCCATGTGCCCACACCCATCTGCCTGCCCTTGTGCGACATCCAGATTGTCGGCGAGAGCGACGCTTCGGCGCATCGGTAGGTTGCCCGCAGACATACTTAAGTAGGGAAACCCAGGGGGCTCGGCGTCGCGATCGCGCGCCGGATGAGGCCAATATACCGTTGGTCAACGGCACGTTACCGCTACGTATCGCCAATGATGGGAATCTGAAACAGAAATACTTCGATCAGCGCGGCCGGCGCGCCGCTCACGCCTCCGGCAGCGCCTCGGCCAGCTCGGCGTCCTGGTCGAGATACCTTGCGACGAGCCGGTTCACGAGGTCGGCGGTGGTCTCCGCCGGGACGGCCCTGGTCGCCGCCAGCCGCTGCGCGAGTTCGGCGACCTGCGCCGGGCCGCGATCGGAGTCCTGGAACGACGCCCACGCGGTGCGCCGGAACAGGTCCACGTAGCGGCGGGCGATCCGCTCCGCGTCGGCGCGCAGCTTCTCCAATTCGCCGAGGACCTCGTCGGCCGGGATGCCCGCGGCCGCCATCTGGTCGAGGCTGTGCGTCAGACGACGGTCGGCGATCCGGTAGGTCGCGGCGTCGACGGGCTCGTACAGGCCGGCGGCGACCACCCGGGCCAGACCGCTGGGCACATCGCGATAGCGCTCGGCCAGTTCGGTCGCCGCGATCGTGTCGGCCGCGTCGACGGCGGGCGGCTCGGTCGCGCCGGGCTCGCCGACACCGAGAATGTCCCCGAGGTCGTCACCGCGGTCCCAGGCGTTGAGCAATTCCTTGATGCCGTTGAGCTTGATCCCACGATCGAGCAACCGGCTGATGGTGCGCACCCGATTGAGGTGGTCGGCGCCGTAGAACCCGGTACGCCCCTTGACCTGCGGGGGCGGCAGCACGCCGCGTTCGTGGTAAACGCGCAGGCTGCGCACGGTCGTACCGGCCTCCCGCGCCAGCTCGTCGATCGTGTACTCCACACCCGCAGTCATACCTCAAGGAAACCACATCGCAACACGGGACGACCGCCGGTGCGCGGCCATTGCCGTGGCGACCGACCGGTCTCTGGCGACATTTCAGCAAACAGGACCCACCAGCCCTTCTTCCCGCCTCTGGAAATCCATCCGGCGCCGGGTTCGGCCGCTGCGCCTATCCTTCCGGCATGGGTGAATCCGCGGGGACTCCGGCCAGTCTCGCCGACCGCGAGCGCGCGATGCGCGAGCTGACCCACCACCTGGGCACGGGCCGGCTGACCCTGGCCGAGTTCGACGAACTCAGCGCTGCCGTCGCAGCCGCGACCAGCAAGAGTCAGCTGGCCGAGCTGTTCGCCGACCTGCCTGGCAGCACACCGCCCCCGGCCGAGGTCACCCCGGTCAACCCGCTGCCGCGCCTGGTCGTGCTGGCCGGGGCGGCCGTGGTGTTCTCGGTGGTGCTCGCGGCGACCACGGGCAACTGGCTGTGGCTCCTGCTGATCCTGGCCGCCCCAGCACTTTTCATGCTCACCGCGCGCACCACCTGAGACCGGTCACCACCTCGACTTGGGCCGCACATAGTTGGCGAGGTCGACCAAGCGATAGCGGTGCAGCCGGTGCGGTGCGATCCGGGCCAGCGCCCGCAGGCTCTGCTCCAGCCCGCGTTGCAGCCCCAGCGTGGTGAACGGGAAACCCAGCAGGGTCGCCTCCGGTGTGGCGCTCTGGCCACCCGCGCGCACCCACTCCAGCGCCGCCCCGACCACGATCACCTGCAGTTGCAACGCCCGTGGCTCGTCCGGCGCGGCGTCCAGCCGCGCGGCCGCCTCGAGCAGGTCGGCCTCGGTGGTCTCCGGGATCGGTTGCGAGACCAGCAGCAGACATCCGGTCATGCGCGCCACGTTCTGATACCGCGACGCCTCCGGCACCTGATCCAGGACCTCCACGGCTTCCAGCAGTCCGCCGTCGGCGGCGAGTCTGCGAGCCAGGCCGAACGCCGCGCTCACCACGCCGTGATTGGTCCGCCACACCGTGCGGTAGTACTCCTCGGCGAGCCGATGCCAGTGGTCGCCGGCGTCGTCCCCGAGATGCTGGAGGGTGAGTTCCGCGGTCGCCGCCAGCGCCAGCGCGGGGGCGATCTCGCCGGGCAGCATGCCGTGCACCAGGTCGAAGTACTCGTAGGCGCGCTCGTACTGCCCGTCCAGCAGGGCGGCGACGGCCGAGTACCACTCGATGCGCCAGTCGGTGCCGTAGTCGGGCCGCAGGTCGGCGAGCCGGTCGCACGCGGGCACCACCTCACCCAGGTCCAGGTGCGCGCGCACGGCGGTGAGCGTGCCCTCCAGTTCGAACGTCTCCGGCTCCGGGATGGTCCCGGAGACGATCCGGTCGGCGGTGCGGCGCAGCGCGTCCAGGGCGTGCCTCGGATCGCCGTGCAGCAGCGTGGACAGCAGGTCGGCGCTGGGGTCCTCGCCGTCGATCAGCGGTACCGGCAGCGCGGCGACGACGCTCGGCGCGTCCAGCGCGGGCAGGCGGTGCCGCCCGTCGGTCATGCCGTCGGTCTGGCCGATCAGCGTCTCGATACCGAAATCGCCGCGCATCGCACCGAATTCCAGTGACGCCTGCGGATGTTCCTTGCCGGTGTCGTAGGCGAGCACCATCCGCAGCACGCCCGCGAGCTGGCCGTACATCGCGTAGGCGGTCGGGAAGCGGCGCCGCGGATCCGGATCGGTCGCGCGGCACAGCAGCCGGTGCAACGCCGGGTAGTCGCGCAGCAACGGCTGATCGTCCGGCGAGGGGATGCCGGGCAGCTGGTGCCCGTCGGCGTTCTTGGGCATGTCCAGGACCAGCGCGGCCAGCGTCCGCCCCACGGTGTAGATGTCCGAGGCGACCGTCGGGCCGGTCTCGGTGATCTCGGGCGCCTGGTAGCCCGGGGTGCCGTAGATGCTGCCGTAGGACTCCATCGCGGCCACCGCGCCGAGGTCGATCAGCTTGACCTCGTCCTCGCTGACCATGATGTTGTCGGGCTTGAGATCGTTGTAGGCCAAGCCGAACGAGTGCAGGTAGTCCAGCGCGGGCAGGATCTCCATCATGAAGGCGATCGCCTCGGAGGCCGGGATGCGTTCCGGCGCACGCAGATCCAGCATCTTCTTCAGCGAGCGCCCGCCGACATACTCCATGACGATGTAGCCGTCGGCCACGTCGCGCCCGGAACGGTGCTTGACGAAGTTGTGGATCTTGACGATGCCGGGATAGGCCACCTCGGAGAGGAATTGGCGTTCGGCGAGGGCGACCACGTGCGCCTCGAAATCGAGCGGGTTCTGCAACCCTTTCAGCACCACCCAGCGGTCGCTCACATTGCGATCGATCGCCAGGTAGATCCATCCGAGCCCGCCATGGGCCAGGCAGCCCTGGACTTCGTACTGGTCGGCGACCATCTCACCCGGTTGGAGCAAGGGCCGGAAGTTGAACGGCGAGGCGCATCTTCCGCACTCGCCCTCCACGGCGCCCGCCCCCGCCGCGGTGGTGCGGCCGACCGGCTGCTGGCATTTCCAGCAGAACCGCTTGTGCTCGGGCACTTCCGGGTTCTGCATCACCGCGGTGCGCGGATCGAGTGGGCTCACCTTGGGCATGGACACCAGACCGCCGCCCAATCTGCGCCCGCTCGGCCGCGAGCGCGCGCTGCGCCCGGACCCCGGGTCGGCTTCGAGTGCGCCGAGCAGCAGCTCGGCGGTCCCGATGGTGTGTTCGTCGCCGCTGTCCCGGCCGGCCGGTTCGACGGCGCCGGGCACCGAGTCGACGGCCACGGCACGTGGTTTCTCGACGTACCGTGGCGTCGACCACGGATTGGGTAGTCGTGGGGGCACTTCGGTCTTGAGCAGGTGCCGAGTCGCCCAGGGGTGGGAGGTTCGCCGGGGCACGTCGGTGCCGCGCATGCGCCGATTCGCCCAAGGGTGCGCAAGTGGACGGTCGGATGCGCTGGGGTGCTCCGGCATACGAACCTCTCAGACCCGCCGTGTGATCGCGGTTTCATTCTGGTCCGCCGCCTGTCGATGCGCGCTGGTGTTGTTCCCGCCATTGGGAATAGATCCGCCCCGGACGAATGGTCCGGGGCGGATACTGCCTCACTCCTCGTCGGGCTTGTCGAGGATCACCACCGGATCACCGGATTCGCGGCGCGGCCGCTCGGCAAGGACCGGGAACTGACCGGTGATGCCCTGGCGGATCTCCGCGATCTGCAGCACCCGTTTGCGGGCGAGGAACCAGCCGCCCACGAGCGCGGGAACCATGATGAGGAGCATCGCGATCACCGCACCGCGCTGCACGTGGTCGTCGCTGAATGCCATCAGCAACACGACGGTGGCCAGGAACACCAGCGTCGCGAAGCTGGTGTACGGCGCGCCGATCAGCCGGAAGGACGGCCGCTGCGCGCGGCCGGTGCGCGACCAGCGCCACAGCTGCAGCTGGCAGACCACGATCGCGGTCCACGCGAAGATGGTGCCCAGCGCCGACATGTTCAGCACGATCTCGAAGGCCTGCTCCGGCACCACCGCGTTCAAGCCGACGCCGATGAGCGCGACCGCGCCGGTGGCGAGGATGCCGACGTAGGGCACGCCGCCGCTGGACATCCGCGCCGCGATGGTGGGCGCACTGCCGTTCATCGACATCGAGCGCAGGATGCGGCCGGTCGAGTAGAGACCCGCGTTGAGGCTGGAGAACGCCGCGGTCAGCACGACCAGGTTCATCACCGAGCCCGCGCCATCCACGCCGAGCCGCGAGAAGAAGGTGACGAAGGGGCTCTCGCCGTTCTTGAACGCGGTGTAGGGCAGCAGCAGCGCGAGCAGGACGAGCGAACCGACGTAGAACAGCGCGATGCGGGCGATCACGGAGTTGATCGCGCGCGGCATGATCTTCTCCGGGTTCTCCGCTTCACCGGCCGCGGTGCCGACGAGTTCCACTGCGGCGTAGGCGAACACGACACCGGTGGTGACCAGCACCAGCGGAAGGAGTCCGGTCGGGAACAGCCCGCCGTGATCGGAGATGACACTCGGGCCGGTGACCTGGCCGTCGATCTTGAACCGGCCCGCGAGGAACACCGTGCCGACGATGAGGAAGGTGACCAGCGCGACCACCTTGATCAGCGCGGCCCAGAACTCGAGCTCGCCGAACCACTTCACCGAGACGAGGTTGATGCTGACCACGATCGCGAGGGAGACCAGGGCGATCGCCCACTGCGGTATCGCCTGGAACGCTCCCCAGTAATGGACATACGTGGCGATGGCGGTGATGTCTACGATCCCGGTCATGCACCAGTGGAAGAAGTACATCCACCCGACCGCGAACGCCAGTTTCTCGCCGTAGAACTCGCGGGCGTAGGAGACGAACGATCCCGAGGAGGGGCGATGCAGCACCAGCTCACCGAGCGCCCGCAGGATGAAGAACACGAACACGCCGCAGATGGCGTACACGAGGAACAGGCCCGGTCCCGCACTGGCCAGCCGGCCACCCGCACCGAGGAACAGGCCGGTGCCGATCGCCCCACCGATCGCGATCATCTGCAGCTGACGCGGGCGCAGCGACTTGTGGTAGCCCGAGTCCTCGTCTTCGAGCGCGGCAGCCTGCGCGGGCGCATCCGCGGGTGGTCGAACTGTGGTCATGGCGATGGCCTTTCAGGTGACGGCGATCATATCTTCGCTCAATGTACCGTTACCTAGCGGCACGTTCAATAGCGAGTCGCGACTTGTAACACGCTGGACATCAAAGACATTGGCAAAAGTGCGTCCGAGCAGCGACGATCGCCACAACTTTCGTTGATCGTGCCACCGCGTATCGGTACGCTAGATGAGACAAAACGGACGAGGGAGCGCAGATGGCCTGGTTCGAGCGGGAATTCATCGCGGTCCCCGAGGACCGCAAGCACCAACTGGTCTACAAGTGGCCGGACGTCAACATCCGCCGGTACAGCCGCGCGATGGTCAATGCCGACCAGATCGCCCTCTTCCTGAAGTCCGGGCGGGTGGTCGGGGCGATGGGCCCGGGGCGCCACCGCATCGACGCCGACGAGCTACCGGTGCTCGGCGCACTCGTCGACACCCTGACCGGCGGCAACTTCTACCGCGCCGAACTGTATTTCGTCTCCACGAAGGAGTTCCCGGGAATTCGCTTCGGCGGGCGACTGGACGACATCCTCGACCCGGTCAGCGAGCAGGTGGTGACGCTGCGTGTCTTCGGCGAGTTCGCCCTGACCGTCCGGGATCCGGCCGAACTGCTCACCGCGCTGTCGGGAACCGCCGATCTCACCGACCAGGATCGGGTGCAGAACTGGTGTGCCGACCTGCTGCTCAAGTCCATGAAGATGGCGGTGACCCGAGGGGTCGCGGGCGGCGACTGGCCGGTGCTCGGTCTTTCGGCGCAGCTGCAACCCATCGAGCAGGCGGTGCTGCGCCAGACCAACACCGCGCTCTACGAATACGGGCTGCGCATCCCGCGGATGGGCAACTTCGACATCAGCCTGGCGCCGGAGGACGCCGACCGGCTGAAGCGACTGGCCAAGGACGTCAAGTACATCAACCTCACCGGCGATTTCCAGCGGTATGCCGCCGGCGAGCTCGCGCTGGGCGCGAGTCAAGGGTTCGCGCGCGGGCATCAGCACGGCGTCGAAGGCGGATTCCTCGGCGCGGCATTGAGTTTGAACGCGATCGGCCACCACGTCGGCAGCTCATCCCCCGCGCCGCAGCTGCCCGCCGCCACGCCGGAGACGGCCCAGACGACCTGCGCCGCTTGCCAGTCCGCGAATCCCGCGAGCGCGAAGTTCTGTATGCACTGCGGAGCGCGTCTCGCCCCGCAACCGCGGCACTGCCCGAACTGCGGGTCGGAAACGACGCCCGGCGCCAAGTTCTGCGGCAACTGCGGAACGCCGATGCCCGGAGGCTGACGCCGAGCGCCTGCCTCCGGGCATCGGGTGGAGATCAGCCCGCGACCGTCGGTGCGACGGCCGACTCACCGCCGCTGACCATGCCGCGCACCTGCCGCGCCGCCACCGACAGCGCCGCGAGATCGTGCGTCTCGGCCGCGAAGATCTGCGCCAGCGCCGCGCCGGCGCGAGCCAGCCGCGACCGGTTGGTCGACTCCCAGTACGTGATCTTCTCCTCGGTGCTGTCCTGGGATTCGGTCGCGGTCAGCACGTCGCGGGTCAGCGACCGCAGCGAATCGTAGAGATCCTCGCGGACCGCCAGCCGCGCCAGCGCCCGCCAGCGCCCGCCGCGCTCCAGCTTGCCCACCGCGGTCACCAGCCGTTCGATCTGGAAGTGCTCGTTGAGCGCGTAGTACAGCTCCGCGACCTCGGCGGGCTCGCGATCGGCGATGTCGGCCAGGTCGAGCACGTCCAGCAGCGGGAAGCGGTGGATCAACCCGAACGCCTCCTCGGCCAGCTCCCGCGGCGCGCCGCGGGTGATCGAGCGCCGCGAACGCTCGGCGAGGTCGTCGCTG
This sequence comes from Nocardia araoensis NBRC 100135, assembly GCF_000308435.1. Lineage (GTDB taxonomy): Bacteria > Actinomycetota > Actinomycetes > Mycobacteriales > Mycobacteriaceae > Nocardia > Nocardia araoensis. The sequence continues at coordinate 30,421 of NZ_BAFR01000349.1, read as the reverse complement.
AGGTAGCCGGTCAGCCACCCGGGCACCTGGCCGGAGAGGGCGCGCACGCCGTCGCGGTACCTGGCGATGTCCGCGCCGATGGCGATCGGCTGCGGCCGGTTGGACAGCAGCCAGCGCGCGGCCCGATCCAAGGTGCGCTTGGTCTCCAGCTCCAATTCGTTGCGCGCCGCCGTGGACATCGGCGTCTGCCTGATCCGCTCCCACAGCGCGTGCAGATCGAAGATCTCCACTGCCGCCTTGTACGCGCGCACCGCGTCGTCGGTGGTCGCCCCGGCCTCTTCCGCGAGCCGGAAGGCGTAGGTGATGCCGCCGTAGTCCACCATCTCGTTGATCACGACGGTGGCCACGATCTCGCGCCGCAGCGGGTGCCTGCCGATCGCCGCGGCGAACCGCTCCCGCAGAGGCGCGGGGAAGTAGGCGGGCAGCACCGACGCGAACGCCGCGCTGTCGAGCAGATCGCCGGCGAGCAGGTCGGCCTTGAGCGAGAGTTTGACGTGCGCCATCAGGTTCGCCAGTTCGGGTGAGGAGAGCCCGGTCCCCTCGGCCGCGCGGCGGGCCAGTTCCGCCTCGGTCGGCAGCGCCTCGAGTTCGCGGTCCAGGCCGCGGCGCTGCTCGAGGTCGTTGATCAGCCTGGCGTGCACCCCGGACATGCCCGCCGCGTCGGCGCGCGACATCCCGAGCCGGAAGTTCTGCGAGATGTTGTCCCGCAGCACGAGTTCGGAGACCTCGTCGGTCATCGAGGCCAGCAGCGGGTTGCGCTCGTCGACGGCGAGTTCACCGCTGGAGACGACCGCGTCGAGCAGGATCTTGATGTTGACCTCGTGGTCGGAGCAGTCCACACCCGCCGAGTTGTCCAGCGCGTCGGTGTTCATCCGCCCGCCGTTGCGGGAGAACTCGATCCGCCCGAGCGCCGTGGCGCCGAGATTGCCGCCCTCGCCGATCACCTTGACCCGCAACTGATCCGCGTTCACCCGGACCGCGTCGTTGGACTTGTCGCCCACCTCGGCGTTGGTCTCGGTGCTCGCCTTGATGTAGGTGCCGATACCGCCGTTCCACAACAGATCCACCGGAGCCAGGAGAATGGCTTTGATCATCTCCGGCGGCGACAGGGTGGTGACGCTCGCGGGCAGGTCGAGCGCCGCGCGCACCTCGGGCGTCACCGGGATCGCCTTGGCAGAGCGATCGTAGACGCCGCCGCCGGGGCTGATCAGCGACGTGTCGTAGTCCGCCCACGACGACCTCGGCAGCGCGAACATCCGCTTGCGCTCCTGATAGGAACGCGCGGCGTCGGGAATCGGGTCGAGGAAGATGTGGCGGTGGTCGAACGCGGCCACCAGACGAATGTGCTCCGACAACAACATGCCGTTGCCGAACACGTCACCACTCATGTCACCCACACCGACCACCGTGAAATCCTGGGTCTGAGTGTCGATCTCCATCTCGCGGAAGTGCCGCTTCACGCTCTCCCACGCACCCTTGGCGGTGATCCCCATCGCCTTGTGGTCATAACCGGCCGAACCACCCGAAGCGAACGCGTCACCCAACCAGAAACCGTAACTCTGCGCCACATCGTTGGCGATATCGGAGAACGTCGCGGTGCCCTTGTCGGCGGCCACGACCAGATAGGTGTCGTCCCCGTCCCGGCGCACCACCTGCGCGGGCGGAAGAACTTCGCCGGTCGCGCGATCGACGTTGTCGGTGATGTCCAGCAGGCCGGAGATGAACGTCCGATAGCAGGCGACGCCTTCCGCGCCGAAGGCCTGCCGGTCGGCCGCCGGATCGCCGGTGGCCGCCGGTGGCTGCTTCACCACGAAACCGCCCTTGGCGCCGACCGGCACGATCACCGCGTTCTTCACCGCTTGCGCTTTGACCAGACCGAGGATCTCGGTGCGGAAATCCTCCAACCGGTCCGACCACCGCAGACCGCCACGCGCGACCGAACCGAAGCGCAGATGCACGCCTTCCACCCGCGGCGAGTACACGAAGATCTCGAACTGCGGCTTCGGCTTGGGCAGTTCGGCGATCGCGTGCGGATTCAGCTTGAGCGACAGGTAATCCAGCGCGGCTCCGGCCTCGTCGCGCCGGTAGTAGTTGGTGCGCAGGGTCGCCTCGATCAGACCGAACAGCGCGCGCAGGATGCGGTCGGTGTCCAGGCTGACCACCGCGTCGATCTCGGCCTGCACCCGCTCGGCGATCTCCGCGGCCCGGCCCGCGGCCTCCGCCTCGACGCCGTCCGGGTCGAAGTACGCCGCGAACAACTCGATGCACGACCGCGCCGTCGCCGGATGGGTGAGCAGCACGCGGGTGATGTTGCCGAAGGTGTAGGCGAATCCGGCTTGCTGCAAGTACTTCGCGTAGGCCCGCAGCAGGGCGACCTCGCGCCAGCGCAAGCCGGCGCGCAGGACCAGTTCGTTGAGGCCGTCGACTTCGGCGCGGCCGAACCACATCGCGGTCACGGCATCCGGGAAACGCCGCCGCACACTGGTTTCCGGCAGCGACGCGGCCTCGACGGAGTGCGCCAGCTGCGCGGGCGGCTCGACGGCGAGCGCTTCCCGCAACGGCGCCGCGGTCACCCGCAGCCCGAAGTCGTAGATCCAGCGGTCCGGCCGGTCCGCCAGCACGACACGGTAGGGCCGCTCGTCGACCACCTCCACACCGAGGCTGTGCAGCACCGGCAGCACGCGGCTCAACGAGATGCCCTCGCCCGCGACGTAGAGCGTGAAACGCCATTCCGGTGCTGCGGAGTCGCCCTGGCGGTAGAGATCGGTGTCGATCTCCCCATCGGACAGCCGCTCGAGGCGGCGCAGATCGGTGAGCGCGTGCGCGGGCTCGTGCTCCTGCTGGTAGCCGGTGGGGAAGGCCGCCGCGTAGTCGGTGGCCAGCGCCTGCGGTACGTCGGACGCGCCCGCGGCCTCGGCGACCAGCCGGTCGCCCCAGGTCCACGTCGTCGCCAGCAGCAGCTCCTGGATCCGCTCGCGATTCTCCTCGGAGATGTCGGCGGCGTCGGCGCCCGGCTTGCGGTGCACCGTGAAGTAGACGACGGCCAGCTCCGATTCGGTGGCCCGCGCCGAGTACGCGATCTGTTCGGCGTCGAACTGCTCGCGCAGGATCTCGCCCATGCGCACGCGGACCTCGGTGGAGTAGCGGTCGCGCGGCATGTAGACCAGGCAGTAGATGGTGTCGCTGCGCGAATCGCGCCGGATGAACAGCCGCACCTGCCGCCGCAGGCCCAGATTCATGACCGCGGAGACGGTTTCGAACAGCCTGCGCGCGTCGGTGGAGAACAGCTCGACCCGCGGGAACGACTGCATCATCTCCAGCATGGCCTGCCCGGAGTACGAGTCCAGGCCGAAGCCCGCCCATTCGATGACCTGCAGCACGCGCCGGGAGATGACGGGGATGTCGAGAATGTTCTCGTGCAGGCCCGCGACGGTGAAGGTGCCGACGAAGACGTGTTCGCCCTTGACCATCTTCACGGTGTCGCCCCAGGCCGCACGGCCGCTCGGGTCGCTCGCGCCGTAATCGGCCACGCTGATGAAGTACAGATCGCGGGAACCCGGCAGCAGCGAGTCCACGGAGCCGTTGGCCATCCGCAGCACGGTGCGCTTCGCGCCGACCACGGGCACGCTGATGTCCGCGGTGGCGCCGTTGCCCAGGATGCCGAGCCCGGTGCCGGGCAGCTGCCACGGCTCGAAGGGGGCGTCGGCGCTCGGCGCGGAGCGGCGGAAGTGGTAGTAGCCGTAGCCGAGCGGGGTGAAGTGCCCGTCCGACAGCCAACGCAGCAGCCCGGCGGTCTGCGGGATCTCCGCGTCGCCCGCCCATTGCGCCGCCTGATCGAGCTGGTCGGCAACGGTATTGAGCACCTCGACCATGGTCGGCGTGTCGTCGGCCACGCGGCGCAGGTCGGCCAGCAGCGGCGGCAGGGCCTGTTCGATCCGGTCGACCAGTTCGTCGGACAGGCCCGCGCCCAGCTGCACGTGGATCCACGACTCGCGCAACGCCCGCCCGTCGGTCTCCCCCGCCGGTTCGGCCACGCCGTCGCGGGGCGCGATGGACAGCACCCGGCCGTCGGCGTCGCGCGACACGTCGAACACCGGGTGCACGACCTCGGTGACCGTGGCGCCCAGGCGGCGCAGCGCGGCGGTCACCGAGTCGACCAGCAATGGCATGTCGTCGTTGACGATCTGGATCGCGGCGCCGACCCCGGCGGTGTCGTCCGGCCGGTAGACGCGAGTGGTCGCCGAACCGGGCGCGCGCGTGGCCGCCAGCTCCAGATGCTGACGGAAGATCCGCTCGGCCCGATCCGTGATCGCCGACGTCGAGGATCCCGGCTGGATCCACCGGAAGTACGCCGCTTCCAGGTCGGTCGGATCATCGCGGAACCGCTTCGGTGAAATCGTCTGCTGGGTGGTTGCCACCATCGATCCGTTGCCTTCCCGAGAACTGCGCTCGTACGTGTTTCGTACTACAAATAACGTACCGCTGGATAACGGCACAATCAACAGTGTAACAATAATTTTCCCTGGCGGACATGGGTTACGGCGTCCGTATCAGGGATTTCCCGAGCCCGGCGGACGGGGGCGCTGCTACGTCAGCGGACCAGTCCCGCACGCGACAGGAAGGTCTGCGCGCCCGTGCGGCCGGCGAAATTGCTCGTCTCCAACCGGAAGCCGGTCCGGGTGTCCGCGTACCAGACGGTTGCCGAAGGGCCGATCGCCGCGTAGACGGGACCGTCGACCAGCGCCGTCCCGCCCGCGCCGCGCCATCGAGAGATGCTGTCGGCCAAGCGATCCTGCGGTAGGAGTTCGGCGTAGAAGGTCAGGTCCCGGCCGCCGGCGATATTGCCGAACAACATCGGGTCGGTGGCGGCGATGACGCACTTCTCCCGCTGCCCGCCGGAATCCAGCGGTTGACAGGTCGCCGCCGTGCGCAGCAGATCCGGCATGGCCCGGACCGGCGCGCTCCCCTGCGCAAGCGACGGCAGCGACGGCGAACAGGAGCGCAGACCCCAGACGACGGCCACGACCATCAGCAACGCGAGTACCCCGACCGCCTGCCACTGCCAGCGCGGATATGCCTTGGCGACAAACCTTTTCGCCTCGCCGCCGACCTTCTCGGCGACTTCGGCGGCCTGGGCGGGCAGCTTCTCCGCGGCGGACCGCACCGCGTCCACGGCCGCGCGCAGCGGCGCTCCGCAATGCGTACAGCGGGAATCGGCGCCGGTGTTGCGGTGGCCGCAGTACTGGCAGACGAGTTCGGGCAGCGCGGACACCTCAGTGCCCCGTGATGACGATGGACGAGATCGCGGTGGTGTTGATCGATGCGTCGCCCTTGGACTCCAGCACGGTCAGCACGATCTTCGAGGCGCTCACCGTCGGCTCCATCTTGGTCACCACCAACGTCCGCTGATCGAGGGTCGGCTGCGTGTAGACGGTCTTGTTGCTGTCGTCGAACTGGTACGAAACCCGGCTCACGGTCCGATATTTCGCCCACTGATCGGTGCCGTCCGCACTGATGTGATCCCAGCCGGGCACGATGCCGATCGAGTCGATCTGATAGGTCTTGCCCAGATCGATGGTGATGACCTGACCGTCGACCTTGTACGCGCGTACGCAGGACCAGGCCTTGCCCGTCTGCCCGCCGAAAGCGTCCATCCCGGAGGTACTCCCGGGCGGGCACTTCGACTCCGCGGACTTCGGCTGGATGATCGAGCTCGACGGCGGCGCGGGCGAGGCCGAGGACGCGGCAGAGGTCGGCGGCGGCGTGACCACCAGAAGCTGGTTCTGCGCCGTGTTCTTCTCCCCGCCACCGGTGGTGATCAGCAACAGCAACAGCAGCACGGCGAGCACCGCGGCGACGATCAACGCGACTTTGGGCTTGCGCAGCTGGACCAGCGCGTCCTTGGCGATCTGCTGGGCGGGCGGGAGCCGGTTGGCCGTCGCGGTGGACGTGCGTTCCGGCTCCGGCTCCGGCTCGGACGGCGCGTCCGTTCGGGCGGCGACCGAGGAGTAGTCGTTGGCGAAATCCATCGCCGGGGTCGAATCCTGCGCCTGCCCGTTCAGCAGTGCGAGAATTCGTTCGCTCGCCTTCGGACCATCGCCGGTGCGACGCCGCGGCGCGACGTCACGCGGCTCCGAATCGAGATCGGGCAATCCCAGCGACGCGACGCTGTTCTCCGCACCGCCCAGCTCCGCCCCGCCGTCGAAGTCGACGCCGACGTCGACACCGGCGCCGGACGACGCGGAAGAGGACCCGAGCGAAGGATCGGCAAGCAGCGTGTCGAGGACCGCACCTCGATGACGGAGAAAAACGTCTCCCGGGTCCTCGGCGGGCATGGTCCGGATCGTAACCGGCCGGAGCCGCCCGCCGAGCCGACGCTATTCCCGGTGGAGAGAACAGCCGACCGTCCGGGTCAGCGCTTCTTCTCCTCGGTCACGAAGTACTCCGGCGGCACGTCGAAGACCCGGGCCAGCGCGATCACCAAATCCAGGCGCGGGATCGCGTCACCGTGGATCAGCCGGTACAGGCCGGACTGCGACACCGGCACGTCCGGGTAGGCCAGTTCCAGATGCTGCGCCAGCGAGTAGAGCGTCAGCGACCGCGTCGATCCGTCCTCGGTCGAGACGACGGATTCCGCGATCAGCTCCGATAACCGGCTGGAGAAGATCGCCGCAGCCGCCTGTCTCGGGGTCAGAGCGTCCCCGGCGTCCTGATGAGGGAGTTCGCCACCATCGGAATGGGTGTCCGCTACCACGGTGATAGACATTAACCGACCGCTCCCATCAGCTCACGCGACGGCCACCGGGTTGCGGAGGTGCAACCACGGGTCCGGATGCCCCCGCGGGATGCGCGGGCGGGCCGTCGACAGTATCGAAATATCGGGTTTCGCCTCTCGGCTCGATGAGGTCAACCCGCACCGTGCGCATCGGAATGCTCACGTCCACCGCGGTCGCGCTGACCTGGTTGATCGCGAGATCGACCGCACGCCTGCGCGGACCGCCGGGCTCGCTGATGGTGACCGTCGTGTGCGCGTTGGACGCACGCGGCGGCAGATGGTCGAAGACCGCGATGGTGGCCGGGGTCTCCGCCTCCGCATTTGCTGCGCCGGTGTGCTCGTCGCGCGGGTCGGCCAAGCGCATGGAGCGCGGGTCGCCGACCGCGGTCACGAGCTGGCGCCAGCTGTCCGGCCGCGCCGAATGGATCTCCACGTCCGCGCCGACCACCATCGCCCGCAGGATGATCTGCTGAGCGACGGGCAGCTTGGCGTGAACGTCGATGGTGCGCCTGCGCGGGTTGAACCGGGCCGGGTCGAACAGCGGCAACGCCAGGGTGTGGCGCGGCTGGCCGCTGATCGCGCCGAGGATCTGGCCGTTCGGACCGATCGCGATGGCCAGCTCGGCAGCGAGATCCTCGGGCGCGATGTCGGCGCCGGACTCGAAGCCGCGCAAGGCGCGGATGGAGCCGCCGGTCGGCAACGACGCCAGCAGGGCCTTCGACTGGTCGCCGCCCAATAGCCGCAGGTAGTCCGGCGGTTCGGTGGTGACAGCCGGGCCGATGAACCGGACCAGGGCGCGTGGCCCATCGGCGTCGGAGGTCAGGCTCACCACCAGGGTGGTGCGGCCGCGGTTCCAGGTCCAGCAGTCGTCCAGGCCCACCCCGCCCAACCGGGACCAGTCGATCAGGAAGCTGGTCACGCACCGGCCGGGGACCGAGGTCTGCAGATTGCTCCAGGTCTCCCGAAGGTCGGACAGTTCGATTCCGGCGTGCAGCAGGCGCGTCGCGTCCCGCAGGGCGGCGGCGGGCAACGGTTGCGCGGCGATGCCCCGCTCGCGCAGTCGGCCGGCGATCCGATGCGTGGCGCTGGCCAGCGCTTTGGGGGCGACCACCGAGCACGGCCCGCGCTTGCTCAGCGCCGCCAGATTGCGTTCCTGATCGAGCCGGACCACCAGCCAGGTCAGCCGGTCGCCCACCACCGGGTGGGAGCCGATCAGCTGGTCGTAGAGCATGCTGTAGCTGCCGGTGGAGCGGACCCGCTGACCGGTCGTGACGATGTCGATGTCGACCGCGATGCCGAACTGGTCCAGCATCGGTAGCAGCAGGTCCACCGGGATGGTGTCCTCGGTGTAGAGGGTTCGCTCGGCGATCACGGTGGGCAGATCGAGGTTGGGCGCGAGCTGGATCATCGCGATCAGCGTGTCGCCCGCCTCGTTCACGCCGCACACGCCCGCGGCGACCTGTACGTCCCGGATCTTCGCCGACTGCGTGCGTTCGCGCGCCCGCGCGGTCCGGCCGGTGCGGTAGGCCGCCCAGTCCAGCAGCCAGCGCATTGCGGTCCGCCCGTTCACCCGGACGGTCACCGTCGTGACCAGGACCGTGACCACCACCGCGCTCACCCACCACGGCGTCTTGGCCGACAGCCCGACCAACAGGGGGCTGCCGACGACGACGAAGGCGGCGAACGGACCACGCTCGACGCCGGCGACCCGTACGCTCGGAAAACTCACCGGCGCCTCCGCATCGCGGAACTCAGGTGGCTTCCCGCCAACCCGAGCAGCACGGCAGCGAGGATGACGACGGTCGCGGTGACGGCGGGACGCAGATCCTTGGCGCGCGGCGGAGGAGGAATCGGCAGTTCCGAGGACCGGAACAGGCCCGCGGGTTGCTGGGGCGGTGTGCGATAGCTGAGGGCGGCCAGCGGGTCGATCATCCCAGCGCCCACCACGTTGTCGATGCCGCGCGCCGGAGCGTGCGCGCTGGCTTGCAGGCGGGAGGCGATCTCTCCCGGCGTCTCGTTGGGGAACCGCGAGCGCAACAGCGCGGCCACACCGCCGACATAAGCCGCGGCGAACGACGCGCCGCCGACCGGCACCAGCTTGTCCGGTTCGCCGACGCCATTGATCAGGCCGCCGCCGCTGGGGCCGAGCGACTCGATGCCGGTGCCAGGCGCGGCGACCGAAACCCACGGTCCGGTGAGCGAATCCGGCATGGGCGCGCCGGTCGCGGTGGTGAATCCCACCGTGAGCACGTCGGCGCCGAACCACCCCGGTGTGGAGATCGTCTTCACGTCGCGCCAGTTGCGAGGGTCAGCGGGACGCGTCGGATCGATGTCCGGGTTCTGCGCGCAATTGGCGCCACCCCCGGCGTTGCCCGCGCCAGTCACGATGAGCGCTCCGCGCACATGAACGGCATAGCCGATGGCGGCCGAGAGCATGGACTGGTCCGCCTGCGCGTCCACCGGCATGCAGATCGGCAGCGACACGATGATCACGCCGGCGCCTTGGTTGGCGGCGCGAGTGATCGCCCTGGCCAGGGTCCGGATCTCGACGGCGATCCGCTGGGTCGGATCGGAGCTCGGGCGCTCGGGGCTGAACGCGCCGGAACGGGTGCGGATGGAGATGATCCGCGCGTCCGGCGCCACACCGGAGAATCCGTCGGTGGGATCCGCTGTGGCGCCGATGATTCCGGCGACCAGCGTGCCGTGCGCATCGCAGTCGGACAGTCCGTCGCCGCCCGCGGCGAGGTAGTCGCCACCACCGACCAGGTTGGGCAGACGCGGGTGAGGCTGCACCCCTGTATCGATGACGGCGACAGTCACTCCGGCGCCCCGGCTCAGCGCCTTGGCGCGGCGCAGATCCAGCGCAAGTTCCGCCGGTGGGGTGCGACTGAGGTCGCTGTCGGGCAGCACGCCCGAGGCAAGGCAGCCCTTCTGCTGCTTCATCGGCTCCTCGGGGCCCGGCGGGTCGTCCGCGGGCGGCAAGCCGACCACGACCTGCGGCGGCTCCAGCGCGACAGCGGGGGCGGCGGTGATCGCCAGCATCACCCCGGCGAGAACCGCGACCGCGGCACTGCCGACCTTCATCAGATTCCTCGCATAGCGGTGTAAACGCCCATGATCCAGAAGGCGATCACCGGAACCACCAGGATCAGGGCGTATTCCACCAGGTCGATGACACGGCGGGTGACCGGGGACAGCCGCTTGCCCGGCAGCCGCAGCGCGGCGACACAGGCCGCGCACGCCGCCAACGCCACCACGAGTCCGACCACGAGACGCGCGACCGGGGTCTCGTAGGCGCCCACCTCGACGAAGCCGATCCCGCACACGGTGACGACGGACCCGACGATCAGCGCGATCGCCTGGACCCGGTCGGGGTGCCAGCGCGCGCGCATCGCGAGCAGGCCGCCGATCGCGGCCCCCATGACGATCTCGCGGATGCCACCGGGACTGACCGCGGCCGAGATCACCGCGGAGAGGGCCAGCACCGTGGAGATCGCGGCGATCAGGCCGCGCAGGCTGGTCACCGCGAGCCGCGCGCGGCCCTCGATACCGGCCTCCTCCGCGGTGCGCTGCCGTTCCCCGACCGCGGTGTGCTCGTCCCCTTCGCGCACCGTCTCCGCGTCGAAGATGTCGGTCAGCGTCGTCGGCGAGACCTCGTTGCCCGGGTCGGGCAGATCCGGCGGCCGGATGCGCGCGATGACCACGGCCAAACGCGGCGCCATGGTCAGCAGCACGATTCCGACGAAAACCACTCCACCCGCGACCTGCCCGACGGACAGATCCACATAGGTCAGCGGCAAGGCGGCGACGGTCAACGCGATGCCGAGCACCGTGACCGCCATCAGGGTCGCGATACCTATCCTGCTCAACCGCATCATGGTGGCGGCGGCCACCGCGGCGACCACCGCTCCAGCGGCCAGATTGGCCGCGGCGAGCGGGCCCGGCTGACCGTAGGCGGGCGGGACCAGCATGGCACCTCCGGCGAACAGCAGCGGCGTCGCCGCCAGCGTCAAGCCGAGGGTGATCATCGCCGGAGTGTTGCGCCTGCGCGACAGCGCGGCGCCCGCCCAGCACAGCCCGCCGAGCAGCAGGGCGGGCAGGCCGCACCACAAGGTCGAACCGGTCATGGTCCACGACCAGGCCAGCATGGCGGCCACCGCCGAGGCCCCGATCCCGAGCACGGCCAGACCGACGATCGCGGCGGTGTTCGCGTCGAACTCGGCGAACTCGCGCTCGTTGATCAGAGCGAGGGCGTCGGTGATGTCCTCCACCACCGGCGTGAACACCTCCGCCGACTCGACCACCGACAGCATCAGCACCGTGCCGTCGGTGACGTCGTGGTCGGCCAGGCTGCGCCAGCGCGGGATCGGCGGTTCACCCGGGCGGGCCAGGCTCCACTGCCCTTGGGGCGGAGTGAAATCGACGTTCTCGTCATCGATCGCCGAGGCGAGCACGACCAGCAGGTCGTCGATGAACGTCTCGATGGTGAACTTGGTCGGCACCACCACATCGACCTGATACGTGGAGATCATCACGGCGATCCGAGCCCGTGCGACCTCCGCCGACGGCTGCGTCCCGGCAGGCGCGGGCGCGACGGCAGTACTCATCGCCACCCTCCGCGGTCACCGGAGTTGTCGGCGCCGCTGGAGAGGTATCCAGGGAATCCATCGGCCAGCCAGGCGGCCAGCTCCTCGAACGCGAGCACGGTCTCCTTCTCCAACAACCGCAGGTCGATCTCGCCGCCCTCGGCAAGATGCGCATCGTAGGGCAGCACGCAGGTGGGGCGCTGCGCGGTTTCGAACAGCTTCTCGATCGCGTCCACGTCCACGGTCGGCTTCAGCGGCTGATGATGCACGATGCCGACGATCGACTTCGCGATCAGGTGTTGCAAGCCATGGGAGCTCAGCCAGTTCAAGGTGGCCACCGCGCCCGTGACGCCGCCGACGGTGGCCGGGGTGACGACCACGACGGCGTCGCTGGTCTGCAGCACCGTCGACGTCACCGAATCCAGTACCCCGGTCCCGCAGTCGACAACCAGCAGATTGAAGTGCTTGCGCAGGACTTCCACGGCGGTGCTGTACTCCCGGCCGGACAACGCCTCGGTGGCCTCGGTGCTCCACGGCGAGGCGATCACCGCCAGGTCGGAGGAGTTGATCGAGGTGAACGACTGCACCGCGGAGAACGCGTCGAGATTCTGCGACTGCGCCAGATCGCGCAGGGTCAAGCCGTACGGGTGCCTGCAGGTGCGGGTCGAGAGGTCGCCGAAGTCCGGGTTCGCGTCGATCGCGACCACCCGGTCCGGGCGCAGGCCCGCGAAGGTCGAGCCGAGCGTCGCGGCGGTGGTGGTGCGGCCGACGCCGCCCTTCACGCTGATCACCGCGATCTGATAGGTCGTGGTGAGCTGGCGCCGGATCCGCGACTTGCGGTCCTCGGCGCGCTGCTCCGCGGGCGAAAGGCCGAGATTGAAGCCGACCTTGTTCAGCGCGCCGCGCACGCCGGAGTTGGAGCGCAGTTGCGCCCGCTTCGCGGCGGAGATGTCGGCGAGCAGTTCGATCGAGCTGAGCGCGGCGGGCAGCACCTCGATCCGCGGCGTCGGCTCGTAGGCGGAGTGGTCGACGCGCTCGGGGACCCAGGGGGTCGCCGAGCCCGACGACCATTCCTGGTCGGCGGATGCCGCTTCGGTGCGCGCGATCGCCTGGGACGGCGTGGCGGCGGAATGGTCGGCCCGGTACTGCTCGGCGGACTGCTGCTGCGCCGAATGCTGTTGCGCAGTTCGCTGCCCGGCCATGGGAGGGGCGGCCGAATAGCCCGGCGAGGGAGTGCTCGCCTGCGGCGGAGCGACATTGGTCTGTACCGGTGGCGTACTCGCCTGTGGTATAGGCGCATTCGCCTGCCGGGGTGGCGGGCCCGCGGCGGCAGGAGGCGTCACCGCCCCCTGTGGGGAGCGGGGATCGGGTTCCCCGGCGGACGCCTGCGGCTCGCGCGGCGCACCGATCGGTGGTTCGACGTGGGTGAACTTGTCGGCGTCCTGGTTCTTCTCGGCGGCGGGGCCCGGTGCGACAGCCGCGTCGGTCAGCTCGTTCGTCGGTGCGAAGTACGCGTCGTAACCGCCGCGAGCGCGCGCGGACTCGGCCTCATGACCGTTTCTGCTCGGTGCTCGGTTCATTTCCGTCGTCCTCTCGACAAACACGGTCCGACGTTCAGCTCGTTCTGCTGGTGTCGAACCAACTTCGACCGGGCAGCAGGTCGATCAACGCCCCGATACCCGACCGTAGGGCCGCGTCATCGCCCGGCGCATATCTTGCCCACTTCCGTCCGTCCATCGCGACGCTCGGAGTCACGATGAATCGCCCCGACAGCGTATCCACCACGTTCACGCTGGATACGGACTGCGCTGAGCTGCCGTCGTGGTGCTCGATGATCACCACTTCGGCCCGTCGGACCACCTCGTCCAGCACCCGGCTCAGCACCGCGGCGGCATGCGGTTCCGCCCCGAGTTCTACCAGGGCGCGCCGCCGTTCGTCCTGTTCATCGGCAATCTCGCCGAATTGCTCCACCGTCGCGGCGACCGGCTCGAACTGCAACACCGGCGCCGGACCGAGAGCGGCGAGAACGGCCGCCGGCAAGGTGTCGAGCTGGTCGTCCTGCTGGAACACCGACTGGATGACCACATGGTCGTCGGAGCGCACCGCGAGTACATGGGTCTCGCCCGCGCGCACCAGTGACATCCGCAGCATTCCTTTCGGCTGGCCATCCAAGCCGGTGTCCAGGATCCGTACCGCCATTTCCACGTCCGGCCGGTACAGGCACCGCAGCCAATGCTCGACGACCGGGTGCACGCGTCCGTCCTCGAGCACGCCCACTTCGGTGAGCTGCGCGGCGACTACGGCATGTACCCGATCCCGATCCTCGATGCGGTAGATGTTCGGCAGCAGCGCCAATACCGGCGGATAGGACTCGATGTCGACCAGATGCTGTAACAGCAGGGCCGCATCGACATTCAGGTCGATTGCGACCGGATCGTCTTCCACACCTTCCTCGAATGCATTGTGATCATCTCCTTCGACTGGATCGGCCTCGGCGCGCTTCACCGAGGACGTTCTGGGGAGGCGAGCACCGCTTCGTCTTCGTTGTCGTTTCGCTCGATGACGCCGACCGCCAGCACCGATTCGAGCATCGGCTCGTCTCGGCCGTCCCGGTCCTCGTACTCGATGACCCCGATGACAGGAGGTTGCTCGAGTACCGGAACATCCTGCGGTTCGCCAGGGACGAACACCTTCGACGACCTCTTCTCGTCGTCGCGGCGTCGTCGCATTCGCGCCTTGGGCGCGACCGCACCGCGCGGCGGGCCCTTCCTGGCCATCGGTCCGGACGCCGCTTGCTGCGGCATGGCGCCGAAGGCCCGTCCGGCTCCTGGATTCCAGTTGGTCGGCATCCGGAAACCGGTCGCAGCGCCCGGCATCGATCCGAGGCCGCCGCGGGCCATGTTGAGCGCGACGAGACTCCCGGCCCCACCGCTCAATGCGGCCAACGTCGGCGAGTTCTGCGACGTGCCGTAGAGCCAGGAATCGTTCGTGGCTCCGTCTCCCATGCCGTTCATTCCCGAATCCCCGGACCAGCCATTGGCGTTCGGGTCCGGCGACAATTGCTCGGGATTCGTGGCCGGGTCCATCGAATCCGTCGGCTGGGTCGGATCCGCGGGCTGAGTGGGATCAGTCGGCTGGGTGGTGTCGGTGGGCTGTGTTGTGTCGGTGGGGTTCTGATCACCGCCCGATCCGGTGTTGTTGTCCGTTCCGGTCGGCCCGTCGCCCGTAGACGTCGACGATAGGTCCGTCTTGGTGAAGTCGCTACCGGTGTAGTCGGTCGGGTTGTCGTAAGACACGTTTTGCGTCTGCGGGCCCGGCCCTGGTCCGCCCGTCACAATCGGGGGCGCCTCGAGCGGTGGCGGCAATGCGGCGAGCGTGGGCACCAGCGCATTGGCGTAAGCGCCCATGACGCCGAGGGCGGCCCCTCTGAGCGCGAGCAACTCGGCTTCGGCTTCGAGGAGGACCGCCCCGCTCAACGGTCCGAAGCCGCCGCCGAGCGCGATACCCTCTTGGGCCCGGACCTGAGCGGCCTTGGCGGCAAGGACCCCCATGGCGGCCTTCGCCGCAGTGGAGATGTCAGCCGCTCGGTCCAGCAACTGGCCGGTTGCCTCGGCCACGGTCGCCTGCTCACGCAACCATGCCGCATGTTTGCGGAATGCCGCCTGTGCCTGGTCTGCGGTGAGCGCTTGGAACGTCGCACTCATCTGGAGCATCGAACTGTCGGTGTTGGCCGCGGCGGCATTCAATCGCATGGCCATAGCCGTATAAGCTTTCGCGGTCGCCCGCGTCGTGGCGACCCCATCGCCGGCGAGCACCGGGGCAATGATCCCCTCCGGCCCCAGCGCGCCGAGTACCACAGCAAGCATCTCGTCAGCTTTCGCTCGCGCTGTCCGCGCCTAGAACGCGGCTGCTCTGCTGAGCACCTGGCCATGGCCGGTCATGTCGCCGGCGGCGAAGGCGGCACCTATCTCCGGTAGAGCGTCCGCGCCATCGGTTCCCACGCAGACGCCGTTCGCCGTTTTGGGGAAGAACAATCCCGCCTGCTTGGCGCACGCGGCGGGAATGAGTGCGCTCACGTCATCGGCACCCGGCGAAAGCGGGACAGCGAGAGGAGCGGCCGCGCCGAGCATCAGCATCAGATCCTCCGCGCTGACGCCCAGTTGAGAAGCGATAACCGGGAGATGATCCCAATCGACAGCGAGATGCATGGAAGTCTCCTAACAACCAGTACCCACTCTTGGCGAGTAGTACATCGACATCGAGCGGTGCAATCAGAACGTTAAGCTATTCCCAGAGGTGGGGATACGGCATGGAGCTCGGATTCACCCCTGACGGCCACCCCCTCGCCGCCCGTAGAAGACCCTTGAAACCCGAGCGGACGCGTCACGTGACACGAGTCGTCCACCCACCCCGCCGACCGGCATCCAAGACATGCGATCGCCCTCGACGATGTTCGTGAACGAATTCGTCGAGGGCGATTGCATTCGATTTCCGACCGGCCGCGGCACCGGCACAACGCGAGCGCCGCGTCCGTGTTCGATCGGCCATCTCCGGACCGGAGATGGCGATCTCGGCTACTACATAGCCCCGCCGGTTCCGATCTGCGAGAACCGCATGGCCTGACCGGTGTCGACGACCCGGAACTGACCGTCGATGCCGGATACGGTCTTCGTGGCCGCCTTCAGCTGGGTCAGCGCCTCGTTGTACTGAGTGATCAGCTTCATGATACGGGCCTGCAACTCGCCATTCGAGGTACCGGCATCACCCTGGAAGTTCTGCTCCAGCAGCTTGGCCAGCGTGTTGCGCTCACCGGCGTCGACCGTCATATTGCTGAGCACCTGGTCGGTGCGGATGACCAGGCCCTCGACGGCATCGTAATCATTCTTCAAAGCCATTGTCCAAAACCTTTCCCAATTGTTTTCCGGTGCAGACCCGGCATCAGAAGTTGACGTTGTATTTGTTGACCTGCGCCGCGTTCTCTTGGTCCTGGCTGTCGAAACTCGCGCCGGCGGTATTCAACGCATCGACGATCTCCATGAAGGTGGCGTGCAGCTTCCCACCCTTGTCGAGGGCTCCCTGCATGGCCGCCTGGATGGCGTTTCCGGTGGCCCCCTGGACGGCGGGCGCGTACTCCATCTTGATGCTCTCGAGAATACCCATGTGGTTCTTGAAGGTATCGGCGTGCATGAAGAACTTCTTGGCGGCGGCGTTGATTTCGGAGGGGTCGCCAGTGTAGCCGATGGGCATATCTGTTCCTATCCTATAAGGCGTTTACCTTGCCTCGGATGCATTAGCCGAGGACGTTGACAGCATGTGCGTCGGAATCGTCGATGCGCGTCTCGGGGCATCGACGTCCTCGACCACACCGATTACAGGGGGTTTCTCCAGTACCGGCACCTCCTGGGTTACTCCGGGAACGAACAGCGCCGCCGGGCAGGGGATTTCCGGTCGTTCCGGTGGCATCCCATCTACCGCGCGCGATGGCGCCATCCACCTGGGCCCGGTCACGGCCCTCCGCACATCCGGTGGCGCGATGCCGAGATCCGGGAGTGCCATGGGGAGACTCCAATCGAGCGTGACTACCAGCTCGGATCGAGCGGCTGCTAAGGAAAACGGTAATTTATTCCCAACCTTGGGATGGGCGCCGAAGTCAGATCTGCTGGGGTACCCAGGCCACCTGGACGAGATCCCGGCGGGAACTCATGGGCTCCACGTAGATTCCCCGGCCCGGCGGCTGCTTGGTGGGTCGCACGTCGCCGATCAGCATGCCGTCGAGCTTCGAACCGTCCATGACGAGACCCGACGAATTCAGGTTCTTCATCTGGCCGATCACGTTGTCGTACAACGCCGTGTCCGCTTGTGCGATGTTGCGTGCCGCGATGACGTGCAAGCCGGTATCGCGACCGTCGACAATGATGTCCTTCAACGGTTCCAGCGGATTCATCGCGCCACGCTGCACCACCATGTGGTAGTCGTCGATCACGACGAAGACCTCTGGGCCGGACCACCAGGAGCGCTCCGCGAGCTGCCGGGTGGTCACGTCGTCCGGTGGCCGCCGCGAGCGCATCTTGTCCACCAGCAGCGGCAGCGCTTCGCGCACATCCCGCTCGCTGGTCACATGCCCGATGAGCATCTCCTGAGGAATCGTTCCCAAATGCCTTCGCCGGTAGTCGATCAGCAGCACGCGGGCTTGCGATGGGTCGTACTGGCGTTTGATGGACTCCAGCAGCGCGGCCAAGGTGGTGGATTTCCCCGATCCGGTCGAGCCGAGCACGATGAAGTGGGTCGACATATTGAAATCGATTGTCGCCGGGCTCAAATCGGACTCGCGGACGCCGAACGGCACGACGAGACGCTGAGCGAGAGTCTGCGGCATCGGCCAATTCGCTCGCACTTCATCGAGACCCACCTGTGGTGGCAGCAATTTCACCTGCGGCGCATGCCTTCCCGGGTAGCGCTGCGTGATCTCGGCGGCCGCGGCGGCGAGGCCTTCGGCGGCCGAATTCGGATCGCCCACACCATCGATGCGAGGCAACGCCGTGAGCATGTGCAGACCGTCGGTCGAGATGCAGCGGCCCGGTCGATTGGCGGGGATCGCCGCGACGACGTTGCGGTGGGTGTTGAAGGTCGTATCGGCCAGGTCACCCAGCCGCATCTCGACGCGTGTCTGCATCAGGTCCTTGATCGCGGGACGAATCGCGATCCAGCGCGAACTGCTGACCACCAGGTGGATGCCGTAGTTCAAGCCCTGCAGGGCGATGGACTCCATCACCGGGGTGTATTCGTCGTAGTACGGGCCGTTCGTACCGAATCCGACATCCCATCCATCGATGACCAGGAAGACGTCACCGTAGGGATCGCGGTCGTGCCACGGCGGCCTGCCCCCGCCGTCCCGCAGCGTGCGGAACTTCCGGATCGAATCGATACCGAACTCGGTGAACATCGACTGCCTGCTCTCGAGCAGGTTTGTCACCAACGCGATCGTGCGGCGGATGCGATCGCCGTCCCTGGCCGCGGCCACCGATCCCACGTGCGGAAGGTTCGTCAGCGCCGCCAAGCCGCCACCGGAGAAGTCCAGGCAGTAGAACTGCACCTGTTCCGGGGTGTGGGTCAGCGCGGCGGACATGATGAACGTCTGCAGCGCGGTCGATTTGCCCGCCTGCGTGCCGCCGACGATGGCCATGTGCCCACCCGCGCCCGACATGTCGACCCACCAGACGTCCTGACGCTGCTGCCGAGGCTTGTCGACCAGCGCCAACGGCATCTGCAAGGCGCCTTGCGGCACGGCGCGGATCATCCGATCGAGAGTCGGCGGCGTGCCCAGCGGCGGCAGCCACATCTTGTGCGCGGGCTGGCCGTGCCGAGCCAACTGCTGCAACACCGCTTCCATCACCGTGATCGACTCGCCGTCGGCCGTTTCCGGCGCGTCTTGGACCGCCACCGGCTCGACCACCGCGGGCCTGGTATCGGCGATATGGCCGGCGATGAAGCGCTGCGGCGGCCGGTACCCGCCACCGGGCCGTCGCGCGCGCTGCGCGGAGGACGCGGACACCTGCGCGGGGGCCGAGTACTTCTCGCCCACGTACGCGGCTTGGAAACGCTGGAGGTCACCGGAGCCGACCCGCAGATAACCCGAACCGGGCTTCTTCGGCAGGTGGTAGGCGTCCGCAGTGCCGATCGCGTCGCGCGAGTCACTGGTCTGGTTGGTGCGCAACGCGACTCGATAGGAAAGATGCGCTTCCAACTCGCCCATACGGTTGGCGGGCACCTTCTGTGACGCGAGCAGCAAGTGGATGCGCAGCGATCGGCCCAACCGGCCGATGGCCACGAAGAGTTTCGAGAAGTTCGGATGCTGCTCGAGCAGTTCGGCGAACTCGTCGAGGATGATCAGCAGCGTCGGCAGCGGTCGCAGGTCCGCGCCCTGCTCCCGGGCACGTTCGTAATCGGCGACGCTGGCGAAATTGCCCGCGTCACGCAGAATCCGCTGCCGCCGCGCCATTTCACCGTTGATGACGTCTTCCATACGGGTGACGAGGTCGGCTTCTTCCTCCATGTTCGTCACGATGGCCGTCACATGCGACAGCCGGTCGAAACCGAGGAAGGTCGCGCCACCTTTGAAGTCGACGAGCAGCAGGTTCAGGACATCCGGCGAGTGTGTCGCCACCGCCGAGAGCACCAGAGTGCGCAGGAATTCCGACTTACCCGATCCGGTCGCGCCGATGCACATGCCGTGCGGGCCCATGCCTTCTTCGGCCGATTCCTTGATGTCGAGATAGACGACACCACCGGCCGGGTCATGGCCGAACGGAATGTTCAGCCGTGCCCGGTCCTGATCGCGACGCCGGATCCACGCTTGCTCGACCCGGATGGCGCCCGGGTCGTCGATGCCGACCATCTCCTCCCAGGATGTACCACCGCTGGCCTGCTCGGCGGCCACCGCCTCCACCACCGTGGACAACCGGTACGGCGAAAGGCTGCGCGCCATGGCCGTGATCGCCGCCGTGGACAGCGAATCGGCCACACCCACGCGACGCAGCCCGCGCGGGGTCACCTCGTTCAGCGACCGGTCCTCGGTGACGGTGAAGCGCAACGCCCTCGGCAGATTCTGCTCCGCGGGCCCCAGCCGCAGCCAGGTGCAGCCGTCGATGCCGGAGATGTCACGGTCGCTGGCAGGGCCCTCGACGTCCACGATGAGCAGGAAGTGGGTGCGATCCAGGGTGGGCTGCGAATTCGCCGAGAACGGACCGCGGTTGAGTCCGGCGAGCACCTTGGTGCGCAACTCGGCCACGGTGCGGTAGACCATCCGGCTCGAGCCGATCGCGTCGTTGTCGCTCGGATGCTGGGCGTGCGGCAGCCACTTCAGCCAGGACCACTCCGGCGCGTCCGGATCGGACAGCACCGCGGCGACCGCCACCTGGTCCGGTCCGTGCAGCACCGCCACCTCGGCGATCATCGCGCGGACCAACCCGGCCACGAGCCCCGGATCGCCGTCGATGCCGACTTGCGGCGCCGACAGCAGATTGATCGCGACCGGCATGCCGCCGACCGTGGAGTAGGCCTTGGCGAATCGAGTCAGCTCGACGACGCCGACCGGGTCCAGATCCGACGTGGGCGCGGCTTCCGGGACGATCACGCGCACTTGGTTGGCGATGCGTCCGCGGCCCACTCGCACGCGCAGGAACTGCGGGCTGGCGACCTGTACCTCCCACATCCGCTTGCCGCCGATCAGCCGTGCGATCTCATCGGGACCGGGATGGGTGTAGCGCAGGTAGGCATGGAGTTCGGCTTCCGCCGCGTGCACCGTCTTGCGGTTGTCGGTGATGCTGCGCAGGTAGTCCTTGCGTTCCTCGTTCAAGCTGGCCGCGCCGCCGGAGTTGCCCCCGAGCGCGCCGCCCATCATGCCGAACATCGACACCATCATCATGGCCGGGAACATCAGCATCATCGGGTTCACGGCTCCGCCCCCGCGGAACATCATGACCATCATCCCGCACATGGCCGCCACCATGACCACGGGCATGATCATCCGCAGCCGCGACGGCGGAACCGGCTTGGGCAGCTCGGTCGGCGGTTGCAGCCGCAACTCCGTCACGGCGGGAGCCTTGGGACCGCGCACCACCCGGGCGGGTCGTACGAACCGGCGAGTCGTGGTCACTGCGTACCTCCGAGCCCGGCGACGACCTTGTTGTTCGGAATTCCGTCGTGTTGGATGCGAGCTTCCTTCTGGGACAGAGCGGGACCGACCGCGAACAGCGAGATGATGCTCCACGGCGCGGGGACCGGCGCCCTCAGCGCCAGCGCGGCCAAGGTGGGGTCGGTGCCGCCGGCGCTGTTCGGCTCGGTGATGATGCCGTAGCGCACCCCGCTGTCGGAGACCCAGTAGAGCGATTCGCGCAGCGGCGATCCCGGTTCGGTACCGGTCACCTGCACGAAACGCCCGGTGTCCCTCGGCAGGTACGCCGCGTCCGCGGTGGTGCCGCGCGAGGCGGAGGAGGTCACCAGGTCGACCGCGCGGCCCTGCTCGTCCTGCGTGAGCGGCAACTGCCTGCCCACAAGTAGTTCGGTGCTCGCGTTCGGATCGCTCCCGGAGCGCGACCAGTGCAGGCACGTGACGCCGGAACGTTCCGGGTCGACCAGGCGAATGGGGCGGGTCGGGTAGGTCGCGGTGCCCGGCCACTGTCCAGGGCGCAGATTCGCCGCGATCACGTTGGGTCCCACGGTGCGCGTGGTCACCGAGCCTTGGGCGTCCGCATTGCGGACCATCGCCGCCAGCACCGAACTGACCCGCACCAGCCCGGACTGGGAGACGAGGTAGTACGAGACGCCTTGGTCCGGCGTCGACACGGTGAGCACCGACCCGACCGGCGTGGTGAATCCGTTGTTGAGCGTGATGGTCTCGCCCTTGCCCGGCACGTCGGGGACCCGCAGCGGCGGTGCTTCCGGAATCGCGTTGACCAAGCCCTTGGAAGCCGCCATCACCGGAGCGGTCGAGTCGATGCCGAGCGCCATGGCCACCGCGGTGTTCGCGAGGTCGATCGCGGCGCGCACCACGCCTTTCTCGGCATCCGCGTACACCAGCCAGGTCGTGGTGTCGTCACGCAGCAGACGGGCCTCGCCGTCACCCAGCGGGCGGTTGGCGTCGCCGTCGATGGCGAGCGGGCCGCCGATCGCCGTCGTTCGCACCGCGGACCGACTGACGGTCGGCAGACCGGTCGCCGGGTTCACCGGCGCGGCCGCACCGGTGCGCGCAGTATCGCACACCGTCCACGAGGAATCCTTCTCGTTGCTGTCGACGATGCTGCCGGGCGCACCGGGAATACCGACCCATGGCCCACGCGGGTATTTCGACAACTCGTCCCGGGACACCTGCACCGGATTGTCGGGGGAACCGACGATCAGCCGAGCCGACGTCAGGTTCAGCGCCGGGAACAGCCGGTTGTTCACGCGGACGAACAGAGCCCCCGTGTCCTTCTCCGCGACGATTTTCGACTCGCCGACCTTCTTGGCGGGTTTGAAGAACGCCAGCACGGCAGCGCCCGCGATGATCACGCACGCGAGCGCGATGCCGATGGACAGCGCGGTCGAGCGACCGCGCTGCGGATCATCGATCATCGACGCGTCTCGGCGGACCAGCGCGTGCTCGATCCGTCGCAGCAGAAAACGCCAGCCGGAAATCTGGTGTTTGGTCACAACCCGGAAGCGCGCCACCGGTTCTCGTTCCTTCCGCCGCCCTCACCAAACCGTAACCAGCGGTCACAGCATGAATACGACCGCTATTCCCAACGCCGGGGATAACGGATCAGCGGACGCCTCACACCCGCGTGCTCGGCGCCAAGCCCTCCAGCGCCGCGGTGACGTCGAACGCGTCGATCGTCATGAGCTCCTCGTCGGTCATCGCGGCGATATCGGCGTTCTCCCTGGTGAAGCGATAATCTCGCTCGGCTTCGGCGGCCTCGACCACATTGCGCACAAAACGGCCGTTGCCGGCCAGATCGATCAGCCGCCTGCCGTTCTTGGTCTGTCCCGCCAGCTCCTCACACCTCAGGCGCAGCACCTCGCGAGCCTGCTCGGACAGGATCGAATCCTTCTTCCGCGCGATGTGTTCGGCGATCTGCACCAGTTCGTCGGCGTCGTAACTGGCGAAGCGGATCCGCTTGGTGAAACGGGAGGCAAGGCCGTCGTTCGAGGCCAGGAACCGGTCGATCTGGTCCTCGTAGCCCGCGATGATCACGACGAGCTTGTCGCGATCGTTCTCCATGCGAGCCAGCAGGGTGTCGACCGCCTCCTTGCCGAACGCGTCCCCGCCGGAAAGACCTTCCTGGATAAGGGTGTACGCCTCGTCGATGAACAGCACCCCGCCGAGCGCCGAGTCGATCAGCGCGTTGGTCTTCGGCGCCGTGTGGCCCAGGTGGGTGCCGACCATATCGTTGCGGGAGACCTCGATGACATCGGCGTTCTCCACGACACCCAGGCCGGCGAAGATCTTGGCGATCACCCGGGCGATGGTTGTCTTACCGGTACCGGGCGGGCCGGAGAAGATCAGGTGCTGCGACTTCGAATCCACGGCGAGTCCGCGCTTGGCGCGCACCTGATCCATCAGCACGCCGGACTTGAGCCGGTCGACCTGCTCCTTGACCGAATCCATGCCGATCTGCGCTTGCAGCAGGTCGGAGGCTTCCGCGAGGAGGCTCTCCCGTTCCGCGC
This sequence comes from Nocardia araoensis NBRC 100135, assembly GCF_000308435.1. GTDB lineage: Bacteria > Actinomycetota > Actinomycetes > Mycobacteriales > Mycobacteriaceae > Nocardia > Nocardia araoensis. The sequence goes on along the minus strand of NZ_BAFR01000349.1, from coordinate 6,856 downwards.
GCGCTGCGCTGGCGGCCGCTTCGCGCGGGTCGTCGCCCGTCTTGGGATCCCACCTGTTCGTCCTGGACGCGATGAGTTCCGCGGTGACGACCTCGAATCGGTACGACTTGTCGCGCACCGCGCGCTGCCATTCCTCGCGGTCCGGCCAGAGGGCCGAGCCCTGCAGCCCTTTGAGGACCTTGTCGGCGGCGTCGTGATCGCCGTTGTGCCGCATCAGCATGCCGAGCAGGAAGTGCGCGTCGGCCCAGATGTAGGACAGGCTGCCGGAGGAGCTGTCCTCCACGATTCGCTGCGCGCGCGGCATGGCTTCGCCGAAGCGGCCCAGGTGCGCCAGCGACTGCGCGGTCATCAGCTCGGCGGCGATGTCCAGCAGGCCGTCCTCCAGCACCGGCCGCGCGTTGCGCAACGTGAGCACCTCCGGCCACTGCTTCGTCCGGAAGTACAGCGACATGCGCACGAAGTCGGAGACGTCGTCGCGCGGGACCTCGTCGAGGATCGCCGCGGCTTCCTGCCATTCACCGCCTTCGGCATACGAGCACGCCTGCGCGATGGCGATCTGATCGCGATCGGCCATCGCGACGCGCAGGCCGTACATGCCGATCTCGACCTGGCACCACAGGGCGCGGTCGACCAGACCCGCCCGCTGCTGATCGCGGTAGAGGTTGTGCACCGAGCGGTAGGCCCCGTAGATCACCTCCGAGGTGACCTCCCCGGCCATGGCACGCCCGAGCCAGGCATCGCACATGTCCGGGTCGAGATCGGTGGCAGCCCGAAACGCCGCCGCCGCGTGTTGGTCGTTACGCACGCCACCCGCGACCAACCCAAGATTCTGAACACCCGTGTAGAACGCGTCCTCGGCCGCTGACACTCGGACTTCCCTTCCGCCGATCTAGCCTGCTCGAACGATAGATTCCGGGGGTCACGCCCAGGACTCGACACCTTCCCACCCCTGGGAAGCAATCGAGGCGAGGACCACACGCGCTCGACATGCCAGTTTTGAACGTGCCGTCAGTTAACGGTATGTTTACCTCGGGGTCGGCAATCATCCGCCTGCAGCGGCCCCTTCGGCGGCGGCTGGCCAGCCGCGATCCGGTCCACCAGCCGCCGCGCAGCAGGTCGGAGCGCGGATGAAAATTTCTTGCCGCTATTTAGGTGCACACTATTGAACGTTCCGACAGAAGAGGGTACTGTCTGAACACAGATCGTCAGTCCCTCATCCTGACGATCTGAACCCAAAAGCAACGGCCGGTGGCACCGGCAGGCCACCGGCCGTTGCGAGGGGAACGACACCCTGGGCGGTAGCGCGGTTCGTCTACGTCTACCATTCCCGCCACCTCCACTCAGCAACCCATTCCCGCGCTTGGGAATGGGTTTTCTTGTCGGAAGCCTGTATTCGCCCGATCGCCCCCTCAGGCGTGCGAAGGCGGCGAGTCCGTGCGATCGGATGCCGGAGCCGTCACCCGCGCCGGCGCGGGCGCGGGCGCGGGCATCGCGTCGGCGAGGTCGGCGCTGTTCGCTTCGGAGCCCTTCTCCCGGACCAACCGCAGTGGCGGCCGCGTGGCCGGAGCGTGCACCACGGCCGGGACATCCCGGGTACGACGGGTTTTGGTCCACGGAGTGACCGCGGGCTTGCGCGCCTTGGGCGTGGCCTTCGCCGGACGTTCGGATTTCGGCGGCGCCGGGTCCGGCGCGCCCGGCCCCGGCACGGCTCGGCCCCAAGGCGTGGACGCCGCACCTGGACTCTGCCGCGCGAGGGGCGCGGCTCCCAGCGAATCACCCGAGACGGAGCCCGCGACTGCGTTCTCTGCGAGCACAGGGTCGGCGGGTCCGCCCGCTTCGGTGGCCCAGCCGGACCGGCGAGCCTCGGGGTCGACCGCCGGGCGCGCCCCGACCTCGGGCGCCGCTTCGCGGGCAGCCACCGGCCCGGCATCCGCTCCAGCGTGCGCGGACATGGCGGAAGGGCTTTCGACTCCTGCCGGTCGGTCGGCCGCGTCCATGCCCACACCGTTCGGTGCGGCCCCCACTGGCGCAGGCTTGTTCGCGAACTCCCTGGCCGACTCGAGAGGTTCCGACCCAGCCTGCGAGAAAGATCGCTCGCCGGCCGGGACCGGCGTCTCTGTGCCACCTCGGGATCCGTTTCGATCGACCGGCCGTTCCGCGGCGCCGATCGCGTCCGAGGCGTCGCGCGGCGCGACGGGGACGCGCGCGTCGTTTCCGAGTCCGTGGAGACCGGTGTTCGCCGCCGATACGTTCGGGCCGAAGCGCGACTGCGGCTGTTCGCCGTGCTGGAACGGGATTGCCCGCTCCGTCGCGGCGGGACCACGCCGAGCGCCCGCATCCCCCTCGGTGCGCTGCGCCGCGTCGTCGAACGGTGTCGATGTCGTGAAATCGAGTGTGGAGACGTTCTCGGCGAATGTCGCCGCGTGTCGCATGATGTCGTCGGCGTGATCGTCGAGCACCTTCGCGAAGTGTTGCACCGCGTCGGGATCGATGCGCAGCGGGGCCGGCTTGCCCGACGACGGGATGTCGAGCGCGTCGCGGGCCGCGTCGTAGACGATCCCCTTGACCATGTCATCGATGGCCTGTTCGAGCGGTTCGATCGCCTTGCCGATGACTTCGGCGACGATATAGCCGATCAGGTACTGCGCCATCTCCTCACACAGCCTGCGCGCCGCTGCGGCGATCAGCGGCGCGGAAGGCGCCAGCGGCGGCGTGATCATCATCGAGGCATAGGTGGCGGCCAGGGCGGCGAGTTCGGCCAGCACGGCGACCTTCACCGCGGTGATCACCGTCGCCGCGACATCGAGGGCCTGACCGACGATCTTGCACGCGCTGTCGAGTTGCCGCATGTGGGACGCGCTCATGCCCGCCCAGGTGGCGACCAGTTGCTGATACGACTCACCCGAGTAGAAGGCGCCCATCTGATCGATCACGCCGGTCGCCGAGTCGTGTGTGTCCCGCACCTGGGCAGCGAAGGTGCGCACATGCCCGGCGAGGGCCCGGACGTCGTCCTCGTTGATATCCGGGTAGGGGATGCCGCAGATGTTCAGGAACAGCGCGACCTCGCTGGGGATGTTTATGGCCACGCGATCCTCCCCATGGTCACCGCGTCACAGCACCCGCACGACGACGGAGTTGCTGTCCATGCGTGACCACTTCACCGTCGAACCCGTGTAGGGCGCCTCGATGACCATGCCGTTGCCCGCGGCCAGCTGCACGTGCTCCGGGCCTCGCGTGCTGAAGGAGGAGCCGGGAAACACCAGGTCACCCGGACGCACATCCTCGGGGTGCACCCGGACCCCGCTGTAGATCTGCTCGTAGGTGGTACGGGGCAGCACGACTTCGCCGTTGCTCGCCTGGGCGATGGCGTATTGCGTGAGACCCGAGCAGTCGAATCCACCGCCGCTCGGACCGCCCGCGCCGCCACCGCCCCACACGTAAGGGGTGCCGAGCCAGCTGCTGGCGGCCAGCACCGCGTCGCCGCCTCTGGTCCCGTCCGAGCGGACGGTGCTCTTGCGGCGCAGCCGGGACGAGGAACTGGACCTCGAGCGCGTCCGCCGCCGCCTGCGCGGCGCCGGACCGTGCCTGGTCTGCCGGGTCGCCGGCGTGGCGGGCGGCATGATCTGCGCGGCCTGCTGCCGTGCGGCGGCGACATCGGCGTCGACCTGCTTGGTGGCATTCGAGATGGTGGTCTGTGCGGCATCCAGCAGCGCGGGCCCGCTGAAGCGAGTGTCGGCCACCGAAGCGATCGCCTGTATCCGGCTCTGGAAATCCGCGATGTGGTTGTTCAGGCGGCCGCGACCGTTGACCGTTCCGTCACCGGACTCGCCCACGGCCTTGCCGACGATGCTGTCCTTGCTCGCATGGGATTCCGCGATCGACATCTGCATACCGTGCGCCTCGCCGTACCGCAGCGCCACCGCTCCGGACTGGGGACGCAGATCGGCGGCGAGAGCTTGGGTCGTGGTCGCCGCCTGGCCGGCGGGCTGGCCGTCGCCGTACAGCGCGAGCAGCGATCGGAGCACTCCGTCCAGGTCGTTCGTCAGTGCCGGTGCCATTCGACCGACTCGCCATCGCTCATCACCGACCGCCTCTCACACTCTCCAGCTATTGTGTCGCCCGAACCGAATCGGTCGTATTCCCATTCGTGGGTGGGTAATCGAACTATGCGCCACTTCCCATAATCGGGAAGCCGAGACAATGGGTGTGACTTCTGGAAGGCGGTGGCGACGGTATGGCGACAACGGCGGCGGAGACCAAAGCCAAAAAAGCATCGGCGCTGGCGTCCACCCCTCTGGCCAGCGTGGCCTCCGAGGTCAAACATTTTTGGTTGGTCGACCTGCATTGCCCGCCCGGGGCCTCGGAAGGGCTGCGCGCCTACATCGCGATGGCGGACACCGCCATTCAAACCGCCGTAGACCTGCTCGGGCGCGGCATGACCACTCCCCCGCCGAAAGTCGCCGACCTGCTCGAGCCCGCCTTCTACAAGGCGCTCGGCAAAGGGGAAGCGGACGACGAGTACCGCAAGACGATCGACAAGGTAGAGGCCAGGCAACTGCAATTGCTGCAGATGGACGACAAGGTCGTCAAGACCTCCGTCACGGTGGCCGCCGAGCAAGTGCAGGCGCTGCGGTCCATCAAAACCATCGTGGCCGACCTCAACACCAAGCTGAAGGCCGCGGGCACCGCCAAACTGAAGCCCGCCCAAGAGCTTCCGTTGCTCAAGGCGGTCGCCGCCGCCGTGGAGGCGGTGTACGACAAGGTCACCGCGATCGCCGACCTCAACGAGGATATGGCCAACGGCAGCGGCAACGGCAACTCGAAAGGCGGCGGCCAGAACAGCGGTGGCGGCACGGCCGGTGGTACCAGCGGCGGCGGTGGCGGCGGTGACGGTGGCCTCTCCTCGCTGCTGCCGATGCTCGCGATGCTGCCGATGGCAGCTATGCCGCTGGTCTCCCAGATACCTGAGATGCTGCACAAGGCCGAAGAGGACAAGGCGAAGAAGGCCGAGGAGAACCAGAACAACGGCGCGCCGGGTAAGCCGGGGCAGGCGCCGCCGCCCGGCAATCAAGGCCAGCCCGCGGCCGCGCCGCCGCAGGGCGATCCGAATGCCCAACCCGCCGCCGCGCAGCCGGAAACCGCGCAGCCCGGCGGCATCACCGCGGCGCCGGCTGCCAATACCGCGCCGCCCGCCGAGCAGGATGGAGCTCCGGCCGCTACCCCGTCACCCAGCGTGATCCCGGCTCGGCGGACCAGAGACGGGTCCGCGACCGCCCGGACGGGCAGCGAGACCGCCCAGGACGCGGAGGCCGAGGGCGAACCGACTCCGGAAGAAAGTCCCGTCATCGAGGCGTAGCCGCGTCGAGCCGCCTTTCGGAAGGCGGCTCGAACATCTCGAGTCCGTCGGCGGGGTCGGCATGCGCCGGTTCCAGCTCCCGCGTTCGCGGCGTGCATTGATCACCCAGTCGGCTTTCCTGGGGCCCACACAGCGCCTCCGGCTGGTTTGACCGCAGTGCGACGGTCGTACACCGGGAGAAGCGGGATTCCGGTTCCGGACGGCTACTGGCAGTGCCGCAATCGCGTACGAGAGCGCACATCGTGTGCACGGTCACCGATGCCGATTCGGCAGCGCGGATGGAGCGGCGATCCGCACGGGCGTCACCACGTTGCTATCCGGCTGCCGGTATGGCCGGACTCCACGGAAGGACCCTCAGCGACAGACGTACCGACGTCCGGCTCGCGGCGCGGTGGGATCGCACCCACCACGCCGCGCCCGGACCAATGAATCGACCTACGCTCGCGGAGCTCTCACGACTGCTCCGGAGGCGCCACCGGCGGCGGGGTCGAAGGCGCGACCACGACGGTTGGCGGCGGCCCTCCGGCGACCGCCGGTGCGGTGACCGCCGGTGCGGTGACCGAAGGAGCCACTGCGGGCGGGGCGACACGCTCGGGCTGCACGGCGGTGGAGACCGGCGCCGGTGTCGAGACGAACTGTGGATGCAGCGTGACCTGTTCGTGGGCGTAGACGGCATCGCGCAGGGTCTGTCTGCTCGTCTCGTTCGCCAGCAGCAGCACCAATTCGTTGCAGCGCCGCTCGAAAACCATGCTGCGCAGCGGGGATGCCCCGGCATCCAGCCGAAGCTGCCCGATCTCCACCCGGCCCACGTCGACCCGCTGCCCCAGCATCGAGGCCGCCAGCAGATCGTCGGCGTCCCGCAGTTCGTCCCACAGCTCGCGCGGCACCGGCCTTCCGGCTTGCAGCTCGGCGAGAATTCGCTCCCGAACCCGGCGCGAAGTCGCGGCTTCCACGGGCGCCGGTCCGGAGCGTCCGACCTGCCCGTGGGCGTCGACGGCCAGTTCCACGCATCGCGAGCGCACCTGCGCGTCGGGTACCGCCGAGACTTGTTCCAGGCCGGCGATCGAACCGGCGAGGCCGAGCCGGTCGGCCGTATCCGGGGTGAACTCACGCAAGTCGACGTCGTAGGACGGAGCGACGAGCCCCTCCATCGCCGCTTCACCGAAGCGGTTGCGCAACCCCGGATCGATCGGACCGGAGGACACGAGGGCAGACAGACTCGCGTTCGCCTTCGCACCCCAGGCCAATCCGAATTCCGCCAGGACCCGGGCCGGATCGGTGACTCCTTCCCACGGCGATCCGGCGCCGTCGTCGGCGGCGAGCAACTCGTCCCAGTTCCACGGCGTGGAAACCTCACGTGGCAGGAACAATCCGGCGGGCAGCCACCCACGCCCTTCGTTCGACGTGATGAAGACACCCGTTCCACCGGGACCTCGCATCACCGAGACGGCCCAGGCCATGCCCACCGGGGAGTCCACCGCGGCGAGCACGCTGCCGAGC
>NZ_BAFR01000350.1 GCF_000308435.1 Nocardia araoensis NBRC 100135 | reverse complement strand
AGATGGGCGCGAATGTCGCGCACCGACATGCCGCGGGCATACAGCGACAAGATCTGCTCGTTGAACCCGGCCAGCCGGCGGGCGTGTTTCGGGACGATCTTCGGCTCGAAACTGCCGTTACGGTCGCGCGGCACGCTCACCGGCACCGCACCGATATCGGTCAGCACCGTCTTCGACGTCCAACCGTTGCGGTTGTTGCCCGAACCGCGGCCGGCCGGATCGCCCTTCTCATACCCCAGATGCTCGGTCAGCTCCGCATCCAGGGCCCGGTTGAGCACTCTTTGGGTCAGCTGCGTCAGCAGCCCGTCCGGTCCCAGTAGCTGCGCGGAATCGGCATCGGCTCGATCCAGCAGCTGCTCGGCCAGAGCATCCACATCCGGCGTGTGCGGGTCGTTGGTTTCCTGCGCCAACGTTGTGATCCTTCCCGGGCAGCAAGGCATTCCGCCTTGCCACCCTGCCAGACCACGAGATCAACTCACACAAGATCTCGTACACGCCCGACCGAACGTTTTTCGATACCTGTTCGGCTCGGCTATCGCTCGGGCAGCAGTTCGGTGATGAGCGCTTCGATGCGGGATCGGATCTGGTCGCGGATCGTGCGGACGGTGTCGATGTCCTTGCCTGCGGGGTCGTCGAGTTTCCAGTCGCGGTAGTCCACGCCGGGGAAGTAGGGGCAGGCATCGCCGCAGCCAATGGTGATGACAACGGTGGAGGTTTCCACGTCCTCGGCAGTGAGGATCTTCGGTGTCTGGTCTGTGATGTCGATGCCGACTTCGGTCATCGCTTGCACCGCGGCGGGGTTGAGGGCGGCGCCGGGGACGCTTCCGGCGGAGCGGACCTCGATGGCGTCTCCGGCGAGGTGGGTGAGGAAGCCTTGGGCCATTTGGGAGCGTCCGGCGTTGTGGACGCAGACGAACAGCACGCTGGGCCTGGTCGACACGGAGTTCTCTTTCAACGGGTGGTGTGGTCGGGGTGGGGCACGACCGCGTTGTCGGCGGCCGAGGCCACCGAGCGCGGGTAGAGCACGACGATCAGCGCCAGCCCGAGTGCGGCGCCGATGATTTGGGCGGCGATGAAGCCGGGGACCGAGGCCGGGGCGATACCGGCGAAGGTGTCGGAGAAGACGCGGCCGATGGTGACGGCGGGGTTGGCGAAGCTGGTGGAGCTGGTGAACCAGTAGGCGGCGCCGATGTAGGCGGCGCCGATGTAGGCGGCGACCGCCGAAGCCGACAAGGCGGCGCGGCCGCTGCGGGCCAGGGCGAAGATCACCGCGATCAGCCCGGCGGTGGCGACCACTTCACCGAGGAGGTGGCCGGTGGTGATGCGCGCGTGGCTCGAGATCTGGACGGCGCCGAGGTCGAAGGTGGTGTTGGCCAGGACCGATCCGGTGATCGCGCCGGTGATCTGGGCAAGGGCGTAGGCGGCTACGTCGCGCCCGGTCAGGCCAGCGCCGTGACAGCGGCCGGCCAGCCAGTCCGCGGCGGAGACGACCGGGTTGAAGTGGGCGCCGGAGACGGGACCGAAGACCCGGATCAGCACGCCGAGCCCGAAGACGGTTGCGGTCGAGTTGGCCAGCAGCTGCAGCGCGAGGTCAGCGGTGAGTTGCTGCGCGGCGATACCGGAGCCGACGACGACCGCGGCCAAGGCGGCGGTGCCGGCGAATTCGGCGAGCAGGCGGCGCGCGTGGCCGCTCATCGCGCCGATGCCTGCGCAGCGGGGATGTCGAGCAGCCGTGCCAGCGGTGCCAACGTCTGCGGTTGGATCCGGTAGTACACCCAGGAGCCACGGCGCTCGCTGGACAGCAGCCCGGCCTCGCGCAGGACTTTCAGGTGGTGGGAGATGGTGGGCTGGCTCAACTCGAATCCGGCCGACAGTTCACACACGCAGGCCTCGCCGCCGCTACGGCTGGCGACCAGGCTCAGCAGCCGCAGGCGCGCCGGGTCCGACAGCGCCTTGAACACCGCGGCCAGTTCGATCGCGGCGGCGGGTGAGAGCGGTTCACGAACGATCGGGGCGACCTCGCACGAGGGCGGGGTCGCCCCGATCCATGGCAGCGACTGATTCGACACCCATCGATATTGATCGATGTCGATATCGCAGACAAATCGACAGCCGGTGAACAGTGCCCGCCGGGGGGTGTCCCTATCGTTTTCGCAAGGGGAGGTCGGTGTCGAGAGAATGACGATGAACCTGGATGTAGTTGCCCGACGACTACGGACTCAGCTCAGGATTTTGGCCAGCCAGGCGTCCTGATGGTCGGCCAACGGAATGTCCAGCGGTAGTGCTGAGAAGCGACAGGCGAAGGTCAGTCCGTGGTCATCTCCGTCGCTGTCGACTCGATGTATCCAGGCGTCTGCTGTGTCTGGCATGGCACGAAGATGGAAGAAAGTAGTCCGGCGCGGTTGACGGGTCAGCGGGTGTGGCCGGTCTTCCACGGCTATCTGATTGACCACGGAAACATCGAACAGCCCAGTCTCTTCGGCCACTTCGCGTAGGACAGCTTGTTCGAGGTCCTCGCCTGAGTGGACACCACCGGCCGGTATCTGGGTTCCTGCTTCGGGCATGCCGACGTGGTCGAAGACAAGGAGTTCAGCGACGGTGCGGTGCCGAATAACGTAGGCGGCCACCCGGATTCTCGGTTGCTCCACTTCAACATCGTGCCCGATTAGACCTTTCGAGGACCGCGCGCGGTTCTCTGAGCTCAGGCGGCAGCTGCGGTTGGGTTCCGATATGACTGTTTTGTTTTCAGCATCGCGTAGAGAACATCGCAGCGGCGTCGGGCCAAGCAGATCAGCGCGGCGTTGTGTTTCTTGCCCTCGTTGCGTTTTCGCGTGTAGTAAGCGCGGCTGGCTGGGTCGTGCAGGGCGGCGAATGCGGACAGGAACAGCGCGCGTTTGAGTTTGTGGTTGCCCGAGCGGGCGGGGTGCTCACCCTTGATGGAGCTGCCGGAGCGGTGGGTGACCGGCGCGATGCCGGCGTAGGCCGCAAGGTGCCCGGCGGTGGCGAAGGCCGAGCCGTCGCCGACTTCGAGCAAGATGCGGGCTCCGGTCCTGACTCCGATGCCAGGCATCGAGACCTCCGATCTCGCTAACTGTCAAGCTGCGACGGGTTCGGTGTGGTGTGCGGGTCCGCCGAAGGCCTTGATCGGGTCGTAGGTCTGTCCTGTGTGGAGGCAGTGGTAGAGCTGGCCGATCATGCGGTTGAACAGGTGCCGCAGCGCTGCGGCGTGGCGGTCGCCGCAGGCGCGGCGCCGGTCGTAGTGGTCCTTGGCCGGGCCTGGGCGGGGAATGGCGGCGAAGGCCCAGAGGAAGCCGACTGCGTTCAGGCGGTCGTTTTTCACCAGGCGGCGGGTGATGGCGATGCTGCGTCCGGAGGCTCTGGTCACGGGCGCTGAACCGGCGTAGGCATTGAGCGCGCGGGCGTCGGCGAAGCGGGCACGGTCGTCGCCGATCTCGGCCAGGAGTCGTGCGCCGCTGAGTTCGCCCATGCCGGGAAAGCTGGTGATCACCGCGTGGTCGGGGTGTTGCTGGAACGCTTCGACGGCGGCCCGGCCGAGCTGTTCGGCGTTGTCGCATTCGGCGTTGAGCGTCGCCAGCAGAGCGAGAGCCTGACGCCCCAACGCTTCCTCGATGAGCGGAAGCTGCCGCAGCTGTGAAACTTGGAACGCATGGTGAATCTCCGCCGCCAGCGCGTCGATGCCGCGCTGGCGGCCGGCTCGCCGCAAAGCGCTCGCGATCCGTGCCGGCGTGAGCTTGGCGGCGGCCGCCGGTGTCGGGGCGAGCGCAAGCAGCTGGCGGGCTTCGGGGCCGGCGAGGTTCGTGGCGCCGCTGCGGTGGAATGCGGCGAGAAAGCTCGGGTAGTACTCGCGCAGCAGAGACCGAAGTTCCTGCAAAGCCCTGGTGCGGCGCCAGACCGCGTCCTGGGCGGCGCGGGCCAGGACTGCGACTGCGCGGGCGAGTTCGGTGTCGACGGGCAGCTGACGATGAATGTGGGCGTCGGTCCGCAGGATATTGACCAATACCATCGCATCGGCGTGGTCGGACTTCTCGCGGGAGACGGTGTGTCGTTCGCGGTAGCGGGCGACGGCCATCGGGTTGATCGCGTAGATCGCCCGGCCGGTCTCCCGCAGCGCGGCGACGAGCAGCCCGCTCGGGGTCTCGATCGCGACCGGGATCGGGGCCTCGCGGCTGTCGCCGGCGTCGGCCAGCATGGCCGTCAGTTCGGCGAAACCGTCGGCTGACTCTGCGATGCGGCGCTTGGCCACCAGCTTGCCCTCGGCGTCGACCAGGGCGACGTCGTGGTGGCGCTCGGCCCAGTCGATGCCGCAGAACACGATTGCCAACTTGCTCTCCTTGCTCACCTGTCTGGACTGGTCGGATTCCCTGGCGAGAACGTGCGGCACCCTAATAACGAGGCTCGTGGCCTTCCCTCCGATTGAGCCGTTCACGATCCCAGCGATCCGCACGACTCCGGTCTTGATGCCAGAGCTCCAGGCTCCCGAGAAGCAAGGTGTAGGTCGCGCGGACGGGCTCGAACCACGAGCGACATCCTTGATCAGCAGGTGTGGCGGTGGCCCGGGCGGGTGTGGTCCGCCGGTCTCGATGAAGGACTCGTCGGTCCGTGGTCAGGACAAGGCGTCCCGTCCGGGTCACCACCGGTTGTGTTCCGCCGCGGCGCGGTCTTAGCTGGAGGGCTCCGGGCCCCAGGTATCGCCAGCCGTCGGTGGAACACGAACTTGAGGGCGAGCTCGAAGCGAACAGAGATCTTGATCAGCTTCGGGCTCGTTCGCGTGTTATTAGATCAGGACCTTGGCAAGAGGGTGTGCATCGAGCATCCTCTCGATATCCTCGGCGATGGTTTTGCGTTGTAGCAAAACGTTTTTCAGGGAATCGGCGAGTTTTGGCAGCACGATCTCCGCAGCGTTGGAACCGGGAACGGTGACCGACTGTGCGGGCAGCGCGGTAAGGATTTCCTCGACGAGGCGAGCGCCCATCCGGCGGGCGTGTTTGACCGCGATCGCGGTGAGCTTGCCTCTGCCAGCAGCGCGGATTCCATCGGGTCCGCCGCAGCGCGACAAGATCTCCAGGACCGCCGGATGCGCGACGCGTGGGCCGAGCACGCGTTCGAGCGCGGGGTGGATGCTGGTGAGCAGGCCGCGGATGCGGTTGCTGGTGCGAGTCGCCTCGCCGGCCAGGTCGTCGTCGAAGCCGACCAGCACACCGAGTTCGGTGAGTGCTTCGTCGCCGGTATCGACTCGGCGCAATGTGTGCGGCATCGTGCGGGCGGCGTCGGCGATGATGTAGGCGTCACGGGCATCGGTCTTGGCTTGTCCGGGATACAGATCGGCGATGCGGCGCATCGACAGTCCGGGCAGATACGCCACGTCGTGGCCGCAGGCGCGGGCGACGGTGACCGGCAGGGCGCCGATGGTGTTGGGCTGGTCGACCACGATCAACAGTGGTCCGTGGGTGGCGAGTTTGTCGAAGACTGCTCGGAGCCTGGCTTCGTCGTTGGGTAGTGCCTTGTCGTACAACCGTTTGCCGCCGGTGTCGAGACCGACCGCGTGGTGTTCGCCTTTACCAACGTCAACGCCGCAGAACACGGCATACGCCTGTGCCACTTCGCAGTTCCTTCATCGTGTCGAAGCCCGGACCGGTCGCCGATCCGGCGTCAACGTCCAGCACCCACGTTATGAAGAGACCTACCCTCGGCCCTGTCCCCATCAGCGGTCCATCGACGCCAACCAGGACCCGGCGACACCACCCCCCGGATCATGCGAACACCGCCTCCACCGGCGCAAAGCCGAAATCCTGCGGATCCAGCGCATACGTCCCCCGGCCCGCCACCCGTGCCAGCGGATCGATGCCCAGCTCGGCTGTCTCGCTCGCGAGCAGGACCGCGGCCGCGCCGTCGTTCAGCGGCGAAGCGTTCCCGGCGGTGATCGACCCGTTCTCCCGGAACGCCGGTCTCAATCCGGCCAGCTTCTCGGCGGTGGAGTCGGGCCGGATGCCCTCGTCGCGGGCCAGGCCACCGGACGCGATCACGAGGTCGTCGTAGAAGCCCGCCTCCCACGCCGCGTCCGCCAAAAAATGTGAGCGGGCGGCGAACTCGTCCTGGCGGTCACGGGAGATCCCGTACCGCTGCGCGAGCTGTTCGTTGCACTCCCCCAGCGAGACCGTCCACTCCGCGGGCATCCTGTCGTTGACCAGCCGCCAGCCCAGCGTGGTCGAGACCGCGGTGACATTTCCGGCGGGGAAGGCCCGCGAAGGCTTCGGCAACACCCACGGCGCCCGCGTCATCGACTCCACTCCCCCGGCCACGACCACCTCCGCGTCACCGGTCTCGATGATCCGCGAGGCACTCATCACGGCATCCAAAGAGGAGCCGCACAGCCGGTTCACCGTGGTCGCCGGTACCCCGGTCGGCAACCCGGCCAGCAACACCGCCATCCGTCCGACGTTGCGGTTGTCCTCACCGGCCTGATTCGCACACCCCCAGATCACATCCCCCACCGCATCATGCGACAGGTGCGGCGCTTTGGCGAGCACGCCGGACAGGGCCGCGGCGGCCAGATCATCGGGGCGCTGATCGGCCAGCGCACCTGCGAAACGCCCGAACGGCGTGCGCGCCGCGGCATAGACGAAGGAATCGGTCATGCCTCGACGCTAAACACGCGGATTGATGCAGTCCAATACTCATTTCAGGCCATTGATAAGTAGCAGCGATAGGATCGCTGGATGGACTTCGACCCGCGGACCCTGCGCTATTTCCTCGCCCTCGCCGACGAGCGTCATTTCGGCCGAGCCGCAGCTCGCGTCCACATCGCCCAACCAGCCCTGTCCCAACAGATCAAACAGCTCGAAACCCAACTCGGAATCCAGCTGTTCGACCGCTCGACCCGCCGCGTCGAGATCACCCCCGCGGGCGAACGCTTCGCCGAACACGCGCGGCGGATCGAGGCGGCGTGCGCTCGCGCCGGCGACGACATGGCGGCATTCGCCCGCGGCAGCGCAGGCCGCGTCTCGGTCGGCTTCATCGGCACCGCCACCTACGACGTCCTTCCCCGCCTGACCCGGATGGTCCGCACCGAACTCCCCCACATCGACCTGCGGGTGCGTGGCGAACTGCTGTCCCCGCAACTGCTCGACGGCCTGGCCACCGGCGAATACGACCTGGCACTGATCCGCCCCCAACCAGGCTCCGAACCAGGACCACAACGAGGACTCCACCACCTCCAAGCACCGAACCCCGACGCGCCCAGCATCGTGCTCGAAACACTACGCACCGAACACCTCCTCGCCGTCCTCCCCACCAACCACCCCCTCGCCCACACCGATCCGGTCGACCTCGCCGCCCTGGGCGGCGAAACCTTCATCACCCACCCCTCCGGCGACCGATCCACCATGCACCACCTGGTACTCGACGCATGCGCCCGCGCCGGATTCCGGCCCGCCATCCTGGAAGTCAGCGAAACCGCCACCCTCGCCGTCTCCGTAGCCGCCGGCCTCGGCGTCGCCCTCGCCCCCGAACCCGTCCGCAGCCTCGGACTCGACGGCGTCACCTACCGACCACTCAAACACCCCGAAACCGTCGACCTCATACTGGCCCGACGAGAATCAGAAAACTCGCCCGGCGTCACAGCCGTCGCCGCACTGGTCCGAGCCGCAGCCCAGGCCACGTAGCGGGGTCCACCGACCACCAACGGTGCATCGATCAGTCGCGAGCGGACAGGTAGTCATGGACCGATATGCCGCGTCCGCGGATCGGCACTGACCGCGAAGACCGGGAACCGATCGTGCCCTCACCGCATGCTCGCATACTCTCAGAGACAACCGGCGACGAACACTCAGAGGCACTCGAACGCATGCCAGTCCTCGCCGGTGGCAACAGCAGCCATGCCGCCAGTCCGAATGAGCCCCGAACTGGTCTGCGGCGGTTCGAGGCTCGTTCAGGGGTATTCGCGCCTACCATCCGATCGCTCAAACAGTTGACGGCTCAATCTATCCTGCGTTCATCGGATATGGAAATCCGCTGTCGCGCTGATCGGTGGGCGGTCGCGGCTCAGGCGGCGACGCTGAGCATGCTGGCGCGTACTCTGGGCAAGCGGCCCGCGATGACCTGGGCGGCCGATTCGCTCGCTTTGCGGTCGTTGTGCCCGTAGTAGCGGTCGGTGGTGTTGACCGATTCGTGCCCGGCATCGCGGGAGACGACGAAGATCGGGACACCGTCCTGCAGCTTCCACGAGATCCCGGTGTGGCGCAGCATATACGGGGTCAGCACCTTGCCGCCGAGCGTACGAATCGCGGGGCCGAACTCGGCCAGCAGATGTTCCGGGTCGGCGTCACGCCACAGTGCCTTGTTCCGCAGCAGCCTGCGGTCTCTGCGCGTCAGCACGTCCAGGCGGCGCAACGCGGGTTGCCAAGCGTTCTTATAGAAGTGGTAGGCGGTGACCGGGGTGTCGTTGTCGGTGTGGAACAGCAGACTGTCCCCGGGCGGTCGAGATCCAGCCGCTGCAGAGTCTCGAGCGGCACGTTGACCGTGCGGATGCCGCGTTTGGACTTGGGTTTGCCGAGCACGAGCCTGCTGCCGCGAGCCTTCCACGCCTTGCTGATCCGCACCGCACCCGTGACCGGGTCGATGTCGCGGACCAGCAACGCACCGACTTCGCTGGGACGTGCCATCGAGACCAGCCCGAACTCGGCTTGGGGGCGCCACCGCCGGCCCAGCAGCTGCTCGAACAGTTCCCATTCGTCGTTGTCGAAGATGTCGATCTCCGCGCGATCGTGGCGCGGCAACCGCATGCCCGCGCAGGGGTTGTAGGGCAGCAGCGGCACCGGCCGTTGTTCCACCGCGGCGCGCAGCGCCGCGCTGAGGAAGGCGTGCTTGTTGGAGATGGTCTTGGGTGAGTTGCCCTTGTCCTGCTGGAGATAGACGATCCAGGCGGCGTCGGCGTCCTGAGTGACCGCGTCCAACGGCGCGCCGTCGCCGAAGAACGGGATGATGTCGTTGCGGATGTAGGCGAGGTACTTGCGGCGGCCATCGTCCTGGACACCGGTCAACCGGTTGACGTACTTGGTCAGCCACTCGACCAGCAACATCGTGCCGGATTCGGCGTCGTGTTCGGTGTCGAGGACCTTCAAGGCCTCGTTGATCCCGACACGGTCGATCAGCCCGGCCCACCACTGGGCCTTGGCGTAGTCGTCGAACGATTGCGAGGACTGGCGGCGGGCGCCGTCGGTGTCGTAGTAGTGGAAGGGGACCTGCCAGTTGACCGTGCCGTCCTTGCGCGGCCGGGGGCGAGGTGCGGGCATCGAAGAAGCTCCTCGGTGATCGACGTAGGTCGATTCGATGAGAGGCCTCGAGAAGCTATTGGTGACCGCGGTGGTGACGCGGCACCCATCCCAGTATACCGAAAAGGCGCCGACCTGGGATTTCTCCGGAGCCGGGCGGGGTGTCGATCCCCCCGCCCGGCCGCCCGGGAAAGCCCTGGTCAGCGACCTGTCGATAACACCCGACCTGCTTCGCACCTGCAGGTTCACAACGCATCGGTGCATTTCAGTACCGAACGTAACGGGATTGTGGTTACGGCGTCAACACCGCAGGTCAGAGCAGTTTCAGACACTGCGGTGGTTACGGCGTCACCAGCAAAGTGATGACGGCGTCATCACCCCGTCGACTAGTGTTCCGCGCTTGAAATACGTTGGCTGATTGTAGGATTCGGCGGTGGGAGGACGGGGCGGCCGAGGTCGGGGCCGGATACGGTTCATCGAGCACGGCTTGGCCGGGCTCGCCGACGAACCCCGGCCGAGACGGCCGCCGTTACGGGTTTTGGCGGTCATCACCGGTACCTTCTTCTACATCGAGTCGCGGGGCTGGGTAGCCGATGTCAACGCGGTTCCGCCGCCCCTGACGGGTGCCATTTCGATCGCCGACATCAGATTGCGTGCCTCGTCGGCGCTGCGAGGCATTGGACCCAACTGCTGTTCACCGCACGCACCATGCCCGCCTACCTCGACAACGACTGGGACAGAGACTGGGGATCCATCGAGCAATTCATCCCCCTGGATCCCACCACACGCCCGGCAACCATCACCCGCAGTGACGTTCAGCGTTCAGGAACCTGGACAACAGGACACATCATCACCTCCTACTGACCTCCACATCTGGCGATGGTTTGCTGGTGGTCGGCCTCGAGACGGTGTCCAACAGGGCTGCCCGGCTCATCCAGGACGGGGTGTGCAGGCGCCTTCGCGAACCTATCCACCATAGGTCGAACATGGTGCGACGCAACCGTTACGGCACAACACGAACGAATGCGGATCACGAGGAGCCCACGGATATGTCTGATCTTCGGTGGATCTGATATCGGTCCTACTGGCCGAGCCTGGAGGGTTCGGCGGGAAGGATCACTTGACGACGTGCGTTCACGCCAGCGGTCCAATGTGGTTCACGACACATTGATAGACGATCCGTCTCAGAAACATTGCAACTATATTTGTTGCTGTATAGCCTGAGCAGGATCCCGCTCCATGGCACGACCTGCACCCCCTGACTGTGAGACCTCATGGCTGCGACAGCGACGCGAACCATCACCCCCCTGGGCCTGGCCGCCTCCCCGTCGGCGCATGACCCCAGGAGGTCGATCCAGCCCGGGGCCCGCGCCGACTCGCCGCGGCGGCAACCAACCTGCCAGTGCGCGAAGCAGGTGTCGAGGCATCCCCTCTCGGGCGGAGGTCGGAAGTCCCATGATTGTGGCCTGCCGGCATCCGGTGATGTACATCTGCGAATGTGGCTGGCAGGCATCGCTTTCGACTACACCACCTCGGCGGCGGCAGTGGGAAATCTCCTTCACGATTGGAGCAGATCTCCATGGTGCACGATTGAGTTGCTCCGAAATCCGAGCGCCGCGCACCCTCCGCCGCGGCTGCCGTGTGAACGGTTGTTCCTCGGGGCGTAGCTGGTCACCCCGAAGTGTTATCGGAGGGCCATGGCGGATCGGGTGCGTCCGTCCGCCGCGATGACGATCGGATCGTAGCCCTGTCGAAGTTGAGGCCGGTTGGGGTCGCATGCCGTCGGGGTGGCCGTCCTCGGTGAGCGGTCCTGGCGCGGGCGGAGACGGAAGCTGTGGTCACCATGCTTCAACCCGGCGGCGGGCTTCGGTAACCGCAAATATTGGTGAGTGCCGCGGTCGGCGGGACGGATTCATACCCGCAGTTCTGACCCCTGCTACAAGATCCCATCCATGGCCCAGCAACATTGCAATACATTTTGTTGCTGTGTAGTTTGAGGGCATGGTCCCCACCGACGACGCGACGAAGCGTCTCTACCGCGACGAGGCGCACGCGATAAACGCACGCGATGTGCGTTTCGACTTCGATTCGGTGCCGAGGCTGTGGCAGTTCTGGCGCGCCACCCGGCGCGGGGTGATCCCGAGCTGGACGGTGTTCTTCACCGAACTCCCGCGGGTATCTGCGGCCCGGATTCCACCCGTCTCAGCCCGGGTCGTTGGACACCGCGCTGCGATACCCGGCGCATTCCCCGGCGGCACGGGCGGCGGGCCGGTGACGGCCAGCGCTGCAGCGAGTGCGTGCGCGGGATCGCGGGCGATCGCGACCGCAATCGACGCCTGCAAACGGGTGTTCGTGGCCGGTCCGGCCGCGCGGCTGCTGTCACCGGAGCCATTGAACCGCAGCGAGTTCGGGGTGTTGGTTCGTCAGCTGAACCAACATCCCTCGATCTCGTGACTCCCGATCCGGCGTCGCTGCGCGCTCGCGCCCTGCACCGCGGGCTCGCGCCCCTGGCGCCGAGATTGATGGCGACCATTCCGGTCAACGCTCACACCTTGCCGGTGATGCGGTCGCTGGTCGATCAGGTGATGCAGGCGGCGGCGCCGGTGCTGCGCGGCAGCATCGTCGAACCGGTCACCCAAGGGGCCGTGCGCGGTGAATGGGTGATCGGGCCGCGCGTACACCGCACCGACGCTGCCCTGCTGTATGTGCACGGCGGAGGTTTCATCGTCGGCTCACCACAGGGATATCGTGGGCTGACCTCCCGGTTGTCGGCCGCGACAGGGCTGCCGGTCTTCGCCATGGACTACCGCCTCGCCCCCGAACACCGCTTTCCCGCCGCCGTGCACGACGTCGCCGCCGCCTACACCGCCCTGCTCGATCAGGGTCTGGCCGCCCAGCGGATCGTGCTGGCCGGGGATTCGGCGGGCGGGTTCCTGGCCGCCGACTTCGCCTTCACCCACGCCGCCCACGGCCGCACCAGCCCTGCGGCGATGGTCCTGCTGGCACCCATGACCGATCTGACCCTGCGCACCGCGCGCCGAGCAGCCCATCGCGACCCGCTGCTGTCGGCGACTGTGGCCAGCGCGGCCGTCGCGCAATTCACCGACCAGCCCCTGCAACTGCGCCCACGCCCCGGCACCCCGCTGCCACCGACGCTGATCCACGCCAGCGACGAAGAGTTCTTCGCCGCCGACGCCATCGAACTCGCCGCTCGACTGCACGCCGCAGGCGCGGAATGCCACTTGCACACCTGGTCCCGGCAGGTGCACGTCTTCCACGCGCTGCCCGCGTTCATCCCCGAATGCCGCGCCGCCTACCGAGCCATCGGCCGCTTCATCGCCAGTCGCCTCGAACAGGCTGCCGCGTAAACGATTCCACCGTCCACACACCACCAAACCGGGCGCCTGCCCCCGCGTCCGAACCACTCGCGCGGCGGTACCCGAGCTGGGACCGAACCGCCCTACCAGAAAGCCGAGCACATGCCGCTGACCGTGACCCGCACCATCGACGCACCCATCGAGGTGGTCTTCGCCTGGCTGGCCGACGCCCGCAACTACAGCCGAGCACCGGGAGTGTTGCGCGTCCGCATCCTCGGCCACGGCACACCCACCGCGCACGGAATCGGTCAACGTCGCCAGATACTCGCAGGCGGGGTGCTGTTCACCGAGAAGATCACCGAATACGACGAACCCACGCACATCGCCTACGACGTGCTCGCCAGCCGTCCTGCCCTGCCGCACCGCGGCGGCAGCATCGACCTCGAGCTCGACGCGGACCGCACCCACGTCGCGTGGAGGATCGACTTCGACATCACCACTCCACTCATCGGCGCAGCCCTCACCCGGCTGGGGCATGCACTGCTGGGGGTCGGATTCCGGCTGATCCTGCGCACCGCCGCCCGCGAAACCACTCGCGCGCCACACTGAGACCGGGCTGCCCCGGCCGGGACACGGACAACTGCGTCCCGCAGCGCCTGGGCGGCATCCTCCCCCGCCGAACGGGGACATGTGGTCACCGATCCGAGCTGTCAGCGATGCTGCCGACAGCAGCGCCGTGACTTGGTGACAGCCTGCACTATGCAAGCGGAACCGCGGATTTCTGCGCCTTTCGTCACCGGATACGGCCGGTCGTGCCGGCAGGGTCTGGAGAAAGTGGTCAACCAGGTTCTGAGCTTTCACGACCACCGGGTCGCTTCACGTTCGTCCCCTGGCGGACGAAAGTGCGGGGGCAACGCCGCCACTTCGCAAACCTCCCGGGTCGGCAGTGCCCCTGCGACCATCCGTCATTGCGGCTTGCGATGTGACTGCTCTGCTACCCAGGCCGCTATCTGCGCCCGCGAGGTGAAGCCCAGTTCGGTGAGGATGTGCTCCACGTGTCCCTGCGCCGTGCGATGGGCGATCCTCAGTCGAGCGGCGATCGCCCTGTTGGTGAGGCCTTCGGCGACGAGGTCGGCGACCTGACACTCACGTTTTGTCAAAGTCACCGAGTGGTGATCTGTCGGCGTTACGGAAGGTTGCTGACCTAACACGAACTCGACCGCAGCGTCGAAACTCATCGCTGATCCGTTTCGGCGCTCTGCGTGGTATGCCCTCGTCCCGAGAACCTTGACCGCGCGATGCTCGCATTCCTCGTGATACTTGGACAAAGCGGAAAAAACGATCCCGGAACCGCCTAGCGAACGCCCGAGGTGCTCGGCGATACCCAGCAGCACGGCGGCGCGCCGGGCGTCGCCGTCCTCGGCGGCGATCCAGGCCAGAACCTCCGAGCTGATCGCGGCTACGATCGGGTCGATCACCAGCCGCGACAGTTGGACAGCGTTCCCTAGATAGTGCACAGCGCGACCGGACTCACCCTGCAGCCAGTAGGTAAGTCCTTTGACTCCTAGCACGTAAGATTGATAGACCGTCTCGCCATGGGAATCGGCGATGGCCAGCGCCTGTTCGACACGCGCGAGTGCTTCGCGAGTGTCCCCTTGCAGAGCGTAAGCCAGTCCCAGCGCGAGCAGTGCCCTCGAATGCGTCGTGAGTTCGCCGCGGGCGCCGAACGTATCGGCGGCATCTTTCATGAGCGCGCTGGCACGAATCGGATCGCCGCAGACCAGAGCGATGAAGCCGTCGGCGTACGCAAGCAGAGCACCGCTGATGGGCTCGGCCGTCCGTTCGGCGAGCACCCTGAGCTCCGCCAGCCGGGAAGTTGCGGCCCCGAAGTCGCCGAGTGTCGCAGCCAGCATGACAGCCGCCACCAATGCCTTGGCTCGATCTGCGTTCGGTGCGCCCGACGACCGGCTCAAGGCGCGGTCACACCAGCGACGACCCTCGCTGGGCCGGCCGCGCACCAGCCAGAACGGAAACAGTGCGTGCGCTATGCGCAGAGCGTGTTCGCCTTGCTCTGACAGGCTGGACTCCATCGCCTGTCGTAGGTTCGGTAGTTCCCGTTCCAGGCGGGCGATCCACTTCAGTTGGCGTGGGCTCATCCATTCGGCTTCGGCAGTGATCGCCAGATGCTCGTACCAGTCCCGGTGACGACGAGACAGCTGGGGGTAGTCCCCGGTGCCTTCGAGTTGGTCCCTTCCGTACTCCTGCACGGTCTCGAGCATTCGGAACCGGACTGTGTCGTCGACGTCTTCGCGTATCAAGATCGATTTGTCGACCAACGCAGAGATCGAATCGAGCAACTCCGGCTCGGCCAGATCAGCGCCGCAAACCTGCTGGGCGGCGTCGAGTTCGAAACCTCTGGCGAACACCGACAGGTGATTCCACAACCGTTGCTCGGTCCCGGTGCACAGGTCGTAGCTCCAGCCGATGCACCACCGCAACGTCTGCTGTCGCGTCGGTGCGCCCCGCCTGCCACCGGTCAACAGCGTGAAACGATCCGTCAGCCGCAGGAGAAGTTGCTCTGGTGACATCGTGCGCAGCCGCGCGGCGGCCAGTTCGATCGCCAACGGCAGCCCGTCCAATCGGCTGCAGATACCGACCACACTGAGTCTGTTGCTGTCGGTCAGCTCGAAGCCCGGGACTGCTGCGGCGGCTCGCTGGGTGAACAGCGTCACCGCGTCGAAGGCGGCCAGGCTCCGTAACGACGGTGAAGATTGTGGATCCGGAAACGTCAGCGGCGAGATCGCAACTACCGATTCCCCGGCGATACCCAACGCTTCACGACTGGTCGCCATGATCCGCAACAGGTGGCCGGCCTGCAACAGAGACTGGGCCAGCTCGGCGACCTCTTCGACGACTTGCTCGCAGTTGTCCAGCACCAGCAGTCGCTGGCGGGTGGAAAAGAATTCCACCAGTACCTCGAGCATGGGCCTGCCGGCATGGTTGCGCAAACCCAGCGCGGCCCCGATGACATCGACCAATGACGCCGCATCGCGCAACTCACCCAACTCCACCAGCCACACCCCACCCGGGAAATCGTCTTGAACCTTGTGAGCAACGCGTAGGGCGAGCCGTGATTTGCCGATCCCGCCTATCCCGGTCAACGTGATCAGGCGCGATCCCGACAACAGGCTCTTCACCTCCGAAACCTGGGTCCGCCGACCGACAAAGCTGGTCAACTCCAGGGGCAGATTGCCCGCACGCGCGTGTCGCGGTCCCGCCATTCGATCGGAGGCGATGTCATCTTGGAGGGCAGGTGCGGCGCCTGGAGACGATGTTCGTGTCGCTCTCGTGTCTTCGGGCAAAACCATCTCGTCGACGGTGAAACCGTGCGCGAGCTGAACCCGCTGCAACTGCTCACCCAATTCCGCGGCGGTAGGGCGGTCCCGAGGCTCACGTGAGAGGGTCTTCTCGATGACGGCGCACACGTCCTCTGCGAAGCCGCTCTCACGTAGGTCTGGAACCGGCTGGGTCGTGATCCGCACGAACTGCGCGACCACCTCCTCGCCTCGCCGACGTTCGAATGCCGCATGCCCGGTCAAGGCGCAAAACAGCGTGGCACCCAGGCCGTATACATCTGACGCGCGACTCGGGCCAACCCCGCCGAGCACCTCCGGCGCCGTGAACGCCGGTGAACCCGTGAACGCGCCGGTTTCGGTTTCGAACCCGCCAGCGATGCGGGCTATGCCGAAATCTGTCAATGCGGGCTCGCCGTAATCGGTGAGCAGAACGTTGCCCGGTTTTATGTCCCGGTGCAGAACCCCGGCCTGATGCGCCGCTTCCAACGCGCCCGCCAGTTTCACACCGAGACGGAGTACCTCCTCCACCGAGAGCGGGCCATCATCGCGGATCCTCGCGTCGAGCGATCCCAGGCGGTGAAACGGCATCACCAGGTACGGACGCCCGGTCTCGGTCTCGCCGACGTGCAGAACGCCGACGAAATTGGGGTGCCCGGTGAGGCGAGCCATCGCCCGCTGCTCGCGGAAGAAACGCTCCCGGTCGTCCTCCAGCTCGCCGGTCAGAACCTTGACCGCCACAGTACGATCCAAAGCGACCTCGGTGCAGCGGTAGACGACGCCGAAGCCACCGCGACCGACCTCCTCGGCGTCCGCGAACCCCGCAGCGCTCAACTCCGTGACGGCGTCTACGCCAACATCACGCTGTGTCGTGAAGGGATCGCTTCCGGTCATCCTCTACTCGCGACTCACTGGTGGTCGCATACCAGCCAGAATATCTCCGCTCGTATCCTCGGCGGTACGGAAAAACTCCACATCGGCCTTCAGCGAAGGTGGAAACGCCGCTTGTCCCGGCCACGGCTTTCGATCCTCTCCGACGCGGTGACCAGAAGTCGTCGCTGGGGGCCGGTCGTCAGCGGTGTCGATCGGAGATCCCGGAGAAATCGGGTGTCGGAGGCTGACGCATGCCGCGGAAGCCCGGCTCGCCGGGCATCGGCGGACCCGACAGCGGAGCGCTTGCTCAATGCCAGGCCTAGCCTGCGAATTCGCGGTGAAGTTCGGGAAGGAACGTGGCCAGATGGTTCATTTCCTGTCCGCAGTGCAGCAGAAGCTCGCGAGCCATATCCAGCCCGAGTATCAGATCGGCGGGATCGACAGCGGCTCCGCGCGCTACCGCCCGCGCGGCCTGCCCCGCATCGGGAACGCGCGGACCGTACAGATTCAGATAGAACCGACTGCGCATCTCGCACCCGCCGGGCACGGGGCGGACCTGATGCGCCAGCCACCCCACATCCAGCGGAGCCACGCTGCTGCCCACCCGGCCGGAAATGATCGTGTGACCATCGGGCACTTCCAGGCCCAGCAACGCCGGGTCGTGAAAACTGATGGCCAATTGCTGCAGTTTGACGCCGATGTACTCATCGACATAGACCGTGTTGCCGAGTATTTGTCACGGTCACCGAGCCCCGACTCGGTTCGCGACTGCGCGGCACCGACATACAGGTGCGCTTCGGGATGCCAGAGTTTGTAGCGAGCCGGCTCGGCGATATGCCAGCCGAACCACCAGTCCCACATCGCCGCACTGACCCTCGGCATCACCGTCCGCACGGCAACCCACATCACGCCCGAGCCCGTATGCCCGTATCCGGTCTCGACCAGGGAGTATCCGCTCGGGCTCAAATCGTCGGGCAGACAGTCGAACTCCGGGATCAGCTGCGGATCGGTCGGGGGCCCCGCATAGGCGACGGCGACCTCCGCGGGCGCGGGCAGCGTGCGCTCGGTGAAGAACCGCGCAAAGGGCAGGAGCCGGTCCTCGGCGGAATACCCCCGATAACGCGCCTCTCCCGCAGGGGTGGCGTGCCCGGCGCCCGTCGACTCTTCGATCATCAATGTCGCCCCCACATTCGTGATCATCGACAGCATCGCGCGCCGCGACATCCACCAGCTTCTCAACATCTGTTGAGATTAAAAGAGGTGTGTCGGCACCGCTGGCTGTCGACACACCTCTGTGACACACCACAGAGCCCTGAGCTCGCGCACTGGCCAGCACCCCACATGACCTCGCCCTCCAGCGGCTGACGCCGGTGTGTCGATCCGGGCTCTCCGCGACAAGGCGTCTATGCCTGTCGGCGAGTTCACCGACGGAAAGTTTGCTTGTTCCCGGTTCCCGCGGCACCGGATCACAACTGCTGGCTTCGAGGCTGCGTCTCGATCACGCCGGTCGCTGGTCGCGCCTCTGGCTTCCACCCGTTTTCGACAACCAGCAGCGATGGCGGTGCTGCAGCTGCGCTCTACGATGCCGTCATGAGCGAGCCCACCCGTCCGGACGTGACCCGGCGGCGCCGCAGCATCGCCTCGGCGGCGATCGAGGTGCTCGCCGACCACGGCGTGCGCGGCCTCACCCACCGCGCAGTCGACGCCGCAGCCGGGATGAGCCCCGGCGCGGTCAACTATCACGCGCCCACCCGCGGCAAGCTCATCGCCCTGGCTGTGGAAGAGCTGTTCTCCCGCGACTACGAACTCGTTGTCACCCACTTCACCGATGTGCCGGCCCTCGACCCGACCTCGATCCCGCAACTGGCCGAACTCATGGCCTCCTTCATCGAAGCCATGACCACCGGACCGGCAGGTCGGCGGGCTCTGGCAAGACACCTCCTCCTGGGCGAAGCCCAGTTCCACCCACAACTGCGGGACCTGTTCGATCAGCAACGCCGAGCCTTCGTGCAGTTCACGCAACGGCTACTCGAAACGCTCGAGGTGCCCGAACCTGCTCTGACCGCCGAGGCCGTTACCGTCGTCGTCGACGGGCTGATCCAACGCCAAGTCATGATCGGCGCCACCCCCTTACCGCCGGCCGAACTGCGTCAAGTCCTCACCCGACTGGTACTGACCTGGAACCAATGATGCTGATCGTGCCCGATGGTCGCCCGTGGCGGCGACACTGGTAGGTAATCGGCATCAAGTAATCGAGTGCGCGGCGAGATCCCCGGGCGAGACGGCGTGGCGCAGGCGTTGCGGGGTGGCCAGCGCGTAGCGGCCGACGGCCGGGTAAAAGCGTCGTCGGGGTGGACGGTGTGGTGCACCGAGGCCGAAGCCCACACCAGGTCGGGCATTGCGAGATCTGAGTATTGGGCGTCGTCGAGGTCTGCGCGAACAGCGTGTGGGCGCTCGTGGAGTCCCTCGGCGCACGCCTTGCTGAGCAGGCGCTGAAGGCCCACGGAGAAATCGACGGTGGTGATGTGTGTCGGGAAACGCCAGCCGGAACGAAAGCAAACCAGTAGGACCCCCGCTCACTCAATGGCATCCACCGGGCGCCCCTGGCGGGCTCCCGGCGGATGCCGATTCGGTGGGTAAGATCCGGTTGCTTACCTGACTATTTCGTTGCCGGGGAGGGCTGGTTGATAGTGCTGAAGTACTGGATCGCCGCAGCGATGGCGACCGGTGCGGTGACGACGATCTGGCCGATCAGAGTGCCGAGGAACCCGACACCGGCGGCACCGACCGCGCAGCCCAGCAGCGGACCGGCCCCGAAGAGCGCGGCCAGGATGCCGGTGGCGACCAGACCGGCGGCAGCACCGGCGACGCACCCGATACCGGCACCGGCGAGGCCGCCGACCAGGGTGCCGATGGTGGCGCCCATTGCGATGGTGGATGTCAGCCGCGACCACGCTGCCTGCTCGCGGTCGTATTCGTTCTTCCATGGGGCCTTGTCCTCGTACGGGAGGGCGACCGGCTTGTAGACAGCCCTGCCCGCGTCGAGGACCGGCATCAGGGTCGCCGTATTGCCGACGATATCGGCGGCGATCGGTAGCTCGAAGTCATCGATGCGGAACTTCAGCTCGGCGCCGGCGACCGTAGTGCCATCCACAGCCTTGATCTTGAAGACGTCGTCTTCGACAACCAGCGAACCGGCATCGGTGGTGATCCTCGATCGCTCGTCGTCGATCACCTCGGCGTGATAGTCGATCGAGGCGTCGGGCGCCGACTCCGCGTGCGAGGTACCGGCGACGACACCGGTGATCGCGGCGACCAGGACCGCTACGGCGGTGAGTTTCTTGGACTGCATGGGCTTCCTGTTTCGGCCTGTGTGTCTCACACCTGCACCTCACTGGTGCGACTTCACCGCCTGCGACTATCCAGCATTGCTTGCGTGGCGGTGTCCACATCGAGGGCGGGGTCGAGTTGAGCGGCAGCACGCAGCCCGGCGACCACCATCGGGATCAGGGCATCGATCATGGATTCGATGTCGAAGGGTTCTCCGTTCTGTAGCCAGTAGAGGGTCGCCTCATCGAGCGCACCAGCGGCGGACCGCATCATCATGCGCAAGGCGGGAATTTGAGGGTCGAGTCCCAACAGGGTGGTCCACCCCTCGATCGTCCGCCATCGACCCGCTTCGAAGGCCTCGAACGCCTCGGGATCAGCGCTTCGTCCGCCTAGAACCAACCGGAGCGCGAGCCCGCGGTGTGCGGCGAGATAACTGAGGTGAGCGCGAAATCCGGCGCGGATCTGCTGGACGATAGGAAGCTCGGGATCGAGCCCCTGAGCTTGCACGATCCGGTCGGAGGCATCCCGTAAGGCCGCCAGATAGATGCCGCGCTTGTTGCCGAAGTAATGGAACAGCAGTCCATGGGCCACCCCGGCGGCTTTTGCGATGTCGGCCACGGCCACTTCGTCGTAGTTGTGTTCGGAGAACGCCTCGACTGCGGCGTCGATGAGGCGCTGGCGGGTCTCGGCGGCCTGCGCAGCACGCATGGTCGTACGTCCCTTCCCGGCTGTCGCGGTCATCGGTGTCCCTCCTGTTGCCTGCCGATCGACTCCTCCGATACTGGGCCGCCACCGTGACAAACACAAGTTGATTTCATGTCATTGACATGTAGTCAACCAAATGGCTAGCCTGGGATGCAGGCCACAGATCGGGCCCGGCGATCCAGTCGCCTGAATCCAGTTCGAGGCGGGATTCGGCCGGGGCGATCCGGTGAGGAGCCAACGACGGACGATCGTTGGTGTTGAGGAGTTTCGATGCGTAAGACTGCTGGTGTCCCCGTTTACCAGCCGGACCTGTACTCGCGGCGAGCGATCATGGACCCGTATCCGCACTACGCCCGGATGCGCGAGTTGGGTCCGGTCGTGTGGTTGGCAAGGCAGCGGGCGTACGCGTTACCGTGCTATGCCGAGTGCAGGGCTGTCTTACTCGCTGACGACACTTTCATCTCCGGCGAGGGGGTCGGACTGAATCCTGTCGCCAACCGGCTTTCGCGTGGTACCACCCTCAACAGTGACGGCGAAGACCACAGCCGGCGGCGTGCGCTCTTAGGCCGACGGTTGACCCCCAAGGCGCTGCGCTCGATGCGTGAGACGGTCGAACGGCAAGCGGTCGCGGCCGTCGAAGCTGCTATAGCACGGGGCCAGATCGACGGCGTCGAATTGGCTACCACACTGCCGATGTCGGTCGTACCCGATTTGATCGGATGGCCACAGCACGGCCGCGAGCAATTATTGCGGTGGGCTGGAGCCACTTTCGACTCACTCGGGCCGATCAACAACCAATCGATCCGAACCGCTCCGGCCAGCATCGAGATGATGCGGTTCACCCGCCGCCTCGCTCGCGACCGGCAGCTACTGCCCGGCAGCGCGGGTGCGGAGATCCTCCAAGCCGCCGATGAAGGCAAGATCGCGCACAACGAGTGCCCCGCCATGATGATCGACTTTCTCGCACCCTCACTGGACACCACGATCAGCGCGATCTCCAGCGCCCTGTACCTGTTCGCTGCCCATCCGCACCAGTGGCAGCTACTGCGGTCCGACCCCACGATGATCGCCAATGCGGTCAACGAAGTGGTGCGCTACGAGTCACCGCTGCGGGCCTTTTCTCGCAAGACAATTCGTGACGTCGCCCTGGCGGGGGTCACCATTCCGGAGGGCGCACGCGTGGTGGTGATGTATTCCTCGGCGAACCGGGATCCACTCGAGTGGGATTCTCCCGACACTTTCGACATCCGCCGCGACGCATCCCGTCAACTGGGCTTCGGCCACGGCACCCACGGCTGCGCAGGCCAGGGCCTGGCCCGGCTGGAAACCCAGGCAATCCTCGCCGCACTGCTCCAGCGCGTGGAACGCATCGAGATCACCGGACGACCGCAATGGGCGATGAACAACATCATCCACCGCTTCGAAACCCTTCCCCTGCAACTCATTCCCGCCTGAAGGACGAATCGCAATGAAGATCTCCGTCGACTACCTTCGCTGCGAAGGCCATGGCATGTGCGCCGAGCAGGCCCCCGCAGTGTTCGAACTCGATGACGCAGGCGAATTGACTTACCGATTCGAGGGCGGCGAGGTCCCCGAAGAGCACGTCACCGCCGCGCGCGCGGCCATCAGTTCCTGCCCGGTAGCGATCCTGCGAGAGCAGTCATGACCTCCCCCCGCTCGATCGTCGTCGTCGGCGAGTCCATCGCCGGGATCACCGCCGCGCGTCAACTGCGCACCCTAGGACACACCGGTCGACTGACCATCATCGGCGCCGACGAACTCGGCGGCTACTCACGACCACCATTGTCCAAGGCGGTCCTGCACAACCCGGCCACCGAGGGCTCTCTGCCGTATCGGCTCGACGACCTAGAGATAGATCTCCTCCGCGAATCCGCCGTCAGCACGGATTTCGACGCCCGCACCGTCACCACCGCAACCGGCCGCACCCTCGCATATGACGCGCTCATCGCCGCAACCGGCGCCGACGCACGACGGCTGGCCGCCGGTGGACAGACCGGTGAACTGGTCCTTCGGACACTCGAGGACGCGCGGACGTTGCGAGCGAGACTCTCGACCGCCACCTCGGCGATCGTGGTCGGCGCCGGGTTCCTGGGAATGGAGGTCGCCAGCGCGTGCGTCGCTCGCGGCGTCGCGGTCACCGTGATCGACGTCGACCCTCCGTTGCGGCGAATCCTCGGGCCTTTCCTCTCCGACGCCGTACGCGCACGGGCCGAAGAACACGGCGTCCGGATAGTGCACACTCCCCGGTTGGTCACACTCGCAGACGATCCGGTCTGCGGTGTCATTCTCGGCGATGGATCGGTATCGACCGCCGACCTCGTGGTCACCTGCGCCGGGGAAGTACCGAATACCTCGTGGCTCGATGGTTCCGGCGTAGCCGACGAACGCGGCATCGGTATCGACCATTTGTGTGCGACAGCAATCGCCGGGGTCTACGCGGCCGGCGATGTCACCTACTCGATCCGCGCCGGCCGACGGGCCCCGTTCTGGTCCAACGCTGTGGCACAAGGCAAGGTCGCCGCCGCCTCGGCCCTCGGGCTCGCATCTTCCACGTCCGCCACCGACGACTACTTCTGGACCGAAATACTGGGGGTATCCATCAAAATCGTTGGGCCGCTGCCACTCGTCGGCGAACCGACCAGTGTAGAGGGCAGCATCGCGGACGGAGCCGCTCTGCTCACCTGGAAACAGCCCGACAGGAGGCCGACGGTTGTCGCCTACGGGATCCGGAAATCCGTCGCCGCATTGAGGAAGATGACCGGATCCATATAGCCCTGCGACCACGCATCGAGGAAGAGCAGATGAGCTGGCAGATTCGACAGGCCTCGCGGATGTCCGGAACTTGGGCAGCAGGTCCTCGGCCTCGTGATCAGTGGAAAGACTATCGCCTCGGTCAGGACTCTCATGGAGCAATCACACCAAGCACAGAGCGGTCCACGCCACGATCATCGACGCCGCCTCGGCATCGCGGACCAGGAACCGGCCCGCGCGGGCTGCGGTGGAAATATCGCCAGCGAACCCCCCGCCCCGAGGCATTCATCCGAAATACCGAAAGCTGGCCCATACTTGCGCGCACCCACGCTGGGAATGGGAATTCTGCGACACAAGCAGTCTGTCATTCGGACAGCTGCTCGAAAATCTGGACAGGAACATCCCAGCCCACGGTGAGCCGGTCGAGTGCAGCTCCTTGGTTATGGGGTTCCACCGGAGTTGTTTCGACGAGCAGTGAAGAATTCTTCAGTATATGGAGGGAATGGTCGATGGCCGACCAGCACGACTCGCATACCGGATTGCACAGCGAACACGGCGCGGTAGCGGGTGAGCATCCGGGGCGAGCGCGTGATCCGATCGTGAAGGTGCACGATCTGGCGTGGTTGGAGTTCGAGAAGCCGGATCTGGAGCGCGCTGAAGTGTTCGCGCACGCGTTCGGTTTCTCGACTTCGCTGCGCACGGCCGAGGAGCTGCATCTTCGGGGTGCGGACCCCGCCGCGCCGTGCGTGGTTATTCGCCAGGGCGTGCGCTCGCCGTTCCTCGGCCCGGCTTTCCGCGCGGCGGACACCGCCGACCTGCTCCGGCTGGCCCGCGCCGGAAGCGGCACGGTGATGAACTTGCCCGAGTCCCTGGGTGGATCGACGGTCGATCTGACCGACCCGAGCGGATTGCGGGTGCGGGTTGTCGCCGATACTCACACGTTGCCGGCCCTGCCCGCGCAGTCGCCGCACCCGTTGAATTGCGGGCACGAACTCGCCCGCGTGAACCGGACGCAGCGGCCGCCCCGCGTGCCGGCGCGGGTGCAGCGGCTCGGGCATGTGGTGGTGCAGACCACCAGGTACCGCGAAACGCTGGACTGGTATCTGGGGCAGTCTGGGCCTGATAGTCAGCGACTTCCTCTATTACCCGGGGCAGCGTGAGCGCGGCCCGGTGATGAGTTTCATCCGCTGTGATCGCGGCAAGACACCCGCCGATCACCACACGCTGGCGTTGGTGCTCGGGCCGGTGAACCGATACGTGCATTCGGCCTATCAAGTCGCCGATCTGGACGCACTGGCCGCGGGCGGGGAGTACCTGCGCGATCACGGTTACTACCGGTCGTGGGGGATCGGCAGGCACGTCCAGGGCAGCCAGATCTTCGACTACTGGCGTGATCCGGACGGGTTGCTGGTCGAGCATTTCAGCGACGGCGACATGTTCGACTGCACGGTGGAACCGGGCTGGGCTGCGTTCACCGCCTCGGGGCTGGCGCAGTGGGGGCCACCGGCCAGCAAAGACTTTCTCGGCCTCAAACCGGGCCGGGAATCCCTTCGCGAGCTGGCGGCGATGGTCGACGCGCTGCGCGAGGACAACGAATTCGACCTCCGTCGCCTGCGCGGCCTATGGAAAGTAGCCAGCTCATGAGCATTTCT
The DNA here is from genome assembly GCF_000308435.1 of Nocardia araoensis NBRC 100135. Taxonomy (GTDB): domain Bacteria; phylum Actinomycetota; class Actinomycetes; order Mycobacteriales; family Mycobacteriaceae; genus Nocardia; species Nocardia araoensis. The sequence continues at coordinate 33,963 of NZ_BAFR01000350.1, read as the reverse complement.
GTTCTCCGTACCTGCGACGCCTGGTGGGTGAGCACACCCGCGGGCGCCGCCCGGATCGATACCGCCGCCATCACCACCGGGGGACTGCTGGCCGACCGTCAGGCGATTCGCGCGGCGACCGCGAGTACCGAGGTGGTGCCGGTGGAAAGCTTGGCACTGGTGTCTCCGGTGACCGCACCGTGCCGGGTGGTGGCACAGATGACGAACTTCGCCTCGCATGTGCGGGACTCCGTCGGTGACCCGGCAACGGTGCCGCTGACGTTTTTCCGCAAGGCATCCGGTTCGATCAGCGGGCCGCACGACGACATCGTGCGGCCGCCGCACGTGCGGTTGCTGGATTACGAAGTGGAGATCGGGCTGGTGTTCGGTCGCGAGATGCCGGTCGGCTCCGAGATCACCGAAACGAACCTCGCGGACTATATCGCCGGGCTGGTCGTGACCAACGATATCTCCGCCCGCGATGTCCAACTGCCGAAAACCCAGTTCTACGAGGCGAAGTCGTATCCGACGTTCACCCCGGTCGGGCCGGCGCTGGTGCTGCTGGAGGCCGACGAGCTGAAGCGGTTCACCGATCTGCGGCTGCGGTTGTGGGTCAACGGCGGGTTGCGCCAGGACATGACCGTCGCCGACATGATCTACCGGCCGCTGCACACCCTGCGCGTGTTGACCGGTTTCCAGCGCATGGACGCCGGTGACCTGCTGCTCACCGGAACCCCCGTCGGCACGGCGATCAGTGCGCCGCCCAAACCGGTCGAGATCATCGGCTCGCTGCTGCCGCCCGCCACGAAATGGAAGCTGTTCTTCAAAAGCCAGGCCAAGAATCCGAAATACCTGCACGACGCAGACGTCATCGAGGCAACGGTGTCCACCGACGACGGCGCCATCGATCTGGGCCGCCAGCGCACCACGGTGAGGTACCGGTGACCGAGCACCCGCTGTGGCCCCGCTACGCCGAACCGACCGACCTGCCCGAGATCGAATCCGTGCCGCTGGCCGAGCGCGGCCTGCCGGAATCGACCTACACCCTGCTGAGGCGGGCGGCGCAATCCTGGCCCGACCACACCGCCGTCACCGTGCTCCCGGAAGCCGCCCGATGGCGAGAACCGGTGCGGCGCACTTATTCACAACTGCTCGCCGACGTCCACCGGTACGCGAACCTGCTGCACGAAATCGGCGTGCGCCGCACCGACGCAGTGGCCCTGATCGCACCCAACTGCGCCGAACTCATCCCCGCGGCACTCGCCGCCCAACTCGCCGGGATCGCCGCCCCCATCAACGGCGGGTTGTCCGCTGAGCACCTCGCGGAGCTGTTGCGGCGCACCGGAGCCCGCGTCCTCATCGCCGCGGGCCCCGAGTTGTCGGCCCCCGTCTGGGACGGCGCCCGCCGCTTGGCGGCCGACGGCCTGCTGGACGCGCTGCTCGTGCTGCGTCCCACAAGCCCGGCCGGGGTATCGCATGCACTGGTGTCGATCAAGGGTGTGCGCGTCGGCTACCTCGATGAGCTGGCCGCCGCTCATGCGCATGCCACATTCGTCGGGCAGCTCCCCCTCGGAACCGATCTTGCCGCGTTGTTCCACACCGGCGGCACCACCGGCGTGCCGAAGCTGGCAGCGCACACCCACACGGGCGAGGTCGCCAACGCATGGATGATCGCGGCGAACTCGCTGCTGGATGATGACTCCGTAGTGTTCGCGGCGTTGCCGCTGTTCCACGTCAACGCCCTGGTCGTCACCCTGCTCGCGCCTTTGTTCAAAGGCCAACCGGTGGTGTGGGCCGGACCGCTGGGCTATCGGGATCTGGCGATTTACGGCGAGTTCTGGAACATGGTGGCCCACTACCGCATCGCCGCGATGAGCGCGGTCCCGACGGTATACGCGGTGCTGGCCCAGTGCCCGATCACGGCCGATATCTCCAGCCTGCGGTACGCGATGGTGGGCGCCTCCCCGCTACCACGGGCGGTGCGTGAAAGCTTCGAGACCCACACCGGTATCACGCTGGTCGAAGGTTACGGGCTCACGGAAGCAACCTGCGCCAGCGCACGTAGCTTCCCCGACCGGCCGCGTCCGGGTTCGGTTGGTCAGCGCATGCCCTATCAGCAAGTGAAGGTGGTGCGCAGCGACGAGGAGGGAACCTGGACCGAACTGGCGGTCGGCGAGATCGGAGTCCTCGCCATCAGCGGACCAACGGTGTTCGCCGGCTACGTCACCGGTCATGATGGGCGCCAGCACGTACTCGATGGCAGGGGCAAACTCGTCGAGGGATGGCTCGACACCGGCGATCTGGCCCACATCGACGCTGACGGGTTCATTTATCTGCACGGTCGCGCCAAGGATTTGATCATCCGCGGCGGACACAACATCGATCCGGCCATGATCGAAGACGCTCTGCTGGCACATCCACAGGTCACCGCGGTCGGCGCGGTGGGACGTCCCGACGTCCATGCCGGAGAGGTGCCCGTCGCCTATGTCACCGTCGCGTCGCGGGGTGAGGTCACTGAAGCCGAACTGCTCGACTGGGCGGCCCGCCACGTGCCTGAGCGCGCCGCCGTGCCCAAGATGGTCACGATCCTGGACGTGCTGCCGATCACCGACGTCGGCAAACCCTACAAACTGGGCCTGCGCGCCGACGCGGCCCGCCGCGAACTCCTCGACGCCCTCGCTGCGATCAGTGCGGTACACAGCATCGACACCACCGTCGAGGACGGAGCAATCGTAGCGACAGTCGAACTCGATAATCCCGACACGAAGGGCGACGTCGTGCACGTCTTGGACCGATACACGATGCGATGGAATGTGACGGTGCGCTGATGAACCTCGCTTCGACAGTGCTCGCGGTCACGCTGGCGGCGTTGTTCCTGCTGGTCGGCGGCCCCAAGGTTTTCGCGGTGGGATCGGCGCGGGGCCGTGCCGCGCACGCCGGGTTGTCTCTCAACGTATTCCGGTGGGTCGGCGGCCTGGAAATCGCTGGCGCGCTGGGCCTGCTGGCCGGCATCGGCTGGCGGCTGATCGGCGCGGCGGCGGGAATCGGGCTGCTGTTGTTGATGATCGGTGCGGTTGTCGTCCACGTACGCGCCCGCGACAAGCCAGCTGCCATGCTTCCCGCCGTCATCACAGCTCTGCTCGTCCTCGCGTATTTGATGACACTGTCTGGCGGCCATCCGATGAGTGCCGGATGAATCCCGGTCGCTCATCGACCGGCGCATGCTTGTGAAGAAAAGGAACCAAATGCCTCAGAAGGTGCGCGGCGTAATCGCTCGTGCGAAGGGAGCTCCCGTCGAGCTCACCGACATCATCATTCCCGACCCAGGCGCCGGTGAGGTCGTCGTCGCGATCGCCGCGTGCGGGGTGTGCCATACAGATCTGAGCTACCGGGAGGGCGGGATCAACGATGAGTTCCCGTTCCTGCTCGGGCACGAAGCCGCCGGCATTGTCGAAACCGTCGGGGCGGGTGTGGATTCGGTGCAACCCGGCGACTTCGTCGTCTTGAACTGGCGCGCGGTCTGCGGTCGATGCCGCGCCTGCAAACGCGGGCGTCCTCAGTACTGCTTCAGCACGTTCAACGCCGGTCAGCCCATGACGCTCGAGGATGGCATGAAGCTCACCCCAGCGCTCGGGATCGGGGCGTTCGCGCAGAAGACGCTGGTACACGCCGGGCAATGTACGAAAGTCGACCCCACCGCCGACCCTGCCGTCGTCGGACTGCTCGGTTGCGGCGTGATGGCGGGATTGGGTGCCGCGGTGAACACCGGCAACGTAGGCCGTGGCGATTCCGTCACAGTCATCGGCTGCGGCGGTGTAGGCGACGCCGCGATCATGGGGTCACGCCTGGTCGGTGCATCGAAGATCATCGCCGTGGACCGTGATCCACGAAAGCTCGCCTGGGCCAGAGACCTTGGTGCCACACATACCATTGATGCTTCCCACGTCGACGTAGTCGCCGCCGTGCAGGAACTCACCGACGGGTTCGGCGCCGATGTCGTCATCGATGCGGTCGGTCGCCCCGAGACGTGGAAGCAGGCATTCTATGCCCGCGACTCGGCCGGCACCGTGGTACTCGTCGGTGTGCCGAGCCCCGACATGCGGCTCGATATGCCACTGCTGGACTTGTTCTCCCACGGTGGCGCGTTGAAGTCGTCCTGGTACGGCGACTGCCTACCCGAACGAGACTTTCCGGCACTGGTAGACCTCTACCAGCAAGGCAGGCTACCGCTGGAGAAGTTCGTCACCGAGCGCATCGAGATCGACGAGGTCGAGGCGGCCTTCCAGAGGATGCGCACCGGTGATGTGCTCCGTTCGGTGGTCATCCTGTGAGCGGGGGGCTCCGTATCGACCGCGTGGTGACCAGCGGCACCTTCGAACTCGACGGCGGTGTGTGGGAGGTCGACAACAACGTGTGGGTGATCGGCAACGACGAAGAGGTCATCGTCGTCGACGCCGCCCACGATGCCGAAGCGATCATTCAAACAGTCGGCAATCGCAACGTCGTCGCGGTGATCTGTACCCACGGCCACAACGATCACATCACCTTCGCGCCCCAGCTCGGCGAAAAGCTCTATGCACCAGTGCTTTTGCATCCCGCAGACCATCCCCTCTGGGACATGAGTCACCCCGGACAGCGCTACTGGGCTGCCACCGACTCACTACGTATCGCGATCGCTGGGACAACCGTCGAGGTAATCCACACTCCCGGACACTCTCCAGGATCCATCTGCCTGCACCTGCCCGAGGCCAAAGCCCTTTTCTCCGGAGACACTCTTTTCTCTGGAGGGCCAGGCGCGACCGGCAGATCCTTCTCCGATTTCCCCACCATCATCGGTTCGATACAGCAGCGACTGTTGGCCCTACCGGAAGACACCCTGGTGCACACCGGTCACGGCGACGGCACCACCATAGGCATCGAAGCACCGCAACTGCCTCAGTGGATCGAGCGGGGGTTCTGAGCTGCGCCGTGACCGGCGCGTCCATCGGGGATGCGAGCATTGCCAGCCAATTCGCAAATTTCGGACACATCGTTGCCGGAACTGTGTACAGTGGCATCGACGACGCCGAGAAAGGCCGGCGTCCTCGCCATATGCCGCGCCGACCGACGGTTTGTAGGCGCAGCCGGGCTTCCGGTTGCCTACTGGTGGCGACAATGCAAGGAAGGTCTTCGATGGAAATCGTTGTCTTACGCGCGTCGTTTGCGCGGCGATTGCCGCGCGACTGATTGACGCGCCGTCCGGGCGTCGTGCAGCCCGCTGAGACGCGATGAATTGCCGTGGGTGGCCGGTATGGCGATAGGTATCGACGACCAGTTTCCGGGAGTCGCAACCAAGCCCCGCCCGGCCCGCGATCGTAAATCACGTTATTCGTCTGACAGAGAGGTCGCGCATCATGCGAGACCACAAAGGATATCCATGCTGACATTCGCTGCCCGGACAAAGTGCGACGCGGTCAAGGCATTCGCCATCGGCGTCGCCGCGCTCACGGTGAGCGGCTGCTCGCTGCTGCCGCACGCGGGTGATGAACCAACGCGCATCACCGCCGACTTCGACAATATCGCCGGCGTCTATGTAGGCAATCCCGTTACGGTGCTCGGGCTCGAGGTCGGCAGGGTCGAGAAAGTCGTGGCGAAGAGCACCGTCATCGAGGTGTATCTGTCGATCAAGTCTGATGTGAAGATCCCAAAAGACGCGATGGCTGTGTTGATATCGCCGTCCATCATCACCGACCGCCACATCGAGCTCACCCCCGTCTACACCCACGGCGAGATGCTCGCCGACGGTGCCCACCTGCCGAAGTCGCGTACCAAGACTCCCGTCGAGCTCGACACGCTCATCCAAACCATTGATCAGTTCACCGCCGCCCTGAAGCCGCAAGACGAGATGGAAGGGTCCGGCCCGCTGTCGGGCCGAGTGCTGCACCCGCTTCTCGAGGGCAACGGCACGAAGATTCGCGACACTCTCCAGGCGCTGTCGAGCGCCCTGAAGGTCGGCACCGACAACAAGGACGCGATCTCGAATATCATCATCAGGCTGAACGAACTCACCTCGATACTCGCGGAAAACGACCGCGCGGTGCGGGATTTCAGTGACAAAGTAACGCAAATGAACGGGTTGCTCGCCGAGCAGGCGCCCGGTCTACAGGCTACGCTGGAGCAGCTCAGCGCCTTCCTTGCCAACACCTCAGGCACATTCGGGCAGTACCAGCACCAACTGGCGGACACCCTGTCCGGACTGACGAAGGTGAGCGACCAGCTCCGCGCCAACGCTTACGGCCTCACCGAGGTGGTCGACCTGACACCCATGGTGTTTCAGAACATCGACAACCTGGTCGACCGAGAGCATGGACATGTCCGTGTGAAAATGATGCTCTTAACCGCCCTCAACGGTGAAATAGTCAGCCTGTTCTGCGAGCGAATCCAGATGAAAGCCGACGGCTGCCGTACCGGAAACATGCAGGATTTCGGTCCCGACTACGGACTCACCGCCGCACTGCTCGGACTGACGAAATAGACGTGTCGCGACCTCAGACCTTTCGCGTTCGGACATCGATCGAAAGAGTGCTCGTAGCGCGTGAATATGAGAGCGGCGATGATGCTGATGCCTGAAATGCGGAGAATCCGAACATGATGCCCTACTGGGCGCTTTCCGGCTGGACTACCGATTCCCTGGCCCTCGGTGAGACCAAACCGCTGGCTGCGAGCACAACGGCGTATATACCCGCACCGGCCGCCGCAGCGATTGTCTCACCATGCGAAACGGGGTGGTTGTGGCAGGCTCCAATCAATACTTCACGCAGCGATCCGGCCGCCTGTTTCGTCGGCTCGGTCGGTATATGGGTCGACTGGCGTGCACTGTAGAGCGCCCCGCATGTGCCAAGGAATATCAGGCGTCGCATGGCGACTGCCATCAGTCGGTATCCCCCGGTGCCGCCGCCTTCGGCGGCCAAGGATAGTGGTGCGGTAGTACAACAGGACGAGCCCGGGAACGACCGCATGGGTTGCGGTGGCCGGGGATCCGCCCCCCGTAGCCGATGCGTTCAGTCATGGAGAGGCTGAACCCCTCCTCGTGCCAGGAACCGGGTGTGTTCACGGCATGACCTGCATCGCGCCAGCCATCGATCACCGTTGAAATCTCAGATCCGGTCTCGGGCTCGAGTACGGTCCTGTGACGGGCTTTCATGCGATGCCAGCGCATCCTGCGCCGATCCACGCGCTTGCTGCCGTAACTGCCGACGCACAACGTGCCTCACCACACGCCGTCGAATGCGCGCGAAACGACCTTCCGCGTAGATCTGGTCGATGAAACGCTCACCCGACCGCTGCAATGTCTCCATGATTTCGTCCACAGGACAGTCCACGAGCTGGTGGCGGCGTTTGCGCCAGCGTCCTGCGATCATGACCGCTTCGATGTTGCCGACGTTGGCATGCAGCGCCGCGGCAATCGGATCGTGGAGCGGCCACAGGTTGAGCGCACGCGTGTCGATCACAACGAGATCAGCCTGCATGCCCACCTCGATGCGACCGATCCGGTCGGCCATGCCCAGCGCGCGCGCACCCTCAACGGTCGCCCACGCCAGCGCCTGTTTCACACCGAGCGAGACCACCGGCGCACCCAAGCCGGTCTTTGCGTGCGCCTGCTCGTGCGCGAGGCCGCGCTGGCGTGCCAACACCAGCCGCGCGGCGACCAACATTTCCCCCGGCGCGACGATTTCGGTGTCGGTACCCAGCGACGGTGCCGCGCCCAGGCCCAGCAGCTGATCGGTCACTCGCGCGCAATGACCCTGGCCCAGTTCGTTTTCCGGCGTCGTTGTGAAGCTGACCCCGGCCTCGACCAACCGTTTCACCCAAGCAGTGGTCAAACCCGTGCCGTGCACGATGTTGGTCAGGGGCCCCCACAAGCCGGCGGCGCTGACGGCCTGCCAGCCCGGACCGGGCGGTCCGGCGCTCTGGTGCATCGACGCCAACAGTCCACGTTCGGCAGCTGCACGCAGATCCGCGACCGCCACTTCGGGTTTCGATAATTGCGGGCCCGCCACGGCCATCCCCAGTGAGAGCAACTCGCTCGTGGCGATCGCTCCGCCGAGCAGGCGGTCGATCTCCCGGGTGTCGTGCACCCGATCGCGCAGACCGTGCGGCGTGCCATGCAGCAAGACCGCCCGGATGCCGGCCTGCTGCAACGCGTCGATCGCCGCGTCCGCGTGGTCCGGTGTCACGCAATTGTGGGACCAATCGCCGATGGTCGTCACACCGCCGTCGATCTGGTTGAGGGCCCCGGCGAGCGTCCCGATATGGATGTCCTGCGGGCGAAAGTGTCGCGCGGCGACTCCATGAGCGTGGACAAGATATTCCGGCAGAGACCAGTCCGCGCCCGCGAAACGCATCGCTGTCTGCCAGGAGTGCAGGTGAGCGTTGACAAGCCCAGGGATGATGATTCGGCCCGCGAACTCGACGACCTCAGTATCCCGGGGGTCGAGTCGATCACCGATCTCGGTGATGCGGTCGCCGTCGACGAGGATGTCGACCTCCTCGACGTCGGGACGATCCGGCGCCATGGTGATCACCTTCGCCCCGCGCAACAGTGTGCGGCTCATTCGTTTCTCCCGTCACCCGTGAGGGCAAATCAGCGGACAGGCCGAAAGGGCATGTGGTCGGCAACAGACACCGGTACGCCCCAGTCGTGGCTCGACAAGGGGCTCACGCCTCGGGCCGACACGGATCGGCGACCGGCGAAGGGTGAACCATCCCTCACCTTCAAAGGCCGAGCGATCATGCAAATAATACGGATACAGCGTGACCGATATTGCACCGCGGTGTCAAGCGCTCCGCTCATCCCCATCCTTGACTACCGCAATAATATCGGTAACGATGTAACCATTATGGGCGACCAACTCGACCGCGACATCCAGGTCGTCAACGCCGGCCAGCCCGACCGCAGCGGCGAGATTCCCGCTATCTCGGTGCCGACGTCGGTGTTGCGTAGCGCGACTATGGACGGGCAGCATTTCACCCGCCTGCCCACGCCTCACCACTTGGTCTGCACCTCGATGGGCGCGCTGGTCACCATGGCCTACGTCAGGCACCACCACGCTTCCGCTGCCATGTTGACGTTGGTCGGCCCGGCTGGTCGTTTCCGGCATCTCACGAAGGGCGGCGCAAGCCATGGCAATCACGCCGACAACCGACGTGCTGATCGTGGACGCCGGCCCGCCTACCATGCGAACGACTATTCCTCGGGCCGTGATCGCTGCGGCGAAAGGTCGGCGTACAAGGTCGATCAGCAAACTTCGATCATGCTCGGCTGTATCGAGCTCCCTCGCATTTGTCGGTCGATCAACCTTCCGGCACAGGAAAGCGCGTTCGACTCAGGCTTGTGGCATCCGCAACACCCGCTGCTACCATGCTTGACCGACTTGTCTGTCATAACTGACGACATAGTCAGTACTGTCGGTGATGTTGAAGTTTCCGATTGAACTCGGCAGCGGCGCGAAATCGGAGATCGAGGAGGAGACGTGGACGAAACCAGGGCGAGTGCGCCTGGTGGTCCGAGCCCAGAGGCCGAGGTTCCGGCCGCGCGCGCGGGTACCGGCGGCATCCTGACGGCAATGTGCACCTGCCTGGTGCTCGTGGTCGCGTCGGTATCGGCGCTCAATCTGGCCATGCCGGAGCTCGCGGTGGATCTGTCGGCCTCGACCACATCGCTGACCTGGATCGCGGACGCTTACACGGTCGCGCTGGCCGCGCTGGTATTGCCGATCGGTGCGCTCGGTGACAAGTTCGGCCGACGCGATGTACTGATCGGCGGCACCGTGGTCTTCGCGATCGGTTCGGCTGCCGCCGCGTTCGCCGATTCGACGACCACCCTGATCGCCTGGCGCGCGGTCATGGGCATCGGCGCCGCGATGATCATGCCGGGCACGCTGTCGACCATCACCGCGGCGTTTCCAGCCGAACGCCGCAACCACGGCGTCGCGATCTGGTCCGGATTCGCTGCAGCGGGCGCGATCCTCGGCATGCTCGCCGCCGGGTTGTTGCTCGAAGTATGGAGTTGGCCTTCGATCTTCGTGGCCAGCGCGATCATGGCGGTGGTCGGTGGGCTGCTGGCATTGCTCCTGGCGCCCAACACCCGCGACGAGGAAGGCCACCCACTCGACCACATCGGCGCGTATACGAGCGCCGTCGCGATCGGCGCGCTCGTATACGGCATCATCGAAGGCAGCGAAGCCGGATGGACCAGCGCTCGGGTGGTGGGAAGCTTCGCTGTTTCCGCGGCGGCGCTGACGCTGTACGCCGTACTCGGGTTCCGCAACAAGCACGCGCTGCTCGATCCGCGCCTGTTCGGCATTCCCGGGTTTCGCTCGGGAGCGGTCACCGTTCTCGTCCAGTTCCTCGCCATATTCGGCTTCTTCTTCGTCGGGCTGCAATATCTGCAGTTGATCCTCGGCTACAGCGCGTTGCAGAGCGCGATCGCGCTGGTTCCCATCGCGGTGGTGGTCATGCCGGTCAGTGTGCTGACTCCCCTGCTGACCGAGCGGATGGGGATCAAAGCGGTCGTGAGCGGAGGCCTGCTGCTACTCGCCGCCGGCATCTACGCGCTGTCGTTGCTGCACGTGGACTCCGGCTACCTGCCCTTTCTCGGTGGCCTCGTGGTCGCCGGCCTCGGTGTGGGCGTGACCAGCGCCGTGGGCACCTCGGTCATCGTCGGATCACTGCGCGCCGATCAGCAAGGCGTCGCATCCGCCATGAACGACGCCACCCGGGAGGTCGGCGCGGCGATCGGCATCGCCCTCATGGGCTCGGTGTTCTCGAGCCATTACACATCGTCACTGCCCGCGCTGGATCAACTGCCACCCGCAGCCGCGCACGCGGTCGAATCCTCCGCCGCCGCAGGGCTACAGGCCGCCGCACAACTGGGTCCGCAAGGTGAGCCCTTGGCGGCAGCCGTCCGCTCAGCCTTCATCGACGGCTTGTCGGCCTCGCTGATCGTCGTGGCGGCCGTCGTCGCGGCCGCCGCCCTCGGCGCCCTGCTCCGCGCACCCCGAACCCAAACCTCCCCGCGTTGAACACTCGAGCAGTCCGTCGGAAGGAGTTGTGATGCCTACGCACGGTTTCCGTCGAAGCATCGAGACTCGCATCGCTCTCGTCGCGCTTTCCGCGGGCGCAATGCGGATCGCCGACTGCGGCCGCACGGCGACGAGACGAGCAGCCGAGCTACCGCGCCCGCGAACATCCCGCAGCAGGAGCCCATCGGCGACGCGGCCGCCGACCAGATGATCGTCGCCGCGAACGAGGCCGACCGGCAGCGCGCCACGCAGACGGTCCCACACGATCGCGCCGAGCAGCTTCAGCGTGTCCCGGGCCCTTCTTCCCTCGACCTGCTTCGGGAAGCCGTTGAACGGGATCTGCGCGACGACGGCGCCTATGCGCGGGTCCTCGGCCGCGACGAAAACTGCGTGCGCTCCGCCGAGCGAGTCACCCCACAACAGACTCCGGTCGGCGTCGATGCGTTCGTGACCGCGGGCGAAAGCGACGGCGGCGCGGCCTCGGTGATCCCGCCGGGTCCGCTGCGATACGACTGCGGCGCCCCGCCCGCCATCAACCACCACGATTCGGACAGCGAGCCGGACGTGAACGTGCCGCGCGAGGAGGGGACGTGACGCTGACCGCCGTCGGCCCACATACTGGGTTCGCCCTCTCGGCGCGCCTTCGGATGACCTATGGCCTGGGTTCCCTGGCAACGGCGACGTATGCCATGGTGCCCGGCCTCGTCCTCTTGCACTACCTGACGAACACACTCGGCGTGGCCGCCGCGGCGGCAGGATTCGTCGTCCTCGTACCCAAGCTGCTCGACCTGGTGTACAACCCGGTCATCGGGAGATTGACCGACTCGACCGTGTCACGTCTCGGCCCTCGCAGACCGTGGATGATCGCGGGAGCGGTCGTGCTCCCGCTGGGGTTCGTGGCCATCTTTTCCGCCCCCGTCAGCGGAAACAGTGCTGTCTGGTGGGTAGGCGCCGCGCTGGCCGTGACCGGCCTCGGCTTCTCGGCCTTCGTGATCCCCTATAGTGTCCTGCCCGCCGAGCTCGCTGCGAGTTCGGCGGAACGCACGTCGATGATGGCGTGGCGGACCGCCTGGCTGGGTGCGGCGATGCTTGTCGTGGCAGCGGCGACATCCTCCTTCGCTGGGGCCGACGGCGGCGACCGTCATGACTACTGTGTGCTGGCGCTCGTGATGGTCGGCGTGATCGTTGTCGGCGCGTGCGGCGCGATCTACAGCGCTCGCGGATCCACTCACGCCGTGCCGGCGAACCAGTCGCTGACAGTGGGATCGCTGCGTGAAGCGCTGACCATGGCTCATCGGCACCGCCCGTTTCGCACTCTGCTGGGAGTGTTCGTGCTCATCGAGGTGGTCGTCTCCGTCACGTTGGCCGGGCTGCCCTATCTGTCGGCACAGATTCTCGGATCGGACAGTGCGATCGCGGCGTTGTTCCTCTGCGCGGTGGGACCGATGTTGCTGACGATGCCGGCGTGGCGTCGTGCCGCGTCGGCCTGGGGTAAGAAGGCCTGCCTGACCGTGGCGCTTTCGATCCTCGGCGCAGGTGCTCTCGCGGTCGCCGCCCTACCACGCGTCGAGCATTCCGTGCGGTTCGAGGTCGCCTGCGCGGCCATCCTGATCGCCGGAATCGGCTTCGCCGGGGCGCAGATCCTGCCGCAAGCGATGCTCGCCGACACCTTGGCGGCCGACGCGAACGAGTCCGGCCGCCGCCGTGCGGGGGTTCTCGCCGGGATCTGGTCGGCCGGCGAGACCATCGGAGGTGCCGCGGGTGCAGGCATCTACGGCTTCGTCCTGGCTGCGAGCGGATTCGTCTCATCGACAGCAGATGAGGTAGTCAGCCAGCCGCGCAGCGCGCAGTGGGGCATTGTGCTCGGCTACGCTGCCATCGCCTTGGTGAGCGTCCTCGCGGCCCTGAGCCTGCTGAGGCGCTACGAACCTGCGGAGGATCGGCACACCTCCGGTGACCTCGGCGGTGTGGCAGCGTAGCCGCGAAGGTCTCGGTGGCACGGCCGAACAGGTCGATCACCGCCGATCGGCCATGGCGATGGCCGAACGGGTGGCGAACCTGTTGATCAGCGGTGATCCGCCTCTGTCACCGCTTGGGCACGAGCCGCACCGGCAGCGTCTCGAATCGGCAAATGATGTTGTTGCCAGCCCGCTCCGGCGTCCCGGCGAGTTCGATGCGCGCCGCGATGAAATGGGTCTGACTACCAGGAACCGCGGACATCGATATCACCGAGCACCACCCCCTTGGATTCCGGCCATCGTCGCAACGGTCTGACTACGAGGCGCCCAGTAAAGCAGCCAACCGCTCGGCTCGCCGTTCCATCCTCGCCCCAGGTCAACGAGCCGGGTGGTCGACTGAAGCGGCCGGGTACCGGGAGCACCCCCAGAGCCCGCGGGAACAGAACCTGATGTCCGCGGTTGCGGGATCGAGTGTCCAGACGCCGGTTCACTGCAGGGCCTCGATGCGCGCCTTCGATATCTGCTGCGCCAACTTCCACACAGTGCTGTCGAGCGCAGTCGACGAGGGATTCCCGCAGACATAGTGGTCGGGACGGACTACGACGAATGGTTGCCGCCTGAAGTATGGGCGGGTCAGCTCATGGAGGTCTTCGAGGATCTGGGTCGGCGCTCCACCATGGACGGGGCGCTGCCCAGGGGAGGTCAGCGTTACGTAGTTCGCGCCCAAGACGCCTTCGGCGATGCGGCGGCCGTGTGTCGACAGCGCTTCGCGTGGATCGGTGTCCCAGCCGATGATGCGCCAGCCAGAGCCCGAGACATCGTCGAGTCGACGCTCCGCTCCACTGAACGTCCGTACGAGCGGCTGGGGAAACAGGCGGCCAACCGGCGAGCGCAGCGACGGTTGGGTCAGCAGCAAACCGCGTCGGTAGCGGGCCGGCGGGCGCCAGCGTCCTTGGCGAACGTGTTCCCGTAGCGGCGGGACGCGCAGCAGCGTCACTCCCACCGCGTCGCGAATCATGGCCGCCCACCGCGATTGCAGAGTGACCAGGCGGCCGACCCGGACCGACATCGCGGTAATCGCGTCGGCGTGCGGGCGGCGCTCGACCTCGTAGGAGTCGAGTATCTGCAGTGGCGCGCCGCCATTCACCACGGCCGCGATTTTCCAGGTCAGGTTCGTGACATCCCGGATTCCCGAATTCAGCCCCTGGCCGATCATCGGAGGCATCAAGTGGGCAGCGTCGCCGCACAGCAAAACCCGTCCGACCCGCCAGTGCTCGGCGCTCTTGGCTCGGAAGGTGTAGATGAGATGACGCAAGATCTCCGCGGTGTCGGGGTCTGCGACCTCAGCGATCACCCGCCGCGCAGCCTGCGGGGTAAGGATCTCCTCGCGGTCCTCCCAGGGCATCACCTTGCGTTCCCAGCGGTGCCCACCAGCGGCGAGCCGGCCGGTCAGACTGGGCGCCGCCGGGTCCAGCTTCATCTGGAAATACGGAAGATGGGTGACCGGCTCCGGCAGCTTCGCATCGACGATCAGCCAGGTGTCGGTGTATGCGGATCCGACGAGCTGGACGCCGATCGCTTCCCGGGTAGCGCTATTGGCGCCATCGCACCCGACGACGAAGCGCGCACGCGCGTTCCCTGTCCTGCCGTCGACATCACGAAACGTGAGTTCGACGACTTCGTCGTCCTGGGTCAACCCGATGAGCCGGTGACCCAGTCGGATATCGACATCCGGATACTCCGCGAGGGCCGCCCGAAGGTGCTTGTCCAGCAACGGCTGGTAGATCGCAGACATCCACGGGTGCCCTTGGATTTTCTCCGTCGGCAGCGTCGTCGCGACAACCTTGCCGCGAGCCGACACCCACTGGGCGCCAGCTCCGAGGAGCATGTCTGGAACCGTGCGCTCGTACACTCCGGCCTTTTGAAGCGTGCGTAACGCTTCTCCGTCGAGAACGCCGACACGCGGATTGGGATACACATCGGCCTCGCGCTCGAGGACCAACACCGTCAACCCCGCGCGTGCCAGCAGAAGCGCCGCCAGCTCCCCAACCGGACCCAGGCCTATCACGGCAACGTCGAACGTCATGACAGCCTCCGCCAACCCGTAACTCTGGAACGACCTACGAGGCCGGCCGCCGGACGTTCGAGTGACCGTATCCGATCGGATACCTGGGATGAGGTGTAGAGCACATCTATCATAGTGACAACAGTGTCGCCGTTATTCTAACCCGCGTCAACGGCGATCGCCGCGACCCCCTGCCCGCCGACCGCACCAAGGTCGATTACGGCAACATCGAACAGGAACATGCCGCGGCCGTGAATACAGCCGCCGATATCGCCGTCCTACTGCTGCCTGCACCCCGTGAAGAGGATATTGGTCGCTCGGGAACGACTCACGAGCCCGGCGGCCGAGCGTTCGAGTTGCTGCAGTACAGCTTCGACGTCCACGCCGACCCGTCGGCCATCGCGCTTGACGACGCGCCCGTCCACAATCACGGTGTCGACGTTACTGGTGTCCATATGCTGGACGACGGCGCCCGGCGCGTGATTCACCGGTCCAGCGTTGAGCGTGCGGCCGTTCAGCGCGATGACGTCCGCCCGCTTGCCCGGTGTAACGACGAGATGGTCGAGATGCGCCCCCTGGGCTCCGCCGAGTGTTGCCATTCGAAGTATGTTCCGCACCGTGATCGGCGGAACCTCAGGTGAGTCGCTCTGTCTCGCCGCGTGGATGCGGCTGCGGATGGCCGCACGCATCTGGGAGAAGAAGTCGACAGGTGCGATGCCCACCGTGTCCGTGCCGGAACTCGTCGGAATGCCATGCTCCAGGGCCGTCTGCAAGGCCGGCTGACGGATGGCGAGCGACTGCTCAGCGCTCGCGGAGACCGACACCTTGCCACCGGTCCGTTCGATGGCTCGCCACGCGGCGTCCTCGAGACCGAGGCAGTGGATGAAGGTGACCCAGGGCCCGAGCAGTACCTCCTTCTCGAACTGCTCGAGCACATGACCCCAGCTGGTGTCATTGACATACGCGAACATGGGCACCGAGGTCGCGGGCAAGCTCCAACAAATCCTCATCGACGTGATAGCCCAGTGCGAGGCGGACGAGCGATCCGTCGTCGGCTGCACCGGTGGTGTCGACGAGGCGATGGATGTCTTCCGGGTGGGCATACGATGGATCCGGCTCATGATCGCCGAACGAAGGCGAGAAGCTGAACACGCACCGCATCCCGGATCGGCGGATTCCTTCAAGCGCGGCGTCGGTGCGCTCGGGCGTATACGAGCATTGCGACGTGTCGACGACTGTCGTGGTTCCCGCGGCCAGGTTCTCCAGTGCCCCACCGAATTGCCCCCAGTAGACGTCCTCGGGCGTGTACTGGTGGAACAGCGCGTCGGCTCCGGACCGGGATTGCATGAAATAGTCCAGGTCGAGAGCGTCGGACCAGTCAACAGCGGGTGCTGGTTCTGATTGCGGAGGCGGCGGAAGCCAGTGCCGTCGGCGAGAAACGACTCACGGACGCGTTCGGCGGGGGCGCTGCCGCGAATGATCATCCAGGTCCGAATCGCAGCCTCGCGTCACGCGTTGTCGCCGGGTCGGGTGACTCGCCGGGGCGGGCGGCGCAGATCGTGCCGAGGAGCGCCACCGTGGCCACGGCGGCGACCACTGCTCCGAAGACGATGCCGATGCGGGACGGGCTCCAGTGCTGGGCGGCGAAGCCGACGCCCAGGATCGGAACGGAAATCGCGAAGTAGGCCACGACGAAATAGGCGGAGGCGATCTCGCCGCGCCGCGATTGCGGAGCCGCTTCCACTACCGCGCCGAGCCCCTTGCCGAAGCTCGCGCCATGCCCGAGGCCGGTAACCAGCGCAGCCGCGCTGAGCATGACCACCGACCGAGTGCTCAACGCTGCGGCGAGCAGCGCGGCGCCGAGTATCAGGGCCACACAACCGAGGATCATGGCCTTGGAGGCAGGTAGCGTCCTGGTGAACGCTTGGGTGGCCGCGGACGCGGCGAACGCCGCGGAAACCAGCAAGCCGGCCATGGCCTTGTCGTGAACGTGCAGAGATTCGCGCAGAAACGTCGGCACGACCGACGTGAACAGACCGATTACGCAGAAACCAGCGCATGCGGCGAGTGCCGCGCGGGTGAACACACCCCGCGCCTGAGGCGGAATGGACAGCCGCTGCGTAGTGAGCAGAGTTCCGGGCAGCGTCGCAACGGTCTCGTTCACCTGCACGATCGCGAGCGCGGCTACACCGATCATCGCCAGATGCACAAGGAAGACGCAGTGCAGAGGCCACGGAACGTATTGCGCCAGCACCCCCGACAGTGTTGGCCCTATGCCCAGTCCCCCGATATTTGCGACGCCGGCGACCGTAGTGGCTCGGTTCTTCCATTTCACAGGGGCGGCTTCGACGATCATTGCGGTTGCGGTACCGGTGAAGATGCCGGCCGACAGTCCCGAGAGCGCCCGTCCGACCAGTAACTGCCACACCGGCCCAGCAGTGAGAAAGACCAGGGAACTGGCCGCGGAACAGGCCAGTCCGGCAATGAGCAGCGGTCGACGTCCGAGCGTGTCCGACCATCGGCCGAACAGAATGCGTGCCGCGACGACTCCGGCGGCGTAGGTGGCGAAAATTGTGGTGGACATGCCGATGGAGAACCCGAGCTGGGCGGCATACAGCGTGTACAGCGGCGTCGGCAGGGTCGTGCCGAGCATGACCACGGCGAAGGCGTAACCGATTCGCGCCATCGACCTGAAGTGGGGTTCGCGCGCGATGGAGCGGTGCGGATACAAGGGGACGGCGTCGTGCGTCGCTGATCGAGTCACCATAATGGCAACATCGTTGCCGTTATGCGGCATTCCGGCCAGCTAGATCGGCAACAGTGTGTCCGATATTACTGGGCGATACCGGCGGCAACTGCGGACGTTCCACGCCGCACTCGACGTGCTGTCGCGCGACCCCCGCGTCGATCCCCAACGAGTCGGGGTGTGGGGTGCGAGCCCGTCCGGTGGACACGCTCTGGTCATGGGCGCCACCGACTCACGCGTCAAGGCCGTCGCCGCGATCATCCCGTTCATTCATCTCACCCCCGATTCCAACCTGCGGCTACTGACCGTTCTGATTCGCGACAGCGTGCGTCGTCTGACCGGATGGCCAGGGCTGACAATCCCTGTCGCCGGCCATCCCGGCGAGGTGGCCGCAGTGAACTCCGACGGCTGTAGCGACAGCACGTGAACTGGCTAAGGAGCATCACCGATATGGGCAGTCACAAGAATAGAGTCGGTGCGGCGGCGATCAGCGTGCTGGCCACCGAAGGCAGTCGCGGATTCACCCACCGCGCCGTCGACAGGCAGGCCGGAGTACCCGAAGGGACGACCAGCCGCTACGCGCGGACCCGCGCCGCACTGCTCACCGCCGAAGCAATGTTCGACATCGACGCCCAAGAAGCCATCGAGGCCCTGACCGGTCACGACCCCGGCCCCCCTCACTCGCGAGGTAGCCACCGACATCATCGGGCGAACCGCCGAGATCCTATGAAGGCGCCCGAGACCACTCGATCATGGCTCTGGTGACCTTGAACGCGCGGTCGGCGCGGGCCGCTCGGTTGTGCCATTCGGTGATGCCTCACAGCCGGTCCACATCACCGGCTGTGATCGCCCCGACGAGCTCGCGGTGCCCCCTCGGGCCGACGCGCATCGGCCAACGCCGCTCGAACGGCTGCCTGGTGAAGCGCTGCGCCGGGCAGCATCGAGCTCCCGGGTGTATCAGAACATGCGCGCGGAATCCGGCCTTGGTGGCGCATACAAGACTTGGCACGGCATCGTTGGGTAGCTGTGGTCCACGCGGTCATCGACGGCGGCGGCCCGCGCCCAGCCCTTTTCGATCGCCTCCCGCGCGAACGTTACAGCCGCCTCGCGGGAGGCGACGAAATGCAAGGGGGAACCCAGACCGAAGTCGACCATCAGGTGCCACAACATCGCATTTCCGATCTCATGAACGCGCCCTCAGCAACGCTGACGGCGGCAGCCGGACCTTGGTCGGGCCTGCGAAATCCGAACCTCGTCAGGTCGGCGAGGTCTCCGCGCCACACAGGACGTCGCCGCAGCGATTACCGTGCACCTCTCGTCCATAGCCGAGCCCACCAGGACGAGTGAGCCGCCGCGGTTCACTCTTCCCTCCCGATGGTCTGTGTCACCGGAGATTCGACCGCCGGGGTCATCGCAATGATGGATTTCAGTGTGCGCGCAATCCGATCGGTGGTGGCGATCGAGCCGATGTAACCGTCGGGGCGGATCAGCAGCAGGGTGGAGTCGGTCAGGCCGTAGATCCGGGCAAAGGACTCGGTGATGTCGGCGAGGACCACATCGGCCTCCACCAGATCACCGCTGTCGACGGCGACCCGTCTCAGCGCCGCGCCTTTCGCGGGCCACGGCAGTGCGGCCAGGTCCCTGGCCGCGGCGGGACCGTAGGCGATCGCGGTGAAATGCGGTCCGGCGAAGAGATCGAACAGCCGCTGCGATCCCCCTATCGCGCTCAGCAATCTCGCGTCCGGCGCGCGATCGCCCACCCGCAGCGTCGCTGTTCGTTGGGCATCATCCGCCGCCAGGGGTCCGCCGCGGTAATTGACGCCCAGTTGGCGTTCGTCATCGCCGCGTTTGAGGGATGACGGGTCGAGCTTGGACAGACCCTGATACTTCTCGATCGACAAGCCCAAGACCCCGGCCGCGATCGGCTGACGCTCGGCTTCGTAGGTGTCGAGCAGGCTGTCCGGTGCGTCGGCGAGCACTTGACCGAGTTTCCAGCCCAGGTTGTAGGCGTCCTGCACACCGGTGTTCAGTCCTTGCGCACCCGTGGGGGGATGGACATGAGCGGCGTCACCGGCGACGAACACCCGACCCGAACGGTAGCGTTCAGCCAGGCGAATGTTGGGGCGGAACACCGACTTCCAGCTGATATGCGACAAACGGATGTGTTTGTCGCCGGTCTGCTTGCGGATGCGAGCGTTCAGGCTGCCCTCGTCGAGGTCGGGCTCCTCATCGGGGCGCAGACGGATCATCACCTGGAACCGATCGGAATGCGGCAGCGGACACGCGCCGACGAACCGGCCACCCGGACGGGGCCACACATGCCAGCGGTCCCGGGAAAGGCCGTCCACCACGGCGTCGACGATGATCACCCGATCGGCTTCGTCCGTTGTTCCCTCGAAGCCGATGCCCGCGGTTTTCCGGACCGTGCTGGCCCCACCGTCGGCACCGACCAGGTAGCGAGCGCTGATCTCGGTCACACCGTCAAGACCGGAAACCGTCGCCACGACCGTATCCGGATGCTGTTCGAATCCAATCAGTTCACAGTTGGATTCGACGGACACGCCCAGCCGCCACAGTCCGGCGCGCAGTGCGGCGTCGGTGCGGAACTGGGGGATCAACCACGTATTCGGATGCGGCACATCCGAGCTCACGTCGGCATGCGAGATCATGCGCCAAGGAATGTTCAGCGGACCCGCATGGATGCCCAGCAGCGGGTAGTCGGCTCCGCCGGCGCGAATGCCATCGAGGACGCCGAGGTCTTCGAACACTTCCAGGGTGCGCGGCTGGACTCCCTTCGCTCGCGAACCCTCGAAGGCGTGTGCGGCCTTGTCGATGATCCGCACCACCCGTCCGCGCCGGGTCAGATCGATCGCCAAGGCGGTGCCGGTCGGCCCGGCGCCGACGACGAGGACATCGACGATATCGGTGTTCGGCTGGGTCGTCATCGGTGCATCCCTTCCTTGGCGGCGTCGACGAAAGCGGCGAATCGGGAACTCATTTGGACGGGCTCCTCATAGGGGACCATGTGCCCGCAGGGCGAGAAGATGTGCGACTCGGTGGGCATCAGCAACGCGCACACCTCGTCGAAGCTCCTGATAGGAGTGACCTGATCTCGATCGCCCCACAGCAGCATCTTCGGCACCGGCAGGTGGCCGGTTCGCCGGTAGAGATCCTGGCGGCCGCCCAGCGGAAAGTCGGCGATCGTGGCGGCCAACGCGTAGATCGAGCCTTCGAACTGGTAGCACTCCCGCACCATTGCGGTGAGTGCTGCGGACTGCTGCGGATCGCGCACGTTGTGCGAGAGGTGCCGGTCGAGCATTCTGCTACCCAGACTCTTGGCCAGGACGGTTCCCAAGAACTCGTGGCGCAACAGCCGTGCGGCGGCAGGTGCGGGCTGCAACCCAGCGGGGCCCGCCAACGTCAAGGTAGCCAACCGGTCGACGTGCCGCTCGGCGAAAGCCATGCTCACCAGCGCACCCATCGAAGTTCCGACGAGGTGGTACGGCTGGGACAACTCCAGTCGCTCGGTCAGGTCGGTGAGTTGCCGCACGAACAGCGCCTCGTCGTAGCGTGCCTGCACCCGATCGGAATAGCCCCGTCCGTAGGCGCTGTAGGTAAGCGTGCGGAATCCGCGCCGGTGCAGTTCGGCGGCGAGTTCGTCCCAGTAGAACAGGGGGACAGTGAGACCGCCCGCGAAGACGACGGTTTCTGCCCCGGCGGGCCCGCTCAGCTCGTAGTGACTGATTCCATCGCCGCATTGGAGGAACTCACCGCGTAGCTCATGCCGGGTGGGCCCGCCCAAGCGACGGGTCTCGCCGCGGGCCACGAAGTACTTCATCGCTTTTCCTTCGTCTGTGCGGTCACCTCGGTGGTCAGGAAGTCCAGGACCGCGCCTGCCACCCACGCCGGATCTTCATCGGGGAGCAGGTGGCCGCCGCCGGGGTGGACTCGTTCGTGGCTGCCGGGGATATCGCGGGTGAAGTGCTGGCCGTCGATAGACGCGCTACGCAACACGAGAGTGGGCGCGGTGATGGCCGGAATCTCGGCGGTGCGGTCGATCTGGTCGGTATTCGCGAAGTCGATGAATGCCTGTTGGTTGCCGAGCCTGGTCAGCATCGCGTAGACCCGGTCGATCATCTCGTCGTCCACCACCGACGATCGTGACCCGACCGCCGAGCGCAAATTGCGTGCGGTGGCCGACCGAGAAGCCAAGCGGGGCAACAACACTCGACCGATCGGATTGCGTGCCAGCCGCAGCGCCAACGGCAGCGACTTGCCCGGATAGCCGGTGGCATTGATCAGCACGAGCCGATCCACATGCTGCGGGTAATCCAGTGCGAAATTCCAGGCGATGTTGCCGCCGAGCGAATTGCCTACCACCGAAGCACTGACCACTCCGAGGGAATTCAAGAAGGCGGCGACCGTCTTGGCATATGTCTGCACCCGGTAGTCGCGGTCGGTGCGCGGCCCCGTGAGGCCGAAGCCGGGCAGGTCGGGGCGAATCACGTCGAAAGACGACGACAAAGTTGCGGCCACCTGGTCGAAACAGTGCAGCGACGAGCCGCTGCCGTGCAGGAGCAGTACCGATCGCCCCGTCCCCGATCGCTTGTAGTGAAGGTTCTGACCTTCGACGCTCACGAAGCGCGAATCAGGATCGATGTAGTCATCGACAGCTACTCGTCTACTCATAATGGTTACAGTGTTGCCGATATATGCCGCCCGGTCAAGTGATAATGGCAACATTGTAACCGTTATATGGTGATCGCATGTCCAGCCCGCCCATCCCGAAGCGACCATCGTCGGCGGCAGCATGATGAACCAGAACGAGGTCGCCAGGAGTGGTCATTTCAACGGCAGAGCGCCGTCCATACCTCCGACATCGGTGATCTTCCATCCCGCACCCGAGTCGACCGTGACGTTGTAGGTCACCGTCGTCTGGCCTCCGTCAGGAGTTTGGGCGCTGGTGGAGTTGACGTTCAAGAAAACGTTCACCTTGTACACGCCGCCGTTCTCGGAGGCGACGACGGCATTGATCGGTGTGGCGGTCGAGGACCATTTCAACGGCACCAGGATCTCCCGCAGTTTCGGAGCGGTGGCGTCGAATTTGTTCGCCAGCGACGCGCTGGTGTTCGCCTTGAGCTTGGTGACCCACGCGTTGTAGTCCTGGAAGTTGATGGTGGAGGCGCCGACCGCGTAATCCGTGGCGACCTGCTCGGCACGGCGGTCGGCCGCGGCTGCGGCGTCGCGGTCGCTGAGCTGGCTACGAGTCGAAAGCCACAGCGCGGCGAAAACGCCCATCGCCGTTACGACGGCGATGAACGCGGCTGCGAGTGCGATTCCGGACGGCCGTATCGACACCGTCCACGATGCCCGCCCAGCCGCTACGGATCGGTCGCCTGCCGGTGCAGGCCGGTCGGTTATCGTTTCCTCGCCGATTCGGTCGTTGGTCTCGATGCTCATGTGCACTCCTGCGGTGTTGTTTCGATCTGTGCGGTCCGCTATTTGACGTTGATCTGCAAGCGCACGACGCCGTCCCCGGTTTCGGCGAGTGCTTGCGAAATCAGCGCGCTGAGGTCGACGCGGCTCAGCTGCCCAGCGGCCTGCGCGGCCGCTGGGGTGAGCACGGGCACCAACCGGGCGAGGTCCGGACCCATCTCATCCAGATAGCGGGTGAGTTGACCGGCGAACGGTATGACGCCGTTGCCCTCGACATACATGTCCGGCACGGTGCCGATCCGGACATACCTCTCGATCGCTCGCGCCAGGTCGTTCATGGAAGCGCCGATCTGTGTCCAGCCCGGCGCGGCCGCGCTCATCGCCGGACCGGTCCAGTCCATGTCCGCGCCCAATGCCTGAAGGTCGACCAGCATGGCTCGGATCGCATCGGTTCGGGCCAGCAGGGTCGCGGCCAGCAGGGAGGTCGACCGGGCGAGTTGCGGGACGACGACGTCGGTGCCGGCCAACCCCTGGCCGAAGGTCTCGATGATGGCTTCCAGTGCCTGCGGGTCCAGTTGTTCCATCAGATGAGTCACTTGGCGCGCGACCTCCGGTATCGACGTCGGCGTACGGATCGCCGCGGTATCGATGTGCTGTCCGTCGCGCAGGTACGATCCGTCGCCGCCTTGGACGGGAGTGAATCGGACCTGCGGTTCGCCCAGAGCGGAGAGGTTTTCGATGATCACCGTGCTGGCGACCGGTATGCGGTAGTCGTCCCGCACGCGCATGCCGACCTGGACACCACCGTTCTCGTTGCGCACGGAAACGATCTCGCCGACCCGGACGCCGGACAGAAGGACCGGCGAGTGCGGGCCGAGGCTGCCCGAGTTGGTCAGTGTCATAGTCAGTGTGGAGTATCTGGTGAACCAGTCGACACCGACCACATCAAAGGTGAGGTAGGCGAGGCCGAGGAGTAACACGGCGGCGAGACTGCCCAGCGACACCACCGGGCCCCGAACTCGTGATGTCATCGCACGGCTCCGATCATGCGCAGGGTGTCGATGATCCGGCTGGTCTGTTCGTCGGCAGGGATGCCGGTTCCCGCGTCGATGCTGATGATGTTCACCTTCGCGCCGTGCTCGGCGAACGGAATGATCCGACCTCGAATGAGCGACACGATTCGGTTGAGATTCGACGGCGCGTTCAGGTCCAACGGCCGGTTGGTGAACATCAGCGGCATCAAGGCTTTTGCGGCGGCATCGCCCGCTGTCACCAGCGAGGTCATCCAGGAGAAGGAGTGGACGAGATCGCCCATCACGCCCGCTACACCCAGGACGAGGATCAAGGACTTCAGTGCCGAGGTGACGTGGGTCGTACCTTGCTCGCTCAGCAGCCCACGCAACGCCCGATCGCGGCCCAGCACCACCGCCGTATCGGCCTCCATTCCGTCGAGGAAGCGGTCCACCTCATCGAGATGCCGGGCGACGTCTTCGAAGTCGGCACCGATGACCTGCGCGATGCGAGCTGTATCGGGCGGTTGTTGCGGCAGCACCGCGTTCATGCGGTTCACCAAGTCCTGGAATTGGTGGACCGCACCGCCCTGGACGAACATCGCGAGGCCGGCCATCACGTCTTCCACCTGCACAGCTGGTTTCGTCTGCGCGATCGGGATGCTGCCGCCGTCGGCCAGAGTGTTGTCGAATCCGTTCGACGGTGTGGTCAGCTCGATGAAGGCGTCCCCCAACAGGGTGTTCTGCCGCAATTGCGCGGTCGTGCGGGTGGGCAGTTCTACCGCTTGATCGATGTCGAGATCCGCGATCACATGGCCTGGAACCGTTGCCGTGGGGTCGACCACGGTCACTGCCGCCAGATCACCCACCTGTACGCCGTTGGCCATCACCTTCGCCCGTGCGGGCAGGTTGAGGACAGTAGCGAATTCGACATGCACGCGGTATGCCTCGCCGCGGCCAGTGCCGGGGATCGTGATGGCCGACGGATCGAAGGCACAACCGCCGAGCGTGGCACCAGCGACAACGAGCGCGAACAGTCTCGTCGTGCCCTTCTTTCCGCCCCAACCCCTCATCGTGCACCTGCCAGAGCCAGCACCAGCGGAACCAGATCGATCGTCGCCAAACCGTTTTCAGCGCCGCGGCAGCGGCCGGGGAGTGTCGCGTTGATCGCCGAGCACACCTGTTCGGCATCGGCTCGACCGAGAGCGACTTTGGGTGGAGCGTAGGAGAGTGCGGCCTGGCCGGTGCTCGGATCGACGGACCGCTGGAAGGCGGCGGTCAGCGCAGGGATCATGTTCACGAGTTGTTCGAGGGTGCCGACATTGGCGCCGGCCCAGCGAACCAACGGGACGGTCGCGCGCACGAGGTTCAGCAGCGGCTGACCGAATGTGGTGGTGATGTCGTTGAACCAGGGCAGGATCACTCGCAGTCCATCGACGATTTCGATGAAGGGCGCGATCACCTCGCTATTGGCCTGATCCAGCATTCCGCCGAGTCGCGTCAGCATGTGTTCCAGGTCGCCCCAGTTGTTCTTCAGTACCGCGCCGAGTTTGCTGATCGCGTCGATCAGTTCACCGATGCGTCCGATGGCCGCGTCGGGCGATTTCAGCGCATCGCCTAGTTTGAAGATCAGCTCGTTGAGCGCGGGACCGGTGCCCGCCACGGCGGTGTCCAGAGCCGACAGTCCTGCGCTCACCGTGTCCCGTTTGCCGGGGTCGTCCGGCGTGCTCAGCTCGGTGGCCAGCTTCGACAACGCGTTCAACGTCTCGGTCATGCTCTTGGGGGTGAGAGACCGGGTGATGCACCGGCCGGTGGCCCACTCGGCCGCCGGTTTCGGCGCGGACAGAATGGCGAGGTTGCGATCGGCGACGAGCGTGTCGGACAGCGTCACAGCTGATACGTCGCCGCGCAGGGGGTGATCGGCTTCGACAGTGAAGTCGACTCGAACCCCATCACCGGACGGCTCGATCCGAGTCACCGAGCCGACCGGGATCCCGAGCATCGTGACGTGGCTGCCCTGGTAGAGCCCCACCGCGTCCGGCATCATCGCGCAGTACGAGCGCATCGACTTACCGGCTCCGGTCAGCACGACGTAGGCGGCGGCGCAGACCACGACCAGGACCAGGACGGTCGTCACCGACATGAATCCGCGGGACGCGAGAAGTCGTCGCATCAGCACGACCTCCCGGGCACGGGGATGCACAGCGCGGGCGCGGAGACGGTCGTCTGCGATTGATCGAGGGCGTACCCGTCTGGTCCGGCGATCTGCTGTAGCTGCTGTCCGATGCTCTGGACGGAGTCGACGACCTGATCGAGGCGGCCGGTGAGCCGCTCGAGCTCCGGGATCGCCTTCTGGAGTTCGTCCAGCATCGGCTTCAGCGTGTGGTCGTAGGCGGGTTCGGCTGCCGCGATGCGCGACAGCAACCGCGCCAGCAGAGCCAGCGACACCCGTAGCTCGGCACGCTTGTCGACGAGGATGTCGGTGGTCAAGTTGAGCTTGCTGTTGAGCCGGCCGTACAACGCGGTGTTTCCGCTGATCCTGCTCAGGTATTCCTGGGAAACCGCCAGTGCGCGAGATACATCCATATTCTGTTTGTCGAGGATGTCGACGATGGAATCCACCGCTCGTCCCAGCTGCCGCAGGCCATCCGGGCTCTCGGCCAGTGCTGCCTGCAATTGGCCGAGATTGTTCCGGAGAACCTCGCCATCGACCTCTCGCACCGGGGTTATCGCGTCTTGGAACGCCTGACCGAGCGTGTACGGCAGCCGCACTCGGTCTTTGGCGATCACTTTCTTGCCCAGTGGCTTCGATCCCGCGGGCGTCAGTGCGACGAAGTGGCCGCCGGCTATGGTCAACATGCGAATGTCCAGGGTCGACTGATCACCGACGAACACATCGGCGTCCACCGTGAAGACCATGTGCACTCGATCGTCGTGCAATTCCAGCGATTCGACGGTGCCCACGTTGATCCCCGCCACGCGTACGTCCTCACCGGGGCGGATGGCTCCGGCCTCGCTCAGGTCGGCTCGGTATTCCACCTTGCCCAGCGGTAGCGCGTACAAGATGCCGCAGGCAGCCAGGACCGACACCACCGTGGCCGCGCCGATCAAGCCGAGCCGCAGCTCCCGTCGGCGCGCCGTTCGGTCGTCGGGAACGGGTCTATCGCCACGGAATCGAATTCGTCCGCGCGGCAATTTGTTCAGCGGTTGCATAGGGCGATCCTTTGGCCGCCGATGAGTACCCGCAGTTGCGGTGGCACCTCGGCGTCTCCTTTCGAGCAACTGGTATTCATTTCGGGCCCGGTTTGCGGCAGTAGCGCCTCCAGCGACTGCAGAAGGCCGGGAAGTTTGCCCAGCACCTCCACCGCCGACTGTGGGTCGGGAAACGCCGCGCGCAGGGCATCGTCGAGATCCGGGTTGGTATCGGGGGTGAACCCGAGCGTCGCGAGCAAATCGTCGATGGGGCCGAGCACCGGTGGTGCGGCGAGTGCGTAGTCGACCAGACCGTTCAGCTTGTCCTCCAGCACGGAGAACAGGTCGGTCAGGCCCTGAATCAGGTCTTCCAGGTAGGGCGACTTGCCGCCGATGCGGTCGTCGATGACGTGCAGGTTGCGGACGAGCGTGGAGATCAGGGTCTGCCTGTCGACGGCGTAACGGCTGAGCTGCTCCACCGCGTCCAGAGCGGGCCCCAACCCGGTGCCGTTGCCCTCGATCACGGCGAGGACGCTCTCGGCGAACTGATTGAGCGCGCTGGGCGAGAACTCCCGGAGCACCGGTTGCAGTCCGTTGAACAACGTAGTGATGTCGAAAGAGGGGATCGTGCGCTCGGGCGGAACGGTCACGCCGGTCGCCAGTTTCGGGCCCGGCGTGGTCGGCTGGCGCACGTCGACATACCGCTGGCCGGTCAGCGTTTGATACCGGATCGCGAATGTGCTCGCCTCGTACACCGCGTGGTCGCGTTGAACGGTCACTCGTACCGAGGCCCGCCCCTGATCCAAGGTGATCGCCTCAACCTTGCCCACCTGCACGCCGTACATGCGGACGTCGTCACCGAGTTTCAAGCCGTTGGCATCGGTGAAGATCACCCGGAACGTGTCGGTACTCCCGGCTACCGGGCGCTGGATTGCCGTCACGACGAGGGCCAAGAGGGCCGCCATCCCCACCGCGAATGTCACCAGACGCAGGATTATGTGGGCGGTCGATTTCATCGGGTACCTCCCGGAATCGCTGCCGGCTCGGTTGGTGCGGGTGGCGCGAGTGCGGCACCGGCCCCAGGGAAGCCGAGCAGCGGGGAGGCTAGGACGGGAAATCCGCGCAGGGTGAGCTCGAGCTGCAGAACAGGTCCCTCAGGGGTGTCGACGAACGAATTGTCGATGCGTTCCAAGATGGTTCGCAGCTCCGCACTCGACTTGTGCGGGGTGGGCACCATCTGGGCGGTGATGCTCAGCAATGGCGTCAGCATGTCGCTGTAGCCGGTGTAGTGCCGCTGCCCGACGTTGCCCAAGTTCGTGAGCGCGGGGAACAGGTCGTCGGTGAGCAGGGTGACACCGGCATCGAAGAGCGGCTGGTCGGTGCGCAGAACTTCGATGTTGTTGATGTGGTCGAGCAGGTCGACAGTGGCGCCCGCGAATTCGGCCGTCCCGTACAGCGTCGAAGCATACTGGCCGATCAGAAAGGACGGATCGTATCGCTGGGTATCGGCCACCGCTCGCCCCAGCATCACGATGGCCTCCAGGATCGGCGTGAATGCCTTGGCATCGGTGGCGAGTTCGGTCAGCACGCCGGTCAGTTCCGGCGTCAGTACCTGGTTGGTGGTCTGCCCCAGTGACCGGATCAGTGTGCCCATCGTGACATCGGAGACTCGCGACGCCGCCGCACCGGTGAGGTCGACGGTAGCTCCCTCCCGCAACGGGGCGCCACCCTCGCCCCGACGCAATTCGATCTCGCTGATGCCGAAGAGGTTCGACGGCGCGTAGTCGACACCGAGAGTGTCGGTGAGTCCGGTGAGCTGAGAGCCGTGCAGGCGCACGGTGATCTGCTGCTGCCCGGCTCCGACACTGCTTATACCGGTGACCTCACCGACGCCGACCCCGTCCAGCCGCACCCGAGTTCCGGCGACCACGCCGTCGCCGATATGCTCGGTGCGCAGCGTGACCGCCATTCGATCGTCTACGCGCACCGCGTGATACTCACCCCACACCGCGGCGACGACCGCGGCGACGGCGAGGGCGATCGCACCTGTCCGGCGCGCGGACTTCGCGGTGGTAGCCGCTCCTGGCAATCCATACGTTGGCATTCCATTACCCCGTGAACGTGACCGGCGAGCTGAATCCCCAGATGACCAGGCTCAGCAGCATGTCCAAAGTGATGATCGCGACGAAACTGGCACGCACCGCCCGGCCGGAGGCGATTCCCACACCTTCCGGCCCACCGACGGCGAAAAATCCTTGATAGCAGTGGATCAGGATCACCGCGACGCCGAACACCAGCACTTTCAGCACCGCCGCGGCGATATCCGGACCGCTGACGAATTGGTCGAAATAGTGCTGGTACACCCCCGATGCCTGACCATGGACGCCGACAACGATCGCGGCACAGGCCAGATAACTGAGGATCAGCGTCACCAGGAAGGTAGGTACGATCGCCACGACACCGGCGATAACCCGGGTGGTGACCACGAACGGAATCGACCGCAACCCCAGGCATTCCATCGCATCGATCTCTTCGGAGATGCGCATCGATCCGATCTCGGCGGTCATCCGGCACCCGGCCTGCGCCGCGAATCCGACGGCGGCGATGATCGGCGCCAGCTCCCGGGTATTCGCGAACGACGAGACCACACCGGTCAGTGGGCCGAGCCCGATCATATTCAAGGTGCCGTAGGACTCGATGCCCACACTGGCGCCGAGCACCATACCCAGCAGGACGAGCATCGGCACGGTACCGCCGCCGACGATCAGCGAACCCCTCCCCCAGGTTGTGTCACCGATGGCGCGCAGGGTTTGCATCCGATAATGCTTCAGCGTCATGGGGATGGCCGAGAGCACCTGCCAGCTGAACGACAGGGCGAATCCGAGGGAGTCCACCGGCAGCAGCACGTTCTGGTCGCGGACCAATCGATAGGCCCAGCGCAGTCCCTTCGGGGCATACCTGGTCGCGGTCATTCAGGCCAACCTCGTCGGAGCGAACATCTGAACCAATTGGGTGGCAGTGAGATTGACGATCATGATGCACACCACCGAGAGCACGACCGAGGCATTCACTCCGTCTGCCACTCCGCGCGGGCCGCCCTTGGCCTCGAGCCCGCGCTGACAGCTGATGATCGCGACAATCAATCCGAACACCATGGCCTTCAGCAGCGAAATGCCCACATCGGTGACCGTCGTGAAGGAACCGAAAGTAGCCCAGTAACTTCCCGAGGTCACTCCCTGTGCGCCGATCGCGACCATGTATCCCGCGACCACGCCGGCAAAGATGATCAGCACATTCAGCAGCGGTGCGACCAGCACCATGGCGACGGCGCGGGGAATGACCAGCCGATGGATCGGACTGACGCCCATCACCCGCAGCGCGTCCACTTCTTCACGGATCGTGCGTGCGCCGAGGTCCGCGGCGATCGCCGCCGCACCGGCGCCGCCGAGCAGTAGCCCGGTGGCGATGGGAGCGCCCTGCTTGATGACCCCGAGCCCGCTCGCCGCCCCCAGCAGGGAGTCGCCGCCCAGTTCCCGGATCATATTGCCGATCTGCAACGAGACGATCACCCCGAAGGGCACCGCCATGAGTATCGCGGGGAGAGCTGTGACCGTGATCAGGTACCACGCCTGTTGCAGCATCTCGCGCCACTGGAAGCGGCGACGAACCAGATCCGACAGCGCCCCGCCGACGGTCTCCAACGCGATATCCACGGTCCGTCCGCCGGTGCGCACGCCCGATACGACGGTATCGGAGAAATTCGCTCGCACGATCCGCAGTGCGGAGGTGTCGCGCCGCTGCGGCGGTAATACGTCGGGTGTCAGAGTCAAAACGATCGAACTTTCGCTTGGGACCGATATACGCCGATCAGCTTTTCGGCGTCCGCGCATGATCGGTCCACGATCACTACGCATTTCGACTACACGCTCATAATGATCATGTAGTCGCTCAGTTGGCCCCTCCGCTCGGAGCGGAAGGGATGAACATCAATTCAGTGGACGCTTTCGACGCGTGGACAGCACGCTTCGCGCCCCCCGCGTTCGCCGCATCAACTACCTGCGGCTCCCGCGTGAGCTCTTCCGTTGCCACTCGGTCCCGAAGATCGGATCGGGGTCGATCCGGTTATCGACAGCTGCTCGTCCAGGCATAATGGCTACAGTGTGGCCGATATCACGCCAGTCGTCAATATGTTTCAACAACATAGTTGCCGTTATTTTTCGGAGCCGCCCGGTCGCGGCGGAGCGAGGGCAATGTGGAGCACGCCCCCCGCAATATGGCGGAACCCACCCGCTCGACGACGAATAGGCGAAAATCCTTGCTGCACTTCAGAAGAACCGGAGCGAGCGTCGAGGCATCGGCCGAAGCGCCGCGTCCACATCGACAGTGCTGTCCAGCGCGGCGGCCGAACGCAGCGCCGCCACGGTCAGCTGCATCAGGCACTCGACCACAGCGTCGACGTCGAACGGTTCGCCGTTCTGCAGCCAATAGACGGCGGCCTCGTCGATGGCGCCGGCCACCGCTCGGATCATCATGCGAAGGGCCCGGTTCTGCGGATCGAGCCCCAGCAGCGAAATCCAGGCCTCGATGGCCTCGGTTGATCGTGTCGAGGGACGCCTAGCACCGCAACGCCCCTGCCGGAAGCTCCGTCGCAGAGGTGAGGGGCAACTCGAGGGAGGTGAGCAAGTCTCGGTACCGCTGCGCCAGTTGCGTCGGCGTGCTGCGGCTGTAGGCGACGATCTCACGGTAAACCCCCGGCCCGATCCTTCTGGCGTGCTGTATCCAGCCGCCGGGTACGGCGTTGTTGGGCACCAGCGCGACTCCCAACCCCTCCATGGCGAACAGCAGAGCGGCGGCCACCTGTCCGGTGCGCGCGACGGCGCGTGGGGTGAATCCGAGGGCGGTGGCCGTCCGGTCCACTATTTCGCTCATGCCTTGCTCGGGCTCGTAGAGGATCCAGTCGGCTGCGGCCAGTTCGTCGAGTTCCACCGAGGAACCCGTGTGCCGCCCTGCCGGGCCGACCAGCACCATCTCCTCATAACCGAGTGACACGACGGGCCCCTCCCACAGTTCGGGCCGCGGTCCGACCGCGATGTCGCCTTGTCCGCCGCGAACCGCCTCCTCGAGCGCGCGGCGGTGCGAGAAGTCGTGCACTCGAAGGACGGCCGTCGGGAACAGGGAGTGCCACCGGACGGCGCTCGGAGGCAGGATGCCGGAGGCGATCGACCGGACGGTCAGCACATGCACGTCGCCGCTTCGCCCCTCGACCACTTGGTGCACGGCATCCGCGGCTTCGCCGACAGCCCGCAACACACACTCGGCGTGGGGCAGGAAGGCCCGTCCTGCGGGCGTGAGGGCGAGGCCGTGGCGGCCGCGTTCGAGCAGTTGCGCGCCGAGTTCTTTCTCCAATAGACGCATCTGCTGCGACAGCGACGGCTGTGAGACATACAGCCGTGCCGCGGCGGCGCTGAACGATCCGCTTTCCCAGACGGCAAGAAAGTACTCCAGCTGGCGCAGTCGCATCGGAGGAGGTTACCGCCGCCGCCGTTGGCCGCAGACGCAGAACGACCGCGTCATGCGACCCGATTCGCCCGACTGTCCCGGCGAGCGAGCCGGGCGAGCAGATGGTCGACTTCCGACCGCGCCCGGCTCGAGAGCACACTGCGAGGCGTGCGCTGAGTGTCGGAGGCGAGCAGGCCGCGCCGGTGCATGACGTACTTGCGCACGGCCAGGCCCACACCCGGCTGCTGTTCGTATCGCAGCAACGGCAGATGCGCATCGAAGATGTCATCGCTTTCCTCGGAACGACCCGCTGCGGTATGACCTACCACATCGACCAGCATCTCGGGGAAGCAGTATCCGGTCATGGCGCCGTCAGCGCCCCGCGCGGTCTCGAAATCCAGGAAGAGCCCACCGTTGCCGCACAGGATCGACAGCCTCGGCATTTCGCCCTCGGCTTCCAACTGCCGCAGTGCGCTGATCTTCTCCAGTCCCGGCCAGTCTTCGTGCTTGAGCATGACGCAGCTGGGCACGGCGCGGGCGATACGCGCGATGACCCCGGCGCTCATGACAACCGAGAACGACAAGGGGTAGTCCTGAACGACGAGGGGAACCGAGTCGCCGAGCACGGCCGCGACGCCCTCGTAGTAGCCGACGATCTGGTCGTCGGTGCGCAAGGTGTTCGGCGGTGCGACCATGACGCCTGCCGCTCCCGCCGACATGACCTCACCGGTCAGTGCGCGCATCGCGGCGTAGCCGGGAGCGGAGACTCCCACGACGACCGGAAGTCGGGTCCTGCGCAGCACGTGCCGCACGATCCGGGTCGCCTCGTCATGAGCCAGTTTCGGCGCCTCGCCCATTTGGCCGAGCAAGGTGATCCCGGTGACGCCGACCGATTCGTAGAAATCGATCAAACGGTGCAGCGAGTCGAAGTCCAACGCTCCTTGCTCGTCGAAGGGGGTGGGCGCGATGGCGAAGACGCCGCTCGCCTCTCGGGTGAGCACGGCCATGGTTGAGA
>NZ_BAFR01000351.1 GCF_000308435.1 Nocardia araoensis NBRC 100135 | reverse complement strand
ACCGCCGCTGGCTGCACCGCGTGGTGCGCTATCTGGCCGGCACCATCGGCATCGACCAATTCCTCGACATCGGCGCAGGTCTGCCGACCGTCGGCAACACACACGAGATCGCCCAGCAGCAGAACCCCGCGGCGCGCGTGGTCTACGTCGACAACGATCCGGTGTGCAACATCCACGGCCGGGTCCTGCTCGAGCGCAACGAGTTCACTCATTTCGTGCCCGCGGATCTGACCGCGCCGGAAACCTTGCTCGCGCACTCCGAGGCCACCCAGCACCTGGACCTCACCCGCCCGCTGGCGCTGATCCTCTGCGGCATCCTGCACCACGTCGACGACGATCTCGATCCCGCGGGGATCATGCGCCGGTACATCGATGCGCTGCCCGCCGGATCCTACGTCGCGATCACGCATTTCCACGATCCCGCCGACGGCGGCGAGGCGCACGAGATGGCCATCGAGCTGCAACGGCGTTTCACCGAAATGGGGCTCGGCTCCGGCTGGTACCGCACCAGGGAGCAGATCGCCTCCTACTTCGGCGATCTGGAACTGATCGAGCCCGGTCTGGTCGAACTCGACGACTGGTGGCCGATGGGCCCCGCGCTGCGGCCGCGGCTGACCGAGGAACGCCTGCTGCTCGGCGGCGTCGGTTTCAAACCCCACGAGCGCGGCAACGTGACGCATCTTCCGCGCCGCTGACTCTTCTTCAACGAGGCCGCCGTCTCGAGCGGTCACTCGAACTCTCACCCCGTGTAGGAGCCCATACTCCATGCCCGAAGACCACAGCCCCCTCATCCGAACCGACATCCCCCACTCCGCGCGGATCTGGAACTACTGGATGGGCGGTAAGGACTATTACGAGATCGACCGCATCGCAGGCGACGCCGGGATCGAGGTCGATCCGGACATCACCACCATGGCGGTGCAGTCGCGCCAGTTCCTCATCCGCGCGGTGCGCTACCTCGCCGGGGAACAGGGCATCCGCCAGTTCCTCGACATCGGGACCGGCCTGCCCACCATGCAGAACACCCACGAGGTCTCCCGCTCTTCGCCCAGCACAGCCGAGGCGGGTCTGGAAATCTGTATCGGACTGATAGCTCTCCGTGTCCCCTTCGTACAAGGCAGAATCCACGATATCCGGCGATTGACGGAGCGGTGTCTGCATGCCACCGAAACGCTCAGCCCACAGCCGACTGCGCTGCAGGTATCTGCCAAGTCGGTGATCGCGTGGCTTGCCGTGCGGCAAGGGCAAGACGCTCATCGTATGATCGAGGACTGCGTCGCCGACTGCATTCCCGATACCGACATGGCCAGCTGGCGCAAGCACCCTGAAATCGACTTCGGCCTTCCTCCGCGACTGGATTTGGCCCGTGGCACAGAAATGGTGATGCGCGATCGGGATCCGAGAGCAATCGCAGTGCTCGAGCGGGCCTGTGACAAGTTCCGTGATCTCGGCAATCGCGGCGGCGAGATGATGGCCGGCATGTTCGCCGGCTTCGCGGCGGCCCTGCTCGGATCATCGGAACAAGCTCACGCGATTTCCGAGCGTTGCCTTGAGCAAGCGCAAGTATCGGGCGCACGGTGGGCGGCTTCGTGGGCTGAGCTCAGCCGGGCCGTCGCCCTACTCAAGCATGGCGATCCCAACGCGGCGTTGGCGATCCTGGATGACGCCTTGCGTCATCAGCTGTCCGTTCGTGATCAGTGGGGTGCGGCGTGGGCGGTCGAGCTGCGGATTTGGGCATTGGCAGCCCTCATCACAAACAACGGCAGCAGCCACCCTCAGAATCCATCTCTGGCAAGGGAGATCGCCTACCTCACTGGGGGCATGGGCGCCGTACGAACGCGCCTGGGCATCGACATCGCATCGATGGGGTCGTTCGCTGACCAGTCGCGCCAGGCCGCCGCGGTATCCCGCAAGGTGCTCGGTGCTGCCGCATACGCGGATGCCGAGAAACGCGGCGCTCGTCTCGACCCTGTGAACAACGAGGTGCACCGCGTGGCTCTGCGCGAACTGACTATGAACTTCGCGCCGCTGCCTGCACCCGAGCCGTGGCGCACTCTATCGGAACCCCAGCTCGAGATCGCCATCCTGATTGCTGCCGAGTACACGAATCGTGCCATCGCCGCACGTCGAGGCGTCTCCCGGCGAACGATCGACGCGCAAGTCGCGGCGATATTCCAGAAGCTGAAGATCAATTCGCGAAAAGACGTAGCGGCGAGCATTCCTGCACATCTCATGCCCAGAATCGACGCCGCAGCACGAGAACGGCCTTCAGCTTCGAATCCTGACGATGTGACATAGGTAAGTGACCTCGGTAGGTATCTGCCGGTCATTCCGCATTCCATCTTCATTGCGTGCGTGTGAGAGTCGCGCTAACGACCACAACTCCCGCGACGAAAGGGCGCCATCCGAAGCCGGTGAGCGCTCCCTTGCCGCTGGACGCTACGGGCACCGCACGAAGGATCACCATGTCACAAGCCGCTGTCTCGCGTGATGCGATTCTGATCGTTGGTGCTGGGCCAGCGGGTTTGACTCTCGCCCTCGAGTTGCTGCGCTGGGGTGTGCCATGTCGCGTAATCGACAAAAGGTCCGGTCCTGCCACGACATCAAGATCGTTCACCGTCCACATACGAACATTGGAAGGATACGACAGGGCGGGGATCGTCGCGCCATTGCTGGATATGGGCATCTGGAGCGGTGGTATGGTCTTCCATTTCGAGGGGGACGAACATGAGGCGGAGCGGCTCGCTTTCGAGCGATTGAGTCACCGGTATCCGGGCATCCTCCTGCTTGAGCAGGACCGCTTGGAGAGCGTTCTGCGTGCCGAGCTTGCCACACGCGGCGTTCTCGTGGAGTGGAACACCGAACTACGCGCCCTCACCACCAGTGACAGCGGACGCATCACCGCGACCATTGCACACACCGACACCGACAGCCGGGTCGTAGCGGAGATCGTGAACCCTGACTGGCTGGTGGGATGTGATGGAGTGCGAAGCACCGTGCGCACCCTCCTCGGGCTGGATTTCCGAGGCGATGAGTACACCGGCAGCATGAGGATGATGGATGTCCCGGTGTTTGGCCTTCCGCACAAAGACGCGGATATCCATTACGACATCCATCGGGGGGAAATGCTGCTCACGGCACCGTTGCCCACCGAAGCGCAGCTTCCCACCAACTACCGTGTCCTGATCCACGACCCCACGCCCGCACGGCGGGCCAAACCCGAGCTCGCCGCCGCTCGCGCGGAGTTTCAGCAGGCGATAGACAGGCACTTCGACGGCGCCGTCATGCTCGGTAAGCCGAAGTGGGCCACTGTTTTCGAGATCTGGCGGCGCGTCAGCTCTGCCTACCGCATCGGCAATATCTTCCTGTGCGGCGACGCCGCACATGTTCATTCACCTGCTGGTGGCCAAGGCATGAACGCCGCAATCCAGGACGCGTTCAACCTCGGCTATAAGCTCGCAGGTGTAGCGGCGGGCGAGGCTCCGGAGGAGGTGCTGGACACCTACGAGGCGGAGCGCAGGCCGGTCGCCGAGCAGGTCATCGACGTCACCCACAGGCTGCACAGCTTCACGATGGCGCACGGCAAATCCACGGAGGACCGCCGTGCGATCATCCGAGCACCAGGCTTCAAACAGGCTGCTGCAAAGCAAATTTCAGGACTGTCGTACTCCTACCGCGCGGTCATAGCTCAGCCTCCCGGCATACTGCCACTGGATGGCCTCAGAGCCGGAGACCGCGCCCCTGCCGTGGCCATCACGCCGACGCTGGGGCTTCACGACCTGCTGCGCCATCCGGGCTACACGCTGCTGGTCTTGCAACGGCATCCGCAGTCCACGCTGGCGGCATGGGCCGCGCACGCTGCGCAGCCCTACGGTCGACGACTGCGAGTGGTGGCCCTCGCCTCGACTGACTCAACCCGGCGGTGGCGGCCCCCATGGCGCAGGGAAGAGCGCCGGCACTGCCGATCGTGGCTGGGCTGGTCGCCGCGGAGGATCAACCGAGGCGCACTCCCTCGCGCATCGAGGTTGACCCACGAGGTTGGCGCGGCCGGGCCAACCCATGCCGTAGTCGCCGAAAGCAACGATATTTTCGACATGTACGGCGATTCCGCCACGGACTCGCTGTGCCTGGTGCGACCGGACGGACATATCAGCCTGCGGTGCCGCGGAAACGATAAAGCCGCACTACTCGCCATGCTGCAGACAGCACTGATCGCAGCCCCTGACATAAACGACACCCACGCTCCCGCTGAGCCTCCGCTGGTCGCGCACGGCGCTGAGGACATCTGAAGACCGGCCATGACCGAGATCACGACCATGAACGCGGTGATCGCAAACCTCTGTCTATTCGCAGTCCCGACGCGGCACCGCAGGCACGCCAAGACGGCGCAATCAGTGTATCGACCACCCAACATGTGCCCACAACGTCGACCCAACCCTGGTCGCGGCACAACCAAAGCCATCAGCGCAGACAAGGAGCCGTAGGCATCGTCCAGAACCGGCTTCGGCAGCTAGCAACCCGATTGCTCAGCAAGCCACGGCGCGGTGACGAGTCAGCCACCTCGGCGGCTACGGGTACATGACGAGGCAGCACACCACAGAAGGACGAAGGCAACAATGAGAAAGTTGGTCGAGCGAATAGAACCACTCGGCACCGGCCCGAACCCGGCGACGCTCGGTGAATATATCAACTGGGTCCGATTGACCAGCGTCGTGCCTGAGAGGGTCCGACACCTCTCACCGCGCGGCAACGAACGCGGACTTACACTGACACAGTTGGGCGCATTGCTCGATTCCTCTCTCAACACCGTCCAGAAGTGGATCCGCGACGAACGCACACCCTCCGACACCTATATCGACCTGCTCATCGAGCAACTGAGCGTCCCCTGGTACATCGCGGACGTCATGCGGGCTTTGGTCGCCCCGGATCTCTACCCGGTCTCCACCGAGCAGTGGCCGGAGCTGACCGACGACGACATCTCCTACCTCGAAAACCACAAAGGCCCAGCGTGTTTCCAAGGGCTGCTCTACGACATTCCGCCTGGCGGGGCGAACCAGCAATGGTGCGACGTGTTCCCCATGCTGCAGCCGGCACCCAGGGGCTCCAAACACGCAGTAAACATCATCGATCTGATGCTCAATCACCCCGACTCCAAACGATTCAGAAAGCGATTCGAACGCATACAGGTCCTACTCTTCGGCGTACGCATTCTCCGCCCCTTCGCCGATCCCACCAGATTCGCTGAAGTCTACGCAGCCTGCGCCAGATCACCACACTTCGCAAGATTATGGAAAAACGATCCTCTACCGGAGATCATCGACGACACAACCGTCGGAATATACAACGCCGAAACCGGCCAATACGACATCTACGAAACCAGACAAACCGACGCCCACTTCCCACCCAGCCAACTCAAGACCTACTCGCTCTACCAGCCCACACCGAGGCGCAATGACCTACCGGGCACCCCTGGATCACTCGTTCACCAGCCGACCGCCCGCGGCTGAGGGCCTTCGGTTCATGACCACATAGCCGAAAGCCACCCAGCACGGCAACCGCTCCCCAGTCAAATACTCGCTACTGGGGGGCTCTGTCGCGCGCCGAGTTCGCGTGATAGTTCGAGAAATACACCCACCCTGGGTGGAATATCGAAAAAGTCACCCACGGTGTACACGCTAAAAGTCTTGACTACCCACCAGCCACGAATGAATGCTTGGGAAGCAATCAGCCGTTTGCCCGACAACACCAGCACCGCGAATCGCCGTTGCCAGCAAACGTCCTCAAGCAGCCTGACGCATGTCATGTCGAACGGACATAGCGCTGCGCCTTTGACATCGAGGTGGTCGAAACTTTGCGTACGCGAATGCAGCCATCGCAGGCGCACCTTATGGTGCCGCGTTGCGGGAAGACCAGAACACTGCTAGAGGAAACCGATGGCGTCCACGGCCGGATCTGCCCTCCTGGACCCGCCAGCCACCTTCGCCTCTTCTCAGTGTCATCCGATCGGAACCTGCTCCGATCCTCCCCGCATGCGCGATGGCGGCCAAGCGCGCCGCCACTCGCACCGATGCGGCACGGAGTCGAGCCGCCAGCGAGTGATGACCGATGAGCCAAGCACAGCCAGAGCATCCCGCAACCGCCCCGTCAACCGCCCGGACACCGCATTGCGAGAAACCAGCATTGAATTCGGCCAGACATTGTCGACCGATGCTGCGGCCTCACGATGAATCAGTCGTGGGTTTCGACGACCTCTACAGTGCACGTCCGCGGATCGTCCAGTTTCCCGGCATCCCCTTTCACTACCCGACCACTGTCATCGAGACACCGATCGGGGTGGCACACTGCGCAACAGCGACCATCGATCAACGTGGCCGCGTCAGCGACAGATCAGCCATCAGGAAGCTCGACTGGCATCCCGGCCAGCCAGTAACAATCCAGCACCAAGACCAACTCGCAGTCGTGGACCCTGCCGACGACGGTCGCTGGGCCGTCGGCCCGACCGGATACATCCACCTTCCGGCAAACGTCCGTCACGCCTGTGGCATGCAGGCTGGTGACCGGCTCCTACTCGTAGCGTCCCTTACTCTCCAGCGGCTCGTCGTGTACACAACACCACTGGTGGCCGCCGCTATCTCACAATTCCGACCCAATCCGTGGGAACCTCAATGACTTCCGAAGACGTCAGCACAGCGCTGCACTTGATCTCCAGACTGGGATTGAAACTCGAAGACCTGCTCGACGAGTCGACACGACAAGGGCCCGCACCAACTTTCGCACAGTACATTGCACAGGTCTCGGCCTCGGCATCAGAACAAACTCTCAAGAACTACGGATCCTATTGGAAGGTCCTCGTGCAGAGGTGGGGTGATAGGCCCATCACCGAGCCGACGTACACCGAGATCGAACAACTCGTCAGCGAACACCGGGTACGCGCGGCTGCTGCCGGACGATCGAATTCACGCGGCGGCGTCGGCGCTGCGGCGACCTTGGTGGCAGCAATTCGCCGGCTTTACCGCCACGCCGAACTCGACCGGTTGATCCACCCGCTCGACAACCCGGCCGCGAAAGTCAGAAGAGCGCGCCTGCCCAGAAGCCCGAGACACGCGCTGTCTCTCGACCATATCCGCGACATCGGCCGTGTTGCCGCGACGACTGGCAATGATCGGCCACTGGACGCGCTGATCGTGCGTATCCTGATCGAAACCGCGTGTCGCCGCGGCGGACTGCTCGGCTTGACCATCGATGACCTCAACTCCCACGACTGCCTTGTCCGCCTTCGAGAGAAGGGCGGAACCGTCAGGTGGCAACCCGTCTCGCCGACCTTGATGGAGAGGATTCTCGAGCACATCGAAGCCCGGGGTGGCGCGGAAGCAACGCGACATGTCCTCCGATACCGGGACGCAAGACCGGTCGGAGTAGCGCGCATCAACAACCTCTTCAAGCGCATCAGGAATTTCCTGCCTTGGGCATCGTCGGTTGGAGTTTCCGCGCACTGGGTCCGCCACACGACGCTGACTTTCGTCGAACGAGAGTTCGGAATGGCGGTCTCCAGCGCCTACGCTGGCCACCAAGACAGGCCCGGGGCGGGCCCGACCACCCTCACCTACACCAAAGCCAGCCTGCTCGACGTCGTCGAGGCGCTCGTCGCCCTGACCGGCGAGGCCCACCCCCTGCTTCCCATCGGCACGCGACATCCACTGTCGACCGACGGATCGCGCAAGCCCGGCGAGACCGACACGGTAGGGTAACGCGCTATGAACCCACTTTTGTGGCGACTTCGCTGTGGAATGGGTGTTCTAACGTATGTTCGAATCCCGCAAGCCCATCATCGCCGCCGTCAACGGCCCCGCCGTCGGCGTCGGCATCACCATGACGCTCGCCGCGGACTTCCGCATCGCGGTCGACAACGCCCGCATCGGGTTCGTCTTCAATCGACGCGGAATCGTTCCCGAGTCCTGCTCCAGCTGGTTCCTGCCCCGTCTGGTCCCGATGCAGACCGCATTGGACTGGGTGTACTCGGGCCGTCTCGTCGACGCGGGCGAAGCGCTCGACGCGGGATTGTTCTCCGCGCTGCACCCGGCGGACGCCCTGCTCGACGAGGCCCGTGCGCTCGCCCGCCGCGTCACCGAGCACTCCGCGCCGGTCTCGGTGGCCCTGTCCCGGCAGATGCTGTGGCGCAACCTGGGCGCCGACCATCCGATGATCGCGCACCGCATCGAATCCCGCGGCATCTACCACCGGGGCGCGAGCGCCGACGCCAGGGAAGGCGTGACCGCCTTCCTGGAGAAGCGGGAAGCACGATTCCCCGACAGCGTCGACCGCGACCTACCGGACATCTTCGGCGACGATCTCGCGGCCCCGCCGTTCCGGCCGTAATCCTCGGCGGTGACCGATCCCCAGGCGAGAACTCCGTCAGGGCCCGTCGACGGTGGCGAGGAATTCCCGCAGCAACGCGGTGATCGCCGCGGCTTGTTCCAAGCTGCTGGTGTGGCCGCAATCGGTGATGGTGTGCAGGCGCGCGCCGGGAATCGCCTCGGCGATGCGTTCGGATCGCGCGGGCGGCGTCGCGATGTCGTCGGCGCCGACGGCGACGAGCGTCGGCATCGTGACGGCGGCGATCTCGTGTTCCACCGAAGCGCGGTCGGCCACGCCGAGGACCGCCCTGCGCACGGCGGCACGGTCACAGCGCCGCAGGCGGGCGGCCCATTCGTCGACGACGGGTCGATTCGCGGGGTCGGCCAGGAAACTCGGGCCGAAGAGGTGCGGTTCGATCCTGCGGAGAATCGGTTTCGCGCCGAACAGGCGCAACGCGAGCGCGAGCCGCTTGTACTCCCCGATCTTGCCGGGATCCTCCGGCTCGGCGCTGCTGTCCAACAATGTCAGTGAGCGCAGCAGCGTGCCGTGCCGCGCCGCGATCCGCTGCCCGACGAAGCCGCCCATGGACAAACCGACCCAGTGCACCGGAGCGATCCCGAGCTGCCGGATCACCGCGACGGCGTCGCCGGTGAGAGTGTCCATGTCATAGCCGCGGGCAGTCGCCGCAGTCGCGCCCTGACCGCGCCAATCGATCGCGATGCAGCGGTAGTGCTCGCGCAGCGCCTCGATCTGCGGCTGGAACATCCAGCCGCCGAACAGTAATCCGTGACCGAATACCACGGCGGCCGCCTCCGGGCGGTCGCGCGGTGCTCCCGTGTCGGTGTAGGCGATCGGCGCGCCGTGGACCGTTATGGTGGGCATGAGTTCGTCCTGCTCCGAGATATCCCGCGCTACACCGAAATCGACAGTTCCGCCGGGCCACGCACATTGATCCGGCCGTTCCAGCGCAATTCCTCGATGGTGGCCTCGGGGAAGCGCCGCACGAACCGGGTGAAGGCCGCGCGGGCCTCGAGCCGGACCAGCGCCGCGCCCAGGCAATGGTGGATGCCGGCGCCGAACGAAAGGTGCTGCTGCGCGTTCGGCCGGTCGAGGTGCAGCTCGCCGCCGTCCGCGCCCCAGAACTCGGGATCGCGATTGGCGGCGCCGACGCAGGCGAGCACCAGGCTGCCGGGGGGAATCACCGATCCGCCGATCGGCACGGACTCCACGGTGATCCGGCGCATCAGTTGCACGGGGGTGTCGTACCGGAGCAGTTCGGCGACGGCGTTCTCGGCGAGTGCGGGATCTTCCCGGAGCCGTCGCGCCTGGTCCGGGTGGCGCAGCAGGGCGAGCACGCCGTTCGCGAGGTGGTTCACGGTCGTCTCGTGGCCCGCGATGTAGAGCAGCATCACCTGGGCGACCAACTCGTCCTCGCTCAGCACATCGCCGTCGTGTTCGGCGGTGATGAGCCTGCTCAGCAGGTCGTCGCCGGGCGCGGTGCGCTTCCAGCGGACCAGGTTCCCGACCATGGCGAACAGTTCCTCGTTGGCCGACCGGACCTCGGCCTGCAAGGCGGGATCGGGAAGAGGTTCCAGCGCAAGCACCAGTCTCGCGGTGAGTTCCCGCAGCCTGGTGTGCTCGACCACGGGGATGCCCAGCATCTCGGAGATGAGCGCGAACGGCACCGGGAACGCCAGTTCCGCGACGACATCCGGGGTGCCCGCCTCGGCGATGCGGTCCAGGGCGGCGTCGACGAGCGCCTCGGCCCTCGGCCGCAACGCCTCGATCGCGCGGGGCGTGAACGCCTTGGCCACCAGGCGGCGCAGACGGGTGTGATCGGGTGGATTCCGGTCCAGCATGGACAGTCCGCGCATCATGCGGTTTTCCTTGCCGAGCCTGCCGCTGTCGCTCTTCCACGTCGGCAGGCGGGTGAGATCCTGCTCGTCGACCGATTGCGCCGAGCGTTGCAGCGCGGCGGCGTCC
This sequence comes from Nocardia araoensis NBRC 100135, assembly GCF_000308435.1. GTDB lineage: Bacteria > Actinomycetota > Actinomycetes > Mycobacteriales > Mycobacteriaceae > Nocardia > Nocardia araoensis. The sequence goes on along the minus strand of NZ_BAFR01000351.1, from coordinate 134,676 downwards.
TCGTACTTCGACACGATCCAGAACCCGAGCGGGTGCTCGTGCACGGGTGCGGTGGCACGCAGCCGGTCGTAGTGCGGATAGGGATCCTCCGCGAAGCCCGCGGCGAACGGATCGAACACGTAGGTGTCGGTGGTCATGGCCGCTCCTCCCGGTTCACGAGTTGACCAGTTTCACGTTGCGCATGGTGACAAGTGCGGTGGCGCAGAGTGTTTCGCCATCGTCGTCGACCGAGAAGACATCCGTGGCCGCGATCGTGATGAGCGCCCCGGGCTTGATCACCCGGCCGCGCGCGACGACCTTCGGCCCTTTGGCCGGGGCGAGGATCTTCACCGTGTAGTCGATCGTCATGTTCGCCCAACCCGGCCGCAGCAGGGTTCCCGCCGCGGAGCCCGCGGCGAAATCCGCCAGGGAGCCGAGCACCCCGCCCTGGAAGAACCCGTCGTGCTGGGTGAGTTCCTCGCGATGCGGCTGGATGATCTCGGCCTCGCCGGGTGCCACCCGGCCGAAGGTGAAACCCAGGTGCCGGGCGGCGGGCATGCTGAGCACCGCGCCCGTCACGATCGCTTCGAAGTCGGGGTTCGCCGCTTGCCATGCCTGCATGTGTTCAGCTCCTCGTCCGCGGTTGCGCCGGTTCCTCCACGTGCGGCGACCAGATCTCGAAACCGCCTGCTAGATAACGTTTTCTGGCCGCCGCCCGCATGATCTTCCCGCTGCTGGTCTTCTGCACCTGACCGCCCGAGGTCAGCACCACCTCGCCGACGGCCAGTTCGTGCTCCCGCACGACCGCCGCCCTGATCGCGCCGATGATGTCGGTGATGTCGCCCTCCGGCGCGAACGCCCGGTTGACCTCCTGCACCACGACGATCTTCTCGCCGTCGCGTCCTGGTACCGAGAAGGCGGCGCCGCCGCCGATCCGCAGCGCGGGATGCGCCGCCTGCACGGTGCGCTCGATGTCGTGCGGGTAGTAGTTCCGGCCGCGAACGATGATGACGTCCTTGCGCCGACCCACCACGTACAGCTCACCGTCCACCAGCACACCGAGGTCGCCGGTACGCAGATACGTCCGTGCCGGATCGTCGGCGCAGCGCGCCTGAAAAGTCTCCGCGGTCGCTTCGGGCTTTTCCCAATAACCCTGCGCTACATGATCTCCCGAGACCCATATCTCGCCGATCCGATCCGGCGGGCATACTCGTCCGGTGCCGGGGTCCACGATGCGCAGTTCTTCCCTCGGAAGTACGCGGCCCGAACCGGCCACGGTGCGATTCCGGCCCGCTGCCACCTCGTACCGCCCCCGCCCGAGCGCTTCGACGTCCAGCTCGAGCGTCGTCGGGCCACGCCCCTTCCGGCTGCCGGTGACCAGAAGCGTGGCCTCGGCGAGGCCGTAGCATGGATACAACGCGCGCGCGTCGAAACCGAATGGCGCGAAGGTCTCCGCGAATCGCGTCAACGTCTCTGCCCGGATCGGCTCCGCGCCGTTGAACGCCACCTTCCAGCTGCTCAGATCCATCCGTGGCACCTCCCCCGCGCTCGCGCGCGCGACACAGGCGGCGAAGGCGAAATCGGGCCCGCCGCCGGTGTGCGCGCGATATCGGGAGATGGCCTCCAGCCACAGCAGCGGTCTGCGAATGAACGTCGCCGGTGACATGAGGACGCTGGTCGCCCCGACATACAGCGGTTGCAGCACATTGCCGATCAGGCCCTGGTCGTGGAAGAACGGCGCCCAGCCGACCACCGTCGAGTCCCGATCGTGGCCGAATGCCCGCCGGATCATCTCCTCGTTCGCCAGCAGATTCCGATGCGTGACCATGACGCCTTTGGGAGTCGCGGTGGAACCGGAGGTGTACTGCAGGAAGGCGACGGAGTCCAGTTCGGCGGCGACGGCCGGACGATCGATTCGTCCCGCGGGCATGGCGTCCACCGCGAGCCACTGCCGGACCTGGCAGATCGGCTCCAGCACCGGCCGCAGCGGCGCGATCAGCGCACCGAGGGTCAGCACCGCGGCCGGCGCGCAGTCGAGGACGATGGATCGGGTCGCGTCCTGCACTCGGTCACGGCGCGGTGGATTCACCGGCACCGCGATGACCCCCGCGTAGAGGCAACCGAAGTAGGCGACGATGAAATCCAGGCTCTGCGGGAAGACCAGCAGCGCGCGGTCGCCGGGCACGCACCGGGAATGGAGTTCCCGCGCCACCGCCAGTGCCCGGTGGTGTAGTTCGCGGTAGGTCAGAGCCGCTGCCTCCGAACCGTTCTCGTCCAAGAACACATAAGCGGTCCGGTCCGGCTCGCCGACGGCGCGGCGTTCGAGGATATCGGGAAGCAGAATGGTGTCCGGCATGTCGGGTCCTCACTGCAATGCCGCGGTCATCGCCGCCGCGACGGCCGCGGACCGCAGCCACGTCTTCGCCGAACCGGGCGCGGTCATCGGACGTTCCGCAGTGTGACCGGGAGATGTTTCAGCCCGCGGACGATGAAACTGTGGTCCTGCCATTCGAGTTCGCCGTCTCGCAGTTCCACACCGCCCGAATGCCGGTACAGGTGGTCGAAGGCGACCTCGGCCTGCAGTTCGGCCAGCGGTCCGCCCAGGCACCCGTGCATGCCGTGCCCGAACGCGAGATGGTCCGCGGCGGTGCGGGTCAGGTCGAACTCGTCGGGGCGGTCGAACACGGCGGGGTCGCGGTTGGCGGCGCCCAGGCACACCAGCACTTGGTCACCGGCCGAAACGCGATGTCCGTCGAGGTCGACTTCGCGGGTGGCCAGGCGCTTGGTCAGCTGGAGCGGACAGTCGTAGCGCAGCGCCTCGGTGACCGCGGCCCGCACGAACTCCGGCCGGTCCCGCAGCAGCGCGGCCTGGTCCGGATGGCGCAGCAGGGCCAGCACACCGTTGCCGATCAAGGATTTCGTGGTCTCGTTGCCCGCGACGAAGCACATGATGCAGACGAAGACGAGCTCCTCGTCGCTGAGCGTGTCGCCACCCGCGGTGCGCGCGGCGAGCAGCCTGCTGATCAGGTCGACGCCGGGCCGGAGGCGCCGTTCGGCGAGCACCGCGTCCAAGGCCGCGGCGAACTCCTCGACCACCGCGCACACGCGCGCGAAGTCCTCCGCCTTCATCAACCCGGGTTCCAGCAGAAACCGGATGTCGTGTGTCCATGGGCCGACCCGTGCACGCAGATCGCCCGGCAGGTCCATCCACTCGCACAGCACCGTCACCGGCAATGGCGCGGCCAACTCGGTGATCACGTCCAAGCCGCCCGCGTCCCGCGCTCGCCGCAGCAGCTCCTCGGTCGCCCGCACCACCACGGGGCGCAGTTCGGCGATCGCCGGGGCGGTGAACACCCGGTTCACCAGTCCGCGCAGTCGCGCGTGGTCCGGATTGTCGGTGAACACCAGCGATTTGCGGCCCAGCCGCTGGAGGCGCGCGACATCGCGCTGTCCGAAGCGCTCGGCCTGCTCGCCGACCAGCCGGGGGATCAGCCCGGCGCTGAAGGAACGGTCGCGCAGGACGCCGCGGACATCGGCATGCCGCGTGAGCACCCACATGCCCAGCGTCTTGTGCACCGGCCGCGCCTCGCGAAGCTGCCGGTAGAGCGGATAGGGGTCACGCCGGAACTCGGCGCCGAACGGGTTGAACCGGACGCGGGCCCGCACCGCCTCGGCATGGTCGTGTGCTCGCACCGTCATCCGGTCCGCACTTCCCGTCCGGCGAAGAAGTGGTCGCGATAGGGCGCGAGCACCAGCCGCAGCAACCCGATCTTGCCCATCCGGAAACCGAGCGCGGACAGCTTCAGATACCGCTCGTAGCGTGCGACCACTTCCGGGCCGACGACCTCGACGGCCTCCGCACGGCTCGCCCGCAGTCTGCGTGCCCATTCTTCGCAGGTCCACGCGTAATCCAGGCGTCCGTTGACGACGGAGCGGATCTCGAAGACGCCTTCGGCCGCGGCCGCGATCTCCGCGAACGTCGGCAGGTCGGCGTCCGGGAAGATCTCGCGCTGCATGAACGCGCTCGCCTGCTCGCGGTTCATATCGGCGTAGACGATCGTCTGCAACGACAGCACACCATCGTCGTTCAGCCAGTCACGACAGCGGGTGAAGAACTCCCGGTAGACCCGGATCTTCTCGGCGGGCTCGTCATCCGGGCGGGCGAAGTGCTCGAAGGCGCCGATCGAGATGATGCCGTCGAATCGGATGTCCGGCTCGTAGTGTGCCCAGTTCTCCAGCCGCACTTCGACACCCGGCAGGTCGCGGTCCCGCACGAACTCTGCCTGCTCGGCGCTCAGGGTCAGCCCGATCGACCGCGCGACCGCATGCTGCCGGGAAAGACGTTGCAGGGTCGCGCCCCACCCGCACCCGATGTCCAACACCGCCGCGGCGTTGTCGGCACCGATCGCGTCGAGGTGGAACCGCAACTTCCGTTCCTGGGCCGCCTCCAGGGTGTCCTCGTCGGTTTCCCGCAGCGCGCAGGAGTAGGTCAGCGATGAGTCGAGCCAGAGCCGGTAGAAGTCGTTGCCCGCGTCGTAGTGATGCCGGATCGCGGCCGCCGCGGCGTCGGCCCGCTCGGCGTCGATCGATGCGGACACGGCTAGGCCACGCTCTTGTGGCTCTGCTCGTGCAGATAACCGGCCACCGCGTTGATATTGGGGTTCTCGAAGAGATCTTCGGGAGCGAGATCGACGCCGTACCGCTGCTCCACTTCCATCAGCAGCGCCACCGCGAGGGCGGAGTCCACGCCCAACCGGTCGAAATCGGCGGCGGGGTCCACCGCCTCCGCCGGAATCTCGAGCAAATTCCCGAGGTACTCCCTGCACCAGCGGACGATGGCTTCTCTACTCGTATCCACGTTGCGCATTCCTCACACTGCGTTGCCGACGGGCTCGGCTTTTCCGGAAAGACGTTTGGCGGCCGTCCGCGTCGCGGACGGTACTTTCAGATCCCAGGCCAGCCCGCAGATCTCGAGCATTTTGATGACCCAGAATCCGGGATCGAGCCGGTACCACTCCAAACCGAAGGACGGCGACTCGGGAAACGCGTGATGGTTGTTGTGCCACGACTCCCCCAACGTCACCAGAGCGAAGACGCCGCCGTTGTGGCTGTTCTCCCGTGACGCGTAGCGGCGGGTGCCGAACATGTGCAGGAACGAATTGATCGCCCAGACGATGTGCTCGAGCACGAAGATCCGCACCAGACCGCCCCACAACAGGCCACTCACCGCACCGGTCCAGCTGAGCGAGACCACTCCGCCGACCACCGCGGGAAGCAGCAGTCCGAGCGCCACCCAGTAGTAGTACAGGCGGGCTATTCGCACCAGGCCGCGATCCTTGATGAGGTCCGGCGCGTAGTGCACGACGTTCGGGTACTCGTGGCGGCGCATCCACAGGAAATGCGAATGCGCCAAGCCCCGTAGCGTTCCGCGCAGGCCGCCGCCGGAAAGGTTCGGCGAGTGCGGGTCTCCTTCGCGATCGCTGTACTCGTGATGCCGCCGATGCAGGGCCACCCAGGACACCACGCCGCCCTGTCCGGCCATCGAGCCGAGCACCGCCAGCACACCGGCGACCCACGGCGTCGCCTTGAAGGTGCGATGGGTGAACAACCGGTGGTAGCCGACGGTCACGCCCAGCCCGGTGGCCAACCACATCGAGAACAGCAGCAGGAATTCGGTCGGGCCGAACGGATGCACCCGGAGAAAGGCGAACGCTCCGGCCGTGCCGAGAATCGGCAGGATATCGAACAGCAGGAAATGCCGACGCTGCAGCCGATGAATGTAAGGACTGCTGATCGTCTTCCTGCGGGGTTCCGGCTTCTCGCCGTTCGGATCACTGTCTTCGGCATTCACTCGACTACACCTCGTCGGTCCGGTGCCCGATTCCACCAGCGGGACATCTCGACCGTAACCTCGCCGACGCGAGGAACTCCGGCGGATCAAGAGCACCCGATCGCGGGATCGAAATCATTGATCGCGATCCGACTGCGATGTCGATTTCTCCGCGCACGCGCGCCACGAACGACGCACCGGGCGGCATCGCACCGCTACCCGACGGCGCCGTCGGCGCGCTCGCGAGCGGTCTCGTCCTACCGGCCGGGATCACGGTCGGTGAGAACGGGAGCGGATTCGCCGCCGACAGCGTCTATGTCACGCCGCCGTGCTCGGTCCACGCCACGACGCGCAGCGGAAACGAGCCCATCCCGCGCACCGGTGCGGGCAGTGCGACCAGCTTGGCACCGGTGCCGGGCAGCGCGTCCAGATTCGTCATCTGCTCGATGATCGGAATTCCCGCGCCCAGCAGCGTGTGATGGCACGGACGGATGGGCAACGACGTGTCGTCGACGTCGAGCGAGTCGATTCCCACCAGCGCCACATTCGCGGCGACCAGGGCGTCGGCGACCTCACCGACCAGGAACGGATGCCCGGAGTCCCGGTACCCGGCCGACCCCCACTTGGCCGACCAACCGGTGTGCACCAGCACCGCCTTGCCCCACAGGCGCGCGGGATCGCCGAGCACATCGGGGCCCACCGCGCGCAGTCCCGACGCGCGGATCAGCACGATCGGCACGTTGAACAGCCGCTCCAACGGCAGCTCGGCGATGTCTGCGCCCTCGGCGTGGAAATGGAAAGGCGCGTCGATATAGGTCCCGGTGTGGCCGACCATATCCACGCGTGCGATCTCGTAGGTCATGTCGATCAACGGCGATCGGTCACGTCCTACGGCCGTGGTGACGCGTGGCGCGGGCAGGCCCGGATAGGTGAGCATGCCGTCCGAGATCGGATGCGACAGCTCCACGATCGCTCGGCTCATACCAGGGACGCTACCGACCGATCCCGTGGTCGTATACGGAGTCGCCGAGCGCGCTCGGTACATGCGCGTCGCCCCGAAGAAGCGCAGAATGGACACCGGAAGGTCATCATGCGACTGCTACAAGGCCTGCTCGGCGTCGTGCTGGGGATCCTCACGGCCGTGCTCGGCACGGTACTGGGGCTGGTCGCGGCCGTGCTGTGGCTCGTCGGCGGGGTGCTGTGCGTGACGGTCATCCTGCTTCCCCTCGGCCTCCCGGTCGTCAAACTCGCCCGCCGCCTGTTCACGCTCTCCCGCCGGCTCATGCGTCTGCCCTGACCGGATCCCCGGGATCGGACTTCCCATCCACCGGCCCGGTCCAGTTCGCCTCGTGCTGGGAGCGGTCCGGCAGCGTCGGTCCGGAACCATTGCCACGCCTCCTGAGGACGCATGTCGGTTGGCGCGGTACCCGTCCGCGTTCGGCGACAGGCGCGACCATCAGCGGATTCCGCCGGGCGGAACCCCGCTCGCGCCAAGCCGGGCGGCCGGTCACATTCCGAGTCCTTGACGGACACTCATCGACCACACCCTGCGACGAGGCCATTCGTCGCGACATCGAGCACGCCGCGACCGAGCGGCGGTTGCACGGACGGGGCCGGACAAGGCGCGCCGCAGCGCGGGTAGAAGACATGCGGGACAGGGCATGTCGGTGTCGAAGCTGCTGTTTCCCAGCGGAATTCGGCGGACCCCGTCCCCAGGATCGGCGATTCGCCGACTCCGCGAGACAGTGTCGGCAGGTAGCGTGTGCCGATATGGCGACCCCCCTGGCGTACAAGGCCACCTACTCCCATTCGGCCGAGGCGCTTCGCGCGGCGCTGGCCGACGAGCGGTACTGGAAGGACCGCGTCGAGCAGATCGGCGGAGAGCTCCTCGAGCTCGATACCGCCGAGGACCGTGTGCACGTGCGAATGGTGCAGACCATAGCGGCGGCGGAGTTGCCCGGTGCCGTCACCGCGGTGCGCCCCGAGGGGCTGGTCGTCATCCGCACCGAGACCTACACCCGTGAGGGCGGCGGTTTCGACGCAGGCGTCCAGGGTGTGCCCGCACGGGTGAGCGGCACCGTCCGGCTCATCGAGGAGGACGCCGCCGCGGCGGCGGTCGTGGACGGGGTGGCCGAGGTCGGCATCCCGTTGTTCGGCAGGAAGATCGAAGCCGCCGTCGTCGCCCGGCTGCTCGACATGCTCGCCGCGGAGGCGGAGTTCACCGACACCTGGATCACCGGCCACCGACACGCCGATCGGTGACCGGCTCGTGAAGTCGATCCGCTCACGAATCAGGCGGGCGCGGTCACCTCGTCGGTGTCGTGCGCTACGCCGGTCGCGGGCCGACGCCCCAGCGCGGGTGCGATCAGCTCCACGGTGTCGTGCAGGATCTGCTCGTAGTCGGCGCGGTGGAACTCGTACGGCAGCTCCAGCCGCAGCTCCGAGGTCTGCGCGAGCACCGGATCGGCACGCAGCCGGTCGATGATCTCCTCCGCGGGCCCGACCAGGTCCGGCGCGAACAGGACGCGCCGCTCACCCTGCGGCGCGAGGGTGCGCTCGTGCCTGCTCGCCGCGTACTGCCGGTACCGCTCGCGAGTCGATCGGTCGGCGCTGTCGAACGGGACGATCACCCGTCCCACCGCGACCCGGGCGGGCCGGGCCGGATCCACCAGCCTGCGGTACTCCTCGATCAGGCTCGACTGGGTGGTGATGAAATCGTCGCTGCGCTCGCCGATGACGATGTTCCCGGTCAGCAGGTTCAGCCCGTTCTCCCCGGCCCAGCGCACCGAGCGAGTGCTGGCGCCGCCGTACCACAGCCGGTCGATCAAGCCGGGATTGTGCGGCTGCAACCGGGGCCGCTGGATGTTGCCCGGGGAGTGGATCACCGTGTCGGCGTCACCGAGGTAGTCGCCCCGCAGGTTGTGGATCAGCCGGGCGATTCGTCCGTAGGACAAATCGTAGGTACGCCAGTCCCCGTCGAAGACCAGATTGCCGATCAAGTCGGCATGCGGCGGCGTGCCCGCGCTGAATCCGGCTTGCAACCGGCCCCGCGACAGCACATCCGCGAGCGACAGATCCTCGGCCAGCCGGAACGGGCTTTCGTAACCGATCGGAATCACGGCCGTGCCCAGTTCGATTCGACTGGTGCGCTGGCTTGCGGCGGCCAGGAACACCGCGGCCGACCCGACTCCGTGCTCGAGATGACGCTGCCGGATCCAAGCGCCGTCGAAGCCGAGGCTTTCGCCGTACTCGAACAGCCGCAGCGTGTCCTCGAGGCCGGAGTAGGGGTCGTCGTCGGGGTAGTTGCCCGGCGTCAGGAACGACAGCGTCCTGATCCGGGGCGTCGTGTCGCCCATGGGATTCAGGCGCGTTCGTACGGCAATTGCTCGCCGGCTTCGATCGCGACCGGGAGCCGGTTCTCCGCGGGCGGCAGCGGGCAGGTCGCCAGATCGGTGTAAGCGCAGGGCAGATTCACGGCGCGGTTGAAGTCCAGCCGCACCGATCCGTCGGCGTCCGGCGGTGACAGGTGCAGAACGCGGTTGGCGGCGTAAGTGGTGACGCCGGAGGTCTCGTCGGTGAAGAGTACGGTCAGACCGCCGGGCTCTTTGCCAGGGAAAGCGGTCAAGCCCAGCGCCCTCCCGTCCAGCTCGAACTCGACCCGCCCCGGCGCGTCGTAGACATGTTCCAGTCCTTCGACAGCGGCGCCGACCGTCGTAGGCCGCGGCTCCGGGAAGGCGACGTACCGCCCGGTGACCACCCACTTCGGGTGTGGCGGGTAGGCGGGGGTACCGCGAAACGCCGTGCGCAGCGGGTTGTCCGGGTGCCGCGGCCGGACGATATCGTGCCCGCCGCGCTTGGCGACCTCGATCACCGCGTCACCCCAAACAGCGTGCACCCCACCGCGTTCCGGGATGACCCCGAACACATGCCGACCGCGCACGGGTGTCCCGTCGACCACCAGTTCCTCGCCGTCGTCGAGAACCACCGTGACGCCGTCGGCGCCGGTGGACCAGGCGCCCGGCGCGTCGGGGAATCGCTGCGGCGTCTCGGCCAGCCAGTGCAGATTGGTGATGGCCAGGAAACCGTGCGGGTCGGCCAGTCGCTCCTCCTGCCCGCGGTGCCAGTCCTGCCAGTCGGCGACGAAGGCGTCGGTCGGAGGTGCCGCGGCGGTCTGCGCTGTCATGTGGTGCTCCTCGTCTGCAGCTGCGTCCGTCCCGGGTTCGGTGCCGCCGACACCAGGCGAACCGAGACGGTGCGGCACCACTCCGGACGACGAACGGAGGTGATACCCGGATTCAACCGCAGACCGCGGCGCACGGACAGGATTGCGATCAGCGCGAACGCAATCGGTCCGCACACCGGTTTTCACCTCGTCGTGTGCGCGCCGCCGTTGACGTGGATCGTCTGGCCCGTGATGTGCCGGGCGTGCGGCGAGGCCAGGAACTCGATCAGCCCGGCGACGTCATCCGGATCACCCGCGCGTTTGTTATGCGTGGCGTCGATCAACCAGGTGCGTCGTTGCTCGCTCAGCTGCCCCTGGAAGAAATCGGTGTTCTCGATGTAACCGGGCGCGACCGTGTTCACCGTGACCCCCTTCGGCGCCAGCTGCGCCGACAACCCGGCCGACCACGCCGCCAGTGCCGCCTTGGCGGCACCATAGGACCCCGCCGCGTACTCCGCGCCGATCGAGCCGACGTTGATCACCGCTCCGCCGGGGCGTAACCGCTGCCGCAGCGCCTCGGTGGTCAGGACCGCGCTCAACAGATTCGCCGACAGGTTCGCCTGCCATTGCGCGGCCAACTCCGCCAGCGACCTCACCTCGCCGCTCCCGCCCAGATCTGTGTTCCCTCCTGCCATGTTCACCATCACATCCACCTCGGGCCCGACCGACTCGGCGAACCGCTCCACGTCCGACGGAACCCCCGCATCACAGACGATCCCACGCACTCCGAGTTCCCGCGCGGCCTGTTCGACACGTTCCGCCGAACGACCGGTGATCACCACTTCCGCACCGCCCTCGGCGAACCGCTGCGCCACCCGCCGCCCGATTCCCCCGCTCGCCCCGGTGACGACGACCGTTCCGCGCATTCTCGTCTCCTCTCGGTATATTTAGCGCTAAATGTACCGAGGAGGGAGACTTCCGGCAATGACGCACGAAGCGCACGACGAGATACCGTCGCCCGCCCGGATAGCCGCGGCATGGCGCCGGGAATTGCCGGGCGCGCGGGTGGAGTCGATCGAGATCCTCACACCGCTGTGGCGCGTCGCCAAACTCCTCACCGACGAACGGCAGCGCACCCTGCAGCGGCTCGGCATCGATGAATCGACCCTCGACCTGCTCAGCACCCTGCGCCGATCCGGTCCGCCCTACCAGCTGACCACCCGCCAGATCGCCGCACGCAGCCTCGTCACCGCGGGCGCGATCTCCCAGCGCCTCGCCCGCGCGGAAGCGGCCGGGCTGATCACCCGCGAACCGACCTCGGCCACCCGGCGCGGCGTGCTGGTCACCCTCACGCCGGACGGCCACCGCTGCACCGAACGAGTCGTTCCCGCCCTGCTCGAGCACGAAACCGCCGTCACCGACCAACTGCCCGCCGACCAACGCGCCGTGCTCACCGCGGCATTGCGCACGCTCGAGGCGGCGATCCGATCCGCCGAGCCGGCGTAGGCCGGCCCGTCCGATCAGGCTCCCGACAGATCGGCGGACAGGTCCCTGGCTTCCACGCCTTCGGGCAGTCGGACTTCCGCCACCGGTTCCGGCCGGTCGTCGTATTCCAGACGCAGCGCCCGGCAGATGGTGGCATGCATGTCGTACCGGGGACGCGTTCGAGCGGGCCCCGGCACCGTGGATACGTAGCTGTCAGAGCACTTGGGGCTCCGCCTTACCGGCGTGACCGCGCCACGCCGCCCTTGGCCCGAGGCCGTGAAATCGCCCGCTCGGCGGCGAGTCGGCCAGCGCGTCCTCGACGGAGGTGTGCACGGGCCGCAGAGCGCCGAGGTCGAGCACGGCCACGACGCGGCCCACGACCAACCGGTCGCCGACCACGCGCAGCCGGACACCCCGGCGCAGGCATGCCTCGGCTTCCTCGGCCAAGATCACCAGCGAACGGCAGGACATGAAGCCGAGGCCACCGGCGTCCAGCACCATGGAGCCCGGCGCCGCGGTAGTCGCTCCGGCCTCGCGCAGTATCCTTCGCCACGCAGGTTGTGTGTAGGCGTCGACTTCACCGTTGACATGGACGATGGTCGCGTCGCCGCGGTGTTCGATGGTCGCGTCCAGTCCGAGGAGAGGGTCTTTCCACCCGTCCGACGGCGGTTGGGCGGCGCCGCCGAGACCGTGCGATTCTGTGCTCATGTGGGCACTCGATTCATTTCGCGCCTTGCGCGCTGGATAGCGGCCCACCCTGCATCCTCAAGACAGACCCGTTCCTCCTTGCTAACAGAGATATGCCCGTCTGTACAGCGATGCCGTGATCTCCATCTCCCGAACTCGAGCCGAATGCGGCACTGCCCGAGTTCGGCGCGCGAGCCCGCGCCGCCGCTGATCCCGGCCGGCCGAAACCGCAGCGCCGAGCCGCTGATACGTTGTGCCGCTTGATGTTTCCATCTATCACTCACACACGGTCCACCCAACAATCGTTGCCGGAGGCGAGGAACCCGGGAGCAAATGCGCATCCGATGAGCCAGGTCGACGGTTGCTCGTACTGCGTCGGATCGCACACTCGGGACGAAGTGGCGGCCGGCGAGGATCGGCAGCGGCGATGAACGCTTTCAACCGCGCCGGCGCCGTGGTGTACCAACCGCGGACGCTGACATTTCTTCAAGACAGATCTCGTTGTCGCCCAGCAAGGTGGTGACATCACGGACCGTCCGGAGGAGGATTCATGGATGAGACCGGCGCCGACGCGGTGTCGAGTCGGCGGCGACACATCGGGCCGGCGATCGTCGGCGTGCCGGCCGCGCTGGTCGTGGGCACTACGACGGGTATATCGACCGCAATGCCGATCGACTCCCAGGAGCAGATGGCGCGCCCTCCGGACGGAGACATTCACGTTGTCTCCAGCGGTACGCCCGACGCCGCCGGGATATTCATTCGCGACTTCGCCGAACACCACTGAACACAAAGGCATATTCATGCGGATTCTCATCTCCGGCGCCAGCATCGCCGGCCCGGTGCTAGCGTACTGGCTCACCAGGCACGGCTTCTCCGTCACCGTCGTCGAGCGCGCACCGGCGCTACGCAAAACCGGCGGCCATGCGGTCGACCTGTTCCGGCCCGCGATGGATATCTCGGAGAAGATGGGCGTGCTCCCGCGTGTCGAGGAGCGGGCCACCGGCACCAGCAGGATGACTCTCCATCGGGAAGGCACGCGCAGGCCCGTCCGGGTGGACCTGGCCAAGATCTTCGGCGCCGCCTCCGACCGCCACGTCGAGATCATGCGCGACGACCTCGGCGAGATCTACTACGACGCCGCCTCCGACGACGTCGAGTACCTGTTCGGCGACTCCATCACCGCGATCTCGCCCGACGGCGAAGTGCAATTCGAAAACGCCGAACCGCGCCGCTTCGACCTCGTCGTCGGCGCGGACGGGCTGCACTCCACCGTGCGCCGCCTCGTCTTCGGCGACGAATCCCGCTTCAGCTCCTTCATCGGGGCCTACCTCGGGGTGCTGACCCTGCCCGAGACCTACGGCGACGACCGAGAGCTGCACATCCACGTCGGCGTCGGCCGTACCGCAGGCATATACAGCGCGCGGCATCTCGGCGAGGCGCGGGCGCTGTTCCTGTTCCGCAGTGAACGCGAACTCGACTACCGTCACCGCGACGTGCCCCGGCAGAAACAACTCCTGCGCAAGGCATTCCACGGCTTCGACACCGAAGTCGACCGCTGGCTCGAAGAACTCGACCGTACCCCGGCGTTCTATTTCGACTCCATCACCCAGCTCCGCATGGACACCTGGTCTCGCGGCAGAGTGACGCTCGTCGGCGACGCGGGCTACTGCCCCGGCCCGGCCGTCGGCGGCAGTACCACCCTCGCCGTCGTCGGCGCGTACGTCCTCGCCGGGGAACTGGCGCGGGCGGGCGGCGACCACGAGCGCGCCTTCCCCGCCTACGAGCAGGCGATGGCACAGCACGTGCGCCGCAGCCAGGCCGCCGCCTTGGGCGCGGCGAAGACCCTGGTTCCCACATCCCGCCTCGGCGTCTCCGGACTGGCCCAGGGCGCCCGCCTGATCTCCGCCCTACCCCCCGGACCCGGCCGCGCTCTGCTGCGCCTCACCACCAGCAGCGGACGCCTCTACAACGACATGACCCTCGACGACTACCCGATTTCGTCCACCGCGTGAGCAGGCAGAGGCGGGCGACCCGGAAGGGGATTGGGGAGGGCAGAAACCCTGCGCCGCATCGGTCAACCGAGCCAGGCACGGTTGAATGAGAAGCGTATCCGGATAGAAACCGCAACAGGAGGTTCGGACGTTCATGGCGATCGACGGTCTCGGACGATTCGGAGTATGGCGCGGCTACCGGGGGTTCAGCCCCGAAGACGCCGCCGAACTGGAGAAGCTCGGTTACAGCGCGCTGTGGCTCGGCGGGTCGCCGCCCGCTGAGCTGCCGGTGGTCGAGTCCTTGCTCGAGGCGACGGACACGCTCACCGTAGCCACCAGCATCGTGAACATCTGGACGGCCCCGGCGAACGCCGTCGCCGAATCGTTCCATCGGATCGAACAGCGCTTCCCGGGTCGTTTCCTGCTCGGTATCGGCGCGGGTCATCCGGAGGCCAACAAGCCGTACCAGAAACCCTACGACGCGCTGGCGCACTACCTCGACGCGCTCGACCAGGCAGGAGTGCCGAAGGATCGGATGGCGCTGGCCGCCCTCGGACCGAAGGTGCTCGAACTGTCGCGCACTCGCACCGCGGGCGCGCTGCCGTATCTGGCCCCACCGGAACACACCGCCCAGGCGCGCAAGATCCTGGGCTCCGCCCTGCTGGTCGCCGAGCAGAAACTCGTGCTCGACGACGACCCGGAGCGCGCACGCGAGGTCGGCAGGCAGACGGTGGAGATGTATCTCGGCCTGCGCAACTACGTCTCGAACCTGCGACGGCTCGGCTTCTCCGAAGAGGATGTGGCCAAACCGGGCAGCGACCGTCTCGTCGATGTGCTCGCAGTGCACGGCAGTCCGGTCGAGGTCACCGGGCAACTGGTCGAGCATCTGAAGGCGGGCGCCGACCACGTCGCGCTCCAGGCGTTGGGCGAGGACTATCTCGGCTCGCTGCGCCAGCTCGCGCCGCTGCTCACAGCGGCCGACTGAAGCACGCGCGGGGACGATCCGGCACGCTCGATCCGGTGCGTAGCTGCCGGACCGTCCCGAGCGCCGACGCCCAGCCGCTCGCAGTCGGATCAGTAGTACACCGGACCGGGAACACCACCACCCGCCGCGATGGCGTCGCCGGTGATGGCGATGCTGCGCGGTGAGGCGAGGAAGGTGACCACGTCGGCGACTTCGGTGACATCGATGATCCTGCGCAGCGTGTTGCGCGCGAGCTCGGCTTCGAGGTCGGCGATCGTCCGGCCGGATTTCCCGGCCTCGGCGGTCAGCCGGTCGGTGAGGCGTTCGGTTCTGGTGAGGCCGGGATGAACCACGGTGACATTGACGCCGGCGGGACCGAGTTCGTCGGCCAGGTTCTTCGTCAGCGCGGACACGCTGATGTTCCGGATGGTCTGCGCGATCGAATTGGCCTGACGCGCGCCGAGTCCGCTGATGTTGATGATCCTGCCCCAGCGCTGGCGGACCAGGTGCGGTGCGACGGCGCGGGCCGTGCGCAGGTAGCCGAGCACCTTGATCTCGATCTCGCGCCGCACGGTGTCGTCGTCGGTTCCGGCCAGATCCCTGCTCGCTCCCGCGCTCCACGGGGTGGCGGCGGAGTTCACCAAGATGTCGACGCCGCCCAGTTCGGCGACGGTACGCTCCACCAGCGCGCGTACCTGATCGTCGTCACCGGTGTCGGTCGGGATCGCAATCACGCGCCGCCCGGTCTCCTCGGAGAGTGCGCGCGCCGCCGATTCGAGCGGTTCGGCGGTGCGCGCCGCGATCACCACGTCCACACCCTCGTTCGCCAACCCGCGAGCGACCGCGTAGCCGATCCCCTTACTGCCGCCGGTCACGATCGCGCGTTTGCCGTCCAGATCCAGATTCACCGGGCCTACGCTAACCAGCCCGTCGATTCCGGTAACCCCTCTCGCTCGACATGATCGGAACTTCGCGATCCACGTCAGCCGATTCCCGGTTTCCTGGAGCGCGCCGAACTCAGCTGTTGCCGTATACACGATCCGGCGACATCAGCACCACCGCCCGACGCTCGGCGGCCATCACTCTGTCGTACTCGTCCCAATCCTCGTGCACGCCACCGGCCGCGGTGAACACCTCACGCAGCAGCAGCCGCAATCGCTCGGCGTCGATGCCAGGGGCCGGGTCGTCCGGACCGGCGATCCACACCGGCCCCTCGGCGGCACACCATTGCCAACCGGCGCGGACCACGATCGTGGCACGCGCCCGTGTCCGCAGATTGTCCAGTTTGCGCACCCCGCCGCGCACCACCATGCCGACCACGTCGGCACCGGTCTCGGGATGTCGCAACACGCCGGCGTTGACCACAGTCGACTGGATCGTGTTGTCGGCCCGAAGGGTGGAGACGACACAGAGTCCGTGGTCGCCGGCGATCAGCCGGGCGAAGTCCGCGAGATCGGTCACGCCGAAAGTCTACGTACACGAACCGGCACGGACAGCCGGTAGCGAATCCGTCGTTGCCACCACGGTCGCCCGTGCTGTCGCTGACCGATCCGGCGCGGACAGCGTCCAGCCGCCGTGCCCGCCCGGTACGTGACCCGCCGCCAGAGGACGGCGCGGGGATGGTCAACAGGCCGAGGATCGCTCGCGCTTGCTCCGCGGCCGCGCCAGGCCAGTTTCCCGCATGTGCCGCCGGGGTGGCGGCAACCGGCGCTACCGTCGATCCAACCTGCTCATCCGCGGTTGCGCCGACAGTGGCAGTTGTCCGGTCCAGCTGTCGGTTTCGTGTGCGATCACCTCGTTGACCCGGTAGGAGAAGTCCCGCAGCAATCCCATCCTGCGGTCTATCTCCCCATTGGAATTCGCGGGCGCGCGCGAGACCGAGGCCCACTCCAGTTGGAAGTCGCACAGCATCGCGTTGATCGACTGCGCGCTGCGGATGTCTCGCGCCCACGCGGTGGAGACGCCGAAGAATCGGTCGCATGCCGCGCTTCCCGCCGCGCAGGCGAGCAGGATGTACCCCCAGCTCGGGTCGATGGCGTGGACTCCGGCGGTGGTCAGCAGGGGCACCAGGATTCCGAGTAAGCCGAGCACGATCATCGCCGCGGTGAGCGCTAGGCTGACTCGCCGCTTCGTCAGACCGTCCCGCGAATACCACTCGCGTGCGTCCATGGCATACGCCTCGACACGTTGGAACAGCCGGGCAAGGGTCTCATCGGAACTCGACCAGTCGGCGGAGCGGAGGTCCAGCGAACGCGGTACTCCGAGATCCTGCGAGCGATCCCCGCCGATGGGCGATCGGTGCTCTGTCACGGCCCGTACTGTATCGCTCCTGGAGCTCCCCTGATCACCCTTCGGCTGTTCGCCGGTCGGCCGGAGCGACGCCTCGTACCCTGTCCAGCGAGTCTGGCATGCCCGCTTGTGCGCCAGCTTATCCGTTGCGCCACAATTCAATTCAACTTCCCACCAAGTCGGTATCCGGTTCTCTGACGCATCGCCACGACGAGCCGAGACCCGCCGATAGACGAAAGTTGCGACTTAGTAACGGATTCGGTTCGGCGTGCCTTCCCGATCCGGCCATCGGCCTATCCGATGGCACTACCGGAAATACCTGACGCGCATGCCCAATCGAACTGTGCTCCAAGCTTTTCGGCACATACGCTCGATACGGACCGACCGGTTGCGTCGCGCACGTCCGCAGAAGCTCCAGCGGTCACGTATCTTGTCGAGTCTGTCGGCGTAGAAGTGGACGAGCCCGCGCATCGTCCCCCGGCCGCGCTTCCTCTCCACACGGCAAACGCACGGCGTGGCGATACGGGATTCAGAATCGCATTGATCGCAATCATTCTCCGAGCGTTCGGCAGTTCCTAATGTCCGGATAACCCTGCTGCCGACCGTGCGCGAGGACGACCGCAGTCGGGACCGCCCTGTCCGCCCGGGTTCCCGACAGCGAACCCGACCCTCGATATCGGAGCGAAGTGCAGCCAACGCCGTGGTCAGCAAGGGACACTCGACTCCAGCGAGGACCGAGCGCGGCGCCGGGTGGGCACGGCGGAATCCGCGCGGCCCTGCCCGCGCTGAAGGGCCACTGGGGCTACCTGGGCGCCGTGGCGGGCAGCATCGTCACGCTGATCCTGCTGTTCCAGCCGTGGCTGAGGGCTGCGGGGGCCGACGGCAAAGCCAGCGCCGATGCCTTCGGCCGGATCACCGCGACCACCTCCTACCTGAACGTCTGGTCGTCGGCGCAGCCTCCCACCGCGCGGATCAGCGGCGCCCTGGCCCTGCTGTCGGCAGGCGCGATCGTCGTCACCGTCTGTGTGGTGGCGGTGAATCTCCGGCTTCGCACCGAACTCCTGTCGCGCACGGCCACGGCTTGCACGGTGACGACCGCGGCGCTGGTCCTTCTCACCGTGCTCTACGTCAACAGCAAAGCTCCCGAGCTACGCGCCATGCTGGCCCGCTCCTCGGACTTCGGCGGGCAGGTCGGCATGGTGACGAGCTGGGCGTTCGGCAACGGCAGCCTCATCGCACCGGGAGTACGGCAGGTCTCCTACAACACCGCCGGACTCACCCACTGGGCGCTGCTCGCGGGTGTCACCTCGCTGGGCTCGGCCGTCACCGCTGTAGCCCAGTGGGCTTACAACCATCCGGCCACGTCACCGCGCCTGCCTCGGCGGGGCGGTGCGCGTTCCGGCGAACCGGCTCGCCGAGGCGAGTCAGCAGACAGGCACGCCACCTCCTGATCCGCTGACGCCTCACCGGTCTCGGGCGGCAGACCGGCGGCGATCCGAGCAATCGGGTGGTAACACCCGGACCGGCAGCCCTCCTGACGATCCCGCGACACCCGGCCGAGGGACTTCGCGATGCTGAAAGTAACCGCCGGAGCGGACTTTCGACCCTACGGGCACGACGCATGCTGCGGGCACAGTCGTGCCAGGTGAGTCGGTGGGGCGAGAGCAGTGGAGGATGCCTGAACGACGCCACTTCTCCCGGCGTCATCCGTCCGGCATCGGCCGCCGCTGATCGCGCGGCCGCGATCGATCACCTCTCTCCTTCCGAGCAATGCGCAAAAGAAAGGCGGACACGACGTTGGCGCGTGAGCTGACACAGCTGGAGATCCTCACCGAGCTCGAACCTTTCGCGGGTACCGCGTTGAACCGGCACCTGTCCATGGTCAAGGAGTGGCATCCCCACGACTACGTACCGTGGGACGAGGGACAGAACTTCGCGGCGCTGGGCGGGATCGACTGGGAGCCGGGGCAATCCCGGCTGTCCGAGGTGGCGAAGGCCGCCTTGATCACGAACTTGCTCACCGAGGACAACCTTCCGTCCTATCACCGCGAGATCAGTGCCAACTTCTCCCGAGACGGCGCGTGGGGTTCGTGGGTAGGACGATGGACCGCCGAGGAAGCCCGCCACAGCATTGTCCTGCGGGACTATCTCGTCGTCACACGGGGCGTCGACCCGGTCGCCTTGGAGAACGACCGTATGGCGCACATGTCCAGCGGATTCGCCGCACCGATGGAGGGAACGGACACGGCCGATGACGGCGGGTTCCTGTACTCGGTGGCGTACGTGTCGTTCCAGGAGCTTGCCACCCGGATCAGCCATCGCAACACGGCGGCCGTCTGCGACGACCCGGTCGCCGACCGCATGCTGCAGCGCATCGCCGCCGACGAGAACCTGCACATGATCTTCTACCGCGGCATGTGCGGCGCCGCTCTGGATCTGGTGCCCGATCAGGCCATCGAAGCGATCGATCTGATCGTGCGCAACTTCCGGATGCCCGGTACCGGCATGCCCAACTTCCGGCGCAACGGCGTCCTCATGGCCAAACACGGCATCTACGATCTGCGCCAGCATCTGGAAGAGGTGCTCCAACCCGTCATCCGGCAGTGGAACGTCTTCGACCGCAACGATTTCGGACCCCGCGGCGAGCAAGCCCGCGAGCGGTTGGCCGCCTTCTTGGACGACCTGCAGGAGGTACGCATCCCCCGGTTCGAGGAGCAACGCGACCGTGCTCTCGCCCGAGAAGCACGCCGGGGTGTCGGCGCCGCGTCGAGATAGTACGACCGGGCTGATCCTCGCCGACGCAACGACCGTCAGCCCACATAGCGACGCGCGGGAGACCGGCGCTGGGATTCTTCCAGCAGAACGAGCCCGGCCTCCACTTGCGCTGGCAGGACCGTTCGTTCGCGCAGCACCCACGGCATCCCACGCAGTGTGTCCAGGACGGCCGCCGCGGTCGTCAAATCGGCCGGGGCCGATCTGAGCACGGCGGCCGTCCGCCGGGCGGCGCTGCGGACCGGGCGGCGCAACCACAACGTCCACAACGTGTTCCGGATGCCGAGCCTGCGACGGTGCGTGGGATCGCGGCTGGTGGACGGCTCGTGGTGGATCAGGATGTCCTCCACCCAGCACATCCACCAGCCGTGCGCCGCGAGGTCGAGGGCGAGCAGTTCCTCTTCGCCGCCGAACCACAAACGCCGGGAGAAGCCGCCGACTTGCCGGAACGCGCTGACCCGGAAGGCGGACAGCGCCGCCATCACGCCGAGCAGGGCGGGGCCGGGCAGCCAGTCGGGCCCGGCGACCGGTGAGTCGCGCAGTTCCGGCGTGATCGGGTCCTCGCGCAGGTCGGGCGCGACCAGGCAGCGCCCCGTCACCGAACCGAGGCCGGGGTACTGGTCGAGCAGATCGGCGGCGCGGGTCAAAGCGCCCGGCTGCCAGCGGGTGTCGTCGTCGCAGAACGCCACATACGGCGTCGCGACCCGCTCGACCGCGATGTTCCTCGCCACCGCGCCGAGGTTGTCCGCCGAGCGGATGAGTATTACCGAGGGGAACGCCGCGGCGACCGCGTCGGCCGTGCCGTCGCTCGATCCGTTGTCGACGAGAATGATCGGAGCCGCGTCGGCGAGCGCGGTCATGTGGGCGAGGGTGTGCAGCAGCTGCTCGCGCCGGTTGCGGGTGATGATGACGACCGTCATCCGTTCCGTTGCCATCCGTCACTTCCTTCCATGGGCGAGTTCCAGGGTCCTGGCCCTGCGCTCGATCTCCGGTGGCAGCCTGCGCCGCTGTGCCAGCGCCCTGGGCAGGCGACGAACGATCCCCGCGAACGCCAGCAACGTTCCGGGGTCCCGCACCGCTCGGCGCAGCAGGCCTGCGGACTCGGCCGCGCACCGCCGCAGCGGCCGACGCATCCAGGCGATCAACGCGTTGTTGCGCTGTTCGGCCCGTCTGCGCCAGGCCTGCGGCGGTCGCCGCGCCGAGGGGTGGTGGTGGGCGCGCACCCGCGGTACGTAACAGAGGTCCCAGCCACACGCCGCCATATCGAGTGACAGCAACCGTTCTTCGGCAGCGAAATGCAACAGCGGGCTGAACCCGGCGGCCTGCAGGTACGCCTCCCTCCGCACGATCGCCGCACAGGCGAGGAAGCCCAGGACCAACGGACCCGGCAGACCGGGAGGATGCCCGAGCGGGCTGGTCGCCATCAGCTCGTTGACGGGATCGTCACGATGGTCGGCGCCGACGAGCGTGCGTCCCGCGACCAAGCCGAGCCGTGGATGAGTATCGAGCACCCGCTCGGCTTCGCGGAGCGCGTCCTCGGCCCACCACGAGTCGTCGTCGCTGAAGGCGACGTAGGGTGTCCGGGCCAGCGCGACGCCGAGGTTGCGGGCCGCCGCGCCGAGATTGCGCGGCAACCGGACGACACGCACGTCGGGGAACGCCTCCGCCGCGCCGACCGTGTCGTCGACCGAAGCGTTGTCCAGCACCACGATCGGAGGAGTCGGACGCAGGGCGTGCAACTCGGTCAAAGTGCGTGCCAATTCGGCGGCGCGGTTGCGCGTGGCGATGACGACGGTGGTCTTCGCCACCGCCGGCGCGCTCACGCCGGCCGTCCCGCGAGCAGTTCGTCGAGCAGGTCGCTGGTCAAGGCGTCGGCCGCGGGGAACTCCCGCCGCCGCGCACGTTCGCGCCCCGCCGGTGACAGGCACCAGCGCCACCACTGGTCGAACGCGTCCGCATCGGCGGTCTGCTCGGCGGATACCAGCGCGGGCCACTCCAGTGCCCTCGCCTGCGCGGTGACCTTGCCGCCGCCCGCGATGGGATCCACCGCCAGGACCGGGATCCCGGCTCGCAGACCCAGCACCAACCCGTGCAGGCGGGTGGTGACCACCGCGTCGAGGCGGGCGAACACCGACGCGAGCTGGTCGGGTGTGCGGCACAGGCGCCAATCGTCGGACGTCAATCTGGTGTCCAGCGGTAGCCGAGCGCAGTCGAGCTCGCGCAGCCACCGCAGCAACGCGCGATGCACCGATCGGTGCCGACGGGCCACGCCGTATTCGGCCTGCCCCGGGGCGAAGACGACACCCACCACCGGGACGCTCACCGTCGACGCCCCGACCGCCATGTCCGGTCGCGCGATGGACGGGCCGTCGCGCGGCAGGATGCGGTGGAATCCGGTGACCGCGGCATCGGCCGGATCGAGGATGGAGACGCCCACCGCGATGCGCCTGCAGTTCGCGTACCGTTCGTGCAGGAACCGGACCTGCTCACCGTGCGCGGGCCCGCACACGAACACCAGGTGCGAATACCGTCCGGAGTCCGCGTCGTCCAGATGCATCGCGTCGGAACGAAACCCCGGACTCCACGCCGTGTCGTGCGGTATCGCGGCGGATGCCAGAGCGTCGCACACTCGGCTCATGCTCAGCACGTCCCCCGCCGTCGCTTCCCCGTGCAGGAAGCTGGGCCACCCGGTGACAAGTACCCGCATGTCTCTGCCCATACCCGCTGCACCCCAGGTCAATCAGCTGCGACAGCGATGTCTCCGCTCGGTGACCACGAACATCGAACACGGGAGTGCGCGGTCCTAGCTCGGGGCGGGGCGCAGGTGCACGACCTTCGTCTGGGTCATCTCGTCCAGCAATTCCGGCCCGTAACCGAAGCCGGATCCGCTGGCCCGCCGCGGGTGCGCCGCTCCGCCGGGCGCCCCGCCGAACACCGAGTTGATCTTCACCGTGCCCACCGGCAATTCCCGCCAGGCGCGCTGGGCGTTGGCCATCGACGGCGTGAGCACAGTGGCCGCGAGCCCGTAGTCGTCGGTCGCGGTCTCCGCGATGCCCTGCTCGAACGTGTCCACCACCCGTACCGGCGCGACCGGACCGAAGGTCTCCTCCCGCATGATGCGCATGGCCGGATCGCACCGTGCCAGCACGGTGGCCGGATAGTGCGCACCGGCGCCCTCCGGCAGCACTCCGCCGGTCAACAGCTCGGCGCCGTGCTCCATCGCGTCGCGGACGTGCGCGTGGACCTGCTCGCGATGACGCCGGTCGACCAGCGGCGCAGGCTTCCACGACTCGGCCTCGGCCACCAGTGCCGCCAGGAACGCCTCCGCGACGTCCCGGTGCACGAAGATCCGCTCGACGGACACGCAGATCTGACCGGAGTTGGCGAACGCGCCGAGCGCCGCCTGTCCGGCCGCCCAGACAGGATCCACCCCGGCGTCGACGATGAGCCCGTCGTTGCCGCCGTTCTCCAGTAGTGCCTTCGCGCCCGTGTTCGCGACGCTGCGCGCGATCGACCGTCCCGTGGCCGTGCTGCCGACATGCGCGACGACGTCGACGTCGAGCCGTCCGGCCAGCAGCGCGCCGACCCGGCCGTCGCCTTGCACCGTCTGCAGGACTCCCTCCGGAAGCGCGCGGGCCAGCAGCTCGCCGAGCAGCGCACCGGTATGCGGTGCGCGTTCACTCGGCTTGTACACGACCGTGTTTCCGGTGACCAGCGCCGCGCCGAGCAAACCGCAGGACACCGCGACGGGGTCGTTCCACGGCGTCAGGGCGACGACGACGCCCCGGGGTTCCCACACCATGAGGTCGGTCGCCTCGAAAGCTCCTTGCAGGCTTCTGCCTCGGTGCAGCGGGCCCAGTTCGGCGTACTGCTCCAGCGTCGCGACACCGGCCAGCACCCCCTCCTTGCTCTCCGACCGTGGACGTCCGGTTTCGAGCCGGTTGAGTTCGGCCAGTTCATCGGCGCGCTCGCGCAGCGACGCGGCACCGGCGCGGAGCGCGGCCGCCCGCTCGGCCGCCGGAGTTCGCGCCCATGTCGATTGCGCGCGATTAGCCAGTCCCACTTGCCTATCGATCTCCGCGCTACCGGTCATGGGCATCTTGCCGACGGTCGCGCCGCTGGCGGGATCGAGAATCTCGATCGTTTCGGTCGCACGGAGTTCAGAGGCCGACGGGGCAGCATTGGGTGCGCTCATATCGCGGCCATTGCCTGGCAACCACGGTTCAAACCGTTCGACGATAGCCAAGGGTTCGCTACATGAACGCGCCTACCAGGTTTGATCCTGCGGCAATAGGCAAGAGCTACCGGCATGGCCGAAAAGATCGAGCGGCTCACGGTGCTGCTGTGGCACGTGCACGGCTCATGGACGACGTCGTTCGTCCAAGGGCGGCACCGTTATCTGCTGCCCGTGGTGGAAGGCGGCGGACCGTGGGGCCGTGGCCGGTGTGGCCGCGACTGGCCGTCCGCCGCGGAGGTGCCCGCGGATCACCTGCGCGAAACCCAGCCGGACGTGGTCGTGCTCCAGCGCCCCGAGGAAATCGAGCTGATCGAGCGCTGGCTGGGTCGTCGTCCCGGGACCGATATTCCCGCGGTCTACGTCGAGCACAACGCGCCGCGCCCCAGCGCCGCCACCACCAGGCATCCGCTGGCCGATCGCGCCGACATCCCGATCGTGCACGTCACGCACTTCAACGATGTGATGTGGGACAGCGGACGCGCGCCCACCCGGGTGGTGCCACACGGAATCGTCGACCCCGGCGCGCTCTACACCGGTGAACTGCCGCACGGCGTCGCGCTGATCAACGAACCGGTGCGGCGCGGAAGGATCACCGGAAGCGATCTGTTGCCCGACTTCGCGATGGCCGGACCGATCGACGTGTACGGCATCGGAGCCGGCGACTACACGGCGAACAGATCGGCCGGACACCCGATCCGCGGCATCGGTGACTTGCGGCAGTCGGCACTGCATCCGGAAATGGCGCGCCGAAGGGTGTATCTGCACACCGCCAGATGGACCTCGCTCGGATTGTCCCTGCTCGAAGCCATGCACCTGGCCATGCCGGTGGTCGCCCTCGCCACCACCGAGGCCGTCATGGCGGTACCGCCGGAAGCCGGTGCCGTCTCCACCGATATCGCGGAGCTCACCGCGAAGTTCCACGAATTCCTCCACGAACCCGATCTCGCCGCACTCGCGGGCAAATCGGGCCGGCAGTTCGCGCTGGAGCACTACGGCCTCGAGGTCTTCCTGCGCCGGTGGGATGCCCTGCTCGCCGAGGTCACCGAATGAAGGCAGTGTCCCGGAGAGAGAAGGCGGAATCATGAAGATCGCGATGGTGTCCGAACACGCCAGCCCGCTCGCCGTGCTGGGCGGTGTCGATGCCGGTGGGCAGAACGTTCATGTCGCCGAACTGTCCGCGGCCCTGTGCAGGCAGGGGCACGAGGTCACCGTCTACACGCGCCGGGAGGAGGCGGACGCGCCGCACACGGTCACCGCCGAACAGGGTTACCGCGTGGTCCACGTCCCGGCCGGTCCTGCCCGTCCCCTGCCGAAGGACGAGTTGCTGCCGCACATGGTGGAATTCGGCGTCTTCCTGCGCGAGCACTGGCGCGACCTGCGGCCGGACGTCGCGCACGCGCACTTCTGGATGTCCGGGCTCGCCGCCCTGTCGGGGGCACGGACCGCCGGCATTCCGGTGGTACAGACGTTTCACGCGCTGGGGGTGGTGAAGCGCCGCCACCAAGGCGCGAACGACACCAGTCCCGCCGACCGAATACGTCTCGAGCGGATGATCGCCCAGCAGACCGACCGCATCATCGCCACCTGCACCGACGAGGTGTTCGAACTGGCCAGGATGGGCGTGCCCCGGTCGCGGACCTCGGTGATCCCGTGCGGCGTCGACCTCGAGCAGTTCACACCCGACGGACCGGCCGAACCGAAGTCCGCCGCGTACCGGATGATCAGCGTCGGCCGGTTGGTGCCCCGTAAAGGTTTCGACACCGCGATCACCGCGCTCACCAGCCTGCGCGACACCGAACTGGTGCTGGTCGGCGGCCCGGACGATGCCGAACTCGCCGATGACCCGGAGGGCAAGCGACTGCTGGCGCTGGCGGACGATCTCGGCGTGCGGGACCGGCTGCGCATGCTGGGCCGGGTACCGAGGACCCGGGTGGCTCCCCTCCTGCGGTCGGCGGACGTGGCCGTGTGCACGCCGTGGTACGAACCGTTCGGGATGACGCCGCTGGAAGCGATGGCATGCGGCGTTCCCGTGGTGGCCACCGCGGTCGGCGGCCTCATCGATACCGTCGTCGACGGTGTGACCGGCAGGCTGGTCCCGCCGCGCGAGCCCGCGGAACTGGCCGAGGCGGTCGGCGATCTGCTCACCACCTCCGGGCGCATGGAGGACTACGGTCGCGCCGGGCGCGAGCGTGTCGAGACGCGCTATTCGTGGGATCGGATCGCCACGGAGACCCTGCACGCGTACCGCCGTGTGATCGCGCGCGCCGGCGCACGCAACGGAAAGTCGCCCACCGATGGTCGTTCGCTCGACCGCACGGCAGACGACGGCAAGCTTTCCCCCGGATCGACGGATCACGGTGTCGCGAGCGGTCGCGGGTAGGCGACGACATGTCCGAACCCTGCGAACGTGCATTGGTCACCGGCGGATGCGGCTTCGTCGGATCACACCTGTGTGAGCAGTTGCTCGACGCGGGCACCGTCGTGGTCGCGCTCGACAACTTCGCCACCTCCACGCCGGACAATGTCGCCCGGCTGCTGGATCAGCCCGAATTCGATCTCATCCAGCACGACGTCACCGAGCCGTTGCCCACCTTGGGCTTTTTCGACGTCGTCTTCCATCTCGCGTCGGCCGCGTCGCCACCGGATTACCTGCGCCTGCCGATCGAAACGTTGCGAGCGGGCTCCCTCGGCACCGCCAACGCCCTCGACCTGGCCGAGCGGAGCGGGGCGCGTTTCGTGCTCGCGTCGACCAGCGAGGTCTACGGCGATCCGGGTGTCCACCCGCAGCCCGAGCACTACTGGGGTCATGTCAATCCGGTCGGCCCGCGCAGCGTCTACGACGAGGCGAAGCGGTATGCCGAAGCTTTCACCATGGCGTTTCGCCGGGAGCGTGGCGCGAACACCGGAATCGCCCGGATCTTCAACACCTATGGTCCCCGCATGCGTACCGACGACGGCCGGATGGTGCCCACCTTCATCGCGCAAGCGCTGTCGGACGCACCGCTCACCATCGCGGGAACCGGCGAGCAGACCCGCTCGCTGTGCTATGTCGAAGACACCGTCCGCGGCCTGCTCGCGCTGGCGTCGACCGACCATCCCGGGCCGGTCAACATCGGCAATCCGCACGAGATCTCCGTGCGCCGCCTCGCCGAGGAGATCCGATCGGCGATCGGCAGCCGTTCCATCCTGACGTATGTCGACAGCGCGATCGACGATCCGCAGCGGCGCTGCCCGGACATCTCGCTGGCCCGACGTGAATTGGGCTGGTGGCCACTTGTCGGCAGGGAGGAGGGACTGCGCCGCACGATCGACTGGTTCGCCGGGCACACTGCCGAGTCGGCCGAAGAGTCCGTGCGCTGAGCGGCGCCGGACGGGCCGATCGGTTTAGCCGGGACTTCAGCGGGTAGCGCCCCCCTTGTATACCAGCGGGCGATCCGACATGTCCCGCGCGTCTCGAACCGCGTCTCGAACAGAAAGGCGGCCCGTGCGCATTCTCGGAATCAACGCGGTATTTCATGATCCTGCTGCGGCTCTGATCGTCGACGGGGAGATCGTCGCGGCCGCCGAGGAGGAGCGGTTCACCCGTCGCAAGCACGGCAAGCGCCCGGTGCCGTTCTCGGCGTGGGAACTGCCCGAACAAGCGGCCGCGTGGTGTCTGCAGCGCGCGGGGTTACGCCCCGATCAGCTCGACGCGGTGGGCTACTCCTACGACCCGGCACTGGTCGATCATTCGCTCGGCGGTCTCGATCGGAAAAGCGAGGCGACCAGAACGGATTACGCGTTCCGAGCGCCCGCCTTCCTCTCTGCCGCGTTGCCCGGACTCGATCCCGCCATCGTGCGTTTCGTGCGCCATCACCTGGCGCATGCCGCGTCGGCGGCCCTCGCGGCCCCCGCGGGCGACTGCGCGGTGCTGGTGGCCGACGGACGCGGCGAGAGCCAGTCCTATCTCGCCGGGGAATACCGAGACGGCAAGTTCGTGGAGCTGGCGGCACAGCAACTGCCGCACTCCCTCGGACTGATGTACGAGGACCTCACCGAGCATCTCGGATTCGCCCGGTCCAGTGACGAATACAAGGTCATGGCCCTCGCCTCCTACGGCACGCCCCGATTCCTCGATCGCTTCCGCGAACTGGTGTATTCCACCGGTGACGGCGGTTTCCGCACCGAGCCGGTGCACTGGTCGGACTTCGCGCCCGCGGGCACCGGCGGTGAGTTCGGCCGCGACCACGCCGACCTGGCCGCGAGCGTCCAGCGACGACTCGAGGACGTGTTGCTGGAGTTGACCTCCTGGCTGCATCGCCAGACCGGGCAGCGGACCCTGACGCTGGCCGGTGGCATCGCGCTGAACTGCGTGGCCAACAGCCGCCTGCACGCCGAAGGCCCCTACGAGCGGATCTGGGTCCAACCGGCGGCGGGCGACGCGGGCACCGCGCTGGGCGCCGCCCTGCAATTGGCGGCCGAGTTCGGCGAGCGGATCACCCCGATGCGGGGCGCCGACCTGGGCCGCGAATGGACCGACGCCGAGTTGGAAACCGTGTTGCGTACCGCCAAGGTCCGGTACACGAAATCCGACGACATCGCGGCGGAGGTGGCGCAGGCGCTCGCGGAAGACCGAGTGGTGGCGTGGTTTCAAGGCCGGGCCGAATTCGGCCCCCGCGCACTCGGCCATCGTTCGCTGCTCGCGCACCCCGGCCGCTCGGCGAATCTCGAACGCCTCAACGATGTGAAGGGACGCGAACAGTTCCGGCCGCTCGCGCCGATGGTGCTCGCCGACCGGGCGTCCGAGATCTTCGGACGCGGGCCGTTGCCCAGCCCGTACATGCTGTTCGTGCACGACGTCGCGCCGCGGTGGCGGGAGCGGATCCCCGCTGTGACACATGTCGACGGCACGGCCCGCGTGCAGACCGTCGATCCCGCGGACAAGCCGGTCCTGGCACGGATGCTGGCGGAGTTCGAGCGGCGAACGGGGCTGCCGGTGGTGATCAACACGAGCCTGAACACGGCGGGCAGGCCCATGGTCGATTCGCCGCGCGACGCCCTCGAATGCTTCGGCTCCGCACCCGTCGACCTGCTCGCCATCGGCTCCTTCGTGGTCCGCCGCCCATGAACGGCCACACCGTGGACTACAGCATCGTGATCCCGACCATGGGCCGGGACAGTCTTCGAGCGCTGCTCGCGTCGCTGGACACCGCCTCGGGTCCGAAGCCACGGGAGATCATCGTGGTGGACGATCGGCCCCGAGTCGGGGACCTACCACTACCCGCGACGGTGTCTGCGGTGGAGGTCATTCGCTCGGGTGGACGCGGCCCCGCCGCGGCGAGGAACGCGGGATGGCGGCACGCGTCCGGCACGTGGATCGCTTTCCTCGACGACGATGTGCTCACCGCGCCGGATTGGCCCGCCCGCTTGGCCGAGGACCTGCGCGGTCTCGACGACGACACGGCGGCTTCCACGGCCCGCATCGAGGTTCCGCTGCCGAAGCACCGCAGGCCGACCGACGCCGAACGCGGGATCGCACGGCTCGCCACGGCGCGGTGGATCACGGCCGACATGGCCTACCGCCGGTCCGCGCTGATCGCGGTGGGCGGCTTCGACGAACGCTTCCCCCGGGCGTTTCGCGAGGACGCCGATCTGGCACTCCGGGTCTGCCTCGCGGGTTACTCGATCGCGGCCGGACAACGTGTCACTCGCCACCCACTGCGTGAATCGGGCCCCATGGCCAGCGTCCGAGCACAACGCGGCAACGCCGACAACGCCTTGCTCCGGCGGAAATACGGCGCGGGATGGCGTCAGCGGATCGGCGAAGAGGCCGGGCTGCTGCGCCGCCACGCCCTCACCACGGCCGCGGGCGCGGCGGCCATGGCGTTCGGCATCGCGGGCCGTACCCGCCCCGCTCTCGCGTCTGCGGCGGCCTGGACGGCGCTGACCGGCGAATTCGCCGCGCGCCGGATCGCACCGGGACCACGCACACCCGGCGAGATCGGCCGGATGACGCTGAGCAGTGCGCTGATCCCGCCTGCCGCGTGCTGGCACCGCCTGCGCGGCGAACTGCGCCACCGGAACGCGACCCACACCTCGCCGCTGGCCGTGCTGTTCGACCGCGACGACACCCTCATCATCGATGTCCCCTACCTCGCCGACCCCAGCAGGGTCCAGCCGGTGCCGGGAGCCGTCGACGCGCTCCGGAGGGTGCGCGCCGCAGGCATCCAGGTCGGCATCGTGAGCAACCAGTCCGGCGTGGCGCGCGGATTGATCAGCCGCGAACAGCTGGCCGCGGTCAACTCCCGGGTCGAGGATCTGCTCGGACCGTTCGCGACGTGGCAGGTGTGTGTGCACGGCGAAGACGACGGCTGCGGGTGCCGCAAACCCCGGCCGGGCCTGATCCGGCAGGCCGCCGCGGACCTCGGCGTCGACATCGCCAGGTGCGTGGTCATCGGCGACACCGGCGCCGACGTCGCCGCCGCGCGATCCGCGGGCGCACGCGCGATCCTGGTGCCGACGGCGCGAACGCTCCCCGACGAGGTGGACCGCGCCCGTCGCGAAGCGACCGTGGCGCGGGATGTGGCCGAAGCCGTGCGGCTGGCGATGGCGGGTGTGCCATGAGCGGCCGGGCGCTGGTGGCACGCATGGACAATTTCGGCGATGTGCTGCTGGCGGGGCCGTGCGTGCGGGCGGTGGCCGCGCACGTCGATTCGGTGACGCTGCTGGCCGGGCCGCGCGGCCGCGCCGCCGCCGACCTCCTGCCGGGCGTGGACCAGGTCGTCACCTGGCGGGCGCCGTGGATCGACCTGGAGCCGCCCGCGGTCACGTCGGCGGGCGTCGACGCCTTCCTCGATCGGATCCGCGCGCTCGAGGTGGATCTGGCGTTGATCCTCACGTCCTTCCACCAGTCGCCGCTGCCGCTGGCGCTGCTGCTGCGGATGGCCGGTGTCCCGTGGATCGGCGCGATCTCGGAGGACTACCCCGGTTCACTGCTGGATCTGCGCCATCGCGTGGAGGGCGATCCGCCCGAAGCCGAACGCGCGCTGTCGCTCGCCGAGGCGGCCGGTTTCCGGCTGCCGCCAGGTGACGACGGGAAACTCGCCGTGCGGCAGCCGTTGCCGAAGGTCGGTGGGCTCACCGGCGAACCGGGTTACGTGGTCATGCATCCGGCCGCGTCGGTACCGGCGCGGCAGCCCTCCTCGTACCGCTCCGCGGCCATTGTCGCCGCGCTGACCGGCGCCGGTCACCGGGTGATCGTGACCGGCGCTCCCGCCGACCGGCCGCTCACCGGAGCCGTCGCAGGCAGGCACGGCATCGATCTCGGCGGAGCCACCACCCTGCCCGAACTGGCCGCGGTGCTCCGCGACGCGAGCGTCGTGGTGGCGCCCAACACCGGCCCGGCGCACCTCGCCGCCGCCGTCGGTACACCGGTGGTCTCGCTGTTCGCACCGGTCGTGCCCGCCGAGCGGTGGGCGCCCTACGGCGTGCCGGTGGCCATGCTGGGTGACCAACGCGCGCCGTGCCGCGGCAGCAGAGCCCGGGTCTGCCCGGTAGCGGGGCACCCTTGCCTCGACTCGATCACCCCCGAGCAGGTCGTCACCGTGGCGGAGGAACTGGGTGCGGGCAGGCGTGCGCGTCTGCGGACAGGAGGTGCGCGGTGATCGAGGAACATTTCGCGGCGTTGCATGCGGCGCTGGACCGCACCAGTTGCTTCGCACCCGATATCCGCAGATGGGGACGGCAACTCGCGGTCGTGCTCGACAACGGCGGGCGATTGCTCGCCTGCGGCAACGGCGGCAGCGCCGCCGAAGCCCAGCACCTCACCGGTGAGCTGGTCGGCCGCTTCCGCAACGAGCGCCGTCCGTTCTCGGCGATCGCCCTGCACGCCGACACCTCGGCGGGCACCGCGATCATCAACGACTACGGCGAAACCGAACTGTTCGCGCGTCAGGTCCGCGCGCACGGCAGGCCCGACGACATCCTCATCGTGTTGTCCACCAGCGGTACCAGCCAGAACGTCGTGGCCGCGGCGAAAGCGGCGCACGACATCGGCGTCACCACCTGGGCCATGACCGGACCCGCGCCCAATCCGCTGGCGGCGTTGTGCGACGACGCCGTCGCCGTGGACGCGCCCACCACGGCCACTGTGCAGGAGGTGCACCTGGTCTTGGTGCACGCTCTGTGTTCGGCGCTCGACGACGCGCTGGGGGTACCGACATGAAGCCGTTGGTCGTGGTCGGCGACAGCATCCTGGACGTCGACATCGAAGGCGTCGCGGAGCGATTGTCGCCCGAAGCGCCCGTGCCCGTCGTCGACGTGGAGCGCCAGTGGATGCGGCCGGGCGGCGCGGGGCTGGCCGCCGCGCTGGCCGCGCAGTCGGTCGCCGAGGTCGCGCTCATCACGGCGACCGCCGACGACCACGACGGCCGCACCCTCGCCCGGCTCCTCGAGCAGCATGTTCGAGTCGTTCCGATCGCACTGCGCGGCAAGACGATACGGAAGACCCGCGTCCGCGCCGCGGGCCAGTCGCTGGTGCGACTGGACACCGGCGACGGCACCGCGGACGGCGGCTCGGTGAGCGCTTCGGTCACCAGGACGCTGCGGGCGGCCGGCGCGATTCTCGTCGCGGACTACGGCCGAGGTGTCGCCGCGCATCCGCGGATCCGGAGCCTGCTGACCGAGCTGGCCCGTTCGGTTCCGGTGGTGTGGGATCCGCACCCGCGTGGACCCGCGCCGACGCCGGGGGCGCAGTTGGTCTCGCCGAACCTTAAAGAGGCCCGTCAGTTCGCGCCGGGATACGTCGAACCGGACGAGCTGGCGAAGGTGCTCCGAGACGAGTGGGCCGCGGATTCCGTCGCGGTCACCACCGGTCCGGGTGGGGCGGTCCTGGCCAATGGGAAGCGGCTCACCGTGGTTCCGGTACCCGCCGAAATCCGCCTCGCCGGCCGTTTCGGTTCCGACACCTGCGGCGCGGGCGACCGATTCGCCTCGGCCGCGACCGCCGCGCTGTTCGACGGCTCCACGGTGGCCGACGCCGTGACGCACGCCGTCGACGCGGCGGCCAGGTTCGTCGCGGCGGGCGGCGCGGCCACCTTGTCCACGTGCGACAGCACGGCCACCGCGGGCACGACCGAGACGAACGAGTCGGCATTCGAGGTGGCGGCGCGGATCAAAGCGCGCGGCGGCAGGCTCGTCGCCACCGGTGGCTGTTTCGATCTGCTGCACCCCGGCCATGTCAGCTTGCTGCGCCAGGCTCGCGCCATGGGCGACGCTCTGGTGGTCTGCCTCAATTCCGATGCCTCGGTGCGGCGCCTGAAAGGGCCGCGCCGTCCGATCGTCACCGCGCGTGACCGTGCCCGGCTGCTCGCCGAACTGTCCTCGGTGGACGCCGTCGTCGAGTTCGACGAATCCTCACCGAGCGCACTGCTGGACCGCCTTCGCCCCGATGTCTGGGTCAAGGGCGGCGACTACTCCGGCGTCGACCTTCCCGAAGCCGCGGTCGTGCGCGGTTACGGCGGCGAAATCGCCTTGATTCCCACTGTTCCCGGTTACTCGACAACACAACTGGTCGCCGCGAGCCAGGCCGGCGGCTGACCCGAGAGCGAAGGAGCGCGATGCGAACCCTCGGCAATGTCCTGATCACCGGTGGCGCTTCCGGGCTCGGCGCGGCGGTCGCCGCCGCTGTCCGCGCGAACGGTGGCCGCCCCTATGTGATCGACCGGGTGGAGCCCGAGACGCCCGTCGATTTCGTGCGTGCCGATCTCGCGGATACCGTCGCCGCCGAGCAGGCCGTGCACGAGATCATCGAGCGCACCGGCGGCCGGATCGACGGCGTGTTCACCGCGGCGGGGACCGACGCGTGCGGCCCACTGGACGAAGTGCCCACGAAGAAGTGGGAATACGTCGTCCAGGTCAATCTGTTCGGCACGGCCGCCGTGGTTCGCGCCGCCCTGCCCGCCCTGCGAGAGAGCAGGGGAACGGTCGTGACGTGCGCTTCCACTCTGGGCATCAAGGCGGTCGGTCATGCGACCGCCTATTGCGCTTCGAAGTTCGGCGTCGTGGGCTTCACCAGGGCGCTCGCCGCCGAGACGGCGGGCAGCGTCGGGGTGACCCTGCTGATCCCGGGCGGGATGCACACGGCGTTCTTCGACGACCGCGACGAGCGGTACAAGCCGCCACCCGACGCGAAATTGAACCAGCCCCAGGACGTCGCCCACGCGGTGGTCTTCGCGCTCCGGCAGCCGCCCGGCTGCGAGGTCAGGGAGATGGTCGTGTGCGCCTCGGAAGAGGGATCGTGGCCCTGACGCGCACGATTCTGGTGCTGCGGGCACTCGGGCTCGGCGACCTGCTGACCATCGTGCCCGCCTTGCGCGGGATCAGAAGCGCCTACCCCGACGATCGGGTGGTGCTCGCCGCGCCACAAGCGCTGCGCGAGCTCGTCGACCTGATCGACGCCGTCGACGAACTGCTGCCGACCGCGGGACTGGGTGCGCTTCGCTGGCGTGCGGCGCCACCGAGACTCGCGGTCAACCTGCACGGCAAGGGGACGGAGAGTATCCGTGACCTGCTGGCGGCACGTCCGGACGCGTTGCTGACCCATCACCATCCGGACTTCCCCGATCTACCGGGCCCCGAGTGGCGTGACGACGTGCACGAGGTGGATCGCTGGTGCCGCCTGCTGGAGTACGGACGGATCGACGCCGACCCGACCGCACTGCTGCTGCCTGCTCCACTGCGGACCGCCCCCGAGACGCATGCGGTCGTGATCCATCCCGGCGCGGCCTATCCCGCGCGTCGCTGGCCGTCCGAACGTTTCGCGCGGGTGGCGCGCGAACTCGTCGCGGACGGTCATCGCGTGGTGATCACGGGAAGCCGAGACGAAACGCGTTTGGCGAACGCCGTCGCCGAGAAGGCGGGGCTGCCGCCCGCGGCGGTGTACGCGGGGCGCACCGATCTCACCGAACTCGCCGCGCTGGTGGCCGACGCGGCCCTGGTGGTGTGCGGCGACACCGGCGTCGGGCATCTCGCCACCGCGTTCGGCACGCCGTCGGTAGTGCTGTTCGGGCCCATGCCGCCGGACCGTTGGGGGCCGCCGGCTGACGCGGAACACCACGTCGCCCTGTGGGCCGGGACCGTCGGCGATCCGCACGCCGTTCATCCGGATCCCGGCCTGCTCATGGTGCGGCCCGAGCATGTACTCACGGCCGCGGCAGGGTTGCTCGGGCAGCGGGTCCGCCATGGGTAGTCGCGTCGGTGTGGTCGGCGCCGGTTATGTGGGGCTGACCAGCGCCGCGTGCCTCGCCCACTTGGGACACCACGTGATCTGCGTCGACAACGACGAGGCCAAGGTGGCGGCACTGCGCGCGGGTTCGGTCGCGATCGTCGAGCCCGGCTTGCCGGAACTGGTTCGAGAGGGGCTCGAGGAGAATCGGCTCGTCTTCACGTCGGACCCGGGGGCGCTGCACGAATGCGAAGTGGTCCTGTTGTGCCTGCCCACGCCCATGGGCACCGGCGGCACGGCCGACCTCGGCGTCCTGGAGGAGGCGCTGGAGACGTTGGCCACCGTCCTGCCGCCGGACTGCGTGCTCGTCACCAAATCCACCGTCCCGGTGGGGACGGCGGCGCGGATTCCCGCCCTGCCCGGCCTCGCGAGCACCGCCGTGGTCAGCAACCCCGAATTCCTCCGGGAGGGCCACGCGGTCGAGGATTTCCTGCACCCCGACCGCGTAGTCCTCGGTTTGGCCGAGCGGGATCGGGAGTCGGCCGACCGTGTCGCGGCGCTCTACGCCGCGACGGGCGCACCGGTGCTGCGCTCCGACTCGGCCAGCGCCGAACTGGCGAAGTACGCCAGCAACGCGTTTCTCGCGGTGAAGCTCTCGTTCGTCAACACGCTGGCCGAACTGTGCGAACGAGTCGGCGCCGACATCACCAAGGTCACCGGCGCGATGGGCATGGACGACCGGATCGGCCCCGCCTTCCTCGCTCCCGGACCCGGCTGGGGCGGCTCGTGCCTGCCGAAGGACACGCGGGCGCTGCTGCGTGCCGCGGAGGCATGGGGTGTGGACTTCGCCATGGTCCGCGATGCCTTGCACGCCAACGCCCGTCAGCAGGCGATGGTGCTGCGCAAGATCCGCCGCGCGGTCACCGATGCGGTGGACGGCTCGCTGGCCGGGACCCGGATCGGCGTACTCGGCCTCGCGTTCAAAGCCGGAACCGGCGACCTGCGCGACTCCCCCGCCGTCGCGGTCGCCCGGCAACTTTCCCGGCACCACGCCATCGTCACCGCTTACGACCCGTGTGTCCCATCGGGCACCCCCGGCCTCGACGGCATCCGCGTGGTGGACGACCCCTATCTGGTGGCGAAGGACGCGGGCGCGCTGGTGATCCTCACCGAGTGGCCCGAATTCCGTTCCCTCGACTGGGCGAAACTCGCTTCCCACGTCGACCGAGCCGTGATCGTCGACACCCGAAACCTGCTGGACGATCGCCTGCTGAGCGGCACCGGCTTCACGCTGCTCGGCAACGGCACCACCGGTGCCGTCGACGGCGGACGGGCTTCATAGGCGGCGAGCGGTCGACCGGAAATTCAGTTCGCCTCTGTGACTCGGACGCTCGGCGCGAACCGCGGCAGAACGGCGCACAGGGCCGACAGGTCTCGTCCGCAGCTGTGCACGGCGCCGTCCGGCCGGATGAGGGCGGCGGATACGTGTGCGCGGCGCAGCCAGCGGTACAGGTCCGTCCCCGGTGCCGCGGCGATCACCACGCCGCCGCGTTGTTCGATCCGCCTCCGGTCCTGCGGAGCGGGCTCGATCGCGGTGATGATCGCGAACCGGCCCCCGATCAGATCGTCGAGTCGCCTCCCGTCGGCAAGCCGGTCGTTCGGGACCAACCGACCGGCCGGCCCCCGGCGTAGCAGCGGGGCAACTACGAGTTCGGAGCGGCGCAGCCGCGGCGATTCGCCGCTGGTGATCATGCGGGTGAGTCCGGGCAGGCGATGCAAGCGCGGCGCGAGCAGACCGCGCATGCGGTTGCCGAGCTCGCCGCCGTCGGTCATGGTCGTTCCGGTGAGTTTGGCCAGCCGGATCATCGTCCGCGCGTGCGGTTTTCGCTCGACCTCGTAGGTTTCGAGCACGCTGGCCGGTAGTTCGCCGCGCAGGACCCCGGCGAGCTTCCAGGTCAGATTCGCGGCGTCACGTAAACCCGCGCCCATCCCCTGGCCGATGAACGGCGGCGTGAGGTGGGCGGCGTCGCCGAGCAGGAACACCCGCCCGTCGCGCCAGCGCTCGGCGAGCTGGGCCCGGAAGGTGTACTCGGCGACGCGCAACAACTCGAGACCTTCGAAGTCGCCTTCGTCGATCCAAGGCGCGAGCAGCGGACGCAACCGGGCCAAGTCGTGATAATCGGCGGCGGTTTCGTCCGGCCGCAGTCGGAATTCCCAGCGGTAGCGCGTGTTTCCGATCCGCATGTAGGTGGCCGCGCGTGCGGGATCACAGACCTGATGTACGCCGTCCCAGTGCCCCGGATCCGCATTCGTAGCGAGGTCGACGACCAGCCAGCGTTGCTGGAACCGCAGATCCAGCATGTGCCCGCCGATCGCGCCGCGAACGAGACTGTTGGCGCCGTCGCATCCCAGCACGTACCTCGTGCGCACACATTCCGCTCGACCCGTGGCTCGGTCGGTGAAATCGACTCGGACGCAGTCGGCCTCCTCGGCGACAGCCGTGACTTCCGCGCCGCCACGCAGCGTCACCGCCGGATAGCGATCGAGGTTGGCGCGCAGAATGGCTTCCAGCTCCGGTTGATCGAACAGGTTCGCCTCCGGGTGACCGTTGCGATCACCGGCCGGATCCCGATCGAATTGAGCCAGCACCCGCCGACCGGGACCGATCAGGCGCAGACCCAGCGCGGGCCGGGAAATGGCGTCGAATTCGGCGCCGATGCCGAGACGCCCTACGATCCGGCGGATTTCTCCGTCCAGATGAACGGCTCGTGGCTGCGGATAGACGCCGTCCCACCGCTCCAGCACCAAGGAAACGATCCCGTACTGCGCGAGCAACGTCGCCGCGGTGAGCCCGGCCGGGCCCGCTCCGACGAGCACGACCGGAACGATCGGCGAGTTCATGGGAGAACTCCGGACACTGTGACCGCGTAGGCGACGGCCGCCATGCCGGTGACCGCCGCGGGCGCGATCTCCGCCACGCCGTCACCGTTGCGGACATGCGCGGCGACGGCGCCGCACATCAACAATGCCAGCGCCGATCCCGCCCCCACGCCGATCGACGCATGCACCGACCCCAGTAACACCCCACCTGCCCCGGCGATCTCGAGGGCGCCGATGCCACGATAGGCCGTCACGGTATACCCGAGGTGCTCCGCGCGCTTGCGCATCGGGGCCGCGGCCATCAGCTTCGCGGCACCGAAGGCAAGAAACTCCGTCGAGACCACCGCGGCGAGGACGGTCGAGGCCATGGTCATCGCCCCACCACCACGCGCCAGGCGATCGCGTAGCGGCCGAGGACCGCCTCGACAGCCTGCTGGTCGGCGCTCGGCTCGAGTTCGACGGAGGCGACGATCGCACCGTCCTCGACAGCGGCCGTGATGCTCCTGATGCCCGCGATCTCCGCGAGGGCGTCGACGAGTTCGCGCCGAGTGGCGTCGGCGCGCAAACCCAGTTTGTAGGGCTTTCCGACGTCGGTGACCGGCAGCGCGTCCAGGATGGTGATCGTTCTGGGTGCTGCGGCACGTTCGTGTACCCGCTCGCCCGCCCACGCCACCAGATCGTCTTCCCGCACGTCCGCGCCGGTTCCCAGAGCGACGTAGGCAACCGGTACCTCACCGGCGTGTACGTCCGGGCGGCCGACCGCGCCGGCCGCGGCGACCTGCGGATGGGCGAGCAACGCGTCCTCGATCGCGGCCGGGTCGATATTGTGACCGCCGCGAATGATCAGATCCTTCATCCGGCCGTGCAGGTGGATGAAGCCGTCGTCATCGATATGGGCCAGATCGCCGGTGTTCAGCCGGCCGTCGACGATCGTGCCGAGTCCGTCGACTACATGACCGTGTTCATCACGGCCGGTGACGTAGCCGGCGAACACCGTCGGGCCGCTGACGACCAGGATCCCGGTCGCTCCGGCGGGCAACTCCTCCCACGTTCCATCGTCGGCGATACGGACCACCGCGACCTTCTGGTAGGGCATGCGCTGTCCCACCGCACCGGGCCGTCCGAAGTCCGCGAAGCTGCGTGCCGTCGCGCACGTGGCCTCGGTGAGGCCGTAGCCCTCGACCAGCGTGACCCCCGTGTGCGTCTGGAAGATGTCCCGCACCGCCTGCGGCAGCGGCGAAGCGCCGACCACCGCATAGCGCAGGCTGGAGATGTCGGCGGTGATCGGACATTGCGCGAGCACCGCGTAGACGGTCGGCACCGCGCTCATCACCGCGATCTCGTAGTGCGCCACCATGTTCCAGAACTCCGCGTACAGTGCGAGGTCCCGGTATCCGAGCGGTCCTGCCCACACCACCGGCTGGCCCTTGAACAGCGGCGCGAGCAAGGTGACGACCAGAGCGTTGACGTGGAACAGCGGAAGTGCCGCGAAGATCGCCGAATCCGCGTCCAGCAGGGAATTCGCCGCGATCATCCACGCGTTGGCGATCTCGTTGGCGTGGGTGTGCGCCGCCAGCTTCGGCACACCGGTGGTGCCACCGGTGTGGAACAGCGCCGCCAGGTCCTCGGCGGTCGGCGGCTCGCCGGTGAAGCGGGAAGAATCCTGTCCGGCGGCGAGTTCGTCGAGATAGCCGATCCGGACGTCGCCGATTTCGGGCAGCTGCGGTGGTGTATCCGGCGCGGCGGTCGGCCGCAGCACCAGCAGCGCGTCCAGTAATCCCTGGGCGGCCGACTCCCGGACGGCATCCCAGATGTCGGCGGCCAGTTCGGGCCCAGCGGCGATGAGGACACGCGCGCCGGAGCGGCTCAACAGTTCGGCGATGTGCTCGCGGGCCAGACTCCCATTGATCGGAGCCGCGACTCCCGCCAGTTGAGCGGCGAGCAGCGCCGGGATCAGCTGGGCGCAGTTCGGCGCGATCAACCCCACGGCATCGGTGCGTCGCACACCGATCTCGTGCAGCAGATTGGCGTACCGGTGCACGTCGCCGAGCACTTGGGAGTAGTTGCGCCGCAGGGGTGCACGCCACCGCGCGGCGTCGGGCAGTACGGTGATCGCGGTGCGGCCCGGCCACAGCGCGGCCGCCCGCACGAGCAGACCGTAGGTCGATCCCGGCAGCCCCCGCTCGGCCAGCGGCACGGATTCGATCCCGGCCAGGTCACCGGGCTCCGCATAGCGCGGCCACCAGGGATCCGCGAGTTCCGGCAGTGTCTCGAGGTCGTCGGTCATCGCGCGTACCTCACGACCGTGCGCTGGCGACCCAGATCGATGGCGCCGTCGCCGGTGCCGACCGCGGCCTCGATCACGTCACCGTCTTGCAGATACCTCGGATTCTTCGACTGGCCTTTGAAGAACATCTTCCACTTGATCCGGGGCGGCAGCAGGGATGCGACGATCTCGACCGCTTTCGGCGGAGCGCTGATGGCCGTACCGACCGGCGTTCCGGTGAGCAGCAGATCCCCGGCGTCCATGCGCTGGAAACGGGTGAGCGCCCGCATGGCCTCCACCGGGGGATAGATCATGTCCGCGACCGTCATGTCCTGGCGGATCTCGCCGTTGACCCACAGCCGCAGCCGCAGATCGGCGAAGCGCTTCAGTTCGTCGGCGTCCAGCAGCACCAGCGCGGGGCCGACCGGAGTGAAGCTCGGATACGATTTCGCCTCGTAGAACTGGGTTTTCGGCAATTGGACGTCGCGGGCGGACACATCGTTCGTGACGACCAGGCCCGCGATGTAGTCGGCGACGTTCTCGGTGGCGATGTGGGAGCCGACCGGCATCTCCCGCCCGAACACCAGTCCGATCTCGACCTCGTAGTCGAGCAAATGCACGTGCGCGGGCCGGATCACGTCGTCATAAGGTCCGCTGATCGAGCCGGAGGACTTGCGGAAGAAGGTCAGCGGCACGTTCTCGGGGTCCATGCCCGAGTCCTTCACATGGGAGACGAAGTTGGTCATCTGCGCGACCACGCGGCAAGGAGCCGTCACCGGGGCCACGAGCGCGAGGCTCTCCACCGCGACGAGGTCCGTGCTCATGGCGGCCGCCGCGATCGCCTCGGGGTCCGACAGCAGCTCACGCGTGGTCGTCGCCGCGGTATCGATACGAGCCGCACCGGCAGGTGTCCGCACCCACCAGGCGTCGGCGGTTCGCAGGACAGAGGTACTCATGATCTGGCTACTTTCAACAGGCCGCGGAGGCGGCGGAGATATTCGTTGTCCTCGCGCAGCGCGCCGACGATCGCACGCAGCTCCCGGAGCGGGTACGCGCGAGATCGAGCATTTTCACCACCGGATCACGCGCCCGGCCCGGATGCTCACCCGCCAACGCCCCGTGCTCGCCGCGCAGACCGGCGTGCACGTCGCGATGGCCACTCATCGACCGCTCCCTCTTCGCTATCTGACGATATCGTCACTCACGAGGGCAGTGTCAGTCAAGTAGAATCTGAGCAATTCGTCATTATTGATCGAGTCCGTCGCCACAGAGGCCGGGAAGAACAGGCCGGACGCGGTTCGGAAACTCGAGCGCTGAAGCGCGGCGAACCCGGCCGCGACCGTTCGCCGGGCCGAGGCCGGCGACCGCGGCGGGCGGCGTACGGGCCGAGATCGCCGGGGCAGCGCGGACGCGCATCTTTCGTTCCACGCCTCGCCATCGTCAGCGTTCAGACACGCGCACGGGTTGCAGCGATAGTGGGGCAGCGCAAGCGGCGACGTGGGCGACCTGAACCGACGCCTGGGCGGCACGTCGAATCCACCGGCACGCCTAGTACTCGGGCGAGTTCATCCCCCACCCGGGCCGTTCGGTCCGCGATTTCAGCAGTGGTTCTGCAGCTCGATCCTGGCCACGGTCGCGAACGCCTCCGGCGGATAGGTCTTCTCGTCGTGGTGATCCTTGTCCATATCCCAGTGGTATTGAACAGCGGAGGAGGGCAGGTTGATGACGAACTTGCCGATATCGCCACCGGGCGGCTTGTCGTTGATGATGTTGCCGAGATACTTGTGATTCGCGTCGAACAGCGCGGCGTGCATCAGCCAAGCGTCGTTGTCGTCACCGCTGGTGACCACCGCGTTGAATTCGGCGATGCCATCGTTGTGCAAGACCCAGCGCGCGCCATGGAACATCGTGCAATCGCCGACTTTGATGTCGTGGTTCCAGGTGAAGACCCTGTCGCCATCGGCATGTCCGGCCGGCATGGATGCGACCAGTGTTCCGGTGGCCAAGCCGACGCAAACTGCCAGCCGAATCAAGGCATGGCGAATAGTTGCGGTCATTACGGCGCTCCCCCCGCGAAATAGTCGGTCTCGCTGACTGAAATTGTCGGCGGCCGTTCGACGATCGTCAATACCTGTTCAGGTGGCTTGCCGAGCTGCCCATTCGGCGACATCCCGGGTAGCGTCGATCGTTCCCTGATCATCGGGGCCGTAGAGCCGTCGCCAGATCTCGGGAAGATCGGCGCCGAGTTCCAGCGCGGCGGCGTAATCGCCTTGCCCGGCGTGGAACTGAGCGAGATTGCGCCTGGTCATCAGCGTGAAGGGATGCTCGAGGCCGGACACCTTCTCGCGCATCGCCAGCACTTCACCATACAAACGTGCGGCGCCACCGGGGTCGCCGCAGGCCGCGGTCCACCTGGCGAGATTGTCCTTGGCCCACATGGTGTCGGTGTGCTCCGGCCCGAGCACGTCCGCACAGATCGGCACCAGTTCGACCAACTGCCGTCGCGCCCGTTCCGGGTCACCGGCTTCACCGATCCACCGCGCGTATTGGTCCCGGGAGCGCAGCACGTCGGGATGCGTCGCCCCGAGGACGCGTTCGAGCGCCGGGAGAAAAGCGGTGTACTGATCGCGCGCACCGACGATGTCACCGGCCTGGCCGGTACTGAATCCCAAGTCGGCGCGGATCCGCAGCTTCTCTCGTTCGTCCTGCTCCAAGTCCAGCAGCTCGGTGAGCATCGTCACCGCTCGCTCGGCGCCGCCGGTCTGGACGTGCCAATTGGCGAGTTGCACGCGCGGCAGGAGTGTCAGCGGATGGTCACGACCGAACATGGCGGTGCAATCCTCGACGAGACCGGCGAACATCGCGCGCGCCGCGAACGGCTCTCCGGCCTCGCCGGTCCAGCGCGCGAGGCGGGCGCGGGCCGTCAGCAAGTCCGGGTGGTCCGGCGGCAGCGCCTCTCGGAAGGCCACCAGCCAGTTCGCCCAGGAGGCCCGGTTGTCGATCGGACGCCGCCTGGCGTCCGCCACGTCGAGGAATGCCACGGCCCGAGCGGAGTTCCCACTGGCCAGATAGTGCCGCGGCGCCGCCGTGTGCGCGTAGAGGTCGATATCCGGACCGGTCACGGTATCGAACGCCGCGGCGAGTGCGCTGTGCGCGTCCGATAGCGCGGTCGGCCGATGCGCGCAGACGATTTGCCGCAGCGAATCGGTGAACACCGTATGCGACAAGCCGACTCGCTCGCTGTCCTGACCGGGATGGCCGCGTGCGACGAGCACACCGAGATCGACCACCACATCACGCAGTCGCGGCAACGCCACCGGCCATCCGAGGCGATGGAGGGCCGCGCAGATCAGCGGCAACGGCGCGGTGGGTCCGACACCGACCGCAGCCAGCAGAGCCCCGACCGGCAGCGCGATGTCTTCATGCACCGGACGGCGGTGTGTGGTGCGGAATCGAAGCGCCACCAGAGCATTCAGGTCCGCGCCGTCGAGACTCGTCTTCCTCTGGTCGATCTCGGTGATCAACCGCGGGATCAACCATCCACCGCGTACATCGTCGGGTAGTTCGTGCAGGGTTCGATCGAGCCCATCGGGGATGCCGCCCTCGGCCGC
Source organism: Nocardia araoensis NBRC 100135 (assembly GCF_000308435.1). Lineage (GTDB taxonomy): Bacteria > Actinomycetota > Actinomycetes > Mycobacteriales > Mycobacteriaceae > Nocardia > Nocardia araoensis. The sequence continues at coordinate 90,320 of NZ_BAFR01000351.1, read as the reverse complement.
CGCCAGCTCCGCCAAGACCTCCCGTGCGGTGGGTGACCGCAGGTGAACCCGCCGGGCGTGGGCGAGGTCCGGATGATCGACTACATCCGTGCCCGACCGGACGCCGACGATCACTCGCACATGGCCCAATCGCCGGTCGGTGGTCAAGGTGGCGATGGCGGCGACGACACTGCTGCGGCAGCCTTCCTCTGGCTGATCCAGACCGTCGATGAGGACGCGGATGCGTCTGCCCGCCTTTCGCATCAGATGCAAGGGCCGCACGATCTCGATCTCGAAAGCGCTGAACCGCTCCCGGTCGGTCAACTCCTTCTGTACCTGCTGCCGCGCCGCCACGAATTCCGAGCCGAATCGCGCGCCCAGTTGCTCACACAGTTCCACCAGCACCGACTCGATGGTGCTCGTAACGTCCAGAAAGACGGCCGCGGTGATGAACTCGGCGGTCAGCGAACCCAACGTCTCGACCAGTCCCGGCCGGATGAGCAGCGACATCAGCGTCGACTTCCCGGCACCGGCCGGTCCGATCAACACCTGCAACCGTTCGCCGCTCGCTTCCACGATCTCGGCGAGCGTCTCCTGCACGTTCGCCGTCAGGGAGACGCCGCGCACGAGGTGATCCACCAAGCCCGCTGCGGCCCGGTCGGTCACCGCGTCTCGGAACCGGGAGCGGTTGGGCACCAACCACAGCCCCTGGTCGCCGCGGTCCACTCGAGTGCCGTTGAACGACAGATGCCGTGCGGTCTGCTGTAGACACGCACTGTTCAGCTCCGGCGTGAGGTCGGCGCACAGCAAGTTCGTTCCACTGCCAGGTAGGCCGGTACCGAAGGTGCGCAGCAGTGTTCGGCTGAAACAGCCGTCGTAGGCGTTGCCGTCGTCCGACGCGACGAGCAATTCCATTCGTCCTGCGGTCTTTTCCAGCATCCGCACCCAGCGGTTGCCGGCTCCGAGCGCTCCTGTCCCCGCCTCACATGCGTCGACCAGGACGATCAGCCCGTCCAGCGCCCGCGTATTGCCCAATTGCTCGGCGACCACATTGACCAGGTTGAAGCCGGAATCGGAATCCAGCGGCAGTGCGGAATCGGTGGCGAGCAGATAGAAGTCCTCGTCGTTGGCGGTGAACCCGTGACCGATGAAGGCGATCAACAGCGTCGCCTTCAGTTCGTCCGCCTGCCGGAAAGCCGCCTTCACGCACCGCTTGAATTCGGTGACCGTGGGGTCGAGCACGGGACCGTCCGCGATCGGCAGCCAACCTCCGACCGTCGTGAAAGCCGTGTACAGCGCCGCGGCCAGCTCACCGGTGAACCCCAGCCGGGGGAATGCCGCGCACTCGGACGCGACAATCAGAGCGAGTCTCTCCGCCATGAGTGAACTATCGGGCAGCGCGGCGCACGGCACAACACAGCACTTGATTCGGCTGCTGTCGCTTGGTTGAGTTGTGCATGCCTTCGATCACATCGGTCGGTGGCCGCGGACACGGGAGGGCGGTTGGGGTGGAGCCGGTGACCATGGTCGCGGCGGCGGTTGCCGCCGGTGCGGCGGCGGGGTTGACAGACACCGCAAAACAAGCGGTCGCGGACGCGTATCGCGCAGTGAAGGGACTGATCGGCGGCCGTTACCGGACAGTGGATGTAGCGGTGGTCGAGCAGCAACCGTCCGCACAGACCCGAGCGGTGCTCGCCGGGCAACTACAGCGGGCGGGCGCGGGCGATGATGCGGAACTGCTGAGTGCGGCGCGCGAATTGCTGGTCCTGGTTCATCAGCACGCTCCGGAGGCCACCGAGGCGGTCGGGGTCCGGCTGCGCGCGGTCCGTGCAGGCGAACTGGAAATCAGCGATGTCACCACTACCGGAAGCGGCGTGATCGTCGAAAGCACCACTGTCCAGGGAACGTTCAAGATCAGTGGGATCACCGCGGGATCCGCGGAGCCGCCCCATCCTCCCTCGGCGCGGCGGTAGCACAGAACGCCGCGCCGAGCCGCACCACGCCCACGATCTCGCTGACCGACACCGTCGTCGGCCGGGACGTCGTGATCCACTACTCCTCGCTCCCCGCGAACTTCGCGGTGGAGGTGACGCAGGTGGCTGAACGGCTCGGCGCGGACGGTGGCCTGCCGACCCGGCTACTGATGGCGGACGCCGGACCAGCTGATTGCCCCTCTCCCCTGGGTTCGTCATGTGGCGGTGCCGACTACTTACCGCTCGGCGGCCCACGATGCCGCAGACTGCTCCCATGACGCCTCCCGAATCGCGAACAGGATCGAGGTTCCGGTGGACCCAGGTCGCCACCGGCGCCGTGATCGCCCCCGACGAGCGATTGACCTGGCCGCGCACGATCGGGATCGGGTTGCAACATGTCGTGGCGATGTTCGGCGCCACCTTTCTCGTGCCGGTCCTCACCGGGTTCCCGCCGTCGGCGACGCTGCTCTTCTCCGGAGTGGGCACCCTGCTGTTCCTGCTGATCACCGGAAACCGGCTGCCGAGCTATCTGGGGTCCAGCTTCGCGATCATCGCTCCGGTCCTCGCGGCCACCGCCTCCGGCGGAATGGGCGCCGCCCTCGGCGGGATCGTGCTGGTGGGCGCCCTGCTCGTCGTCATCGGCGTGGTGGTGCACTTCGCGGGCAGCCACTGGATCGAGGTGCTGATGCCCCCGGTGGTCACCGGCACCATCGTCGCCCTCATCGGGCTCAATCTGGCGCCGACCGCCAAGACGAACTACGAGAAGGACGCGATCACCGCGACGGTCGTGCTCGTCCTGCTGGTCCTGTGTCTCGTGCTCTTCCGCGGGTTGCTCGGCCGGTTGGCGATCGTCACCAGTGTCGTGCTCGGGTATCTGTTCGCGCTCGCGCGCGGTGAGGTCGACACCGCGGCGATCGGTGACGCCTCCTGGGTGGGGCTGCCCGATTTCCACGCGCCGAGCTTCCATCTCTCGGTGATCCCGATGTTCCTGCCCGTGGTCCTCGTGCTCGTGGTCGAGAACATCGGCCACGTCAAGTCGATCACCACGATGACCGGTGTCGACTACGACCGGCGTATGGGCCGCGCGCTGGCGGCCGACGGTCTGGCGACCGTGCTCGCCGGCAGTGGGGGCGGCTCGGCGACCACCACGTACGCGGAGAACATCGGCGTGATGGCCGCGACCAAGGTGTACTCGACCGCCGCGTACTGGGTCGCCGGTGCCGCCGCGATCGCGCTCAGCCTGTCACCGAAGGTGGGAGCGGTGATCGCCGCCATCCCGGCCGGGGTGCTCGGTGGTGTGACGACCGCGCTCTACGGCTTGGTCGGGATCCTCGGCGTGCACATCTGGGTGAGCAACCGGGTGGACTTCGGCAAACCGATCAACCAGCTGACCGCGGCCGTCCCGCTGGTCATCGGCATCGCCGACTTCACCTGGGTGCTGGGTGATCTCGACTTCGGCGGCATCGCCCTCGGCGCGATGGCCGCGCTGGTGATCTACCACACCATGCGGTTGATCGGCGGATGGCGCGGGACGGTCGTCCCCGACCACGAGCACGACGTGACGAAGCCGCGGGAACCGACGGATCGGTGATTCCCGGCACGCGCGTGCGCCGTGGTGCACCGCAGGAGTGGCGTTCGCGGGAGTTCGCCGGGGCGCAGCGCACCGAGCCCGCCGCGCACTGCCGCTAGGGGCCCTCGCCGATCGGTTGGTGATCCGCCAGAAGTCGACCGCCGAGGAAGTCCAGCACTCGGTGCAGTGCGGCCTGGGTGGGCTGGCCCGGTTCGTCGATGAGGTGTTCGGTCAGGACCGAGTGGGGGTTGAGTACGGCGTCGGGATTCGCGTCGGCATCGTCGAGTTCGATGGCGATGAACGCCTCGCCGAGCTGATCGCGCAGGAAGTCGAAGCGTTCGGCCGGGGAGCGCCGATCACCGCAGAATCGGAGTCCCATGACCGAAAGCCCTTCGTCGCAGCGTTGTTTGACACGGGCGAGGTCGGCGGGCGACAGGTCGATGGAGTATCTCTGCCGGGAGGTGAAGCCCAGCGGCAGTCCTGGCTGGGACAGCACGGGCGCGATCAGACGGTCGTCGACCGCCATGGCGAGGGCGAATCCACCCGTGAAGCACATCCCGACCGCGCCGACTCCCGGTCCGCCGCACCGGCGGTGCTCGTGTTCGGCCAGCGCCCGCAACCAATGCACGACCGGCGAAGTACGGCCGGTGGCCAGCACCACGAACTCCCGGCTGATACAGATGGGCCCGATCTGACCCGCGACGTTCGCCAACGCGGAGACCAGGCCGTGCGCGGCGGGGCTCGGGTCGCGGCCGGGGTTGCCGTACAGATGCGGCACCACTGCCGTACACCCCAATCGCGCTACGCGGCGCGCGAAATCGAAGACCTCGGGAGAGATACCCGGGAATTCCGCCATGACGATCACGGCGGGACCGGCGCCTTGGCGGAAGAGTGTGCGGGTCTTGCCGTCGTGGGTGAACGTATCGCGCTCGAAGTCGTGCAGATCGTCGTCGCTCATCTGTGGCCCTTTCTCGTGAATGGGCCCTCACTATCGACCGGCCGGACTCGCCGGTTATAGGAGAAATGTTCCCCTGCCTCTCGGCCGCGTGGCGCGAAGGCGCTGATCGGCTGTCCGGCCGGCGCCTTCGGCGTGGTCTCCGCGAAGCTCGACTCGGCCTCTCATGGTCGCGCCGATGCCGTGGAGTCGACGAGGCATAGCGGCGGGAGGTGCCAGGGTGCGCGTTCAGAAGTGCGCGGCGCCGCCGTCGATCGAGAGCGGCACCGCGGTGATGTACTTGCGTAGGCGGCGCAGACCTCGAACACCATCCGGGTGAGGATCCAGCCGCGGCCGTCCAGCACTTGCCGGTCGATGTCGCGCAACCGTTCCCGGGTCGCCGCCATGATCGTGTCGGTGGCCGCCCGCCCGCCGACCGAGAGATCGCAGGCAGACGCAGTACGACGGCAGGCGCATGCGGATCACGGTTCGGCAAGCGAGCGTGTCGGGGTGATGGTCCGGATATGAACGACGACGTCGAACCAGTCGCTCAGCCCGGCGCCGGAGATGTGATGGTCGGCGTCGCGGTCAGGGCTGTAGGTCCCGATGATGAGGCGGAGTTCGGCGGGTCGATGCAACCACTGCCGGACCGCGCCCGCCGGTGCGCCCCGCAGATCGAGCAGGTAGTTGCCGAGTTCGGGTTGGTCGAGCACGGTGTCGGCGAAGCCCGCCGGAGGCGCGGGCACCGCCAGGTCGGCCCGGGCATTGCCGTGATGGAAGGTGATCGCGACCGACAGGTAACCGCTTCCGAAGTGGTCACGGAGCAGGTACCCCGTAGTCGGAAACCGTTGTGCCATGGCGGCAACGGTGAGTTCTCGGGCGACGGCGGTGTTGGACACGCCTTCCCAGTAGACGATCCGGTGCCCGGTGCGATCGTGCCAGTCCACGATGCGGCGAGCGGCATCGGCCGATTCGGCGGCGAAGTCACGGCGACCCGAGGCGGTGCTGTTGTGGTGGTATCGGACGATGAGGCGAGCCGCCTCCAGGATCTCGGGCGCGTCGGCGGCGCCCGGCAACGATTCGACCAGCGCCAATGCGTCCTCGGCATGACCGGAGAACGGACGCCCAGGATGGGTGCCGTTCGCGCGCTGGATGTGCTCACCCAGCCGATGGGCCGTCACAATCGGGTCGTAGTGCGATTTCAGCTCCGCGATCCGTTGCGGCGCAACGGTTTCGACGAACCGAGTGACCCGATCGTAGTGCGCGGGCTTGGCGGCCTCGGGAGTCAGGCCGAACAGGCGTACCGGGTCGTGCGGATGCGCCTTGTTGAACTCGCGCGCCCACTCCAGCACCGCGAGCGTCTCGGCGGTGCGCCACGGCACCCACGCGTCAGCCAGGATCGTCCGCACGTCGCCGGCGCCCGTCCGCGCGTAGTCGTCCATGGCCGCGACGACGGATGCGTCATCGAGCAGGGCGAGTGCCCGGAATCCCTGTGTTTCCACGAAAAATCGCAATATTCGGTGCGCGGTCGCGGATAGTTCGTGCCCCGCGCGGGTGGTTGCGCCGACCCCGACGACGACAGTGCCGTCGGCCCGGTCGGCCAACGCCGCCAGGTCCGCGAGCGACTCGTCGGCGTCGACCGTCGCGAGAGGGTGCGCGGAGTTGCGGATCCAGCGCGTCACGTGCGCGGCGCCGTGCGTCTCATCCGACATGATCTGCTCCTGAGCGAATGGCCCCGCCGGACCGACGGGGCCGCGGGGACGATCGACAACACCTTTGCAATCAAAGGCAATTAACTTTGTCCGCAAAGGTAGTTTCGGGATGGAGCGTATGTCAATCGCCGCGAGCAAAAGGACGACACCAGAGGGGAAGATGCCGAGTCGGTCGACTACTCGCGGCCACCGAGCCTTCCGCCCGTCTACGCGATCACGAGCGTCGACAGTCTCCCGCTATCCCCCGTCGGCGCGATCGGCAGGCGCCGCACGATGCACTGTCGCCCTTCCGGCGAGGATCAGTAACTCGCCGAATACCTCGGCTGCGATCTCGTCGAGCGACCGATGCTCGTCTTCCCGGATCCATTGCGCGAAAGCGATCGCGAACACGGTGATGCCCGACTCCGCCGCCAGCGTCGCCGGAAGGTCGTCGATGCCTCGCGCGCGCAAAGCCTCGGCGATCGTTTCGGCGAGGCCGGCGAGCTTGTGCCGCTCCCGTTCCTGTAGCGCGGGGTTCTGGTCGATCACGAATTGACGAGTGCGGGAATGGGATCGGCGTTCGTCGGGAAAGAACGACGCAGCCGACCGCAGTGCGGAGGCGACGATGTCCATCGCGGACGCATCCGAGGGCGCCGCGTCCACGCCGGCGAGGAACGCTTCGACCAGTAAGCGCTGCCCGTGGAAGAGAACCTCTCGCTTGTCACTGAAGTGGCGGAAGAACGTGCGTTCGGTCAGGCCGGCGGATTGCGCGATCTCCATGGCGGTGGTCTGTTCGAAGCCCCGGGTGGCGAACAGTTCGAGCGCGGCCTGTTGCAACCGCTGCGGTGCCCCCGGTTCCCAACGTGCCATGCCGCCAAGTGTAGTGATGACAGCGGCTGACATGGCGGCGTAGGGTGATGTCTGTGACTGACGTCAGTCACAGACATCACCTCATACGGATCGCTCTCCGCTCGGCGGCGGAGCGGACAAAGGAGTTCACGTCATGCATGTTTTCGTCACCGGAGCCTCCGGATGGATCGGCTCCGCCGCGGTCGCCGATCTGCTCGCCGAAGGCCATGAGGTCACCGGGCTGGCCAGGTCCGACGCATCCGCCGCGGCGCTCGAAGCACAAGGCGCCCGGGTCCGCCGCGGCGACCTGGACGACCTCGCCAGCATCCGCTCCGGAGCCGAGGCCGCCGACGCCGTCATCCATCTCGCGAACAAACACGATTGGTCCGACCCTGCCGCTTCCAACGCGGCCGAACGAGCCGCCGTTCAGACCATCGGCGACGCCCTCGCAGGCACCGGCCGCCCCTTCCTACTCGCATCGGGTGTCGCCGCCCTCGGCCAGGGCAGGCCCGCGACCGAGGCCGACTCGTCCCCGTTCCATGGCCCCGACTCGCCGCGCGGAGGCAGCGAGAACTTGGCGCTCGGGTTCGTCGACCGCGACGTGCACGCCGTGAGCGTGCGTTTCGCCCCCACCGTGCACGGCGCCGGAGACCACGGTTTCATCGCGATCCTCGCCGCGATCGCCCGCAGGACCGGGGTCTCCGGCTACCCCGGCGACGGCGCCAACCGTTGGGCCGCGGTCCATCGAACCGACTCCGCTCGGCTGGTCACCCTCGGCCTCGGCAAGGCTCCGGCGGGAGCCCGTTTGCACGCCGTCGCCGAAGAGGGCGTGCCGACCCGCGCGATCGCGGAGGCGATCGGCCGAGCACTGGACCTGCCCGTCACCGCTATCGCCCCCGAGGACCTGCAGGGCCATTTCGGTTGGATCGGCGGGTTTTTCGCGATGGACGGCCCGGCGACCAGCGCCGCGACGCGCGAGTTGCTGGGCTGGACGCCCACCGGACCGACCCTCATCGAGGACATCGGAGCCGGTGCGTATTCGACGCCCTGACCGCCTTTTCCAGCACAGATCCGGTTCCGACCAGTATCGGCTCGATCGTCGTCCATCACTCGGCGCTGCGGGCGGGATGCAGATAGCGCCGGTCGCCGAGGTATTTCCGCAGCAGTGGCGCGGGAGCGCGCACAGCGGTGGTGTCACCCGGGTGGCGGATCAGGCCGGCTCGCGAGGAAGTAGTGCCTCGACCAGCGATCGGGCCTGATCGGCCGGGCCGGTCGGGCCGAACGCCTGTGTCGTGGCGTAGACGCCTTCCATCACCAGCATCAGCTGGTCGGCGAGTGCCTGCGGATCGGTCATCGGCGCGCTGGCCGCGAGTTCGCCTGTCAGCGAACAGAACTGGGCCCGCACCCAGTGCTTCATCGCCACAGCGCGTCGGTGACCGAGCACATCATGATCGGGCAGTTCCCCGAGCGCGATGAGGAAGGGGCAGCCGCGGCAGGATTCGGGACGCACCTGTTCAGCCAGCGCGTCGAACAGGGCAAGGATGCGCTCGCGCGGCCCGTTCCCGGCCGCAGCGGCGCGGAACCACTCCCGGTAGCGGTGATCTTCTCGCTCGAGATACGCGGCGACCAGATCATCCTTGGAGCCGAAGAGCCGGTAGAGGGTGGGCGGTGCGACGTTCGCCTCGGCCGCGACGCGGTCCACGCCTGTCGCGCGAATGCCGTGCCGGTAGAACAGCTCTCGCGCGACGGCGAGGATGTACTCCCTGGTGTCCGCGGCGGCGCGCCGTTTCGATCCCACGGGAATACGATAGCGCCCGCCAGCGATGTTAGGGAGCGTTACGTTACAACAATGCGGGAGTGCGCAATGACCGACTTGAACGGAAAGACCGCCCTGGTGACCGGCGCTTCGCGGGGAATAGGCCGGGCCATCGCCGAGCGTCTGGCCGCCGACGGCGCCGAAGTCGCCGTGCACTACGGCACCAACATGGAGGCGGCGCAAGCCACGGTATCGGCGATCCGGCGCTCGGGCGGCCGGGCTTTCCCGGTCCGCGCCGAACTGGGCGTCGACGGGGACATCGACCAACTGTTCGGCGAACTCACCACGGGACTCGGTGACCGGCCGTTGGACATCCTGGTCAACAACGCCGCGATCATCGCCTATGACGCCACGGTCGAGCAGGCCACGCCCGAGCACTTCGACCGGTTGTTCGCGGTCAACGTGCGGGCGCCGTTGTTCATCGTTCAGCGGGCGTTGCCGTTGCTGCGCGACGGCGGGCGCATCGTCAACATCTCCTCCGGCGTCACCTGGTTCGCCACACCGGAGGTCGTCTACGGCATGACCAAGGGCGCGCTCAACGTGCTCGGCCGATCACTGGCCAACACCTTGGGGCCGCGCGGGATCACGGTGAACACGGTCTCGCCCGGCATCACCGACACCGACATGAATTCCTGGCTGCACACCAACGACGGTGCGATCCCCGGTGTGGCGGGCATGACCGCGCTCGAACGCGTCGGCCGCGGCTCGGACATCGCCGACGCGGTGGCCTTCTTCGCCTCCGACGACGGACGCTGGGTCACCGGTCAGACACTGGAGGTCAACGGCGGCCTGTTCCTGGGGCCGAAATCACCGTCCTGGTGAGCACCGGACAGAGGCGGTGTGCGGGGCGCGGCACCCGCACACCGCCTCTGGCGAACGCATGGTCGAGGCCACGCGAATCGCGCCTACTTCCCGGTTCGGGGCGCTCGGACGACTTCATCGAATACCTCGATCTCACCGAAAACTACGACGGCCACACCCTCGAGGGATCGGCAACCGAGCTGCGAACATCCGCCATGGGGGGCCCGGCTCTCCGCACATGCCTCGCGAGTGACTCGCGACGGAATGTGGCGGTGATTTCGGTGCTCAAAGCGTCGATAAGCAGTTGGCATTGCGGGCGTAGGCATCATCGAACAGGTCCCAGCCGTTGCGGCGGCCGACCGTGCGCGTCTCGGCCATCCAGCCCGCCTCGACAGCCGCGTCGACAAACGCCCGGACCACGCTGGGCATGTTCAGATTCAGCAAACGGTCACCGATCCAGATATCACCGGCAGCGGAAAACCCGCCGTCTGGGACATGGCGCTCATCGTCGGGCCGGAAGACCAGTGTCAGTCCTGCCACCGACCCGATTTGCCGCAATCGCAGGACTTCCTCGCAGCCGTCTACATGTTGGTGGTAGGTCTTCCACAGGTACTGCAGCTCACCCACCGTAAGCACTCGGCGGCGTTCTTTCGTCACCGCGCGATGCTAATGCGGATCCCTGGATCCCGGCTATCGGTTTGTCGAGCGGGCCGATCGCCGTGACATGGTCATGATCGTGGCGATGTAGACCCGAGGTGGGGCGCAAACCGCTCAGGCGCACCCGCAGCGAGACGGCCCAGATCGACGCGCTGCTCGCCGAGCATGTCGCCGACGACGAAATCCACGACGCACCGCGGTGCATGACGAGCACCCGGCCATGCCTACGGGGGCCGAAGCGTGTGCGGACCCGGGTCAGCGGGCCGGTTTCGCACCGTTGTTCCCACTGGCCCAGGAGAGAAGCAATAGTTGATGTGCGCCGATCGCGTCGACGTTGGGGGGTTGCGCACTCTGTTGCCGGCTTCGCACAGTGAGTGTACAGTCACTCACATGAGCAGGAGCGGAGCCACACTCTCCCGATCGGACCAGCGTCGCGACGCCGTCGTAGACGCCGCGATCACCGAGTTCGCCCGGGCCGGTTACCACGGCACACCGATCAGCACCGTGGCGGCGACCGCACAGATCTCACCGGCGTATGTCTTCAAACTTTTCCCCAGCAAAGTGACACTGTTCGTCGCCGCGCTCCAACGATGCTTCGACTCGATCGAGCGGGCGATGTCCTCCGGCGCTGCCCGTGGTGTCGACCGCGGCGCCGGCCCCGAGCAGATCCTGTACGCGATGGGCGGGGCTTACGCCGAACTCATCAGCGACAAGAGTTTGCTGATGCTGCAGGTCCATGCCCAGTCCGTGGCGGATGTCCCGGAAATCGGCGAAGCGCTGCGGCGCGGCCTGGCCGGCGTGACCGAACTGGCCAAACGGCGCTCCGGCGCCGAAGACGAACTCGTGCAACGATTCATCGCCTTCGGGCAGCTCTGCCACCTGATCACCACCCTCGGACTGGAGGGCGACCCCAGCCCGTGGGCCACCATTCTCACAGCAGGCATTCGCCACCCGAACACTTACTGACCCGATCCCATCGCCCCTTCGGGGGCATTTCTTTCACTCATCGAGTGATTGATCAGTCACACACTAGGAGAATCGATGTCCACCATCACCGCCACCGAGATCGTCCTTCCCGGCCGCGTCGAGCCGCGGGGACTGCTGATCACCCACCGGGACCTGCCCGCAGCCGGGCCGGGCCAAGCCCTCGTCCGAGTGGAAGCCAGCGGCGTCTCCTTCGCCGAGCAGCAGATGCGGCGCGGCAAGTACTACGACCAGCCACCGTTTCCTTTCGTGCCCGGCTACGACTTGGTCGGAGTCGTGACCGCGGTCGGAGCCGGTGTGGACCCAGCCCTGGTCGGCAGCCGCGTCGCCGCGCTGACCAAGACCGGCGGCTGGGCCAGCCACACCCTGCTCGACGCCGCGGACCTCGTGCGGGTCCCCACCGGACTCGACGCCGCCGAGGCGGAGACCTTCGTCGTCAACGGCATCACGGCATGGCAGATGCTCTTCCGGACCGCGAAGGCGCGAACCGGGCAGACCATCCTCGTACACGGCGCGAACGGCGGCGTGGGCTCCACCCTCGTCCAGCTGGCCCGCGCCCACGGAATCCACGTCATCGGGACCGCCTCGGCGCGCAACGCCGACGCCATCGAAGCCCTCGGCGCGACCTGGGTCGACTACCGAGGCGATGTGGCGCACCAGGTTCGCCTCCTCGCTCCCCAGGGCGTGGACGCGGTCTTCGATCACATCGGCGGTCCCGGCATCCGCGACTCGTTCGCCCTGCTGGCCCCACACGGCACGCTGGTCTCCTACGGAACCGCGGCCACCAAGAACGACGAGGGCAACTCGCGACTTCCAGTGCTGAAATTGCTCATCCGGCTGATGCTGTGGAACATGTTGCCCAACCACCGCAATGCGCACTTCTTCAACCTGTGGGCGGGCAAACGAAATCTCCCCCGCTTCCGCAGCCGCATCGCCGAAGACCTGGGCAACATCTTCGACCTCGCCGCCAAAGGCGCGCTGCGAGCCCAGATCGCCGCCCGTATCCCCCTGACCGAGGCCGCCCGCGCCATGGAACTCGCCGAGTCCAGCACGGTCATCGGCAAAGTCGTGATCGTGGCCGACGCCCACCACTGAGCGACGCCTGTCGGCGTTCTCACCACCACGCAAACCAGCACACACCGACCCTGCCAACCCGCATCCACCAGACCGCGTCCACCGCTAGCGCCACGTTTCGCACAGGAGATCTGTTATGTCCAAGAGCAACTCGGCCACCGCGCCGCACCGTTCCGCTCTGCGCGTGCTCCTCGACAATCGACCGTCGTATCCGAGCCGACTGGCTGGTCGGCCACGGGGCGTACGCCCTGTCCCAGGCGAAGATCCCACCGAGAAATCCGTAGTCGCTGCGATAACGGCACGATCCGCGCCCGCCCTCCAGTTCTGCGAGCGACTTCGATTGGGATACACCACAGCGAGCTCGACGGGCCACCGCACTCCCTGGATACCGTCGCAACGCCTTGCATCGTGATCTCGGCGCGCGACATGACTGCGCGGAAAGGGAGACCAAATGCATCGACCAGTCATGGTCGTCCTGTGCCTGGCCGGGCTCGCGCTGGCAGCAAGCGCATGCTCGTCGCGCGAAGACGAACAATCGCATGAGGCCGCCCACACCGCACGAACAGGGCTTCTCCGCCGCTCGGGTTGGATGCGTGCGACCCGCTTCCTGCTACTCGCCGATGCGGGCGATCGTGTCCGCTACCCGTTCCAGGTGGTCGGCCATCGCTTGGCGCGCGGCCTCCGGTGAGCCCGCCTCGATGGCCCGGACGATGGCCTCGTGTTCGCGATCGGAGTCGGCGCGGCGGTCTTGGGTCAGATTGAGGAATTCCGACTGCGGGTCCAGCGCGCGGCGGGTGTCGGCGACCACTGCGGTCAGCATTCTGTTTCCGCTGGCGGCCGCGATGGCGGTGTGCAACTCGCCGTCGTAACGGACCCATTCGCGGGCGTCGGCGGCCCGCGCCAGCTTGTCGAGCAGCTCGAAAAGCCGCCGCAGCTGGTCCGGCCTGCGGCGTTGCGCTGCGAACCCCGCGGTGGGGATCTCGATGAGTTGGCGGGCCTCGATCAGATCTGCGGCGTCGACACCGGCGAACGTCAGCTGCGGGCTCTCCTTCTTGGAGACGACGAAAGTCCCTCGGCCCGTATGCGTTTCGGTGAGGCCGAGGGTCGCGCAGGCGTGCAGCGCCTCCCGCACCACCGGACGGCTGACGCCGAACTGTTGAGCCAAGGCGAGCTCGGCGGGCAGGCGGTCGCCCACCGCATACTCGCCGCTCTGGATCAGCTCCTTAAGCCGACGAAAGACCGCTTCCGTGGCGCCGATGCGGTGCACCCGGCCTTCTTCGACTGTCACGTGACCAAGTATGGAGATCCGCCGATAGAGCGTCAAAACGCTAGGTCCAGCGTGTTTCGCGCCGAGGATCGATATTGACAGGGGGTGTGACCCGAATTACAGTACAACCTGTCTTACAGCCTGACCGCATGGCAGCCATACTTCTATCCGTCCCAGTGGTTCGCCGCGCAGGCTGGACTCGGCCCAAGGAAGGTTTCCATGACGCACCACGACGAACTGTCGGCCCGGCCAGCCACCCCACCACCAGCGAAGCTCGACATCGGCGACGTCGGCTATCAGAAACAGCTACGCAAGCGCCATATGCAGATGATCGCGATCGGCGGCTCCATCGGCACCGGGCTTTTCCTCGGAGCCAGCGGCCGGATGGCGCTGGCCGGGCCGTCGCTGGCCATCGTCTACATCGTGTGCGGCGTCTTCACCTTCATGGTCGTGCGCGCGCTCGGCGAGCTGGTGATGTACCGGCCGTCATCCGGTGCGTTCGTCTCCTACGCCCGCGAGTTCCTCGGCGAGCGCGGGGCCTATTCGGTCGGCTGGTTGTACTTCCTGAATTGGTCGACCACCTTGGTCGCCGACATCACCGCCGTGGCGCTGTACGTGCATTTCTGGTCGCCGTTCGTGCCGATCCCCCAGTGGGTCCTCGCACTGATCGCGCTGGCTGTGGTGGTCGGTCTCAACGTGGTGTCGGTGCGCCTGTTCGGCGAGTTCGAGTTCTGGTTCGCGCTGATCAAGGTCGGCACCATCGTCGCGTTCATGCTGCTGGCGGTGGTCTTCCTCGTCACCGGCACACCGGTCGACGGCAATGTCCCCGGCTTGTCGACGATCACCGACAACGGCGGCTTCTTCCCGCATGGTCTCGCTCCGATGCTGACCATCGCGCTCGGGGTGGTGTTCGCCTTCGGCGGGACGGAGATGATCGGCGTGGCCGCCGGTGAATCCGACAACCCAGCCGCCGTGATCCCGAGGGCCGTGAACTCGATCATGTGGCGGATCATCCTGTTCTACGCGGGCTCGGTGGTGCTGTTCACGCTGTTGCTGCCGTGGACGGCCTACTCCCCCAGCGAGAGCCCCTTCGTGACCGTCATGAGCTCCATCGGGATCCCGCACGCGGGTGATGTCATGAACCTCGTCGTGCTCACCGCCGCGATGTCGAGCTTGAACGCGGGTCTGTACGCGACCGGTCGCACCTTGCGGTCGATGGCCGTGGCCGGGGCGGCGCCACGCTTCGCCGCCCGGATGAATCGCCGCGGCGTCCCCTACGGCGGAATCTTGATCACCAGTTCGGTGGGCATTGCCGGTGTCGTGCTGAATCTCCTCGTCCCCCAGAAAGCGTTCGAGATCGTGCTGAACCTGGCCGGTCTCGGCATCGTCGGGACCTGGGCTTCGATCATGATCTGCCACTGGATATTCGTGCGGAAGTCCCAGCAGGGCGAGTACCGCCGCCCGGCGTTCCGGCTTCCGTTCGCTCCTGTGCTCAACATCCTCACCCTGGTGTTCCTGGCCGGTGTCGTCGCGCTGATGTTCTTCGACGACGAGATCGGCCGTATCACGCTGGCGGTGTTCACCGCCGTCGTCGCGGCCATGGTCGCGGGATGGTTCCGGATCAGGGGTCGGCTCGATCCGAACGTGCTCGCCCCGCTGGATCACCCGGACGACGCGGAGGGAGCGCGGGGCGCATGAGCACTCACCGAACAGCACTTCCCACAGCGTTGCGGGTTCACGTGCTCTACACCGGCGGCACGTTCGGTATGGCGGACCAGGGCGCGGGTATGGCACCGCGGTCGGGAATCGCTGCCGAAGTCGCCGAGGCCATCGCTCGATACGAGGACGCGAGGGGCCGGGCGGTCGAGTTCTGTTACGCCGAATCCGACCGTGTCATCGACAGCGGCGCCGCCGACTCGAACACCGCCTTCCGGATCGCGCAGTGGGTGCGGCGCCGTATCGAGTCGGAGCGCCCGCACGGCGTGGTCGTCATTCACGGAACCGACACCATGGCCTATGTCGGCGCCCGCGTCGCCTTCGAACTGCGCGATCTCGCAGCCCCCGTGGTGCTGACCGGTGCCCAGATCCCGCTCGGTCAGCCCGGCAGCGACGCGCAACACAACGTGCATCTGGCACTGGATTCCATCGCCGCCCGACCAGTTCCGGGAACATACCTCGCATTCGGCTCGAGGTTGCATCCCGCCGTGCGGGCCAGCAAACGTGCGTGTGACGACTACGACGGCTTCACCACGGTCCGCGAATTCACCCCACCACCGTCCCCTGTGTCCTCGCTACCGCATCGGCGCAGCACCGCGGCCCACCTTCCGGTGGGACTGCTCACCGTCTTTCCGGGACTGCACGCCGATCTACTCAGCGCGGCGATCCGGCAGTATCCCGGTGGAGTCGTCCTGGAGTGCTACGGCTCGGGCACGATGCCGCACACAGCCGAGGTCATCGAGACGATCCGGACGGCGACGCGGCGCGGAACCCCGATCGTCGTGATCACCCAGTGTGACAGCGGTTCGGTCGATCTCGAGCGCTACCTGCCCGGACGAGCGCTCTTGGACGCGGGCGCGATCAGCGGAGGGGACATGACCAGAGAGGCGGCACTGGCCAAACTGGCCTACCTCGTCGACCTCGGCTTCTCCGGTGATCGGCTGCGGGACTGGATCACGACCAACATGCTCGGCGAGCTGTCGGACACGGCCGGCGCTCCCCCGGTATCCACCCACGAAGACGCCCTCACCGCACGGAGCCGATAATGACCGACAGCACCCGAACCGAACAGGACTCCCTCGGCAGCCGCGCTGTGCCCGCCGACGCCTATTGGGGCATCCACACCGCACGCGCGCTGGACAATTTCACCATCACCGGCGACAGCATCGGCCGATACCCGGCGCTCGTCGCCACGCTCGCCGCGGTCAAGCAGGCCGCCTGCCGCGCCAACCGAGAGCTCGGTATCCTCGACTCTCGCCGCGCCGAGGCGATCGAATCGACTTGCGCGGAGATCAGGGGCGGCGCGCTGCACGACCAGTTCCCGATCGACCCGATCCAAGGCGGCGCGGGAACCTCGACGAACATGAACGCCAACGAGGTCATCGCCAACCGGGCTCTGGAGTTGCTCGGCTACGACCGCGGGACCTACACCGAACTGCACCCGCTCGACCACGTCAACCTCGGCCAATCCACCAACGACGTGTACCCGACCGCCGTCCGGCTCGCCGTCGTGCGGCACATCCGCGACCTCGTCGCCGCTCTACGCCGCCTCGCGGAGGCCTTCGGCGCCAAGGCGGACGAATTCGCCGACGTCATCAAGATGGGCCGCACCCAACTGCAAGACGCCGTGCCGATGACCCTCGGACAGGAATTCGGCACCTTCGCGATCATGGTGGGCGAGGACTGCGATCGGCTCCAGGAAGGCGTCGCCCTGCTGTGCGAGAGCAACCTCGGTGGCACCGCGATCGGCACCGCCATCAACGGCCACCCGAGCTACCCGGCACTGGCCTGCGCCCACCTCACCGAACTCACCGGCGAACTCGTCACTCCTGCGGCCAACCTGATCGAGGCCACCCAGGACTGCGGCGCCTTCGTTCAGGTCTCCGGCATCCTCAAGCGGGTCGCGGTGAAACTGTCCAAGATGTGCAACGACCTGCGGTTGATGTCCTCAGGTCCAACAACCGGTTTCGGCGAGATCAACCTGCCGCCGGTCCAGGCCGGATCATCGATCATGCCGGGAAAGGTCAACCCGGTCATTCCGGAGATCGTCAACCAAGTCGCCTTCGAGGCCATCGGCAACGACCTGACCGTCACCATGGCCGCCGAGGCCGGGCAGCTGCAACTCAA
The DNA here is from genome assembly GCF_000308435.1 of Nocardia araoensis NBRC 100135. Taxonomy (GTDB): domain Bacteria; phylum Actinomycetota; class Actinomycetes; order Mycobacteriales; family Mycobacteriaceae; genus Nocardia; species Nocardia araoensis. The sequence continues at coordinate 72,882 of NZ_BAFR01000351.1, read as the reverse complement.
CGCCTTCGAACCGATCATCGCCTACGGCATGCTGCGCACAACCACACACCTGACCGCCGCGGTCGACACCTTGGCAACCAAATGCGTCGCGGGCATCACCCCCAACCGCGACCACCTCGAGCAAGGCGTTCGACGTTCCGTCGGCATCGTGACAGCGCTGACCCCCTACATCGGCTACGCCGCCAGCGCCCACATCGCCAAACAGGCGCTGCAAACCGGGCAATCCGTCGCAGAGATCGCGATCGAACGCGGCTTGCTCACACCCGAAGCGATCGAGGAAATACTCGCAGCCCGTCGACTCGCGGGCCTCACCGGACGCGCGGCCGAAACCAAACCACTCGGCCATACAGTCCACACACGCGCCGTCGGACAAGCGCCGACAGATCGGCACCGCTTCGGAACCTCCCGCTGAAACCAGACGTGCACCCCCGCAACGCCGAGCACATGCAGATAGGTGGGCATCGGTCAGGCGCCGGGAGTCGAGTCGAGGACCGCTTGCGCGGCTGTCCGAGCCGCGGCCGGGTCGGCGACAGCGCCGCCGGATCGACGTCGCGGCCCGGCAGCGCGGTCGTCGCTCGCCACCGGGCCGCGCCATCGGTCAGCGCGGTGGGGTCCTGACCTCGACGCCCACGCCAACCTCCACAATTCTCAGCGAGCTGCCAACCGGGCGAATCCCAGCGACCATGATCGGCGCGCAGCAACAAGTTACTCGTGATTCACGGCACCCCGCGGCGTCCGCGCCCGAGCGCCGCGAGGACCGCCACCCGGCTAAGGGTTCATCTCGAACGTGCCCGCGTGGCTCATCACCTCGTCGCGCAGACGTGCGGTTCGCTGGTCGTCGATGATCGGCTTTCGCAGCACGCTCAACGCCCAATCCTGCTGAGCCGTGGTCGAAGAGGCTTTCGAGAACACCCCCAGCGCATACGCGGAGAAGTCGCGCACGAAGATCTCGAAGATCGAGTCGACGATATCCTCGGACACCCCTTTGATCTCGGCCTGTTCCAGAATGAGCTGCCCGTAGGGCAGCAGCGTGAACAACTCCCCGACCGCGAGCTGATAATCCAGATCCTCGAGTTGGGCCGGGGTGGGTGGCGCCTGCACGGGAAACTGGGTGAATCGCTCGGCTTGCTCGACGAGCAATGCCACATTGGGCAGGTGCCGATAGCGCTCGTACGCCGGGTGCCAATCCGCGAATCGCACTCCGCCGAGACCCGCCGCGCCCGGTTGCCGGAACAGCGACTCGTCGTCGCCGGGATCCCGTCGCACCGGGACCGGCGGCAGATCCGCGGAGTTGAACAAGAAGTTCGGCATGAATTTCAACGTCAACGCCATATTCACATGCGCGGTGCCCTCCAGCCGCGGCATCGAGTCGATGGTGCCGCGCGCCGTCGCGAAGTAGGAGTCCTTCTCGAATCCCTTGGCCGAGATCACGTCCGAGAGTTCACGGAACACGCGCTCGGCTTCGCGGGTGACCTTCATCTTGCCGATGGAGTTGAACATCACGAAGCGGCGGTCCTCCGTGGTCGAGCAGCGCATGTAGTCGATCGCTCGCTCGTGGTAGAGCCGCATGGCGTTCATGCGCACGTAGCTGTCGCTCAGGATCTGGCGCACCTGTGGGAAGTCGGTGACAGGGTGCCCGAACAGGATCTTGGCGGCGGCATGGTTGATCGTCTCGTAGAAGCAGTGCTCGACGATGCCCAGCGCGACCATGCCGATGTTGAACTTGCCGCAGTTGACCGCGGCGAGCGCGGAGTCGAATGCCTTGCGGCCCATGTGCAGTACGTCGTCGGCCGAGACGGGATAATCCGCCAAGTCGTAGGCAGAGACGAAATTCTGGCCGTGGATGACATTCTTGACCAGCCGGTAGTTCGGGTGCCGGCTGTCGGCGATGAACCAGACGTAGGCGTCGGAACCCTCCAGGTCGGTGCGCCTGCCGATGGTGGGCACGATCCTGGCCACGTTGCCGTTGCCGATGTAGTACTTGCTGCCCGTGGCGGTGAATCCACCTGTCCCGTCGGGAGTGAGCAGCATATCGGTGGCGTAGATGTCGGCGCCGTGGTCCTTTTCCGACAGCCCGAACCCGATGATTCCGCCGCGGTCGAGTTCCTCGGCGGCCCGCAGGTGCGCCTTGCCGTTGGCGCTCTGCCAGATGGTGGCGAGGCCGAGCGTGGAGACACCCCACGCATACCAGTACTGCGATCCGTAGAAGCCGGTGATCTCGTTGAACCGGGAGATGAACGCGGTGTCCCAGCGCTTGTCCGGATCCCCGCCCGCGTGCGCCCGCGGGGTCGCCATGTAGGCGATGATCCGGCTCTCGGCGAGGAACCGCATCCAGTCCTCGTACCACTCCCCCCGGTGCGCGTCGCCGGTGAGCGCCTGCTTGCCCTTCCGTTCGAAGAAGTCCACCACCGACCGTAGCCGCGCCCGCGTGGCGGGATCGAACTCCTCGAACGTCTCGGTCTTCGGGTTGAACAGGGTCATGACGACACCTTTCGAACTGATGGCAAGTGCCGTCACTTTATGACCGATGGCAGCTGCCGTCAATCTGCGACCCCGAATGGTGAGAGCAGCCCGCCGACAGACGCCGCGCACGGTGACCCCGGTCGCTCCGGACTCGCCGCCCACCGCGAGCACCGCTTGCACCAGGACCGATCGACGCACTTCCCGGTGCCGAGCGAGTTCGGCCGCGGTTCCATATGGTCCGCGACAGAACGCCTTCGGTCACCTTCTCCGGCTCGATCGCCCCGACTGCCGGACGCCCGTTGCCGAACGGACGATCAGGAGCTGGCCGCCTCGATGATGCGCTGCCGCAGCCAGGTCAACGGCGTGGCCGCGTCGGGACCGATCGCGTACGCGGGATAGCTCTGGTGGATACCGGACTTCAGGAATTCATCGATCTGCAGCTTCCGCTGTTCGTAAGCGGAGGCGTTGAGCTGATCGGACAAGAGGCCGAGACCGCCCGCGGCCAGGGCGTCGCCGACGATCTCGGTTGCCTGCCGCTGATAGTCGCCCATCTTCTCGGGATCCGGATTCGAGAGTTGCACGAAGAAGCCGGCGATGCGGCCGGCGAAGTCACCGTCCGGCATCGCGCAATACAGATCACCCGCTACGCAGAAGGTATAGGTCCGCGAGGCAAGCCAGCCGAAACCTCCCGGGCGAGGCCCGATCGCACCCGCGCCCGGAACGGGCGGACCGATCAGAACGTCGCCGGGCGAGCGACGGGGATCGGAGATCAGCCCGACCAGGACGACCCGGTGCGGCGGCACCACGCCGAGCCCGGTACCGATCTCGGCCGCGAGATCACCTGCCGCATCCGCGCCTTGGCTGTATCCGAGCAATGCGATTCGAGTGGCCCCACACGCCTGGGCCATCGCCGAGACCAGCATGCGCGCTTTGTCGATCGCCTCCCGCTTGGAACGGCCGTACACTTCGCTTTCCCAGGGAAATGCCGTCGCCGCGTAAGGGACATAGTCGACCTGGACGTCCCCGGGTAGATCACTCAGGCTCAGAGCAAGCATTCCTTTGCCCGGATCGGCGTTGGACGTCTCCCACGTTCCCGGAATCGCCACGACGTACAAATCCGGGCAATGGGCCGGCGCGCCATCCGCAACGGACGCGACACCGAGGTGAATGGTGGTCACCGCCACGGCTACGCACGCAGCGGCGATCGATTTCCATCGAGTGAGAACGTGTTTCGACGCCGCGCGCCGCCTGAACCGATCCATGCCTGCGCCACTCCTCATCGAGCCGAGCACCGACCGTGCGGACACAAGGGAGCCGCACAACATCCAATCGATAGAATATCTATTAACATAGCGGCTCGTCCAGCTTTGGGTCTCAGCCCCGTCCGGGCAGCACAAATGGGCGCTGGACACCCGAATTCGGCGCGATCCAAGCCGACTCCGCCGTCGACCGTTACGAGAACGGCCGATCACATAGCCGACGTTCCCCCGCTCACCGGTACACCATGCTCTTGGCGCCGACCATGCGCACGAGGCTGAAGATCGGAAGCCCGATCACCAAATGTTCGATCCCGGTGGAGATACCCACCCAGAGGTCGCTGGACAGTGCCAGGGGAATGATCACCGCCGCGGCGGTGAGGATGCCCACGATCCAGCCGAAGAACAACTCCGGCGACGGAGTGCCCAGGCGCAGCAGATACCACAGCACCCCGCCCAGCAGCGCGCAGATGAATGCCACCACAGCGAACCAGTACGCATCCTGTGCCATCGGGTTCCACACCCCGAACTTGCCGCTCTCACTCACTCGGGTGGCGATGATCTCGATGATCCAGGCGCACAACCAGGCCGCCAGCGCCGTCACCACCGCCGCCGCGATCACACCGCCGACGAACATGCCGATATTGACGTCCGGCTCCTGCCGCGATCGTGACTGCCGGTGCGGAGATTCGGAGGGCGGATACACGCCGCGTCCTTGATCCTGGTCGTATCCGGAGACCTGGTCGTACCTGTGATCCTGGCCGTACTCGGCAGCCTGGCTGTACCCGGAAGCCTGACCGTACCCGCGATCCTGGCCGTATCCGGAAGCCTGGCCGTAGCCGCGATCCTGGCCGTACCCGGGATCACGGTATTCGCCCGGCTGATAACCGGCTTCATAACGTGCGGTGTGCTGGTCGCGCGGATCCATGGGATTCAACCGCCGATCACCTCCGTGGAGAGCTTGCGTGTGCGTCGAGTGTAGGGCGGGACCGGACAGGCCGCTGCCCCCTGCCCGACTTCGCCCCGCTGACCACGCCACGGACTTCCGTCTCGTGACGGAAAACTGCGAAACAACCCGCCTGAACGCTGCGCGGCGCGCGAAGGAGCCCGATCGGACCTGATGACGATCCGCCGCACGGCGTTTCAGGCGACGACCGTGCGTTGCGGGACGCCGACGTATTCGCTCAGCGGCCGGATCAACGCGTTCGACTCGCCTTGCTCGATGATGTGCGCGGTCCATCCGGTGATCCGGCTCATCACGAAGATCGAGGTGAACACCGCGATATCGAACCCGAGCAGGTAGTAGGCGGGGCCGGTCGGGAAGTCGAGATTCGGTTCGATGCCGGTGGCCTCGTGCATGGTGCGCGCGAGGACCTCGTACATCCGCACCCACTTCTGGCCACCGGTAGCCGCGGCGATATCCAGAAAGGCTTTCTTCATGGTGGGAACACGGGAGTCGCCGTTCTTGTAGACACGGTGGCCGAAGCCCATCACCTTTTCCTTGTTCGCCAGCTTGGTACGCAACCACTCCCCCGCCAGTGCGGGGTCGCCGATCTCCAGCATGTCGCGCATGACGGCTTCGTTCGCACCGCCGTGCAGTGGCCCTTTCAAAGCGCCGATGGCGGCGGTGACGGCGCTGTAGATGTCCGACAGCGTGGAAGTCACGACGCGGGCGGCGAAGGTCGATGCGTTGAAGCTGTGCTCGGCGTACAGGATCAGCGACACTTCGAACGCCTTGACCAGCTCGCGCGACGGGATGGTTCCGAAGCACATGTTCAGGAAGTTCTCCGCGTACCCCAGGTGGGAGTGCGGTGCGATCGGGGCCAGGCCGTGGCGACGGCGATGGTCCGCCGCGACGATGGTCGGCAGCACCGCGAACATGCGAAGCGCCTTGGCGCGATTGGCCTTCGCCGAATTGTCGTCTTCGGCCGGGTCTTCGGCGCCGAGGTAGCTGATGGCGGTGCGGACCACATCCATCGGGTGGCAGGTGTCGGGCAACTTGGCCACCAGCGACAGCAGTGACCGGTCGGCCCGGCGGAAAGCGCGTTCCCGCTGCTGGAACCGCTCCAGTTCGGCGTCCGACGGCAACTCGCCGTACCAGAGCAGATACGCCACTTGCTCGAAACCGCAGTGAGCGGCCAGGTCCTGCACGGCGTAGCCGCGGTAGGTCAAGGAGTTGGTTTCGGGTACCACCTTGGAGATGGCGGTGGTGTCGACGACGACGCCTGCCAGACCTTTGTATACGGTCGGTATCGCGGTGTCGGTCATCACTGGTTCCTTCCCGGAGTGAAATCGAAGACGCGGGAATCGAATTCACCGTATCGCTCGTACCGGAGAAGTTCGTAGAGGCGACTGCGGTGCTGCATACGGTCGAGCAGACCCGACTGGGTGCCCTTGTCGAAGATCTCGCGCAGACCCGCCTCGGCCGCGTGCATCGCCAACCGCAGTGCGGAAACCGGGTAGATCACCGCGTTGTAGCCGATCCTCTCCAGCGTCGCCGCCGGAACAAGGTCCGACTTGCCGAATTCGGTCATATTCGCCAGCAGCGGAATCGGTACGGCAGCCCGGAACTTCTCGAAATCGGCGACGGTATGCAACGCCTCGGTGAAGATCAGGTCCGCACCGGCCGTTGCGTATGCCTCGGCCCGCTCGATCGCCGCGTCGATGCCTTCGATCGCGGCGGCGTCGGTGCGCGCGCAGATCACGAAGTTGGGATCCCGCCGGGCGGACACCGCGGCCCGGAGCCTGCGCACCATCTCCTCGGTCGGCACCACGGTCTTGCCGTCGAGATGACCGCACCGTTTCGGGTTCACCTGATCCTCGAGGTGGCAGCCCGCGATTCCGGCGTCCTCCAGGATCGAGACGGTGCGCGCGGCGTTCATCGGCTCCCCGAAGCCGGTGTCGGCATCGATGAGCACCGGCAGATCGGTCACCCGCGCGATCTGCCGACCGCGCTCCGACACCTCGGTCAGCGTGGTGAGTCCGATATCCGGCAGCGCCAGATCGGCCGAGACCACCGCGCCGGAAACGTAGACGCCTTCGAAGCCGATCTCCTGAATCAGCCGCGCCACCAGGGGATTGAACGCTCCCGGGAGACGCTGTAGGTGACCCGAGGCGAGCCCAGCGCGGAACGCGGCACGTTTGTCGGCGGCCGAGGTGGCCGCGGCCAGCAGTCCCGTCATCAGAACAGTCCCTTCGGCAGCTTCGGCGCACGCGCCAGAACCTCTTCGGACACCGTGACATTCAGCTGTGGCAGCTCGCCGGCGGACAACTCGCCCGTACGCTGTGCCACTTCCAGGAATCGGTCCTGCTCGGCCGAATCCACCACGCCCTCGGCGAGGGTGCGGAACTTCGCGACGTACTGGTCTCGCGCGAACGGCCGCGCCCCCAGCGGATGCGCGTCGGCCACCGCCAGTTCGTCGACGATCACCTCGCCGCTCTTCAACGTGACCTCCGCGCGGGCGCCGAAGGCTTTCTCGTTCGGGTCGGTCGAGTGATAATGCCGTGTCCACTCCGGGTCCTCGGCGGTGGAGATCTTGCGCCACAACTCGACGGTATCGGGCCGCTGCGCGCGTTCGGGGGCGTAGGAGCGCTCGTGATGCCAGGTGCCGTCCTGCAGGGCGACGGCGAAGATGTACATGACGGAGTGGTCGAGGGTCTCCCGGGACGCCTTCGGGTCGAACTTCTGCGGATCGCCCGATCCGGTGCCGATCACCACGTGCGTGTGGTGGCTGGTGTACAGCACGATCGAGGCGATCCGGTCCAGGTCGCCGATCCGCTCGCGCATCCGGCGCGCCAGGTCGATCGGCGCCTGGCTCTGATACTCGGCGGAATGCTCCTTGGTGTAGGTATCGAGAATGCCGCGCTTGGGTTCACCCGGGCCGGGCAACGGCACCGAGTACTCCTTGCCCGGACCGTCCAGCAGCCAGGCGATGACCCCGTCCTCACCCTCCCAGATCGGCGACGGCGAACTCTCACCGCGCATGGCACGGTCGACCGCCTCCACCGCCATCTTCCCCGCGAAAGCCGGTGCGTAGGCCTTCCAACTGGAGATCTCGCCCTTGCGTGACTGCCTGGTCGCGGTGGTGGTGTGCAGTGCCTGCCCTACGGCCTGGTAGATGGTCTCGGTGTCGAGTCCCAGCAGAGTGCCGATACCCGCGGCAGCGGACGGGCCGAGGTGGGCGACATGGTCGATCTTGTGCGCGTGCAGGCAGATCGCCCGCACCAGATCCACCTGGATCTCGTATGCGGTGGCCAACCCGCGGATCAGCTCCCGGCCGCCGCGTCCGGCATGCTGGGCCACCGCCAGGATCGATGGAATGTTGTCACCGGGGTGGGAGTACTCCGCGGCCAGGAATGTGTCGTGGAAATCCAGTTCGCGCACGGCCACACCGTTGGCCCAGGCCGCCCACTCCGGGGCGTATCGGCCGTCGACGCCGAAGACGGCCGCGCCCGGCCGGTACGGGTGAGCCAGCGCTTGGGCGCGCGCGTTGGCCACCGGACGGCGCGTCACCGCCGCCGCCGCTACCGCCGCGTTGTCGATGATCCGGTTGACGATCATCTCCTCGGTCTCCGGCGCGACCGCCACCGGATCCGCGGCGACCTCGGCGATCCGCCACGCGAGATGCTCCTCGCGCGGGAAGTGCTCTGCGGAGCGGTGCGTGCGGACGAGGTGGTTCTTCACGACGGGAGCCTCCAGACCATCATTTCCGGGTTCTGATTTCGCACATTACCCAGGCCTGCGAAAGCGGAAAATCCATTGCAAATGCCGAGATTTGCGTATCGAAATCAGCGAATCTGCGGAGATTGCGAAAATGTGTGGGCATGGACGCACCCCGAGTCCGACGTCGGATCTCGACGTTCGTCCACGCCAACGGACCAACGCACCTGACCGGCGCGAGCCGACCGGCCGGCGAACTCGTCGGGAACAAGCCCGCGCGGCGACCGTGCCGATCAGCCGCGCCGCCCGATGCGGACGCGCGGCACGATCATGCCTACGAGCGCCAGCCGACGTGCAGTTCGGTGCGCATCCGCTCGCGCATGTGCGGGTAGTGGAGTTCGAAGGCCGGGCGTTCGGACCGGATACGGGGCAGTTCGTAGAAGTTGTGCCGGGGAGGTGGACAGGTCGTGGCCCATTCGAGCGAATTTCCCCCGCCCCAGGCGTCGTCCACCGTGACCACTTCGCCGTAACGGTAGCTGCGGAAGGCATTCCACACGAACGTGATCATCGAGACGCCCAGAATGAACGATCCGACGGTCGACACCGCGTTCAGCGCGGTGAATCCGTCGGTCGGTAGATAGTCGGCGTACCGGCGCGGCATGCCTTCGGCGCCCAGCCAGTGCTGGACCAGGAAGGTCGTGTGGAAGCCGACGAATGTCGTCCAGAAATGCAGCCTGCCCAGACGTTCGTCCATGTAGCGCCCGGTCATCTTGGGGAACCAGAAGTAGATCCCGCCGAAAGTGGCGAAAACGATCGTGCCGAACAGCACGTAATGGAAGTGGGCTACGACGAAGTAGGTGTCGTGGATCTGCCAGTCCAGCGGCGGGCTGGCGAGGATGACACCGGACAGTCCACCGAACAAGAACGTGACGATGAAGCCGACGGCGAACAGCATCGGCGTCTCGAAGGTCAGGTTCCCTTTCCACATGGTGGCGATCCAGTTGAAGAATTTCACCCCGGTCGGCACCGCGATCAGGAAGGTCATCATCGAGAAGAAGGGCATCAGCACCGCCCCGGTGGCGAACATGTGATGCGCCCATACCGCTGCCGACAACACCCCGATCGAGATCGTGGCGTAGACCAGAGGTCCGTAGCCGAAGAGGGGTTTACGGCTGAACACGGGAAGGATCTCGCTGATGATCCCGAAGAACGGCAGCGCGACGATGTAGACCTCGGGGTGCCCGAAGAACCAGAACAGATGCTGCCAGAGCAGGACGCCACCGGTGGCGGCGTCGTAGATGTGCCCGCCGAGATGCCGATCGTAGGCCAGCGCCATCAAGGCGGCGGTGAGTACCGGGAACGCGAGCAACACCAGCACGCTCGTCACCAGGATGTTCCACCCGAACATGGACATGCGGAACATCGTCATCCCCGGCGCGCGCAGGCAGACGATCGTGGTGATCATGTTCACCGCGCCGAGAATCGTGCCCAACCCGGATACGGCCAAGCCCATGATCCACAGATCGGCGCCTGCTCCGGGCGCATGGATGATATCGCTCAGCGGCGTATACGCGGTCCATCCGAAATCAGCGGCTCCACCCGGCGTCAGGAATCCGGAGACCACCATCGTTCCTCCGAAGAGGAACAGCCAGAAACTCAGCGCATTCAGGCGCGGAAAGGCCACATCGGGTGCGCCGAGTTGCAGCGGGAGGACCGCATTGGCGAATCCGAAAACCGTCGGAGTCGCATACAGCAGGAGCATGACGGTGCCGTGGATGGTGAACAACTGGTTGTATTGCTCGGGTGAGAGGAACTGCAGGCCCGGCTGGGCCAGTTCCGCGCGCATGAGCAGCGCCATCAGCCCGCCCAGCAGGAAGAAGGCGGTGGCGGCGACGAGATACATGATCCCGAGCACCTTCGGATCCGTCGTGGTGACCAGTTTCCACAGCACCGACCCCTTCGGAGCGGTTCGCGCCGGATACGGCTTGGTCGGCGTGAGCTGCGGTGCGAGTGGGTACGACACCTGAGTCATCAATGCTCCTCACCTGCGGTCCGGGCTCGGCTGGCCGGAACTACCCTCCGATGACGAACGCAAACCTCGCCCGCCGGTCGCGCCGCGGCGAAGCGATCGAGAGCTCACCCGCGGTGGCCGGGCACGAATTCCTGAGCCTTGGCTTTCGCGCCCTGTGTCACGAGATGCCAGGCGTCCGGGTCGCCACGAAGAATTGCTTCCGCGGTGGATTTCATCTGGTCCCACGTGGCGTGCGGTGGAATCGGCGGCACCTCCGGATCGCAGCGCACATCCAGCACGGTCGGCCGCTCGGCCGACAGCGCCGCCTCCCAAGCGGGCGCGAGATCGTTCGGATCGTCGACGGCGATGGCGCCCAAGCCGTACGTGCGGGCGAGTTCGGCATAGGAGACATCCGGCAGAGACTGTGATTCCTCGAATTTCGGGGCACCTCCCATCGAGCGCAGCTCCCACGTCACCTGGTTCAGGTCGTTGTTGTGGAAGACGCACACCACAAGCCGGGGATCGCGCCACTGCTCGTGGTAACGGCGGATGGTCAGCAACTCGCCCAAACCGTTCATCTGCATCGCGCCGTCACCGACGAGAGCGACCACCGGCCGGTCCGGGTGGGCGAACTTCGCGCCGATCGCGTACGGCACACCGGGCCCCATGGTGGCCAGCGTCCCCGACAGCGAGCCCCGCATCCGCCCGCGGAACCGCAGACAGCGGGCGTACCAGTTGGTGGAGGACCCCGAGTCCGCGGTCACGATGGCGTCCTCGGGAATGCACCGCGACAGCTCCCACACCACCCGCATGGGATTCACCGGCTTCGCCTCCAGCAGCGACTGGCGTTCGATCGTGTCCCACCAGCGCGCCACATTGGATTCGATCGTCTCCCGCCAGCCGCGATCGGACTTGCGGCTCAGCAGCGGAAGCAGTTCGGTGAGCGTTCGTTTCGCGTCACCGACGAGGTTGACCTCGGTGGGGTATCGCATGCCGATCATGGCCCCGTCGATGTCGATCTGCACCGCACGCGCCTGACCGAAATCCGGAAGGAATTGCGAATACGGGAAATTCGATCCGACGATCATCAGAGTGTCGCAGTCACGCATCATCTCGTAGCTGGGCCGGGTACCCAGCAGTCCGATCGATCCGGTCACGTACGGCAGGTCGTCCGACAGCACATCCTTGCCCAGCAGCGCCTTGGCCACCCCGGCCCCGGTGATCTCGGCCAGCTCCATCACCTGCTCGGCGGCAGCGCGGGCACCTTGCCCGATCAGGATCGCGACACGCGATCCCGCGTCGATGATCTCGGCGGCTCGTTCGATGCCGGCGCGGTCCGCGGTGACCGTGGCGTGCAGTGCGGCGGGCGGGCTGGAGGGGATCTGTTTGAACGCGTGCTCGGGCGGCTGATAGCGCTCCTCCTGCAGATCGGAGGGGATGATCAGCGCCGTGGGGGCCCGGCGGGTGGTGGCGATACGGAACGCGCGATCGAGCGCGTTGGGCAATTGATCGGGAACGTTGACCTCGACCAGATAGTCCGAGGCGACATCCTTGAACAGGCTCTGCAGATCGACTTCTTGCTGATAGCTGCCGCCCATCGCGCTGCGCGCGGTCTGCCCGACGATCGCCACGACCGGCACGTGATCGAGTTTCGCGTCGTAGAGGCCGTTGAGTAGATGGATCGCTCCCGGACCCGACGTGGCGGTACAGACGCCGACCTCACCGCTGAACTTCGCGTAGCCCACCGCCTGGAAAGCGGCCATCTCCTCGTGGCGCGCTTGAATGAACGCGGGTTCGTTGTCGGCCCGCCCGAACGCGGCGATCAAGCCGTTGATGCCGTCGCCGGGATAGCCGAACACCTGCTGCACGCCCCAGTCACGCAGTCGTCGCAAGACATAGTCGGCGACCTGGTCAGCCATGTCGTTCTCCTGTCCGCCTTCGAGGTGTCGTCTCCGGAGCCGGTTACCCGGGCGAGCAGGGCTCAACCAGGCATAGGCGGCGACCGCACGGGTATCCGCGCCTATTCCGATGTCCGCCTGTCTCATCGAGAGGATCGGCCATGCGGCCCGCCACACGCGCCGAAAGGTCAGGAGGTCTGCCCGCGGCTCGTGCGGTATCTCCTGATGGGCGATGGCCGTGCGGCCTTGCAGCCTCTGGGCTGCGGCTCGGGGTCCCGCCGAGCAGCGGCAGTGGGGCTGACATTTGTCCAAGACGAGCGCCGGTAGCCGCCGTATCGTCCCGCGCATGGGTGATTACGACGTCGAGCAATCGCAGGGAATGCGCGTGGTGCACGATGGCACGCGGCAAGCGCCGCCGCTGCTGCTCATTCACGGGTCCGGCGCCTCGGGCGCCTCTTGGGGCCCGATGATCGGCGCACTCGCCACGCACCATCACGTCATCCGGATCGACCTCCCTGGGTGTGGCCAGTCCCCGCCCGCGCCGTCCTACGACGTGTCCGAACAGGCCGGCCGCGTGGTCGCGCTACTCGACGACCTCGGGCTGCGGCACGTCCCCGTGGCCGGACACTCCAGCGGCGGCTATGTCGCCATCGCGCTCGCCGAACAACGCCCCGACCTGGTGGGGTCGCTCGCGCTGCTCAGCACCGCCCCCGGTCTCGATGCGCTCCTGCCCCAGCCGTTGATCCTCCGCGCCTTGCTGGCTCCGCCCCTCGGCCCGCTCCTGTGGCCGAGACGGTCGGACGCGGTGATCCGCAAGGGCATCGGCGCGACGACCGCTCGCCCGGTGGACATCCCGGACGACATGGTCGCCGACTTGAAGCGCGTCGACTACCACGTGTTCCGAAAAGTGTTGCGGCACTACACGGCCTACGTCGCCGAGCGGAACGCGCCCGAACGTCTGGCCGACCTCCATGTCCCCGTTCTGGTGCTCTTCGGCGCCGCCGACCCCCGCTACGAGCCGTCGTCCGCGCATCGGTACGAGGCAGCACCGAACGCACGGGTCGAGATACTGCCCGGCGTCGGTCACCTACCCATGCTGGAAGCGCCGGAGACGACCAGCGAACTCCTGCTCGGCTTCACAGCGACGACCGCGGACGGCCCGTCGGTGGCACCCACGGCATAGGCTGGGCACGTGCTGTCGACGAAGACACCCGACTGGAGTTGGGCGGACGTGCACGTCGCCGTACCGCGTCTCGCACATCGACTGCCGGGCATCAGCATGGCCGGGTTCCGCCAACGGGTTTTCGCGCCGGTGGACATCGCCATGGTCGCGCATCCATCCATCACCCTGATCGTCGACCTGGGCGAGACCGGAGGCATCGTCTATGACGCCCACGGGCGCTACCAGCGCGGCAGCTTCGCCGCCGGACTGCTTCCCGGCCGGCTTCGGGCAGGCGGATGGAGTGGCGAGTGCCTCCAGATCCGGTTGTCCCCGATCGCCGCCGCCGCGACGCTCGGCGGAGCGGTCGAACTCACCGGGGCCGTGGCATCCCTGGAGGACGTCTGGGGCCGCGACGCCGGGCGGATCGAGGACCGGCTGCGCGCCGCCACCTCGTGGGACGAGCGGTTCACGATCGCGGCGGATGCGCTCGGCCGACGGCTGCGCACCCGCCCATCGGTCGATCCGGAAGTCGCCCACGTCTGGCGGCGAACGGTCGCCGGCCGAGGGCGGGTACGGGTCGACGGCCTGGCGGACGAGGTCGGCTGGAGCCGCCAACGCCTGTGGTCCCGATTCCGAGCCCAGATCGGGCTCACACCCAAACGCGCCGCACAGCTGGTGCGTTTCGACCACGCCGCTCATCTTCTCGCGGCGGGTCACACCGCCGCGAGCGTTGCCGTCCACAGCGGCTACGTCGACCAGTCCCACCTCCACCGCGAGGTCAAGGCCATCGCCGGAGAGACGCCCACCGCGGTGGCCGCCGCGCCCTGGCTCGCGATCGACGACGTGGCGTGGCCCGCCACACCGCGAACCTGACGCCGTCGGCGACAGTCTCGATATAGCCGACGGCCCACGACTCGTTCGGTTCGGTGCGCGCCGTCGAATACCCGGTCATCGCGGTCTCCTGGGTCCCGGGTCGGTCATTCCCTATCCGTGCCGATCGGCCTGCTCAATCGGCGCCATTCGGCATCCAGGCGAGCGCAGCGGAGCCGGCCGAACAGCCAGCCGGTCGAGAGCAGCACGGCCGTCGCGCCACACCACATCTCGAGCAGAGCGACCGAGCCGAACGCGATCCCGGCCCAAGCCGCGTCCGAGGACGGCCGCGGTGGTGTGGTCGGTTTCCCGGTCGGATCGAACCACACCGTGATCCGGCTACCGGACTCCACCGCGCCGGGGACCTCGACCGTCGCGGCGCCTTCGCGGCCATCGTGGCTCCAGCGGACCGGTGCTTCCAACCGCACTTCGGCGCCGTCGTAGCGAGCTGTCGTCGCCACCGGCGCCGGTTCGCCCACCACCGTCGCCGTGACGGCGACCTTGGCGGAATTCTCCGCCCGAATCCGCTCCCCCGCACCCGTGTACCCTGCCGTGCCCACGGCACCGGCCACCGGTATGGCGATCACGACCACCATCCCGACGAGCAGCCCGAGCAGCGCCTCCCATCGGTCCGAGGCCCGCATCAATGGATTGCCGTTCCAAGGCCGCCGTCGCCACAGGCGAACCGCAGGCGATGGATACCGCGACACCTGGATCACCTCATCCGGACACGGCGATCACGAGCCGGATGGATCCAACGGACGCACGACCTCGTCGAGCGGACGGCGTGGCGTGGCCGGAACCGGATCGGCGCTGGGGATCGCGTAACCGACCCGGACGATGATCTGGGGGTATCCGGTGTCGTCCAAGACGCCGGCGCGGATCTGTCTCCTGGTCTCGGTCAACTCCATCGGCTCGGTCAGCGGACACGTCGCCAGCCCGAGTGTCGTGGCGGTCAGCAGCACCGCGCTCACGGCCTCACCGGCCCGCAACTGTGACAGCCGGTCGTCACTGCTGGTGCACAGCAGCATCATCCGGTCGGCGGCGTCGATATCGCGCACCACCGCTTGCGGCAATCCCGGATTCGAGAACGGACGCACCGTCGGATCGTCGTAGGTCAACACCGCGTTGCGCGCCGGAACCCGTTGTGGCGCCGCATGCCTGCCACTCCACTGCGCGAGTTCGGCGCCGTAGGAGAGGTCACGGGCGTGTTGCCACGCGGCCCGTTCGAACGCACGCAGCAACCGGGTCCGCGCCGGTTCGGCGTCGACATCGCGCACGAGGACTCCGGTCGCGGCGCCCGCGGCGATGATGGCCTCGATATGCGCCGCGGGCACCGCCCACGAGCTGTAGCGGCGGCGATCTGTGCTGCGCCTGCTGATCGCGCGCGCCAACTCGACGTCCTCGGGCGTACATGGGTTGCGACGGAATTCGATCGACGCGAGATGCTCGGTCGCGGCCGGATTCGGGAGCCGATGGATCACCGTCTCCCACCCCTCGGCGCGGGCGGCGACGCGCAGATGGTGCAACGCCGCACCGCAACTCAACACCAGGTCGCGTCCGTCGGGGTCGGTGTGCGGCAGCCGTCGGCTCTCGTCGGTGAACAAGTGGACGGTCTCGCGCCCGAGTCGCCACAGCCACGGCTGGGTGTTGTGCACCGATGGCGCCCTGGACGCCAAAGCCAACGCGGATCGGAGCGCCTCGGGATCAGGGTGTGTTCTCGGCATCGCTTGCCTCTCATCGGGATTCGTCCGTCAGGCCCAGTACCCGACCGGCGGTCGCGTCACCGTCCGGCGCGAACTTCGAGCCGGTCGAGTAGGTGGCGCCCCGTGACCAGGACCGCACCATCGTGGCGACCTCCGGCTCGCCGGAGCGATCCGATGGCTGGGTCGGCGACGATCGACATCTTTCGGCCAGCTGTGCCCGCTTGCTCCGTGATTCAGCATCGCGCGAACCGACGGCAGACGTGACTGCCGAAGGTCACCGGATGCCGGGTCCTCTGGCCACGATCCGGATCCGGCTGTGTCCATCGGTCTCTTCGACTCGATGACTTAGGTCCTCACGCACGACTGCCAAAATCCATCGCAACGCGGGTGCGGGCCGCGCCATACTCGACTTTGCGCAGCTCACCGAGGTGGAGCGCACCGAGCGCCCTTCCAGCAGCGGCGCCGAACGAGGAGCTGTCATGCACGAATTCGGATCGCCGGCTCTGTACCACGTCCCTGCCGACGCAAACCTCACAGACCTGATCGAACGCAACGCCGAACGGTATCCGGACCTGACCGTGATCTCCCGCAAGGTGGGAGGCCGTTGGCTCGATGTGACCGCCGCCCAGTTCCGCGCCGACGTGTGGGCGACGGCGAAAGGACTCGTCGCCAACGGCATCCAGGCCGGCGACCGGGTGGCCGTCATGTCTCGCACCCGCTACGAATGGACGCTGCTCGACTTCGCGATCTGGTGTGCGGGCGCGGTCACGGTACCGGTCTACGAGACCTCCTCCGCCGAGCAGGTCCAGTGGATCGTCTCCGACTCCGGCGCGGTCGCCATCATCACGGAGACCGATCACCACACCGCAGCGGTCGCGGCCGTGCACGACCAGTTGCCGAAATTGATGCACATCTGGCAGATCGACGCCGACGCCGTAGCGACCCTGGCGGCGGAGGGCAGCCGGATGAGCGACGGCACCGTGGCCGAGCGCCGGGCCGCGGTATCGGCCGACGTGCCGGCGACGATCGTGTACACCTCCGGCACCACCGGCCGGCCGAAGGGATGCCAGCTGACCCACGGGAACTTCCTGGCCGAATTGGGCAACATCACCGCCCGGATGCCGACGCTGTTCCGTACCGGAGAGTCCTCGGTGCTGTTGTTCCTGCCGCTGGCCCACGTGCTCGGCCGGATCGCCGAGATCGCCGCGGCGTACGTCCCGGTGGACATCGCTCACGTCAGCGAAGTCAAGGATGTCACCGCCGAACTCGGGGCGTTCCGGCCGACGCTGATTCTCGGCGTGCCGCGCGTCTTCGAGAAGGTGTACAACACCGCCCGCGCCCGAGCGGAGCTGGCCCACCGGGAGCGCGTCTTCGATCTGGCGGCCACGACCGCCATCGCCTACAGCCGCGCCCGCGACGCAGGGCGGATACCACTGCCCCTCCGGATCCGGCACGCGGTGTTCGACCGTTTGGTCTACCGACGGCTGCGTACCGCGCTGGGCGGCCGCGCCACACACGCCATATCCGGCGGCGCGCCGCTCGGCGAACGGCTCGGTCACTTCTATCGCGGCGTCGGATTCACCGTGCTCGAGGGCTACGGACTCACCGAGACGTGCGCGGCCGCCACGTTCAATCCAGATGACCGGCCGAAGATCGGTACGGTCGGCAGGCCGCTTCCCGGCTCCTCGGTCCGCATCGACGACGACGGGGAAATCCTGCTGCGCGGACCGAACGTGTTCACCGGATACTGGAACAACCCGCGCGCGACGGCGGACGCGTTCCGCGACGGCTGGTTCGCCACGGGCGACCTCGGCACCCTCGATGACGAGGGATACCTCACCATCATCGGGCGCAAGAAGGAGATCATCGTCACCGCCGCGGGCAAGAACGTCGCCCCCGCGGTGATCGAGGACCGCATCCGTGCGCACGCCATCGTCGGTGAGGTGATCGTCGTCGGCGACGGCAAGCCGTTCGTCGGTTGCCTGGTGACCATCGACGAGGAGCACTTCCCCCTGTGGAAACAGCTCAACGACAAGCCCGCCGACGCCTCCGTCGCCGACCTCGCCGCGGACCCCGATCTGCTCGCCGCCATCCAGGCCGCCGTCGACGACGGCAACAGAGCCGTGTCACGGGCGGAGGCCGTCCGGAAATTCCGGCTGCTGGACACCCAGCTCACCGAGGCCAATGGATATGTCACTCCGTCGTTGAAGCTCAAACGAAACATCGTCCTCCGCGACTTCGCCACAGAAGTCGCCGCGATATACGGCGAGTGAGGCGGCCGGCGCCCCGCGCTCTCGGCCCCGCCCGACAACGGCCACCGCATGCGAACCGGAGGAGCACCCATGTCCACTTCGACCGACGCTCCGATCTTGGTGGGTGTCGACGGTTCCGAGGTGGCGCTCGCCGCGGTGCGCTGGGCTGCCATCGATGCCGCCTACCGCCGCGTACCGCTGCATCTCGTCTATCTGACCGGCGGCCTCGGCGACTGCGGCGCCTGCGTCGAGTTCCGGCCGCCCGTCTCGAGCAGGTATCGATGGGGCGGCCCGGACGCGCTGGAAATCGCGTACGCCACGGCCATCGCCGAATCCGTCCCGATCAATCCGATCGAGGTGACCGCCGAGCTGACGAATGCCGCCCCCGTTCCGGTGCTGCGCCGCCGATCCGAGAACGCGCGGCTGCTCGCGGTCGGCGCCCACGACCTCGGCGCGTTCAGCCGCGCGATGCTGGGCTCGCTGAGCACCGCGCTGGCTCGGCAGGCCGGATGTCCCGTCGCCGTGGTTCCCCATGGCGTCGAGCACGGTGACGGGCCTGTCGTCGTCGGCGTCGATGCCTCCACGAGCAGCGCCGCAGCCGTCGCACTGGCTTTCGACGAGGCGGCGTTCCGTGGCGCCGATCTCGTCGCGGTGCATGCGTTGTCGGGCTTGCGCGGGCACGGCTCGCTCGTGGGATCACGGGAGGGCGGCGAGGGATTGCTCGACCGGAGCCTGGCCGGGTACAGCGAGGCGTATCCGGAGGTGACGGTGCGGCGCGTGGTGGTCGCGGATCACCCCGCCAGGCGACTGCTCGAGGTGGGCGAGAAAGCGCGGTCGATCGTCGTGGGCAGCCGCGGACATGACGAATTCTCCGCGATGCCGCTCGGTTCGGTCAGTCGAGCCGTACTGCACGGGGCACAGGTGCCGGTGATCATCACCAGACCGGCGAGTCTTACGCAGCACCCCCGTAACCGACGATAGGCGGCCACCGCCACCGTGGTCCTTACCGGACGGAGTAGAGCCCGCCTATGAAAGCGGGCGGCGACCGCCGCTCGGATCGTGCCGCTATCGAGCACAACCGACCGTACCGCCGCCGCCCGCCGAGGACGTAGCCCGCCGTCAGCCGTCCAGGCGCTCCCGGATGGATTCGATGATCCGGGGCCGCAGTTCATCGGCGCGGATGACCGCGTCGACGGAGCCGACTTCCACAGCCCGCTGGATGTTGTGGATGCGGTCGAACTCCGCGGCGACCTCACCGAGCTTCTCCGCGCGCACCGAGGACCGGACTTCGTCCAGTTCCGCGATCAGGGCGGCGCGATCGGCGCCGGCCGCGTTGGCGACACGCGCCTCCAGTTCCTGCACTCGCGGATCGGCCGCGGTACGGGTGTTGACGTCACCGGAGAACACCGCCGCCGCGGCGGGCGCGCCGCCGAGCACCGAGGCGAACGAGCCTTCCAGCGCCAGCACGGTCATGTTCGGGTTCAACGCCTTCGAGAAGACGACGAACGCGCCGCCGTGGTAGCGGGAGATCACACAGAACACGATGGGGCCGTCGAAGTTGACGATCGCGCGGCCGATCTCCGCGCCGTACTCCAACTGCAGCTTGCGCATCGACTCGGGCGACCCGTCGAAGCCCGACAGGTTCGCCAGCACCACCAGCGGGCGGTTGCCGCTCGCGGCGTTGATCGCCCGCGCGGCCTTCTTCGACGACCGCGGGAACAGTGTGCCCGCGGTGTAGGTGTCCGGGCCGTCGGTGGGCGGGAATCCGTGCCGCGGCACGCCCCTGGACTCGATGCCCAGCAGACACACCGGGATTCCGCCCAGATGCGCGTCCTGCACCACGGCGGTCTCGGCGTCGGCCATGCCCGCCCAGCGCTCCAGCACGGGGTGGTCTTGGTCGGCGACCGCGCGCATCACCGTCCGGATGTCGAAGGGCTTCTTCCGGTCCGGGTTCGCCGTGGCCGAGAAGATCTCACCGACGGTGGTGAAGTCGCTGCCCGCCAGGACGTGCGGGAAATCGGAGACGTCGCGATCGATGGGATCGCTGGTCTGCGACCGCCGCGGCGCCTGCTCGCCGGGGGCGATGTAGGTGTGGTCGTAATGCGCCATCAGGATGTCGCGCGCCGCGGCCAGGTTCGGCGCCCAGTACTGCGCCTGTCCGTTCGGACCCATGACCCGGTCGTAGCCGCCGATGCCGAAGTTGTCCTCGGCCGACACGCCGCCGGAGAAGTCCAGCGCCTGCTTGCCGGTGAGCACCATGGCCGAATCCGGCGTCATCACCAGGATGCCCTTGGTGTGCATCAGCATGGTCGCCTCGGCGTTCCAGTACGGCTGGGCGCCGACGTTGATGCCTGCGACGACGATATTGATCTCGCCGCCGGCCTGGGTGAATTCGACGATCCGCTTGAGCGCGGCCGCCACCCAGTCCATGTTCTCGGTGCCCGATTCCATCGAGATGCGAGCGCCCGCCGACAGCGCGTACCACTCCAGCGGCACCTCCAGGCGCTCGGCCAGGTCCAGTGCGGCGATCACCCGCCTGCACTCCGGTTCCGACAGCGCGCCCAACGATTTCGTCGGGTCGCCGAGCAGCACCACTCGCGTGACGCCCTGCGGATATTTCGGGGTGGTCGTGGTGATGACGCCCGCGACGATCGCAGCGGTGTTGCGTCCCTTCGGCCGATCGACCGGGACCAGCGTGTGGTCGGCGTCGAGGTCGTATTCGGTGAAATTGCCGAGCAGGCCGGTCAATTCGTACGGGTAGACGGCATTGCGGCCCGCGGCGCGCAGCACCTTCTGCCGATAGGCATCGAGCGGTTCGATCGGTTCGTCGGACGGCTCGCCGAAGGTCACCACGGTGCCGCCCGCGGCATCGAAGCTGATCCGGATGGCCACCTTCGCCAGCTCGCCCGTACTCGCGTCGCGTTCCCGCGCGATGAGCACGATCTCCTCGAGTCCAGCACCGGCGGTCGTCGGCAGCACATGGCCGCCGATCCGCTCGAGCTCGGCGCGGGTGACATCCAGCGGTGGCCAGACGTACATCACGATGCGGTTGGTGTTGAGCCGCTTCGCCGACGGCCGCCCCGACTGCGCCCGGCGGATCGAGTCGAGGCAGGTGGCGATGGTGCTCTCGGCGGTCGGCAGCGCGAGCAGCCGCCCGTCGTGTTCGCGCAGCGCGGTCAGGTCCCGCACCTGGGCGAACGCGATGAGCCGGTCGTCGGCCGGATTGTCCTTCGCGACGCACCGGAACAGATAGATCTCCTCGTCGTCGGAAGACGGCAGGCGAGTGAGGTCGAACTTGCGCAGCCGCTCCATCTGCATCCGCTGCGCGATGTAGGGGTGCAGGCCGCGGATCAGCCGTTCCTCGGCCGGGCCGGTGGCCGACGGGCGGAAGGTGAAGTGGTGGTGCATGACCGCCCCGTTGCTGCCCGCGACCGTCGCGGTGATCCGGTGCACCTGCTTCGGCAGCGGCTGCGCGCTGAGCACCGACTGCAGGGCCGCGGCCATGGCGTCGAAGTCCGCGGGCTGCTTCTCCCAGCTCAGATAGATGTCGGCGTCGATGGACACCGCGTCGCCGGTCAGCTCGGCGAGCCCGCGCACCGCGGCGCCGAGCGCGTCGAAGCGCACCGCGGCGGACACCAGGCTCGCACCGTCGCGATCGGCGATCAGGTAGCGGCATCCGTCGACGTCGTGGGTGCGGACGCCGGTGAGCCCCTTGTTGCCGTAGTACCGGCGGGTCAGCACCTCCAGCATGGCGGTGTTGTCGTCGCTGCCGCGCACCAGCCGCTGGCCCAGCAGCCGCACCAGCGGTTCGGTGCTGCGCACCATGTCGGAGATGCGGTCGGCGCGATCCGGCGCGTCGGGATGGGTGTCCAGGTACCGCAGCGACCGGCGGACGTTGGTGTACACGCGGGCGCGATTACGCCGCAGCAGCGGCTGGCCGTACCAGGCGAACACCAGACCGCGAGCGAGATCGGCGACTACGGGGAAATGCACCTGGGTCGCGGCCACCAGCCGTTCCAGTGCCAGGCCGACCGGTTCGCGCAGGGCGCGATCGGGCATCGGCTCGCCCAGCCACTCACGCAGCAGTGCCGTCACGACCGCGACGGTGTCGGTGCGCTGCTGCGCGAGGAAGATCCGGAAGACCGCGGCCTCGAGCTCCGGGGAACGTTCCAGATCCGAAACGCCGTAGTGCCCGAGCGTCCGCGCGAGCTTGCGCTTGAACGACTCCGGCAGTCCGGCCCGTTCGACGTCGAGGCTCTGCAGGTAGGTGTGGAAATACTCGCGGGCACTGTGAACGTGGCCTTGGGCGTCCTCACCCGACGGCCGGTTGTGGCTCAGCTCGGCGAGGTCGGTGAAGACATCGATGAGCTCGAGTTCCTCCGCGAGCGGCCTGCGATCGTCCGCGACGGCGGCACGGCGTGCATCGAGGTAATCCGTCAGCACCCGGCTGTCGTCGTGCGGATCGACGTCGAAACCAAGCAGCAGGCCGCGCAGATCCTCCGACCGGCGGGCAATGCGCTCGGGCTGATGCGCTTGCGCATCCCCGGCAGGCAGATCCAGTTCGACCGATCCGACCGCAGCGGCCTCCTCGACCGCGTCGTCGACGAGGCGCTCCAGCCGCAGCAGCGGCGCCCCGGTCTCCACCTGGGTGCCGACCGAGACGGCGCATTCCTTCAGCCGCGCCTTGAACGGCGCGCGCAGCACCGTCTCCATCTTCATGCTCTCCAGCACCAGGACCGGAGCGTTGGCCTCCACCTCGTCGCCGACCTGCAGCGGCGTGGCGACCACGAGCGCGGGCGCGGGCGAGCGGACGACACCGCCCTCGTCCCGGCTCACCCGATGGGTCACGCCGTCGACGTCGACGATGTGGATCGGCCCGTGCGTGCCCGCGGTGACGCGGAATGCGGTGCCGTTGACCACGATCTGCCCGGAATGCCGGTCGTAGCGGACGAGATCGACGTCGGCGGTGCGGATGTCCTCGCCCGCCTCGATGCCGATGCGGAATCGGTGCGCACCGGTACGGGCCACACGCACGCGATAGCCGACTCCCCGCAATTTGAGGTCGAGCGGCCTGCCCGCGTGGTGCTGCACCAGGGGGCGACCGCCCGCCGCGGTGGACAGCAGACGGTTCCGCTCGGACCGTTCCTCCTCCTCGTAGGCGTCGATGGCGGCGGCCGCGAGCGCGACTGCGGAGTTGCGGTGCGAGACGAGGCGACCCTCTCCGCGCACGCGGTCGATCCAGCCGGTATCGGCGCTCGCGTCGATCACCTCTGGCTGATCCAGCAGTTCGAGCACGAAACTCTTGTTCGTGGCGCCGCCTTCGATGATCACCCGGGTCTGCCCGACGGCGCGGCGCAACCTGCCCAGCGCCTCCGAGCGGTCGCGACCGTAGGCGATGATCTTCGCGATCATCGAATCGAAATCGGCGGGGATGGTGTCGCCCTCGCTGACGCCGGTATCGACACGGATGCCAGGACCCGCGGGCAGTTCCAGCCGGGCGATCCGGCCCGGGGCCGGAGCGAAGTCGCGGTCGGGGTCCTCGGCGTTGAGCCGCGCTTCGATGGCGTGGCCACGCTCGGCGGGCGGCTCGCCCTCGAGACGCTCACCGGACGCCACCGCCAGTTGCGCGCGAACCAGGTCGAAACCGGTGGTCAGCTCGGTGATCGGGTGCTCGACCTGAAGACGGGTGTTGACCTCGAGAAACGCGAACAGCTCGTCACCGGGGTGGTAGAGGAACTCGACGGTCGCCGCGCCGCGGTAACCGACCGCGACCGCCAGGCGCTCGGCCGAGGCCTTGAGTTCGGCGACCTGGTCCGGGCGCAGCACCGGTGACGCCGACTCCTCGATGACCTT
Source organism: Nocardia araoensis NBRC 100135 (assembly GCF_000308435.1). GTDB lineage: Bacteria > Actinomycetota > Actinomycetes > Mycobacteriales > Mycobacteriaceae > Nocardia > Nocardia araoensis. The sequence continues at coordinate 48,751 of NZ_BAFR01000351.1, read as the reverse complement.
CTGGTTGCGCCGCTGCACCGAGCAGTCGCGCACACCCAGCGCCCAAGCGGTGCCCTGACCGTCCGCGATCACCTGAACCTCGACGTGGCGAGCACCGGTGACGAGCCGTTCGAGGAACACCACACCGCTGCCGAACGCCCGGGCGGCCTCCTGCCGGGTGCGTTCGTAGGCGTCGACCAGCTCCGCCTCGTTCGTGACCACGCGAATGCCGCGGCCGCCGCCGCCCGCGGTGGCCTTCAGCATGAGCGGATAGCCGATGCGGGCGGCGGAGGCCAGTGCGTCGTCGACGGTCTCGACCGGCCCGCGGCTCCAGGGCGCGACCGGCACGCCGACGTCTTCGGCGATGAGCTTCGCGCCGATCTTGTCGCCGAGTTTGCGCATCGCCTCGGCATCCGGACCGATGAAGGTCACGCCGAGCTGGTCGCACAACTCGGCGAACGCCGGGTCCTCGGCGACGAAACCCCACCCGACCCACGCGGCGTCGGCTCCCGTCGTCACCAGCGCGCGCTCCAGCGCCTTCAGGTCGAGATACGGTCGCGCCGAGGCCGGCCCGAGGTCGTAGGTGATATCGGCCTCGCGCACGAACGTCGCGTTGCGATCGACATCGGTGTAGAAGGCGATGGTCTCGATCGAACGTGCCGTTTCCGCGGCCAGGTCTCGGACCGCGTGGATGAGGCGCATGGCGGCCTCTCCCCGGTTCACAATGGCGATGCGGCTGAACACTCGCCGGTTCCTTCCTCTCCGAAGTATTGGCCCGGTCGACGGGCAAAGGGTGAACACCCTTTTTCGCACAACCGGTCGGTGCGAATACACCTGTCCGGCGGTTACTCGGCCGTATCGTCGCGCGAACCGGGGGCAGGAGCGCCGGGTAGCTCGCTGCCAGCTGCGACTGTGCGGAAGGCGCGGGGTGATCCGGCATCCGTCGGTCGCGGAGACGGCGATACCTGCGACGGCCACTCCGACGCCGCATGGTAAGCATCGTTCACCACGCGAACGTTAGAGGCAGGCCGGTGCCGCGTCAATCTTTTCGCCTCGCATGCACTCGCATCGTCGTGTTCCGATATGGAATCAGAAACGCGAATTACTGGTCGGTTTCGAATATTTTATCGAGCGGTCCGTTGCGGGCGGTCGCGAACCTCCATGCCACCGCCGTTGCACCTCGCCCGATTGCGGAAGCGCCGCTGCACTCGGGTGCCGGAGCGAGCTGTCGCCGTATTCTTCACCTCGACCGACCCCTGCGACGGTGAACCGCGCGGTCGGGCCACGCCGGGTTCCACATCCTTGTCCAAGTGTTCAGAACCCATGACGTCGTCCGCGCCGCCGTCGACCCCGCGCTTCATCACCGCATCGCACCCCTGCCCGTGCCCCCGCAGGAAGCCCAGGCACGTCGACCACAGACCTCGCCCAGCGAGCCGCGAGGACGGTGACGCAGGCATCACCACATGTGGCATGCCGATATCGGCCGTCAATTATGAACCACGGCAGCCAGATTCATCGAGCCGCGAACCTTGCCGTCGAGAACGGCGCGCAATCCTGCCGTGAATCTCAGATCCCGGTCACCGGTCATGATCGCGAGAATATCGTCGGCGCCCTCCGGCCGGGCCTGATCATCGGTCGAAATCCGCGCCACCAGGGGCTCCCACTCGCCCGCGTTCCGCAGTTCGAGGTAGGCCTGTTCCTCGATGACGAAACCCGTTATGTACGAACGCAGTACCAGAACGATCTCGCCGACGCTGAACTGCGGCAGAACCACGCTGTCGAGGAGCGTCGTCAACGTCCTGGAAACTCTGAGGGTCTCCGGCGAAGGCGAGTACGAGCCCGCGACAACGCGTCCTCCCTCGCGGAAACGCAGTATCGCCGCGCGAATGCGTTGGCAGCAGATCAGCGTCTGAGCGACATCGGCGTTGTCGAGGTCGATGTCCGAGAGGTCGACGGCCCGGAAGATGGTGTCGGCCATAGCACGCTGGAGATCCTTCCGGTCCCGTAGATGCTTGTACAACGCACCGGGCGTCACCCCTGCCGCAGCCGCCAGTCGCCGCATGGTGAGTGCGTCCAGGCCGTTCTCGGAGACGTACTCGTGAGCGATGCCGGCCAGACGATCCCGGGTCAAGCCACGCTTCCCCGCCCGGTGATCATTGTTCACCATTGGGAGGCTAGGACAACTCCCCACCGCCGTCAACCGCTCTACCGGCGCGATCGCGACCCAGAGGAACCACTGCGAGATATATATTCAGATGCGCATATCCAAGTATGCACATGTAAATTTACTGACGTCGCTGCTACGGATCGGACGGAGATATCGACACCACCAGCGCCATCGTCGGCGGAATCGGCACCGCCTACACCGGCACCGGCCCGCTCGCCGGAGTGCCACAGACCTGGCTTGCCACGCGAGAACCCTTGCCCGGCTGGTTCACACGACCCGCCGAACACGACGACGCGAGAATTCCGTGTCCGGCCGCGTTCGACGATGGCGCCACTCCCCTATCGGACGTCGATCTCGACCTCCAGGAAGACCTTGCCGTCGATCACGTAGGACTCCGCGATCAACCCGGAGACCGGTAGATGGAAGCGGTGGTAGGCGCAGGCGGGCAAGTTGTAGTGGACGAACGTCCCTCCGGCAAAGCTCTCGGCGTAGCGACTGCCCGCCAGGAGCCGAGTGATGTCGCCGTACCCGTGGGTGGCCCCCAACTCTACGTCGCGGCCCGCTGCGCAGGTTCAACTCCACAAGGTCACGTGCACTTTCGGCCGGAACCGGGTGACGCCGACGCCGGACCCACGGATCATCGCCTGGATGCAGCGCGGGGTGGTGATGAACCGCAACAGTTCCGACACCGCCGGTTGGCGGGAATCAGGCGGCAACGTCGTGGCGCACCACTCGTCGGATACCTGCAGCCCGGGTCCCTTGACGTGGCTCAACCGACCGGCGGCGAGATCGGCGGCCACGGCGAAGCCGATCGTCAGGGTGATGCCTCCGACCCGGCGGACCTCTTCCAGAGCTGCGGCATCGCTCTGGAAGATCCGCTGATGCGATTCGGGTATGGCCAACTCGCGCAGCATCGTCGCGATGTGCCCGTCCACGCTGCCCGCGCTCGGGCCCAGCATCCACGGTTGCTCCCGCAGCAGCGCCGGAGGCGGAGCCGCACCCGCGACGGGGCTGTCCGGGCGTGCGACCGCGATGATCTGATACTTCAGGAACGGCCGGGCGGCGATGGCCGTATCGATGTCGTCCGGCCCGGCCCCCAATGCGATGTCCACCGCACGGGTTTCGATCAGGCCGCGGAACTGGCTGGTGGGGTGCACGCTCAGCTCGACCGACAGATCCTTCGCCCGCGCCGCGAACAAGTCGATGAGGCCGGGCGCGGCATGTTCGGCGAACGCGCTCGACGCCGCGATGCGCAGCAGCCGCCGGCCGTGCGCGGCTTCGCTCACCTCGACAGCGGTCTGCCGCTGCAGTCCGAGGATCTCGATCGCCCGGCTGGCCAGGCGCAGTCCGCCGGGAGTGAAGGCCAGGCCCGCCGCATCGCGGGTGAACAGCGGGTCGTCGAGTTCCTTGCGCAGCTGGGCGATGTGCAGCGAGACACCGGCGTCGGACATCCTCAGCTCTCTGGCCGCCGCATGGACGGAGCCGAGCCGCACCACGGTCGAGTAGGCCCGAAGTTGGGCGGGCGTCACAGTCCGAGTCTAGTTTGGAGGTGGACGCGGTGCCCACCGCCGCACCGCGCCCGGAGGACGCATCATGCAGGACGTGCTCACGGAGCTGATGGCAACCTGGAACGCCGGGGGCACAGCCGGGGTCGCGACGGTCGTGCGGACCTTCCGTTCGGCGCCGCGACCGCCCGGCGCGGCGATGGTCGTCGCGCCGGACGGGACGGTCGGCGGTTCGGTCTCCGGCGGCTGCGTCGAAGGCGCGGTCTACGAACTCGCCACCGACGTCGTGCGGACCGGTCGTCCGGTGCTGCAACGGTACGGGTTCTCCGATGACGACGCGTTCGCCGTCGGCCTCACCTGCGGCGGCATCATCGACGTCTTCGTCGAGGCGATCTCACGGGAGACGTTTCCCGAACTCGGCGAGGTCGCCGCGGACATCGCCGACCACCGGCCGGTCGCGATCGCGACCGTCATCGAGCATCCGGACTCCGCTCGGATCGGGCGACGGCTGCTGATCCGGCCGAGCGATGCGCAGGGCACCCTGGGGTCGGCGCGCACCGACGACGCGGTGATCGATGACGCGGCCGGACTGCTCGCGGCAGGTCGCAGCGAGGTGCTGTCCTACGGCCCGGACGGGCAACGCCGCGGCGAGGGCATGGCGGTCTTCGTCGCCAGTCATGCCCGGCAGCCGCGGATGCTCGTGTTCGGGGCCATCGATTTCGCCGCCGCCGTGGCGCAGCAGGGATCGTTTCTCGGATACCGGGTGACGGTGTGCGACGCGCGACCGATCTTCGCCACCTCGGCCCGGTTCCCGACCGCCGACGAGGTCGTCGTCGACTGGCCGCACCGCTACCTCGCCGCGCAGATCGAGGCAGGCGCGGTCGATGGGCGGACCGTTGTCTGCGTGCTGACCCACGATCCCAAGTTCGACGTTCCGCTGCTCGAGGTGGCGCTGCGGGCGCCACAGATCGGCTACGTCGGCGCCATGGGGTCGCGCCGCACGCACGACCAGCGGCTGGCGCGCCTGCGGCAGGCCGGTCTCACCGAGGAGCAACTCGGCAGGCTCGCCAGCCCGATCGGGCTGGATCTGGGCGGCCGGACGCCGGAAGAGACGGCGGTGTCCATCGCGGCCGAGATCATCGCGCGGCGCTGGGGCGGGCACGGCGGTTCACTCACCCGGACCGGCGGACGGATTCACCACACAGCGCCGACGGCGGATTAAGTAATCCCTTAATTCGGTCTTGACGCCCAGGTCAGGCGCGCAGAAGCTGAGCTTCTTCCCACTGTGTGAGGTGGATCACATGCAAGTTCCCGGGCCATTCGAATACGAGCGCGCGACGGGCGTGGATCACGCCATCGGACTTCTGGACCGACTCGGAGAGGAGGCGCGCATCATCGCGGGCGGGCACAGCCTGTTGCCGATGATGAAACTGCGCCTGGCCAACCCGGAATATCTCATCGACATCAACGACCTGGCTCCCGAGCTCGGCTATATCGTCACCGATCCGACCCTGGTGCGCATCGGTGCGATGGTGCGGCACCGGCATCTGCTCGAATCCGACGACCTCGCCGCGGTGTGCCCGATCTTCCGGGACGCCGAGCGCGTGATCGCCGACCCGGTCGTGCGCAACCGCGGCACGATCGGCGGCTCCCTGTGTCAAGCCGATCCCGCCGAAGATCTCACCACCGTCTGCACGGTCCTCGGCGCCACCTGCCTGGTGCGCGGCCCCTCCGGCGACCGGGAGATCGCGATGGACGACTTCCTGGTCGGCCCGTACGAGACCGCCATGACGCGAAACGAACTGCTGATCGAGATCAGGATCCCCGTGCGACATCGAACCTCCAGTGCCTACCGGAAAGTGGAGCGCCGCGTCGGCGACTGGGCGATCGCGGCGGCCGGCGCCACGGTGACACTGCGCGACGGTGCGATAGCGGCCGCACGGATCGGCCTGACCGCGGTCGACCCCGATCCGGCGGCGCTGGCCACCGCGTCGGACCCGCTCATCGGTGAGCCGCCCACCGAAGAGATCTTCGCGGAGGTGGGCCGCCGGGCGAGCGCGGCGTGCTCACCCGCCTCCGACCCGCGCGGTAGCGCGGACTACAAGCGCCACCTCGCGTCCGAACTGACGATCCGCGCGCTGCGCACCGCGGTGGAGCGCGTGCGGAACGATCCTGCTCTGAGAGGGAATCAGCCATGCAGGTAACCATGACCGTCAACGGCGAGCAGGTGACCGCCGACGTCGAGCCGCGCACCCTGCTCGTGCATTTCCTGCGAGACCAGTTGCGGCTCACCGGAACCCACTGGGGATGTGACACCAGCAACTGCGGCACCTGTGTGGTGGAGGTGGACGGCGAACCGGTGAAGTCGTGCACGATGCTGGCCGTCATGGCCGGCGGCCGTTCGGTGCGCACCGTCGAGGGACTCGAGGTGGACGGGCGGCTCGATCCCGTGCAGGAGGGCTTCATGCAGTGTCACGGGTTGCAGTGCGGATTCTGCACGCCCGGGATGATGATCACGGCCCGCGCGCTGCTCGACCGCAACCCGGATCCCGACGAGCAGACCATTCGGGAGGCGATCTCCGGTCAGATCTGCCGCTGCACCGGATACACGACCATCGTGCGGTCGATCCAGTGGGCCGCGGCGAAGCAACGGGGCGAAGCGGTGGAGCCCGAACCCGCGTCCACCGCAGCGCCGGTCGGGAGCACGTCATGACCGCCGTCGAACCCCGGCCGGAAGACCGCGTCGACAACGACCACAAGCCGTGCGGGCACGGCAGGATGCTGCGCAAAGAGGACCCCCGGTTCATTCGCGGACGCGGCAATTACGTCGACGACGTTCAACTGCCCGGCATGCTGCATATGGCGATCCTGCGTTCCCCGTTCGCGCACGCGCGGATCGTGAGCGTCGACGTCTCCGCGGCACAGGCCCACCCGAAGGTCAAGGCGGTCGTCACCGGTGCGGATCTCGCCGCGAAGGGACTGGCGTGGATGCCGACGCTTTCCAACGACGTGCAGGCGGTGCTGGCGACCGACAAGGTCCGGTTCCAGGGCCAGGAAGTGGCCTTCGTCGTCGCCGAGGATCGCTACTCCGCGCGTGATGCGCTGGAACTCATCGACGTCGAGTACGAGATGCTCCCCCCGGTGATCGATGCGCGGACCGCACTCGCGCCCGAGATGCCGGTGATCCGAGACGATCTCGAGGGCAAGCGGGACAACCACTGCTTCGACTGGGAGACCGGCGACGCGGCCGCGACCGAGGCGGTGTTCGCGCGCGCGGACGTCGTCGTTCGGCAGGAGATCGTCTATCCGCGAGTGCATCCGGCCCCCATGGAAACCTGCGGCGCCGTCGCGGATCTCGATCCGGTGACCGGCAAGCTCACATTGTGGTCGACGAGCCAGGCACCGCATGCCCACCGCACGATCTACGCGATGGTCGCCGGGCTACCCGAGCACAAGATCCGGGTGATCGCACCCGATATCGGCGGCGGGTTCGGCAACAAGGTGCCCATCTACCCGGGCTACGTCTGCGCCATCGTCGGATCGCTGCTGCTGGGCAAACCGGTCAAATGGATGGAGGATCGCAGCGAGAATCTGACCAGCACCGGGTTCGCCCGCGACTACATCATGGTCGGCGAGATCGCCGCCGACGCCGACGGCAGGATCCTGGCCATCCGGTCCACCGTCCTCGCCGATCACGGCGCCTTCAACGGCACGGCCGCGCCGTTGAAGTATCCGGCCGGCTTCTTCGGTGTCTTCACCGGTAGCTATGACATCGAGGCCGCCTACTGCAAGATGACCGCGGTCTACACGAACAAGGCCCCGGGCGGGGTCGCCTACGCGTGCTCGTTCCGGATCACCGAGGCCGTCTACTTCGTCGAGCGGTTGGTGGATTGCCTCGCTCAGGAACTGCGGATGGATCCAGCGGAGCTGCGGCTGCGCAATCTGCTTCGCCCCGAACAGTTCCCGTACACCAGCAAGACCGGCTGGGTCTACGACTCCGGCGACTACGCGAAGACCATGCGCCTGGCGATGGACATGATCGGATACGACGCCTTGCGCGAAGAACAGCGGCGCAAGCGCGCCCGGGGTGAGTTGATGGGCGTCGGGATGGCGTTCTTCACCGAAGCCGCGGGCGCGGGTCCGCGCAAGGACATGGACATCCTCGGACTCGGGATGGCCGACGGGTGTGAGTTGCGCGTCCACCCGACCGGCAAAGCCGTTGTGCGGCTGTCGGTACAAACCCAGGGACAGGGACACGAGACGACGTTCGCGCAGATCGTCGCCGAGGAACTCGGGATACCGCCGGACGACATCGACGTCGTGCACGGCGACACCGACCAGACCCCGTTCGGCCTCGGCACCTACGGCAGTCGTTCGACACCGGTCTCGGGCGCCGCTGCCGCGCTGGTGGCGCGAAAGGTGCGCGACAAGGCGCGGATCATCGCGTCCGGCATGCTCGAGGTCTCCGTTGCCGACCTCGAGTGGGAGAAGGGCTCGTTCCACGTCAAAGGCGACCCGTCGGCGGCCGTCACGATCCAGCAGATCGCGATGCGGGCACATGGCGCCGGCGATCTGCCCGAAGGTATCGAGGGCGGACTCGACGCACAGGTCTGTTACAACCCGGAGAATCTCACCTACCCCTATGGCGCGTACTTCTGCGTCGTCGATATCGACCCGGGGACGGCCGTGGTGAAGGTCAGGCGCTTCCTCGCCGTGGACGACTGCGGGACCAGGATCAATCCGATGATCATCGAAGGCCAGGTGCACGGCGGCATCACCGACGGCATCGGCATGGCGCTGATGGAGATCATCGCTTTCGACGAGGACGGCAACTGCCTCGGCGGATCCCTGATGGACTACCTGATCCCGACGGCGCTCGAGGTTCCGCATTTCGAGACCGGGTACACGGTCACTCCGTCGCCGCACCACCCGATCGGCGCGAAAGGCATCGGCGAATCGGCGACCGTCGGATCACCGGCGGCGGTGGTCAACGCGGTGGTGGATGCGCTGGCGCCCTATGGCGTACGGCACGCCGACATGCCGCTGACGCCGTCCCGGGTCTGGGAAGCGATGCAGGGCCGGGCCACACCGCCGGTCTGAGTGGGTGCGAGCAATGGGATCACCGATGAAGATGACCGAGCGTGCACAGCAGCTGGTTCGGACCCGGACTCCGTTCGTGCACGCGACTGTCGTCCGAGCGCAGCAGCCGACCTCGGCGCATGCCGGGGACGAGGCGATCCTCCTGCAGGACGGGACGATCGAAGGATTCGTCGGCGGCCAGTGCGCCCAGAACTCGGTCCGCAAGGCCGCGCTGGGCGCTCTGCAATCGAACGAGAGCGTGCTGCTGCGTGTGCTACCCGACGGTGACCTGCAATTCCCCGAAGCTCCCGGCGCGGCTGTGGTGGTGAATCCCTGCCTGTCCGGCGGAGCGCTGGAGATCTTCCTCGAGCCGCAGATCCCGGCGCCGCTGGTGCGTATCTGCGGCGCGACACCCATCGCGGACGCGCTGGCCGAAGTGTGCGCACTCGTCGGATTCGACGTGCAGCGCAATGTCGGCGAAGCGGACTCGCTGGATGCGCTGACCGACACGACGGCGGTGGTGATCGCCAGCCACGGCGGCCCGGAGGCCGAGATGATCCGCGCCGCGCTCGACTCCGGCGTGGGGTATGTCGGGTTGGTCGCCAGCAAGATCCGGGGAGCGTCGATTCTGGACGAGCTCGGGTTGACCGAGGCCGAGCACATGCGCGTGCGCACCCCGGTGGGTCTGCCGATCGGCGCCAAGACCTCGGCGGAGATAGCCATCTCGATTGTCGCGGAAGTGATCCAGGCGATCCGTAAGGGCGGCTTGGCCGTCCCGGTTCGCCTGTCGAGCGCCGCATTCGAAGCGCTCGATCCGGTGTGCGGCATGACCGTCACGGTGGGGCCGGACACGCCACATCTCACTGTCGACGATGTCGACTACTGGTTCTGCGGCTCCGGCTGCCGCACTTCCTTCGCCGCGGCGAAGACGGGCTCATGACAACCGCATTCGTCACCGGGGTGGTACTCGCGGCGGGAGCATCGCGGCGTCTCGGCACTGCGAAACAACTACTGCCCTACCGCGAGACGACGCTGCTCGGCGCCACTGTCGAGGTCGTGCGATCCTGCGGTTTCGATCAGGTCATCGTCACCCTCGGCGGGGCGGCCGCGGCGGTTCGGCGGCAGGTCGATCTCACCGGGGTGGAGGTCGTCGTGGCCGACGACTTCGGTTCGGGCTGTTCCTCGTCGTTGCGTTCGGCCCTGAGCGCGGTGCATCCCGCAGCCGCCGGAATCGTGCTGATGCTCGGTGATCAACCCGGCCTGTCGGCGGCGACCGTCGAACGACTGATCGCGGAGGCAACGCCCGCCGCGATCACGGTCTGCGGCTACCGCGACGGCGTCGGGCATCCGTTCTGGCTGCCCCGCGGCTGCTTCGGCGAACTGTCCCGCCTGCACGGCGACAAGGCCGTTTGGAAGGTCATCGAGTCGGGCCGCGTCGCGGTGTCCCGACTCGACGTCGACGCACCGGTGCCCTTGGACGTGGACACCTGGGACGACTACGAGCGCCTGCGGGCCTCGACCTCGCCATGATGTCGCCGTTCGACGATATCGGGGAGGTCGTCCGGCGATTCGACGCCGACGACTACCTGCTCGATACCGGGACCGCCGCCGCCTTCTACCTGGCCACCACGCTGGGTCGGCCCCTCCTGCTGGAAGGCGAGCCGGGAGTGGGCAAGACGACGGCGGCGAAGACCCTGGCGACCGTGCTCGATGCTCCGCTGATCCGCCTGCAGTGCTACGAGGGCCTCACCGTGAGCGAAGCGCTGTACGACTGGAATTACCAGCGTCAGCTGCTCAGCATTCGGCTCGCCGAAGCGCGTGGCGCCGACCTCACCGAGGCCGACTTGTTCACCGAGGCGTTCCTGGTCGACCGCCCGATCCTGCGCTGCGTCCGCTATCGCGGTCCGACGCCCCCGGTGCTGCTGGTCGACGAAATCGACCGTGCCGACGACGAATTCGAGGCGTTGCTGCTGGAATTCCTGGGTGAGGCCGCGGTGACCGTCCCGGAACTCGGAACCTTCACCGCCGCGCGTCCGCCACTGGCGGTGCTGACCTCGAACCGTAGCCGCGACCTGCACGACGCGCTGCGGCGGCGCTGCCTCTACCACTGGATCGATTACCCGGAGCAGTCCCGCGCCGTGGCGATCGTGCGACGCACCGTGCCCGGGGCAACCGATGCGCTGATCGAGCATGCCACCCTGTTCGTCGCTCACGCCCGCGGTCTCGATCTCGACAAACCACCCGGTGTCGCCGAGACCATCGACTGGATCGCCGCGTTGGCCGCGCTCGATGTCGCCGATCTGGTCGCGCCGGAGGCGGTCGCAGCGCTCAGCGCGCTGGCGAAGACACCCGACGACCGCGCCACCGTGCAGGAAGCATTCGCCGAATACACGCGAGACCTGGCTACCGGATGAGAGGGATGGCGCAATGAAGATCGCCAACGAGTTCACCGTCAACGCACCCGTCGAGCAGGCATGGGAGGTACTGACCGACCTCGAACAGGTGGTCCCGCTCCTACCCGGCGCACAGATGGTCGGATGGCAGGGAGACGACTTCCTCGGTAGATTGAAGATCAAAGTCGGCCCGGTGACCAGCGAATTCACCGGGAAAGCGCAATTCGTCGAGCGCGACGAACACGACCATCGCGCCGTCATCAGCGGCCGTGGACGGGATTCACACGGATCCGGGAACGCCGCCGCGACCATCACCACACGACTGTGCGCCGAGGACGGCAGGACCCGTGTCACCGTGGACACCGACCTCAAGGTCGTCGGCAAACTCGCCCAGTTCGGCAGCGGAATGTTGCAGCAGGTTTCCGAGAAGATGATGGGTCAATTCGTCGCGTCCTTGGAGACCAAACTCGCGGCGAGCGATGCGACCGTCGCGGCACCGGTGGCTGGACAGGAGCGGCGACCAGCGCACCCGCAACCGGTCGCGCAGTCCGAGCCCGCGCCGCTGGACCTCGTCGAACTCATGGGCCCAGCGATGATCAAGAAGTATGCGCCCGCGATCGCGTTCGTGCTCGCGGCAGTGCTCGGAATCATCCTGGTGCGCAGGCGGACTCGCACGAAGCGATGACGCGGGCGGCACTGCTGCGCGGCGTGGATCTGGCCGCGTTCGCCGTCGCGGTGGTCGCGCGACTGCGGCGCGGTGGCGTCGCGGTGGCTCCGAGTGGTCCCGCACTGTTCGTGCAAGCCTGGCGGCGCATGGCGCCGCGGTCGCGCACCGAACTCTACTGGGCGATGCGACTCACGCTCGTCGATCGCATGCAAGATCTCGCGGCCTTCGACGCGGTCTTCGCGACGGTGTTCGCCGACGCGGTACTGGGGGTGGACCCGGCGAGCCGTACGCATGGGCTGCCGGCCGAACGCGCTTCGGCACCGGGCGCAGGCGGCGGGGCGCCGTCTCGGCACGGTGGTGACGTCCCCTGGGTCACGCCACGATCGGCAATCGGTGTCGACCGGTCCACCGACGACCAGGGTGTGGCACTTCCGGACGTGCTGCCGAGCCGGTTCGCGGCCCGGGATCAAGAACCCTTCGCCCGCTTCGATCCGGACGATCTGCGGACCATCGGTGCCTGGCTGGAACAGGCGGCGGCGCTCTGGCCGCAGCGCAGCAGCACACGCCGGGAAAGTCATCCGCACGGCAAGCGGATCGACTTCCGGGCGACGATGAACGACTCACGCCGCACCGGGTGGGAGTCGGCGGTGCTGGTCCGCACTCGTCCCCGGCGGCGCCCGCGCCGCATCGTCATGGTCTGCGACGTCAGCCGCTCCATGCAGCCGTATTCGACGCTCTACCTGCATCTGATGCGGGCCGCCATGCAACGTCGTTCGTCCGATCGGCCCGAGGTGTTCGCCTTCTCCACCTCGCTGACCAGGCTCACCGCGGTGCTCGCGCACCGCTCCCCTGAGGTCGCGGTGGCCCGCGCGAACGAGAAGGTGATCGACCGCTACGGCGGCACGCACATCGGCCGATGCCTCGGCGCGGTGCTCGCGACGCCATCCGGCAACGCGATGCGCGGCGCCGTCGTCGTCATCGCATCGGACGGCTGGGACAGCGACACCCCCGATCTGCTCGCCCGGGCGATGGCCCGGATCAGACGCCGGGCTCGGCGCGTCATCTGGCTCAATCCCCGTGCGGGCGAGGCCGGGTTCCAGCCGACCACCGGCGCGATGGCGGCAGCCCTGCCGTTCTGCGACGTCATGATGCCCGCGCACACACTGGCGGAGATCCACGCGTTCGTGGGGGTTCTGGCATTCCACTACTCGTCGCATCGCCATCTCTGACAATCGCCCGCACCGGTCGAGCGCGTGCGGTCCGGCCGCAGTCCCCCGCACCCCTGATTCGACAACTCGACCGGACAACGGCGTCGATTCTCACGCGCGGACCGCTCCGCTGTTGGCTGCGTCGGTGTACCGGCGGGCCAAGCGGTCGAAAGCGGCGGTGAGTTCGGGCGGCCCGATGACGTCGATGTCGGCGTCGAACCTGCCGAGACTGGCGGCGAGCGCGGGCCACGACCACGAGCCCAGCACGACCCGGCAGCGATCGGGACCGATCGCCTCGACCACTCCGTCGTGGAGAAACGGAGATACCTCGGTGGCGGGGCGGTGCAGGACCGCCGCCCCGCGGCAGGGCCAGCCGCCGGTCCCGTCCGAGCCGCGGAACCTACTGATCACGAAGGTGGCCACATCTCCCGCCGGGAGTTCGCGCGGAGTGAAGCGGGGGCCGGTGGGGGTCCGCGGAGTGATCCGGTCGGCGCGGAACGTCCGCCAGTCGTCACGGTCGAGGTCCCAGGCCACGAGATACCAGCGTCCTGACCAGGTGACGAGATGATGGGGCTGCACTCGACGCGGCGGGTGCGCGGCATCCGGCAGGGAGGCGCCGGCGTAGTCGAAGCGCAGCACTTCGCGGGCATCGACGGCGGCGCCGATCGCCGTGAGGACTTGCGCCCCGGCCTCGGAGGAGGACCCGTCCGCGGGCGGTGCGACGGCGGTGATCCGGAGGGTGTCGATGCGGTGGTGTAGCCGCGCGGGCATGACCTGACGGACGGTGTTGAGCGCGCGCGCCGCGGCCTCTTCGATACCGGCGCCCGCTGTGGTGGCGATCTGCAGTGCGACAGCCAGGGCGACGGCCTGCTCGTCGTCGAACAGCAGCGGCGGCAGTCGCGTACCCGGGCCGAGCCGGTATCCCCCGTCCGGGCCCTTGGCGGCGACGATGGGATAGCCGAGTTCGCGCAGCCGGTCGACATCGCGGCGCACAGTACGCGGGCTGACCGCCAGCCGTTCCGCCAACAGCGCGCCCGGCCAGTCCCGGCGCGCCTGAAGCAGGGACAGCAGCGCCAGCAGTCGCGCGGAGGTTTTCGGCATATTTGTCATCCTGCCCGAAGTAGCGGACACAACCTGGCCACTGACCTTGCGAGAGTTGCTCACGTCAGCCATCGAGCCGAATCAGGAGCAATCGTGTCCCTCGCAACCACCACCCATCTGAACTTCCGCGGCGACGCCCGCGACGCGCTGGAGTTCTACCGATCCGTCTTCGGCGGTCAGCTCGCCGTCGTCACCTACAAGGACGCCGGGAATTTCCAGGAGGAGTCCGAGGCCGACCAGATCATGTGGGGTCAGGTGCAAGCGGACAACGGGTTCCACGTCATGGCCTACGACGTGCCCTCGTCGATGGATTACCACCCGGGAGTGAACGGGTTCTTCGTCTCCGTGCGCGGCGAGACCGTCGAAGAGGTCTCGGGCTTCTGGGAAAAACTCACCGCGGGTGCGACCGTGGTGATTCCGATGGGCCCGGCGAACTGGGCGCCCGCCTACGGGATGCTGCGGGACCGTTTCGGCGTCGTCTGGGTTGTCGACGTCGTCAGCGAATACAACGGCTAGCTCGTCGTGCCACCGGGCCGGAGCCTCCCGCTCCGGTGGCCATCTCCTCGGCCGCTCGGCGAAGGCGCAGGACGCCGAGAGGTCGCCCGTCGCCTGTGGGAGAGGGCTCAGCTCGCCAGCGGCGCAGTGGGAACCGGCTCACAGCCGGCCCGGCCACGTGCGTCTACGCGTTGCTCACGCGAAAGCCCCCGCGCAGCGGGGGCTTTCGTCCGTACCGTTGGAGGCGGCCCTAGATTGCCGTCACCGGCTCGAGGTCGACCACTCCTTTCCCGCTCGCGATGTCGAGCGGCACCGAGACCTGGTCGTGCGCGATCAACCACGTGTCGTCGATTTTCCGGAGGCAGTACGTGACCCTGACCCACATACCGCTCGTCGCCGACCCGTTTCGCAACGTACCGCCGAGACGACCGAAGGCGTGCCCGAATGCCACCTCATCACCCATGGTGAGGGTCAGGTCGCGGACCTCGTAGCTCACGCTGTCGAAGAACTCGAACACCTTCTTCCAGTTCTCGAGTTTCGCCGCGATCCCGACATGCTCCAGCGGCGGCTCGACATCGAAGGACACGACGTCTGCTGTGTAGACCTGCTTCAAAGCCTCGAGATCCTTGGCTCGCAGCCCTTCGACGATCTTGTCGATCTGCCTGCGGACCTTCGCTTCCTCCACCTCGCGTCGCGTTTCGATGCGGTCAGCGAGTGACCGAGAATCGCTCGGATTCGTCATGTTCGGCTCCTTCATCGATGTGCGGGGTGTCGGCGCCGTCGTGCCGCAGCGGCGCGAGCGCGCTGCTCCATGCGACGAGCTGGTCCAGCAAGGTGTTCAGCGCCGCGGTGTGGTGGTCGCGCGGTGTGAAAGTGGTGTAGTTCTCGAAATCGGTGAGCACCGAAATCGCCACCTGGTGGCTCACGTCGGCCATGCGCAGGGCGCCGCAGACCAGCCGGAGCTGTTCCACCGCGCGCACGCCGCCGTTCGCGCCGTAGGAGACGAATCCGACCGCCTTGTCGGCCCACTCCGCGAACAGATGGTCGAGGGCGTCCTTCAGCACGCCGGGGACGCCGTGATTGTACTCGGGAGTCACCATCACGAAGCCGTCGAAGGGCGCGATCCGCTCGGCCCACGCGCGGGTGTGTTCGTGGACCGACGGACCGAACATCGGCGCCACCGGCTCGTCCAGATGCGGTAGCGGGTGATCGCGCAGGTCGATCAGTTCGAACTCGGCGTCGCCGCGGCGCGTGGCCGAGTCCAGGACCCACTGGGCCACCTGCGGGCCGTTACGGTTGGGCCGGGTACTACCGAGAATGATGGCGATTCTGATCATGTCCGCGACTCCTGCTCTGCTGAAACTGTCACGACATCCCGACGACGCAGGCCGCCGGAATGTCAGGCCGTCTCACATTTCGAGTCGCTACTTCGTCGGATTCGGTGAAGGACGCATCGACCGAAGGAGCCGAACACCATGAGCGATCCGCAACTGCGCTCGGTGATCAACGAACGCCGTCAACTGATCAATCTCGCCTACCGGTTGCTCGGCTCGCTCGCCGAAGCCGAGGACGTGGTGCAGGAGACCTACACGCGCTGGTACGCGTTGTCCGAGCGGCAGCGCAACGATGTCGCGGCGCCCGGCGCGTGGTTGACCACGGTCGCGGGCCGCATCTGCCTCGACCTGCTCGGCTCCGCGCGAGCCAGGCGGGAGCAATACGTGGGCGAGTGGATTCCGGAGCCGATTCCCGGCCACGACGAATGGTTCGGTGGTCGCGCCCCCGCCGACCCGGCCGACCGGATCACCCTCGACGAATCGATCAGTATGGCCTTC
Organism: Nocardia araoensis NBRC 100135; assembly: GCF_000308435.1. GTDB lineage: Bacteria > Actinomycetota > Actinomycetes > Mycobacteriales > Mycobacteriaceae > Nocardia > Nocardia araoensis. Next base: position 32,325 of record NZ_BAFR01000351.1, on the reverse strand, counting down.
CTGGTCGTGCTCGATTCCATGACGCCCGCCGAGCGGGTGGCGTTCGTCCTGCACGATGTCTTCCGCTACTCCTTCGCCGAGATCGCCGCCGTCGTCGGGCGCACCCCCGGGGCCTGCCGCCAGCTCGCCTCTTCCGCCCGCCGCCGCATCGACACCTCGCGAGCCCCCTCGGGCACCGAGCGCTCCGAGGTGGTCAGGGACTTCAAACGCGCTTGGGAGACAAGCGATATCGATGCCCTGATCGGCCTGCTCGATCCGACCGCGACCGCGATCGCCGACAGCGGCGGCCTGGCCCCGGCCTTCCGCCACCCGATCATCGGCGGTGAGCAGATCGCGCACGCTTGGATCCAGATCGCCGCCCGAGGTCCCGAGGTGACACTGCTCGAACGCACGGTGAACGGCCAACCCGGCCTGGTGGCACAGCTCGCCGACACCATCGTGTCGGTCTACGCCTTCGACATCGCCGACGGCCGGATCACCCGGATCTGGGCGATCCGCAATCCCGAGAAACTGCGACCCTGGACGGTCGGCTGAACCGACGGGTGGCGGGCCGCAGACCCGATCGACGATCGCGTCATTCGGACGCACGTGCCGCGAATCGGCTTTCTCAGCACGGGTTTTCGTCGCCGATTGATAGTCATCCGCAACACCATTGATCAGTGGAATTGGACACCAACTTCGACCGGAACATGTTGGTATCGCCGGATTTTGACGTCTCCGCTACGTCGGCGGCGCCAGGTGGCGAGCGTGGCCTGGGACGAGCGCCTCCCGGATCGCCCCAACGGGCGGTCGCAGTTTCCCGCTCTCGCCCCCGCGGTGTGGGGGGTGGGCGTTCATCGCCAGAGGCGCTGATATGGCATGGGGCGCAATGCTTCGCGCATGTCTTGATCGATTCGAACGGTTGCCACTCCCATTTCACACACTGCCTTCGCGAAAGTGTGCGCTGCGACGGGATCGGCCCGGTAGTGGATCGGCGGCCAACCCGGGAATCGCACTGTGACATGGCATTGCATTACTTCGGCCCTACGGTGTGCTGCCTTCCGGGGCGGTCGCCGCTTCCGCGGGCCAGGAGCGGAACGAGGACGGCGGCGACTGCCAGGTGCATGAGGGTGAGGGTGGCTTTGGCGCCGCCGGACGCCTGGACGTACGTCATGGGCAGAAGCGACACCAGCAACACGGTGACGGCCAGTCGGGCCCAGGCCCTCGGGGCCCGGTCGCCCCAGCGGTCCAACCACTTCCGCGTCGCTGCGGCGAGCAGGGCGGCGACGAGCGTGCTGCCCGCGACGACAGGCAGGCCGACCACCTGAGCCGGCCGTCCGTCGCGGGCATCGACGCGGAGTTCGATGCCGAGGCTGTGGGCTGCGGCCCACAGCAGGGCTGTGGCCAGGACGGCGCCGCCGACCGCGGATGCGTGGCGGAGCAGGCTCGGGTCGATCCGGCGGGTGGACGTAGTGGACATCAGGGCACTCCATCGAAGGTCGGGACGGTCTTGCCTGGGCTCGGGCGCCGCGGCGAAGTCTTGGGGCCACGCCGGTTCCGGCGGGCGGGCGGTCGAGACGAGCGGACCGCCCGGGCGTCGCGGCGTGAGACCATTCCGTTCATTCGCCGTCCAGGATCGGGAGGAGCAGACGTGAGCCGGAGTGCACCGTGTTGATGCCCGCCGTCCCGACGGGGGCATGACTGAACAGCAGCATGGGCTGGAAGTCCTTGCGATTGTCGTCGCTGGTGAGGATCAGCCGGATGCGGTGCCCGCGTTGGAATCGGCGGGCATTGGCCACCAGCGGGATGCGGTAGGCGACCGGCTCTCCCGGAGGGACGGGACGGCCCGTCTCACTCGCGTCCTCGTCGACGTGGCGCATGCCTGCGCGCAGCCAGCCCTGGGTGATGTCGGAGGCCTTGCCGTCGGGGCCGACGTCTTGCAGGAGCAGGATCCATGCCGTGTCGGTCGCGCTACTGGTGGCGGTAAGCCGTAGTTCGGGGTGGCCGACCATGTCGATGTCGTCGGGAAGGGGATCGCTGGTCCAATTGAGCTGTGCCGGCATGGAGTTCGCGCCGTCGGTGGCGTAGCGGCGTTCACCCGGCCGCTCGTCGGCCGTCAGCGAGCCGTCGGCGCTGAGGGCCAGAGCAAGGTGGGTGGCCGGCGGGGGCCAGGCGTCGGCGGTGCGCCACTGTTCCGCCCCGGGTAGCCAGTAGCGGATGGCAGGACCTTCGAGGATGCCGGTGTCCCGGTCCTTGAGCCAGTGGTCGAACCACGCGAGGGCCTCGATGTGCATGCTCTCCCATGGCCAGGGCAGGCTGTGGTCCCCGAGCATGGCCATGCGCACGTGCGGGTTGTGCGCGAGCGCGTCCCGGGCTCGGAACAGGCCCGTCAGGTGGAGGGGGACGTTGGACCACTCGCCGCCGAGGTAGACGGGGATGTCGACATCGGCGAGCAGTCCGGTCAGGTCACGGTCGTCCCACCACGCGTCCCGGGTGGGGTGATCGGAGATCACTGCCTCGAGCAGGTCGTTCCATGGGTGGGCGTCGTGGTGGAAACGGCTGACGAGCCGCAGGCCACGGGTTGCCTGGACACCGTCGGTCCGGCTGAACCGCCGGTGGACGGCGGGGACGGCGAGCAACCGGCGCAGGAGACGGGACAGGCCCTTGCGATAGAGGCGGTCCCCGTGGGCGGACAGGACGCCCAACGCATGGAACCAGGGGATGATGAAGGCTTCGCTCAACAGGCCGTTGTGGTAGGCGGCTTCCCGTACCCCGACGGTGACGTTGAAGGGGAACAGCGCCTTCAGATGTGGCGGGCGCTGGGTGGCCGCCTCCAACTGGCTCATGGCGTAGTAGCTGATGCCGATCATGCCCACGTTCCCGTCGCACCAGGGCTGCCCGGCGACCCACTCGACCAGGTCGAACAGGTCCTCGCGCTCTTGCCTGTCGAAGAAGGTGTAGGCGCCGCCGGAGCCGACCGTGCCGCGAAGGTTGGCGATGACGTGGGCGTAGCCGCGCGGCACCCAGAAGTCGCTGGCCCCCGCCTCGATGAAGGCCGCCGGGGCGCCGAGGTCCTGCAACTGGCGGGGGTAGGGTGCCGCCGCGATGAGGGCGGGGAACCTGCCCTCCGCGTCGGGCCGGTGGACGTCGGCCAGTAGCTCGGTGCCGTCGCGGACCGGGACGGGCACATTGTCCTCGCGCGTCATCTCATGAAGGACCGCAGACAGGTTGCGGTATCGACGACCGGTGGTCTGCGGTCCGTTCATCCGACGCTGACCGGGCTCTACTCCAGCGGCCTTGAATCGCGCCATGGCACTCTCATTTCCACACGTACGGAAATTAACTGCCCTCACCGTACGCGGGTCGGCACACCGCAGGCAAGAGTAATTTCCATATGCCGTGAAAATATGTCGGGTGCGGCGGGGAAGGAGGAAAGATTTTGGGAGTGCTAGCGTCCGGCGGTCTGCGCCGACCCGGTCGAACCGGCGGTGACATCCACCTCTAGCGGTCGCTCGCGGTCGGGGATGCCCTCGCCCAGGGCGCCCGTGAGATAGTGCTGCACGGTCGGCGCGACCAGGCGGACGACCTGCTCCGAGGACATGTCCGCGATGCGGTCGATCGCCCAGACATAGCGCGTCATCGCCAAGCCCACGATCTGCGTGGCGACCAGATCCGAGCGCAGCTCGGCCTCGTCGTGCGGAAGGCTCGCCGACACCACTTGGAGGACGAGTGCGGAGAAGACCGAACGAAGGCGCTCCATGGCGAAGGGCTCGTGACTGGCCGCAAGGATGATCGAGCGCAGGACCTCCGAGGTGGCGGGGTCGTCCCACATGCGCAGGGCCGCCTCCACGAAGGCTCGTCCACGCTCCTCCAGCGGGACACGGGCGGCCTCCGCAATGCCCGCACCGAAGGCCTCCGGCGGCTCCAGCGCCGCCTTCAGCAATCCGGCCTTGTTGGAGAAGTAGTAGTTCACCAGGGTGGGGTCCACATCAGCGTCCCGAGCCACCGACCGCAATGAGGTTCCGTTGTAACCCCGCTCGGCGAAGGACTTGCGGGCCACCGCCAGGATGCGGTCCGCTTGCGCGCCGCGTTCCCCCCGCGGACCCCTTCCCGCTCGCACCGCCATGTTCCACTGCCCTCTTTCGCCCGCCGCGCGAGCGCGCATGACCGCCTGCCCATGCTTCAGCAGTTGCCGAAGCATATTTCACTATACCGTGAAATTGCCGGCCTCCGCGACGAGGTCACCGCTCATACTCCGGCCGTCGCCATCTGCGCGCCTCCCTCCCCGGCGGCAGCCGTGGGCTGGGACGCGAGATGAATCCAGAAGGCCTACTTCGGCTTTCGGTGCTGGTGGGCGAACGCATGGTAGCCGCGGGACGCGGCTCCATCATCAATGTCAGCTCCTGCGGATCCATCCGGCCGCGGCCATCGATCGTGCCGTATGCCGCGGCCAAGGCCGGACTCGACGCCATGAACAATTAGAAACAGGTGCGCCGACGGACTGCCGAGTCGACCGACAGGTCCCCACCAGCGAATTGTCGACGGAACAGAGTAACCGAGGAGGCATCATGACAGTGGTCCGGAACTTCATCGACGGCAACCTCGTCGACTCGGTCGGCGGTGCGACGATGGCGCTAGTCGACCCTGCCACCGGCGATCGGTACGGCACCGCGCCGGTGTCCAACGAACAGGACATCGACAACGCGTACGCGGCGGCGGCGAAGGCGTTCTGCGACTGGAAGCGCACGACGCCGTCGCACCGTCAGAAGGCGCTGTTGGATTTCGCCGACGAAGTGGAGAAGGTCGCCGACGCGCTCGTTGCGGCCGAAGGTCGCAACACCGGCAAGCCGAACCACATCACCTCGGCCGCGGAGATCCCCCAGATGCTGGATCAGATCCGGTTCTTCGCGGGAGCGGCGCGGGTACTCGAGGGCAAGTCGGCTTGTGAGTACCTGGCGGGCCACACATCCTGGATCCGCCGGGAACCGATCGGCGTCATCGGGCAGGTGACGCCGTGGAACTACCCGATGATGATGGCGATCTGGAAGTTCGTTCCCGCGATCGCGGCAGGCAACACCGTGGTGATCAAGCCCAGCGACACCACCCCGGTGACGACGGTGATGCTGGCCGAATCGGCCGCCGAGCACCTGCCGCCGGGCGTTCTCAACGTGGTGACCGGCGACCGGGTGACCGGTGCGGCGGTGGTCACGCATCCGACCCCGCAGATGGTATCGATCACCGGTTCGGTGGCCGCGGGTCGTGCGGTCGCGGAGGCGGCCGGAGGGCAACTGAAACGCACGCATCTGGAGTTGGGCGGCAAAGCACCGGTGATCGTGTTCCCCGACGCCGATATCGCTGCGGCCGCCAGTGGTATCGCGGCCTCGGGCTATTTCAACGCCGGGCAGGATTGCACGGCGGCCACCAGGGTGCTCGGTCACGCGTCCGTGACCGATGATCTGACCGCGGCGCTGGCCGAGCAGGCCTGTAGTGCGACAACGACATTCGGCAAGGCCGCCGATGACGAGGATGCCTGGGTACCCCCGGTCAACAACGCCGGCCAACTGCGGCGGGTGCTCGGCTTCCTCGACGAGGTGCCCGATCACGCTTCGGTCGTGGCCGGTGGGCACCGGCAGGGCGACCACGGGTATTACGTCGAGCCAACGGTCATCGGAGGGCTGCGGCAGCATGACCGGATGAGCCAGAACGAGATCTTCGGCCCGGTGATCACCGTGCAGTCGTTCACCGACGAGGACGAGGCGATCCGGTGGGCCAACGGCGTCGAGTACGGGCTGGCGTCCTCGGTGTGGACCAAGGATGTGGCGCGGGCGCTTCGCGTGTCGGCCGCACTCGACTTCGGCTGCGTGTGGATCAACACCCACACCGCGCTGATCGCCGAGATGCCGCACGGCGGGTTCAAGTCCTCCGGGCACGGTAAGGATCTGTCGATGTACGGGCTGGAGGACTACACCCGGGTCAAGCATGTGATGGCCAAGATCGACTAGCTATCCCGGCAGAACCGACGACCAGCCACCGTCCACCTCGACGACGTGCTGACCGCGTCCAGCGCCACATCTGCGGAACTCCTCTGATCACTGCGCCCGACGACTGTCGGCAGCTGTCGATTCTCGGCCGGGCCGCGCGGACTCGACGACCGGAAAGGAGATGCCGGTGAGCTTCTCGGAGATCCGCCAGATGCGTTCGGCATCGTCCTCGCTGCGCAGCCGGGAGTAGACGGCCTGTTCGGCGGGAGGTCCGGACAGGTGCCCGAGACCGCTGGGACCATACAGGCGGCCGCCGCGCGCGTCCGGTGAGGTGGCGGCCAGCAGGGCCGGAAGCAGTGCGGTCTCGACCGTCCCGAAGAGGATCCCGCGGCGGGAGAGAGCACGAATGGCACGCACGGCAGCGGTGTCTCGCGCCCGGCCGACCTCCGGGCGCGCGGACAAGAGGCTGGTCGGGGCAACGCCGGGATGAGCGAGGTTGCTGGTGATCCCCCATCCCGCTGCCTTGCTACGCCGATCCAGCTCGAGCCCGAACAAGCCGAGCGCGATCTTGGACTGGCTGTACGCGCGGCGGCCGTGGTAAGACCGTTCCCAGTTCAGATCGTCCCAATGGATGGCGTTCTCGTTCGCGGCGACACTGATCTGCGAGGTCACGCGCGCACGTCCGGCGCGCAGCAGGGGCAGCAGGTGGGCGACGAGAGCGAAGTGCCCCAGGTGGTTGCTGCCGAACTGCAACTCGAACCCGCCGGTGGTGGTCTGCCGGTCCGGTGGAGTCATCACGCCGGCGTTGTTGACGAGGATGTGGATCGGACGGTTCTCGCCGCGCAGCGTGGCCCCCAGCGCGGCGACCGAGTCCAACGACGACAGGTCGAGGTCCCGCAGCGACAGGACCGCCTCCGGGTGCCGCCGCTCGATCTTCTCGACCGCCGCTTCGCCCTTGCGAGGGTTGCGGACAGGCATGACGACCTCGGCGCCGGCGGCGGCGAAGCGGGTCGCCAGGCCCAGCCCGACCCCGTCGCTGGCGCCGGTGACGACGGCGAGCTTCCCGGAGAGGTCGGGAACGGTGACGTCCGGTCGTGTGCGTGCCATGTGCTGCTCCTTGTTTTCCTGGTTGGTGGACGTGATCCAGGCTTCGCCCGATCCACCGGGATATCCACGGCCTCTCGATCCCAGGCACGCGAGATCCCGCCGGCAGTCATTCGAAGGGGGGATCGACTATCCCAGGCAGCCGTCCGGCACCGCGGGCAGACTGAACAGCACCGGACCGAAGAGAGGAAGTAGCCGTGATCGATCGAGCGGGGCTCGCCGAGTTCCTGCGCCGACGTCGAGAATCACTTCAACCCGAAGACGTCGGTCTGCACTCCCGCGTCTTCGCCGCCGGACTGCGCAAGATGGTCACACTCCGCGGGCCAGGATCACGGGCCGCGCACCTCATGGACCTGCTGCTCGACCGCAGCGAAGAATTCCGCACCGTCTGGAACGAACACGAAATCGGCATCCACTACAACGGCGTCAAACGGTACAGACACCCCGAGGTCGGCGCCTTGGAACTGACCTGCCAAACACTTCTCGATCCCGAACAGTCACACCTGCTGCTCGTCTACACCGCCGCCCCCGGGAACGAAAGCTACGAGAAACTACAGCTTCTCTCCGTTATCGGAGCCCAACACATCGCCCCGCGGACTCCTCCGGTGCGTGACCGGCGGTGATCGACGCGGATCATTCCCGCCGCGCGGATTCCGCCGCTCGGACCGCCTCCTTCTCCGCGTCGTCGAGTTTGCGCGTGTCGCGCGGAACGGCGAAGGGCTGCGCTTCTTCGGGAAGCCCCTGGGCGATGGCTTTGCCGTGGTCGAGTTCCGCGTTGATCTCGGCTCCGAGCAGCAGCGCGATATTGGTCAGCCAAAGCCACACCAGGAAGATCACCACCCCGGCGAGCGAGCCATAGGTCTTGTCGTAGGAGGAGAAGTTGGCGATGTAGACGGAGAACAGCGCCGAGATGACCAGCCAGATGAGGACGGCGATCACCCCGCCCGGGCTGATCCACTTGATGCCGCCTTGGCGGGCGTTCGGGCTGGCCCAGAACAGGATGGCCAGCAGCGCCGACACCAAGACGAACAGCACCGGCCATTTGGCGATGTTCCAGATGGTCACCGTCGTGTCCCCGAGGCCGAGGAAGTCGCCGATCTGCTGGGCGACCGGTCCGCTCGCCACCACGATGGCGGCGCTGAGGACGAGCAGGATCATCGCGACGATCGTGACGCCGAGCCGGATGGGTGTCGTCTTCCAGATCGGCCTGCCCTCGCCGATGCCGTAGACGACGTTGGAGGCGCGCATGAAGGCCGCCACATACCCTGAGGCGGACCAGAGCGCGACGGCGAGACCGAGGATCGCGCCCCAGCCTGCGCCGTGTTTGTTCGCCTGCGCTTGGTCGACGAGGCTGCGCACGAAATCCGCGCTCGAACCCGGCACGATCTGCCGGACCTGGTCGACGAGTTCGTCCGCGGCGTTCGGGCCGAGCAGGCCCAGTAGGGAAACCAGGACGATCAGGCCGGGCACGATCGACAACACCGCGTAGTAGGTGAGGGCGGCGGCCAGATCGGTGAGGTTGTCGCGCCGAAACTCTTTGCCCGCACGCTCGACCACCGCAATCAGGGAGGGTTTCGACAGGTCGGCGGGGCTGTCGGGCTCGTCGCGGTCCAGATCCGGCCTGGCTTCGGCATCGGTGGCATCGACCGGCGACCCGAGATGATCTCGGGTATCCGCCGGGTCGGCTCGCTGGCCCTCGTGCCGTTTCGCCGCATTGTGCTCTGTCGTCATGGGCTCGCCTCGCTCACACACGTCCGTCTCGCTTCACCCCGGGGCCGGAGCCCCCGTCGAACGAGTGGTGCCCGAAGCGGCGTTGCCGAAACTGCTCGGCCCGGCTTCCGGGAGCGAGTTCCGCGCCCCTTTCTCGTTCGTGTCAGGTGTGGGCGCCACCGCGGAGCCAGTCGGTCCACGGAATGCTCCAATCGCCGTTCTGCCAGATATCGAGGGGGTCGCCGCCGGTGTTGCGGACTTCGACCACATCGCCGGGGATGACGAAGTCGTAGAACCATGTGGCGTCGGCCGGGGAGAGGTTCAGGCAGCCGTGTGAGACGTTGGTGTTGCCTTGAGCCCACATACTCGCAGCCAGTTCGTGCACGAAGATTCCGTCGTGGCTGATGCGGACGGCATGGTTGATGCTCGTGCGGTAGCCGAGCGCGGAGTTGGTGGGCAGGCCGTAGCTGGCGGAGTCCATGATCACCGGATCCTTTCGGTCCAGCACGGTGTAGATGCCCGGCCGAGTCCAGAACGACATGACTCTGCCGCCGACGACCGCGGTGCCGCCCATGCCCATCGATGTGGGCATGGTGCGCACGAGGTTTCCGTTGTCGAAGACCTCGATCTGTTTGGTGTCGTCGTCGGCGACCGCGACGTGCGCGGGCCCGATGATCACCGAAACCCGTTGATCCCGTGAGCCGTAACGGCCCTCGCCGAGCGCGAGGCCGAAGAGTTCCGCCTCGATCGTGATCCTGGTTCCCGGTGCGTGATAGTGCTCCGGCCGCCAGTGCGCGTTCTGCTCGTCGAGCCAGTACCAGCCACCATCGACGGGAGGCTCGGTGGTGACCTTCAGGTGGCGTTCGACCGCTGCCCGATCCACGGGCTCGTCGAAATGGGCGACGAGCACGAAACCTACTCCGTAGGTGTCGTTTTCGGCCAGCTCGACGAGATTGGCGGAGCGCAGCGAGACATCGATGAGCCGTTGCGGCGCCACCGTGGTGCAGGTCGCCGTCGCGGTGACGTCGCCGGTTTCGCCGTGGGCAACGGCTTTCGCGGTGTAGGTGTGTCCGTAGCCGAGTGGCTCGGCGCTGGTCCAGGTTCGTTGATCGGGCGCCGACGTGCCCGGCACCGATCTGCCCGTTTCATCGATCCATTCGACCGACCTCAGCGTCCCGTCGGTGACGGTGATCGTGCCGGGGGTACGCGCATCGACATCGCGGGCGCCGGGTGGAGGATCGAATCGGAGCGTGACGGGTTTCGGTGGCTGCGCGAGTTCTCGCGTCAACCCCCATCCGGCCAGGGCGAGGCCACCCGCACCGGCGAAGCCGATCAGCAGCTGACGACGTCCCAATGCCACCGTCCATCTCCCTTCTCCGGATGCTGGGCCGACCTCCGCCCGTCAGCATGCGGCAGCCACACACCGCCCGTGGCACCGACGACCGGCATCTCCACCGATCCGCCGCACAACCGATACCGTTCCTCGATCGGTTCCGGTTCGCCCGAGACGGTCGTCGGCGGTCTGCAAAGCCCCACGATCATGGATCACCTGGCACGTGGCGCCCGGACTCCGCCGTTTCGTGGGACTCCATCGCGTCCAGGCAGCGAGCGGGCGAGCGCGCGCATGACGGCCGGGCCGGCCCTGGCTGCGGGTGCGCTCGTCTCGTCGGCGCCGGGGACGGCATCGGCGCAGGTGGGCGTCGAGGTAGTCGGGACCGATGACGGGCTGCCCCGAAGCCGTCTGGCGATCAGGTGCAGGTCGGCCCCTACAAGTAGGGGCGGCCGAGGCGGTAACCGCGGGTGCGGCGGGGGCGATGAGCCAGGTGGAGTTCGTCGAGAGCGGAGGCCTGCGTGGGGCGAGAAATGAGAAGCATTGCGGTAGTGGTCATTACGGTGGCCCTGTCGATGCTAGGGGTTGGCGCACCGGTAGCCGCGCAGGCCGGGCCGGACGGGCTCAGGCAGTGCGCGGTCAGCAGTGGACGGGTGCCCGAAACGGCGACGCCGGAGGAGGTCGGACTCGATCCGGCGGCGCTGCGCCAGGCGGTGGCGCTCGCGGCGGATTCGACGCGCACGACGCTGCAGATCTTCCGGAACAATTGCCTCATCGCGACCGGCCCGAACAACCCGCGGGCCGCCGGTGTTCCGTGGAATCTGTGGAGCAGCACCAAGAGCGTGGTTTCGATGGTGGCCGGGATCGCGGTGGACGAGCAGCGGCTGCGGCTCGATGACCCGATCGGCGCGTATCTGCCGTCCGAACTCGGCGATCCCGGACATCGCGCGATCACAGTGCGGAATCTGCTCATCGAATCCAGCGGCATGCGGGTGGCGGTGGCCTCCGAGGGCATCACCGGGTTGGCCCAAATCGATCCGAATGTGGTCGCGCAGGCGTTGGCGATGCCGATCGATCAGCAGCAGGGCACCGAGTGGCGCTACAGTCAGCGCGCGGTCGATCTGCTCGTGTACGTCATCCAGCGTGCGGTCGAGGAGGACTTCCAAGCGTACGCGCAGCGAAAGCTGTTCGATCCGTTGGGCATTCCGCCGACGGACTACTTCTGGGGGCGTGACCGCAGCGGAAACACCTACGGCTACGCGCATCTGCTGCTGCCACCGGACGACTTCGCCAAGCTCGGCCTCCTGCTCACCAATCGCGGCGAGTGGGGCGGTCATCAGATCATCTCGCAGGACTATCTCGCACAGGCCGGCCGGCCCGCCCCGACGAACCCGTGCTACGGCTTCCTGTTCGTCGTGAACGGGCCGGACTGCGCCAACTACTTCCCCGGTCTGCCGCCGGATGCCCTGCAGATGTCGGGAATGATGCGGCAGGACAACTTCGTCGTGCCGAGCCTCGGACTGATGGTCAGTTGGACCGGCGTCACGGTTCCCGGGAGCGCGGTGAGCTTCCCGCACGATGTCCTACGTGCGGTCGGCGCCGCCTTCCGAGAACCCCGCATACCCGCCGCAGCACCCTACGAACAACAATCGGATGTCCAACTGTCCGATCCGATGATCTCGAATCCGGACGCGACCCTCGCCGCGCTCGGTATCGGCCCGATGGCCTACCCGGGCTGCAACCCGCTGTCCTGCCTGGGCAAGCCCATGTCCGCGCCGTTCGCGAATTGGCCACCGGGCTGCTTCATCCTCGGCTGCGTCGGCCCGCACCCGGCGACCCCTGGGATCCGGTAACGGCGGCTCAGCGCGGGCGCACTCGGTTGCCCACCGGACGTAGGATCGAGGTCAGTGGGCAGAAACCGGAAAAAGCCACGTCAGTGCCGCAAGGCTCTTCTCGAGATACCGGTGAAGCCCGTTCTCGTGCCCGTAGGCCATATCCTCCAACACGCTGCACCTGGCATAGAAAGCAGCACGCTCCCGGATCGCCCGCGAGTCGGCGGCACTGGTCCGATAATTTTCCAACGCCGTGTCCAGTGCGGCTGGGCCGAGGTCGCGGTAGACAAGGCCGAAATCATGAGCCGGATCGACGATCGCGGCGTCACTCCAATCGATGACACCGGTAACCGTGCCCGAAACATCGTCCACGAGAACGTGTTCGATCCCCAGATCGTTGTGGGAGAACACCAGGCCGTAGCGATCGGTCATCGGCATCGAGCCGAGGAATACCTCTACAGCCGACCGATGCGCCCGGGGCACCACATCCGCGATCGCGTCGTAGGTCCTGGCGGCCTCGTCGAGCCACAGCGCTTTCGGCTGGTCGTCGGTGTCCACCAAGTCGGCCATCCGCTCGAGGGGAACGGCATGCACAGCGGCAAGGAATCGACCGAGCACAGCGGCGATCGACCGCGCATGGGCCGATCGCCACGACGCGGGCAGGTCTATCAGTGGTCGGCCAGGTAGTTCGAAATACGCCAAGCAGCCCCGCTCGACAACCCTGAAACACGGCTAGGGCACCGGAAGTGGAGAGATGTCCGCGACAGCAGCCAGCAAACCGGCTTCCTCGATCACCCGCGCGGCTCGGCTGTCGGGATCGGGTTCCTTACTGAAGCGCACGATCAATTCCCCGTTGACCTCATAGGCAACGTTGTCCTCCCCCTCCCCCAACAGCACCACCGAGTCGATCCGATAGCCGGGCAATTGCGCGGCCACAACATCCCGGACGCCCATGGCACGATCGTCATCCCGAATTTCCATGCCACAACTCTAGAAATCCGCAATCCGCTCGTCCCGCCCGATGGGGTACGGGGCGCGCGAGCGATGCTGGACATCCGAGGACGCAACCGCGCCGCATCGGTCCGGCGTGGCCGACGCCTGCCACCGTCGGATCGGACGTACCGTCGCAGTCGACGAGTCTGCGGCGCCGGGCGGATCAGAGGGAGCAGATGATGCGGGCGGCGCCGGTGAGCAGGATGGACATGACCACCGGCGGATACGCCGTGACCAGGTGCGCCATGACCTCCGATGACACCGACGACAGCGCCCGACGATCGAGCATCCGGTCTGGCCGGATCGGCTAGTGTGGAGCTACCTGCTCGCAGGCGCGGGCTGGAATGTAAGCGAGTACGCCGTTAGCCAGACAAGTGGTCACGGGACGGCACAATGAATGACTCATCAGTGAATGGCGGGGAAACCGCACGGGGGCCGGGGCCGGCCGAGGTGTTCGGGCGCTATCGGCTGTTGTCGTTGCTGGGTCAGGGCGGCATGGGCCAGGTGTGGCGGGCGCATGATTCGCTGACCAACCGGGTGGTGGCGCTGAAAGTGTTGCCCGAGCGCTTCGCCGATGACGAGCAGTTGCGCGAGCGGTTCCGCCGGGAGTGCCGGGCGGTGGCGCAATTGACCGAACCGCATGTGATCCCCATCCACGACTTCGGCGACATCGACGGTCGGCTCTATCTGAATATGCGCCTGATCGAGGGCACCGACCTGCGCACGCTGATCGCGCGGGAAGGCGCCTTGTCGCCGCGGCGGGCAGTGGCGATCATCGCCCAGGTGGCCGGCGCGCTGCAGGCGGCCCACGACGCTGGTCTGGTCCACCGCGATGTCAAACCCACCAATATCCTGCTGGGGGCCGATGAGTTCGCCTCCCTGATCGACTTCGGAATCGCCCACGCCGCCGACGACCGTACGCTGACCGCGACCGGCGAGACCATCGGCACCGCCGCCTACATGGCGCCGGAGGAAATCGGAGCGGAAGTCAAGGCCGATGCCCGAGTGGACGTTTACGCGCTGACGTGCGTGCTGTACGAGTGCCTGACCGGTCGGCCGCCGTTCGCGAGCGAATTGGGGATGCAGGGTGTGATGGCCCATCATCTGCACACCCCGCCGCCGCGTCCCAGCGTCACCACACCCGGCGTACCGGCTGCGTTCGACGCGGTCATCGCCAAGGGAATGGCCAAAAACCCCCGCGATCGCTACCGGACTGTGCGCGAACTGGCTGCTGCGGCCTGCGCCGCGGTGGACGATTCCCCGGTCAGCGCCACCGTGAAAGTTGGGCGCCATGGGCGGCGAATCAGACTGTCGCCCAGAACCGCCGGGCTGCTCGCCGCCGCGGTCGCGGTGGCGGCGGTGGCCGTCGTAGCCGTCGTCCTGGGCGTCCAACGGGAACCAGGCGGCGGTGGCAACTCGCCCACACCCATCGCCTCGGGCTACTCGTCACAGACTTCGCTGCCGTTCACCGGCGTCAGCCTGCCCACCGGTGTGGCGGTCGACATGGCGGGCAACGTCTACGTCACCGACATGGGTAGCGATCGGGTGCTGAAACTGGCGGCGGGCGCGTCGACGCCGACCGCGCTGCCGTTCACCGGTCTGAAGAATCCCCAGGATGTGGCGGCCGACCCGGCGGGCAACGTCTACGTCAGCGACACGAGTAACGATCGGGTGCTGAAGCTGGCGGCGGGCGCGTCGACGCCGACCGCGCTGCCGTTCACCGGCCTGAAGGATCCCCATGGTGTGGCGGTCGGCGGCGCGGGAGACGTGTACGTCGCCGACCGGGGTAACGATCGGGTGCTGAAGTTGGCGGCGGGCGCGTCGACGCCGACGACGCTGCCGTTGACGGGGCTGCAAGGTCCCGATGGTGTGGCGGTCGACCCGGCGGGCAACGTCTACGTCACCGAATTGGGTACCGAGCAGGTGCGGATGTTGGCGGCGGGCGCGTCGGCACCGACCATGTTGCCGTTCACCGGGCTCAAGGATCCCCAGGGTTTGGCGGTCGACACGGCGGGAGACGTGTACGTCGTCGACTGGGGTAACAAATGGGTGGTGATGTTGGCGTCGGGCGCGTCGACACCGACCCCGCTGCCGTTCACCGGCCTGAAGAATCCGCAAGGTGTGGCGGTCGACTCGGCGGGCGCCGTATACATCACCGACCTGGGCCCTGATCCGGTGGTGAAACTCCCGGCCGGCTGAACACCGAATCCGGGCTACACGATCGCGGCCCCGGAGTCCGGCACCTCCGCGTAGTCGGGCAGTTCGACGCCGTTGATCGCACGCTCGACCAACTCGGTGAACCATTCGCCGGCGAAATCGATACTCGGCTCGGCGTCCGGCCCGGGGACCTCGCGGCTGCGCACGTGCAACCGGCCGATCTCCTGGTTGGCCTCGACGAACGAGCGCATCCGCCGCTCGTAACCGGCGAACCCGGCCTCCGGATCCCAGTCGGCGGCGGCCAGTTCACCGGCCAGCAGGTAGGCGCCCACCAAGGCCAGCCCGGTGCCCGCCCCCGACATCGGCGACGCGCTGAACGCCGCGTCCCCGAGCAGCCCCACCCGCCCGCTCGACCAGCGGTCCATCACCACCTGGGCGACCTGGTCGAGATAGAAGTCCGGGGTGTCGTCCAAGTGCGCGAGGATGCGCGGGGTCAACCAGCCCAAATCCGCCATCCGCTCACGCAGCAGCCGCTTCTGGGCCGCGACGTCGCGGTAGTCCACCTCGAGGTCGCCCGCGGGGAAGGAGAACATGGCCATCGCCCGGCCGGCATCCCGGATGGGCCGCAGGCCCGCGGAGCGCCCGGACTCCTGGTAATCGATCAGCCAGCGATCCAGCCCGAACTCGTTGGGCACGCTGTAGAAGGCCAGCACGAGCCCGAGATGGCGAACGAACCGCTCGTGCGGCCCGAAGACCATCCCTCGCAGCGCCGAGTGCAGCCCATCCGCCCCGACCACCAGATCGAAGCGCCGCCGGTCGCCGCCCGCGAAAACCACGTCGACCCCGTCCGCGTCCTGGGTCAGTTCGGCGATCCGGTCCCCGAAGACGTACTCGACACCGTCGCGGGTGTCGTCGTAGAGCACCTGGGACAAATCACCGCGCAAGATCTCGATCTCCGCGATGTACCCGTCGCCGCCGTCGTCGTCCGCTCGGTAGGTCTCCAGCACGTTCCCGTCCGCGTCCACGGTGTACGCGCCCGCGGTCTCGGTGCAGGCCGCGCGCACCGCCGCGTCCAGCCCCATCCGCCGGATGACCTCTTTGGCCACCCCGCGCGCGTCCACCGCCTGCCCACCCGGACGCAGCTCGGGGGCGCGCTCCACCACGGTCACCTCGGCACCCCGACGGCGCAGCCAGTGCGCCAACGCGGGCCCCGCGATGCTCGCCCCCGCCACCAACACCCTGATACCGCTCACTGCGCCCCCTGCTCACCCGGCCGGATCACTGTCCGGGTCGTTTGCTGTTGCGTGAGGTCCTCGACGCTCATCATTGCCTCCGTGTGTTTCTGCCCGCGCTGGGACGCTCCCGGCTCAGGCCCACCGCTGTCGGTGTCTCCAGCGGTATGGACGGCGGGTCCCCACAGAATTCATCGGTGCGGCCGAGATCGTGTCCACCCGCTGCGCCCGTCACGGTGGCTCGTCGGCGCGCACTGTGGTGTGCTGGGCGGGGCGGGCGGTGGGACCGGAGTCGTGGACGCCTATCGACCTGCGACCGACGTAGGTTTGTCCGCTCAGCTGACTCGCGGGGCGACGAAAACTCGTTCCAGCAGCGCGTACAGACAGTCTCGGTCCTGGTCACCGAGCCTGTTCAAGCCGTCTTGGGTGGCGCGCATCTTCGCCCGGATCGTGTCGGTCACCTGTTCACCCTCGGGCGTGATGACGAGATTGGTGACGCGCCGGTCGGATTCGCTGGCCTCCCGTCGTACCAGGCCACGCTTCTCCAGCCGGTTGATGATCCCGGTCACGTTGGAGGCGTCGCAGGCCAAGGTCTCGGCCAGGGCGCGCATCGCGACGGGCCCCCGGCGCAGCACGGTCAGCGCCTTGCCCTGGCTCGCTGTCAGGTTCTCACTCGCCGCCGCGACGGTGAAGTCGCCGTAGTAGACGCCGAGCGACACCGACAGCAGCTCCATCAGCTGGGCCGTGTCGACGCGGGGACCTTCTGCCATGCAGCCAGCCTATCCGCAGAAACTTGACTATCTCAAATATTTACCCCTAGCGTGGGGTCATTGCTTGAAGTTCTCAAGCATCGAAGTAGTACCAACGAGGAGTAGCCAGTGATCGTCACCGCGTCCGACGCGTCTCGCACAGCCGAGATCCTGTCCCGGCCCGTCGCGCTGAACGGCCTGGCCGTCCCGAACCGCATCGTGATGGCGCCGATGACGCGCATGTTCTCCCCCGGCGGCGTTCCCGGTGACGATGTGCGGTCGTACTACGCTCGCCGCGCCGCCGCCGGCGTGGGCCTGATCATCACCGAGGGCACCTACGTCGGCCACGAGTCCGCCGGACAGAGTGATCGTGTGCCACGGTTCCACGGTGAAGAGCAGTTGGCGGGGTGGGCGAAGGTCGCCGAGGACGTACACGCGGCAGGCGGCACGATCATGCCGCAGCTGTGGCACATCGGCATGGTCCGCAACCAGGGCGACGCGCCCTACCCCGACGCGCCCGCCGTCGGCCCCTCCGGTATTCGCGTCGACGGCACCGAGGGCATCGGTAAGGCGATGACCCAGGGTGACCTCGACGACGTCATCGGCGCCTTCGCCGAGGCCGCGGCGGACGCCGAGCGCATCGGCTTCGATGGTGTCGAACTGCACGGCGCGCACGGCTATCTCCTCGACCAGTTCCTGTGGGAACGGACCAACCGCCGTAACGACGCCTACGGCGGCGACACCGTGGCCCGTACGAAGTTCGCCGCCGAGGTCGTGGCCGCGGTTCGTGCCGCCGTCTCGCCCGACTTCCCGGTGATCTTCCGCTACTCGCAGTGGAAGCAGGAGGCCTACGACGCGCGGCTCGCCGAGACCCCGCAGGAGCTCGAGGCGATCCTGGCTCCGCTCGCCGCGGCAGGCGTAGACGCCTTCCACGCCTCCACCCGGCGCTACTGGCGACCCGAGTTCGAGGGTTCGGACCTGAACCTGGCGGGCTGGACCAAGAAGCTCACCGGCAAGCCCACCATCACCGTCGGCTCGGTCGGCCTCGACGGCGACTTCCTCCGTGCGTTCACGGGCCAGGGCGCCGAACTCGGCAGCATCGACAACCTCCTCGATCGCCTGGAGCGCGAAGAGTTCGACCTGGTCGCCGTCGGTCGCGCCCTGCTCCAGGACCCGGAGTGGGCCTCCAAGGTCCTGGCGGGGCGGATCGATGAACTGAAGCCGTACGACGCGGCGGCACTGAAGACGCTGAGTTAGGACGTCGCCTCGGCCGCGGCGGGTCGCGCGTGCCAGGATGACGCGATGAGCAGTGGGTCGCGGCAACCGGTCAGCGAGGAAACGGTGCATCTGTTCATGGACTACGGGCAGTTCCGCATCGACGGCGGCGTCGACAGTCCGGTCGAGGAACTCGAACTCCTCGACCGCGCGCTGGCGGCGCATCCGTTCGCCTCCGACGGGCTGGCGGTGGTGGTGTTGAGCCCGCACCAGAACAACTTCCATATGCCGGTGACGATTCAGGTGTGGGATGAGCGGCCGCCCGGCGATCGTGCCGAGTGGCAGCAGGTGTGTGAGACGAGGTTGCGAGTCGGACCGGAGGGCACGCTGTGCCTGTCGTCGCCGACCGACGGCGCGGTCGACTGCCCGGTTCCCGAGGGCGAGTATCTGATCGAGATCAGCGGCCGCGGATTCGTCGACTACGGTTGGCCCGGGACGACCGAACCCGGCGATGTGTGGCGTATCCGGCTCTGGCCGGACGACGGCAGTGAACCGCTACCAGCTGTGCAGTGGGACATGCCCGGATACGGTGTGCCCGAGAATGTCCCGCTGCACGACGTCACCGCGTCGGTCGATGACGCGGAGGAATGGGTCGTCGTAGTCGACGACAAAGGCTCTCATCGCCTGCACATCGACGAACTGCAAGAGCAAGCGGCCGCTTTCCAGCGGCGGCGCTGGGGTGGGGACCCCATATCCCGGCTCGAAGATTGCCCGGGCGCGGAAGAGCTGGCACGCCATGACCGCGCGATCGCCGAGGCCGTCGCCGCGATGGGTGATCCCGAGTTGCGGCGACTGGCCCGCTGGTCGGCGGCCCAAGCCTGCACGAAAGCCGGGCTCACCGACCGGCCGTGGGTGCGGCCCGCCTTGGCGGCGCTGCGGGAGGGCCGACCGCTACCGCCCCCGTTCGACGACGCGGAAGGGGCCATGAACCGGCTGCACGACGAGGATTTCGGCCCGCCGGACGACGAGCACGTCGGCACCATCGAAGCAACGATGGTCCTGGGCTCGACCGGTGCGGCGGCGAACCCCTTCGATCTGGGCCCGATCCACCGCCCGTCCTTCGCGCTGCCCACCATCATCGACGCGAACCAACCCGACGCTCTCGATGCCGCGATGACGACCCTGTACGCCACCGGATTGGTCTTCGGCCCCGAGGTGGACGCGCTGTTCGCCGCGCTCAGAGCGGAATTCGGAATCGGGTGAACAATCGGGCAGACGCGACCTACTGCCCAGCAGCCCGCTCCCGCCGGGAGCGGGCCACGGTGAGCCCGCCCAGGACCATGGCGGCCAGCCCGAGCGCCATGGCCACCCAGGACCCGACTATCCCGTTACCGGTGCCGGGGCCGCCGTCGGCGGTGGCTGCGAACAGTCCACCTACGACCGAGCTGAGCAGGCCCGACACCAGCGCCGCCACGGCTCCCCGACCGCCGTCGCGGGGGTGCTCACCGGAACGAGCCAGAGCGCGCCCGCCGAGCACCACGGCGGCCAGTCCGACCAACGCGGTCAGGGTCGGCCCGAGTCGCCCAGAAGTCATACCCGTAGCGACGGCGAGGGGTTGGGTCGATGCGGTCGCGGCCGCCGGTGCGGCGATCGCGAGACCTCCGAGCAGCGCGGCCGCTATCGCGGCAGGCAGATGACGGATGGGCATGGGGTACTCCTTCGCAAACCGACTGGACCGGCTCCATCATCTCTGTCGCACGCGGCGCAAAACATCTTGCGGGCGTGGACAATTCGTGCTGCCACCGAGACCGTAGCCGACTGCTGCGAATGTCGTAGCGGGCCGCGAACCTACCGCGGGCGCGGTATTCGGTGATCATCCGCGAGCAGGAGTTGCCGGTGTGAAGCTCGGGCTAGGGTTGCGTGCATGAGCAGCGTGCGGATCGGAGACTGGGCGATCAGCGTCGGGGTCGCGGCCGTCGTGCTCGTCGCAGGCCTGTCGGCACAGCACACCACCGATCTCACTCCACTGGCCTACACATTGTCGACAGGTAGCGGTTTGGCTTTGGCCGCGCGGCGGAGGATGCCGATCGCCGTGCTGCTCGTGACCGGGCTGTGCGCGCTGGGGTACCAAGCCATCGGATTCGACGTGCCCGCGGTGGCGTTCGTCTTCGCGGTCTACGCCGCGGTGCGGGCCGGGCATCGAACGATTACGGTGGTGGCGTCGGTGGCCATGCTCGCCGCCCTCCCGCTCGCGGTATCGGCCTCCCTGCACGATACGGCCGCGGCCTTGGCGCGGGCCCGGGGCGCGCTCGAGATCGCCTGGTTGATCGCCGCCGGCGCGGCAGGCGAAGCGCTGCGGCAAGCCGAGCGGCGAGCCGATGAGGCTGAACGCACCCGGGAGCAAACCGCACGCCTCCGCGCCGACGAGGAGCGCCTGCACATCGCACGCGAACTCCATGACTCACTCACGCACCAGATTTCGGTCATCAAAGTGCAGTCCGAAGCCGCCGTCCACGTGGCCCACAAGCGACGCGAAGAGGTACCGGACGCGCTGCTGGCGATCCGTGACGCCGGACGGGAAGCGGCCCGAGAACTTCGAGCGACCCTGGAGGCGCTGCGCGAGGACGGCACCGCCTCCAGACACGGAATAGACCACGTCCAGGAACTCGTGGACCGCGCCCGCACAGCTGGTGTGGACGCCACCTTGACGATCGAGGGTCAGCGGCAACACTTGCCGGCGGCCGTGGACCGAACCGTCTACCGGATCGTTCAGGAGTCGCTGACCAACATCGTCCGGCACGCCTCCGCTGCGACAGCATCGGTCCGAATCGACTACCGTCCCGACGCCCTGATCATCGAAGTCGATGACGACGGCAAGGCCACGACGCACGCCGCGCCTGGGGACGGGGTCGGGCTGCTCGGTATGCGCGAGCGCGTCACCGCCCTCGGCGGTCGCCTGCGGGCGGCACCGCGCAGTGCGGGCGGTTTCACCGTGCTGGCCGAACTTCCTGTGGAGCCGACATGATTCGTGTCCTGCTGGCCGACGATCAACCGCTCATACGCAGCGGGTTCCGTGCGCTGCTCGATCTCGAGAACGATATCGAGGTGGTGGCCGAGGCCGCCGACGGGAGTGAGGCCCTGGCGCTGGCCGGACAACACCTGCCCGATGTGGCGCTCATCGACGTTCAGATGCCCGTCCTCGACGGCATCGAGGCAACCCGGCGCATCGCCGCCGACCCCACTCTGGCCGGAGTGCACGTAGTCATCCTGACCAACTACGGCTTGGACGAATACGTCTTCGACGCGCTACGGGCCGGCGCGGCGGGATTCCTCGTCAAAGACATCCGCCCGGAAGACTTCCTGCACTCGGTGCGCGTCGCCGCCCGCGGTGACGCGCTGCTCGCACCCTCGATCACGCGGCGCCTGATCAACCGCTATGTTTCCCAGCCACCGAACCCCGGCACCCGCACGGGGCTGAAGGAGCTGACCACCCGTGAACGTGAGGCCGTACTCCTGGTCGCGCACGGCATGTCCAACGACGAAATCGCCGACCGGATGGTCATCAGCCCGCTGACCGCCAAAACCCACATCAATCGAGCCATGACCAAGCTCCACGCCCGCGACCGCGCCCAACTCGTCGTCCTCGCATACGAATCCGGCCTGATAGCACCACAGGACTTCTGACTATCACCTGCGCCCCAATGGATTCGGTGTTCACCCCCACGACCGCGCCGTTGCGGTAGGGCAAGGTGAGAAAGGGCGGCGGCGCGGTTCGGCCGAGAGAGCATGGCGGCGGTGAGATCCCCCGGCCGTGGTCGTGCCTCGACGTAGTCGGGCCGAGTGCTTCTGGGCCGGTTCCGGCGATACGACCACCCATAGTGGAGCCCGGGTTGCAGGTGCAGCGGGCTGGGAGGAGCCCGGCGGACGGGAGCGATCTCGTCGAGGCCGCGCTGACACGGTCCGCCTCGAGTGATGGATGTAACCGGGCAGAGGGCTGACAACCCCACGGTTTATGCGCGATTTGCGGGGGTAACAGTGACCGTGAGCGAGTACCACCTGATCGTTTGTTTGAACAGCGACGACACCGAAAATCGGGATGTACCGAAGCGAGGCGGAAGAGACAGACTTCCCCCGGTAGATGTCATCAATGGCACAGCAACCAGTGGTCTCCACCGAAAGAGGCGACATGGGAAACATGACTCCGGCGCCGAAGGAACCGAAACAAAGCTTTTGGACGTCAGTCCCCGGTATCCTCACCGGTATTGCGGCGGTTATCACCGCCGTCGGGGCGATTATTGGCATCTATGTCGGTACGAAGTCCACGCCGCCGCCCCAGCAGCCCACGACGGCCCCACCGACGTCCACCGCATACGGCGGGTACGGCGATCAGCCGGCGACGATCAATTTGCAGTACCGAGGCGACTCGAACCAGTGCGTCTCACAGTTGACGACCAAGATCGCAGGAAAGACCGTCTCGATACCGGATACGGCGTCCACCGTCTCCGTGAAGGGGGTGCCGGAAGGCTCACAGAAGTACGAGGTTTCGGGCCAGATTACTTGCCCGGCCCTCTGGAACGTTCGATGCTTACGGCTCCGGGACGATCAATGTCACCAGCGGTAATACATACTACTACTGGTGGTCGCAATCCCCAGGTACCAAGAGCGCCACCGTCACAATCGGATCTCAGTAAAACTCTCCGACTGCTCACCTTCGCGGCAACTGGAACATGGCGACTCGATCGCGCGGCGACTTGTCGACGTTCGGCAGGGAGCCGGAGGCTCGCGATGACGTGCCGGAGACCTCCGGGCCGCCGACGGCCGGCCGGGGTTCGGGAGCAGCGGCGACCTGTCCATCAGTGCGACGCGGGCGGGATGCTCTGTTCGTATTGGAAGACGTTGTGGGGGTCGTACTCCGCCTTGATCCTGCGCAGCCGCTCGAAGCCCCGGCTCCCCCAGTAGGCGGTCTGCCACTCTTGCATTCCGACGTTCGGCACATTGACGTAGGCGCCTTCCACGTAGGGCCGCAGCGCCTGGCTGAACTCAGCGGTCCAGGCCTGGGCTTGCGAGGTCAGCGGGTCGCCGACGCCTGGTTGTGGTGAACGAGTCCCCCAGGCTGCGCCGATCTCGCCGTAGAAGAGCGCGTCGCGATGCGCGAACGCCGTGCCGCCGGAGGGCTCGCTCTTGATCGCCCCGCCGAAGGCATCGACGAAGTAGTTGCTCTCCTCCGTGGGAGCGTTTCGCATGAAGTCGCCGATGATGTCGATGGCCTCCTTCGGGAACGGCGCTTTGACGAACTGCGAGAAGAACTTCCAGTTCGCGGGCTCTTGCGTCGGCGGGACCTGGGCTCCGGCGAAGATGTCGCCCCAGTTACCGACCTGCACGGTGACATCGGGCGTGCCCACCGACAGGATCGGAGCCAGCATCTCTCCGGCCTGCGCCGCCGCCCCCTCCACAAGCCACGCGGACAGCAGGATCTGGGACTTGTGGATCTCGAGCTCGGATCCCAGACGGCTGTCAGCGGACGGTACCGTACGCTGCCATGCTTCGAAGACCCCGTAAAGGTCCCCGAGTCCATCCCATGTCGCCTGCACATAGGCGAGTTGCTCTAGCGGATACACCTTGTAGGTGAGCTGTGTGACGATCCCGAAGTTGCCGTTTCCCGCCCCGCGAAGCGCCCAGAGCAGGTCCGAATGGTGCTGTGAATCCGCGTTGATCACCTTGGCGCAGTCGTCACCCGACGGGACGACGACCTCGGCCGCCACCAGACTGTCGCAAGCCATGCCGAGCCAGCGGTTGAGGGGTCCGAGGCCACCGCCGAGCGTCGCACCGCACAGGCTTACGCTGCCCTCGCTTCCGGTGGTGACCGCGAAGTTCTGCTTCGCGAGCGTGGTCACCGCTTCCAACTGGTTCAGCCCGGCGCCGACCGTCACGATCCGAGCACCGGGGTCGATCTGGACCGATTTCAGCCGGCTGACGTCGATGACGATGCCGTTGTCGACGTTCGACCAGCCTTCCAGGGCGTGGCGGCCGCTGCGCACCCGCAGCGCGATGTTGTGCTGCCGCGCCCACGTCAGCGCGTTCACCACGTCCTTGGTTTCCTGCGCGAAGGCGATGACCAGCGGATAGTGAGAAAAGAGCTGATCCCAGCCGAGTCGCGCATCCGTGTACGACGCGTCACCCGGGCGGACGATGTGGCCGGTCAGGGTCGCGGGCGGACATCCAGGGCTTTCACTCGGGTGGTCCGCGGCCACGCTCCCCGCGGCGCTTGCGTCCGCGATATCCGGCGTGTCTGCGGCCGTGAGGCCCGAGACAACGACTGCTCCGACGCCGGCGGCCGCCGACGTCCTGAGCAGGTCACGGCGAGAAAGATCGCTCAAGGTTCAGATCCTCTCAATCGGGCTACGCCAGTGCCCGGCTGCCAGGGAACTCCTACCCGCCAGCCGCCAGGCAGTCCTTTGTGGTCGACCTCCGCACCGTAACGGGATGACGTGGCGGTGCGTCCCGACACGCCAATCGAGGACGATGACGACACCCGAACGAAGTCGGACCTCTGACCCGCCCTCTCGGCCGGCTGTCCGCCGTCACCGCCGGATGCGCATCGCCCCACAGGTCGGAGCATCCCAGCCGAGTGCGGCCGACATCGCGAGGAAACCGTCGAGGGCGGTCGCGATGTCGCGCGGCAACGGCGTCGCACGTCGCTGCTCGAGGTCGACATGGACGAGCAGGATCTCCAGGGTGTTGGACAATCTGTCCCGCTCCCGGTCGAGGAGGAAGGTCATCATGTGCACGGCCTTGTCGCTGCGATCCAGCACCCGCGCGTGTACCGAGAAGGAGTCGCCCTCGCGCAGTTCACTGTAGTAGGCCAAGTGGTGTTCGGCCGTGAACAGCCCGAGGCGCCACCGTCCCAGTGAGTGAAATCACTCCCCGATCGGCCACACCCCGACTGCTAGAACGAGTTCGCAGCGCAAGCGGCCGTGCATCGCGGCCCAACAAGCTCGCTTGCGTTCTCTCATCCCAGGAGGGTGGACATGAATCCGGTTCAGCAGCAATCGCAGGAAGTCCGCAGTATCGAAGCAGCAGCGGCGCCGTCGCGTTTCGCGCGCGGCTGGCACTGCCTCGGACTGATCCGCGATTTCGCCGACGGCAAACCGCACGCCATCGAGGCTTTCGGCACCAAGCTCGTGGTTTTCCGCGGCGAGAACGGCACGCTCAACGTGCTCGACGCCTACTGCAGGCACATGGGCGGCGACCTCAGTCAGGGCACCGTCAAGGGCGATGCCGTCGCCTGCCCCTTCCACGACTGGCGCTGGGGCGGTGACGGCCGCTGCAAGGAGATCCCCTACGGCCGCCGGGTGCCGCCGCTGGCCCGGACGCGGACCTGGCACGCGCTCGAGCAAGACGGAATGCTGTTCGTGTGGAACGACCCGGAGGGCAAGAAGCCCACCCCGGATGTCGCCATTCCCCGGATCGACGGCGCGACCAGCGACGAGTGGACCGACTGGCACTGGTACCGCACCGTCGTGAACACCAACTGCCGGGAGATCATCGACAACGTCGTGGACATGGCGCACTTCTTCTACATCCACGGTTCGCTGCCGACCTATTTCAAGAATGTGTTCGAGGGCCACATCGCCACGCAATACTTCAAGAGCGGGGCGCGCGAGGACTTGCCCGGCCCCGAAGGCGCTCCCACGCTGCTGGGAACTTCGTCGGTCGCGTCGTACTACGGGCCGTCCTTCATGATCGACGACCTGACATACCACTACGAGCAGGGCGATCATCACACGGTCCTGCTCAACTGCCACTACCCGATCGATGCCAACTCGTTCGTGCTGCAGTACGGCATCATCGTCAAGAAGTCGCAGAACCTGCCTGAGGAGCACGCGATGGCGACGGCGATCGCCCTGGGCGACTGGGTGAAGGTCGGGTTCGAGCAGGACGTGGTGATCTGGAAGAACAAGGCCCGCATCGACAATCCGCTGCTGTGCGAGGAGGACGGCCCGGTCTACCAGTTGCGCCGCTGGTACGAGCAGTTCTACGTCGACGCCGCCGATGTGACCCCGGAAATGGTGGACCGCTTCGAGTTCGAACTGGACACCACCCGGCCGGTGGAGGCATGGCAGGCCGAGATCCGCGCCAATCTCGCCGCGCGCGCCGATCTGGCCGCCCCGACCGGCTCCGCCGAGGCTTCGGCCTGATGCCGCCGCGCATCGACGAACGGCTGAACGAGGTGCCGATGGCGCCGGTGCGGTGCGAGCACTGCGGCGCAGGCGTGCTCGTTCGCAAGGCCAGCTGGCAGCAGACCAGCGTGCAGTGGAACGCCGACGCGGCCGCCCGCTGCCCCGAGCTCCGGGACGCGGTGGGCAATGGCCCCTCGCTACCGGGCTGCGGCCGGCTGCGCGATGCCATCGCAGCGGCGGCGACCTGCGGAGAACTCCGGATTCCCGCGGAGCCGGAAGCACGGACCGCCCCTAGCTGATCCGGTAGCCGACAGGTCGCCTGTACTGCACACACCGGAGCCGGAACCCGCGTGACGCGGGTTCCGGCTCTTGGCTTCGATCACCGTGACGCGCAGACCTTCGCGGGCGCCGGTCAGCGCGCCGCCGCCCGAGCCGATCACCAGCACGTCGCATCGTTCGTCCCACTGCACCGCGGAATCGACCCAGCTCATCGGTCACGCCTCCCGTCGTCCCAAGTGACAGCGGCGTCACCGGGTGCGCCGATGCTAGGCAGCCGCACTACTGCCCGGACCGGCCCGTTCCGCTCATCGAGACACCAGGTGAGGGCCCGCAGAATGCTGCTGCGTAGCCGACTGCGCGGACGCTGTCCACTCAGCGGGACGCGTCGGCCGATGGACCCGTGCGGCGCGCCACTCTCAACGGTCGGGCCGTCCGGTCCGGTCGGCACCGCCGCTCACCGAAACAGGAGAAACTCGCATGTCCCAGCTTCAGCGCTACACCGGCCGCCGTGTCCTCGTCACCGGCGGCGGTTCCGGCATCGGCCAGGCCAGTGTGCTGCGCATTCTCGCCGAGGGAGGTCGAGTGGTGGCCGCGGACATCAGTGCGGCCGGTCTGCGCGACACCGTCGCCAAGGCCGGGGACGCCGGCGAACGCCTGCACACCGTCGTCGTGGACATCAGCGAGGAAGAGTCCGTGCGCGCAGGCGTCACCGACGCGATCCGGTGGCTCGGCGGACTGGACACGCTGGTCAACGCGGCGGGGGTATTGCGCTCCGCGCACTTCGAGCAGACCACTCTGGCCGAGTTCGAGCAAATATTGCGGATCAACCTGGTCGGCACCTTCCTGGTGACCCGGGAGTCGATCCCCGCGCTGCGACCCGGCACCGGCCCGGCGGTGGTCAACTTCAGCTCCACCGTCGGCGGTGTTCGCGCATCCCTACAGTGTCCGCGTACGCCGCGTCGAAGGCCGGTATCCAGGCGATGACGCACGCGTTGGCGCTGGAGTTCAGTGCCGAGGGCATCCGGTTCAACAGCGTGCAGCCGGGGTCGATCTCCTCCGGAATGACCGACGGCACCGGCGAGGCCAAACAGAGCATCGGGCCCGGCCTGCCCGCCGACGCCGACTTCAAACTGTTCACCAAGATCACGCCGACGCTGCCGCTTCCCGGCGGTGCCGTCTTCGCCGGACCCGACTCCGTCGCCGCGGTCGTGGCGATGCTCGGCTCCCCCGATGCCTACTTCATCACCGGAACGGAGGTGCGCGTCGACGGCGGCACGCACGTGTGACCCTGGTAGCTCTCCGGCGGTCGAGGCCGCGCGGCTGAGCCATTGCTCGAGGCTGCGAAGACAGCCGGAACGATGGCTCAGCACTGCGGCATGGGACTCGAATTCGGCGGTTGCGCCACCAAGAAACGTCCGACCTCTCAGGGACCAGCAACGTATCGATGGGGCTCCACGTCGCCCAGCCGAATCCTGCTGGAGCCGAGGCAGACGCCGCGCGCGTGATCACCGGTGACACCGATTGACCATCGGGGCCGTCGGCTGGCGGCCTCCGCAACGAGTCTCCGGCCGAGCGCCGTCGTTCGGAGTGGCCGATCGACGGCGCGGGTCGTCAACGCACCTGTTCCGCCGCGTGCCGCGCAGCGATATAGCCATAGACGAGGCCTTGGCCGATGGTGGCGCCTGCGCCGGGATAGGTTGCGCCGAAAGCGTTCGCGGCGGTGTTGCCGATGGCGTACAGGCCCTCGATGACACTGCCGTCCTCGCGCAGTACCCGCGCATTCCGGTCGGCCACTACGCCACCGCAGGTACCGAGGTCGCTGAGGACCATCTTCACCGCGTAGAACGGCGCGGTGTCCAGCGGCGCCAAATTCGGGTTCGGGGAAACCGTCGGGTCGCCGTAGTAGCGGTCGTAGGCGCTCTCACCGCGCGCGAAATCCGGATCGGTACCGCTCTCGGCGTACCGGTTGATCTCGCGGAACGTCTCGGTGAGGGCCGCCTCGGGCACACCGATCGCTCGGGCCAGTGCGGCGGGATCGTCGGCCCGGTAGGCGATTCCGGCCTCGTACCAGGACTCCGGCAACGGCTGCTTCGGGAATGCGCGGCCTGCCATGATGTAGCTGTTGCGGTACCGCTGGTCGAACACCAGCCACATCTGCTCGGCCGGGTCGCCGCGCCGCTCCCGCTCCAGCAGCGCCTGACCGAAGGACATGTAGTCGGTCGCCTCGTTGATGAAACGGCGGCCCGTCTGATCGATGACGAACGAGCCCGGCAAGGAGCGTTCGGCGAGCATGACCTGCGGAGCGGCGCCTGGCAGTGCCGCGAAGGCGGGGAACCACCACGCCTGGTCCATCAGCGCGATGGCAGCGCCGAGCTCCTGCGCGGCGACGATGGCATCACCGGTGTTGCCCTCGGAGCCGAGGCTGGCATCGTCCTCGAGCTCGGGCGACTGGAACTTGTGCCGGGCAACCATGTCATGGTCGAACCCGCCAGCGGCGAGAACCACGCCGCTCCGCGCGGTCACGGTGATCTCCTTACCGCCTTGACTCAGCACCGCACCGGTCACTCGATCGCCGTCCTGGATCAGGCGTACCAGGCTCGTCTCGGTCCACACCGGAATACCCGCCCGCAGCACGCCCGCGAAAAGGCCCGCCGCGAGCGCCTGCCCTCCTGCCACGTACTCACGACCGATCAGCATGCCGCCGATACCCAACGACGCCCGGCGCAGGATGCGGGAAAACGCCTTGAGCGGTTTGCGCGCGACCAGGTTCATCCATTTGTAGTCGATGCCGGTCACCGGCATCGGGAACGATGCCTTCATCACGCCCGCCCGCAGCCGCGGCCGCTCCGCGCCCAGCACCGAGGCGTCGAACGGGCGGCACTCGCAGGTGCGGCCCTCAGCCCGGCCGCCGGGCTCCTCCGGGTGGTAATCGGAGTAGCCCCGCGCCCAGAAGAAACGCATCGGTGTCGTGCGCTCCAGCATCGCGACCGTCGACGGTCCGGACTCGAGGAACGCCTCGCCGCGCTCAGCAGGGGCGGAATCCCCCACTACCGCTTCGATGTACGTCCGCGCCTCGGCCAGCGCGGCAGGCCCGTTGTCGGGCAGGATCGAGCTTCCGGGGATCCAGAAGGCACCGCCGGAGCGTGCGGTGGAGCCACCGACGTAGGCGGTCTTCTCCACGATGAGAGCGGACAGTCCGGATTCGTGCGCGGTGAGCGCGGCGGCCATGCCGGTACCAGACCCCACGACGAGAAGATCGACAGTCGTATCGCTGGCGATGGTGAGCGGGGGCATCGGCTTCTTCGCCATGATCGAGAACTCCACTCTCAGAGATCGGCTGGAACGCCTCACGGTAAGTTCGATGCCCGCAGGGACCCGCTCGACTTTCCATTCAGCGGGAGATCCCGCTCACTGGAAACCGCCGCCGCCGTGCGGATAAGCAGTTGTCTAGCGTCCGGGCATGAGCAACACCTGGAGCAGAGAAGAACTGGAAAAGGCTTACCGCACGTGGCATTCGACCGTTGCCCGCGCCGCCGCGGGCGAAGGCAGCTGGCGTGAATTCGTCGAGCTGTTCACCGCCGACGCCGAGTACCACGAGCAAATGGTCGGCGTGCTGAAGGGCCGCGATGCCATCTGGGCGTGGGTCGAGCCGACGCTGGCGACGTTCCCCGGCGCGGCGATGACATCGTTCCCGGACTACTGGCACCTGATCGATGAGGTCAACGGTGTGATCGTGGTGAAGCTGAACAACCTGATGCGTGATCCGGGCGACGGCTCGCGGATGGGCGCGGACAACATCAGCATCCTCACCTACGCCGGTGACGGGAAGTTCTCCAAAGAGGAGGACATCTACAACCCGGCCGAGTTCGTCGAACTGGTCCCGAAGTGGATCCAGCGCGCCATGGAACTGGGCACCTTGAGCGAGGGCGAACTCGAGTGGTGTAAGCCGCAGGCCGCTGCGGCTGCCGCCTCCTGACCTGTTCCTGCCACAACGACAGCGAGCCACCGCATTACGCGGTGGCTCGCCTGTCGTTCCGGCGTCAGTGCGCGCTCACCGCCGCGTCGGCGCCGAGGTAAGCGCGTTCGACCCGGCCGGGGTCGTCGCGTAGCTCCGCCGCGCTGCCCTGGTCGGCAATCCGTCCGTGCACCAGGACGACAGCCCTGTCGGCGACGCCGAGCGCCAAGTGCACGTGCTGTTCCACCAGCAGCACGCTGGTGCCCTCGGTGTCGGCGAGCTGCTTCAGCACATCCAGGATTTCGCTGACGATGACCGGGGCCAAGCCCATGCTCAGCTCATCGATGAGCAGCACCGCGGGCCGTTGCAGAATGGCCCGGGCGATGGCCAGCATCTGCTGCTCGCCGCCGGAGAGGCGCCCGGCGGCCACCGGCAGCCGCTTCTCCAGCGCGGGGAAGTACTCCAGCACTTGGCGCAGCCCGGTGCGTCGCCGCGACCGCTCGGTGATCGCCAGCAGAAGGTTCTGCCGGGCGCTCAGCTGGCGGAACAAGGCCCGATCGTCGGGCACCAGCACCATTCCCGCCCGTACCGCGTCGCGCGGGCGGCCGCTGTGCACGTTCCGGCCGCTGACCCTGACCTCGCCGCCGGTATGCGGGAGCAGCCCGGCCAGCGTCTCCAGCAGAGTTGTCTTACCGGCGCCGTTCGGGCCGAGCAGGCAGGTGATCTCGCCCTGCTCGAGCGTCAGGTCGACCTCGCGCACGCACGGGCGTTCCTTCAGATAGCCTGCGGTCACACCGCGGCATTCCAGCGTGGTCACAGCGGGGCCTCCTGGGTGGTGAGCGGGCGGGCGTGCAACGCCGGGACCGCTTCGTGGTCGAGGTCGACGGCGTCGGCCGGCACGCCGAGGTAGGCCCGCAGCACCTCGGGATGGGAGCGGATCTCCTCGGGTGTCCCGGTGGCGATGACGGCGCCCAGGTCCAGCACGATGACTCGGTCACACACCGTGAGCACCAGCTCCATGTCGTGATCGACCAGCAGGATTCCGGTGCCGTCGGCGGCGACGGCGCGCAATTTCTCGCCCAGCCACCGGCTCTCGGCGTTGTCCAGGCCGGCCGCGGGTTCGTCCAGCAGGGCGACCGCGGGTTCGGCGGCGAGGACCCGCGCCATGGACACCAGCTGACGCTGCCCCTGTGACAACAGCCCGGCCTCCCGTCCGGCGAGCTCGCCGATGCCGAAGACGGCCAGCGTGCGGGAGACCCGCTGCTCGACCGGTTGTTCGGATCGCGAGCGCGCCGCACCTACCCGAACGTTCTCGGCGACCGTCAGATCGTCGTACAGCTCGACGTCCTGGAAAGTGCGGCCAAGTCCGGCCCGGCTGCGCGCGTGTGGTGGGCGCCCGGCCAGCGGAGTGCCCGCCAGGGACACCGTCCCGGTCGCAGCGGCGAAACCGGTGACCGCGTCGATGACCGTCGTCTTGCCCGCACCGTTGGGGCCGATGAGCCCGACGATCTCGCCCGGCCGCACGTCGAAGGTGACGGCGGTGGCTGCCTGCACCGCCCCATAGGTGACGCCGACGTCGCGCACCGACAGGATCGGCTCGTCCCGATCGGGGACCGCCCGCGCCGTGGC
>NZ_BAFR01000352.1 GCF_000308435.1 Nocardia araoensis NBRC 100135 | reverse complement strand
GACGAGGAGGCCCGTTCCCGCCGCCGCGACCGCGACCGCGTGCGCCGCGACGCCCAGGACGTCGAATACCGCGCCCGCATGTCCGACGAGATCCGGCGGCTGTTCCCCGGCTGCCCCGCCGACCGCGCCACCGAGATCGCCGAGCACGCCGCCGTCCGCGGCAGCGGCCGCGTAGGCCGCACCGCCGCCGCCAAAGTTCTGTCCGCCGAAGCGCTCACCCTCGCCGTCATAGCCTCGGTTCGTCACCGCGACACCGACTACGACCATCTCCTCATGACCGGAGTCCCCCGCTCGGAGGCCAGGGCCCGCATCCGGACCACCGTGGACCGCGTCCTGGAAAGCTGGCGCGGCTGAGGCACGGGACATGTCGTCGAAACTCGACGGCAACGACCGGCGCGGCACCAGCCGACCGCTGAGGGCGCAGGACCGCGACGGCGGGCGCGTGATCGAGCAGGTTCTCGCCGAGACCCTTGCGGAAGCGCGCGACGACGGCCAAGCGAAAGACGTCGCGCTTCAGCGACACCGCCGTGCGACTCTATCGTCCCCGGCGACATGGGTGGCGACACGCGGGAAGGTTTGCGACGGCATTCGACGCGCGCCCGCCACTGCGCTCAGGTCACCTCATGGTGCCGAACGCCCGGCGAGTTCGGCGGCGACGTCCACGATCATGTCCTCCTGCCCGCCGATCACACCCCGTCTGCCCAATTCGAGAAGGATCTCGCGTTCCGCGACGCCGAACTTCGCGGCGGCTCGTTTGGTCGGGTGGTAGAAGGTCGAGTAGACACCGGCGTAGCCCAGGACCAGCGCC
Source organism: Nocardia araoensis NBRC 100135 (assembly GCF_000308435.1). GTDB lineage: Bacteria > Actinomycetota > Actinomycetes > Mycobacteriales > Mycobacteriaceae > Nocardia > Nocardia araoensis. The sequence goes on along the minus strand of NZ_BAFR01000352.1, from coordinate 149,937 downwards.
GTCTCATCGATGATCTGGGGTTGCTTCATGAGCGGTGCCATGACGCGTTCCGCGGTGTCGATGAGCCCGAAAAGGTCCGCACCGGTGACGTATCCGGCTCGCTCGAGCGCCGCGGCCAGCACTTCGGTCTGGGCGTTGCCCGCACTGGCGCCGAGTCCGCGCAGCGACCCGTCGATGTAGGTGGCTCCGTGGTCGGCCGCGGCGAGAGAGTTCGCGATGCCGACGCCGAGATTGTTGTGCGCGTGGAAGCCGATTTCCGCGCCGACGGTCTCGCGCAGCGCGAGGACGCGGGCGGCTGCCTGGTGCGGGAGGAGCGCCCCTGCCGAGTCGACGACATAGATCACCTGTGCGCCGTAGGAGTCGAGTTCGCGCGCCTGCGCCGCGAGCGCCGAAGGCTCGAGTTTGTGGCTCATCATCAGGAAACTCATGACGCGCATCCCGTTGTCGCGGGCCCACGTGATGGGCTGTTCCGCGCAGTCGGCCTCGGTGCAGTGCACGGCGACGCGCACTGTGCGCGCGCCGGCTTGCTGGGCCTGCCGGAGTTCGGCCAGGGTCGCGATGCCGGGTACGTACAGCACCGCGATGTCCGCCTCGGCGACGGCTTCGACCGCGGCGCGCACGTATTCGGCATCGGTCGCCGCGGCGAATCCGTACTGGATGGAGGACGCGCCGAGGCCGATGCCGTGCGCTACTTCGATGGTTCCGATGCCGGCACGGTCCAAACCGCGGGCGACGGCACCGACCTGATCGGTGGTGAATTGATGGGAGACGCTGCTCATACCGTCTCGCAAACTGGTGTCGACGAGGTTGATCCGCTGTTCGCGTGTCATGCCGGGACTCCTTCGGTGGTGATCTTGCCGGCCTTGGCTTCGGCGACCTGGACGGCCGCGGCGGTGATGATGTCGAGGTTTCCGGCGTAGACCGGCAGGAAATCGCCCGCGCCTTCGACTTCGAGCATGACCGTGACCAGGTCGTCGTCGACATCGAAATAGCGCAGCCGGTAGCCGGGGACGTACTGCTGCACCTTGGCCACCATGGCGCGCACGGCGCGCTCGATTCGGTCGGCGGAAGGCTGCCGCACCCGCGCGTAGACGGTGTCGCGCATGATCATCGGCGGATCCGCGGGGTTGACCACGCAGATCGCCTTGGCCCGGTCGGCTCCGGCGACGACCGCGAGGGCTCTTCCGGTCTTCTCGCTGAATTCGCTCAGGTTCTGGCGTGTGCCAGGGCCCGCGCCGGCACTGGCGATCGCGGCGACGATCTCGCCGTAGGAGGCATCGGCCGCCTCGTTGACGGCGGCGAGAATCGGAATCGTCGCCTGGCCGGCACAGCTGACCATATTGACGTTGGGTGCGTGCAGGTGCTGCTCGAGGTTCACCGCCGGAACGACATAGGGCCCGACGGAGGCGGGAGTGAGGTCGATGGCGGTGATGCCCGCCTCGGCGTAGCGGGGCGCGGCCGCGGCGTGGACCTTGGCCGAGGTCGCCTCGAAGACCACATCGGGAAGCTCCGGGCGCGACAACAACCAGTCGACTCCTTGTGCTGATGTCTCCAAACCGAACGCGGCGGCGCGTTTCAGGCCTTCGCTCTCGGGATCGATTCCGATCATGTACCGGGGCTCGACGTACTCGGAGCGGCGCAGCTTGTACAACAGGTCCGTGCCGATATTTCCTGAGCCGACGATCGCGGCCGTCGTTTTCGCCATGACCAGTTCTCCTTCCCTGCCCGCGTCCGCGGGCCTCTAGACAGTCCGTCTCCGAGCCCGCAGAATTCAACGCGTGAGTCCCATTCATCGAGACGAAGGCGAGATCTCCGGTATCGGCCGGGCAAGTTTGCTGTTGAACGCTTTCCGGTCCTCCAATGGGAGTTTGACCAGCGGCGAGCTGATCGAGCGTTCAGGGTTGCCACGGTCTACGGCACATCGCTTGATCCGTGAACTCGTGCGCTGCGGCTTGCTCGAACGTCACGACCGGACCTTGCGCCTCGGGATCACGCTTTTCGAGCTGGGCCAGCTGGTGCACCGGCCGCGCGGTCTCGTCGACGCCGCGCGTCCGTTCATGGCGGACCTACGGGAGGCGACACGTCAGAACGTGGGTGTCTCGGTGCTGGTCGAGCGCGAGGTGCTGTACGTCGAGGTACTGCGCGGCAAGGACGGCCCCAGAGTGCCGTCGCGCGCCGGCGGTCGCTGGCCGGCCCATGCCAGCTGCAGCGGAAAGGCGATCCTGGCGTTCTCCCAGCCGAAGGACGTCCGAGCCGTGGTGGCGGACGGCCTGGCCGGGTTGACCGACAACACCATCACCGATCCGGACGCCCTGGCCGACGAACTCGCACGAATCCGACAGCGCGGCATCGCCTACGACCGGCAGGAGTCGTTTCGCGGCATCATGGCCGCGGCGTCGCCGATTCTGGGGCCCGGCGGTGAGGTGGTCGGCGCGCTGAGCGTGTCGGGGTTGGCCGGACGGATCAATCTGGCCCGCGTGGACGCGGCGGTGCGGGCGAGCGCGCTCGCCGTGTCACGCGAACTCGCCCGCGCCTACGGCGGTTTCCGCTCGGGTTAGCCGCGCCCGATGAACGGCATCGCAGTGGCCATCACCGTGAGGAATTGAATGTTCGCGTCCAATGGCAAGCTGCCCATGTGGCGGACCGCGGCGGCGACATGGCGAACGTCCATCGTCGGCTCCGTCCGGATCGAGCCATCCGCTTGCGGCACTCCGTGACTCATCGCGCCGGTCATATCGGTGGCCGCGTTGCCGATGTCGATCTGACCGCAGGCGATGTCGTGCGCCCTGCCGTCGAGCGAAAGGGACTTCGTCAGCCCGGTGATCGCGTGTTTCGTCGCGGTGTAGGCGATGCTGCGTGGACGCGGGCTGTGCGCGGATATCGACCCATTGTTGATGATGCGGCCGCCTCGGGGCCGCTGGGTGCGCATCATCCCGAACGCCTCCCGCGCACACAGGAACGCACCTGTCAGATTGACCTCCACGCAGGACCTCCACTGCTCCAGCGGCAACTCGTCCGGCGGAGCCGAGGTACCGGAGACGCCGGCGTTGTTCACCAGCAGATCCACTCTGCCGAAGCACCGGCCGACGGAGGCGAACAGTGCCCGCACCGATTCCGGATCGCTGACGTCCGTGGGTACGGCCAGAGCGCGGTCACCGATCAGTGTCGCGGTGTCCGCCAATGGATCGGCACGCCGCCCGGCGAGCACCACGGTCCAGCCGTCCTCGGCGAGCGCCAGCGAGATCGCTCGCCCCAAACCGGATCCCGCGCCGGTGACGACCGCGATTCGTTCGTTGACCATTCGGCCTCCGCTCAATGGTTGTTCCGTCGCACGATCGCGTCCCGGCGCCCGACGAGGAAGCCGAAGTCGGCGCCGCGGTCCGCTTGGAGCACGTGATCGATGTACAGCCGCTGATATCCGCTCTCGGCGACCGGCGATTCCAGCGCGAGAGTTGCTCTACGCGCGTCGAGTTCGTCGTCATCGAGGTCGACCCGCAGGCTGCGGCCCTCGACGTCGAGTTCGATCATGTCGCCGGTGCGAACCAGCGCCAGTGGACCCGCCGCCGCCGATTCGGGCGCGACGTGCAGCACCACGGTGCCGTACGCCGTGCCGCTCATCCGCGCGTCCGAGATTCGCACCATGTCGGTAACGCCCTGCGCTAGAAGCTTTTTCGGCAGCGGCAGATTGCCTACCTCGGGCATCCCCGGGTAGCCGCGTGGACCCGCTCCCCTGAGCACCAGCACGCTGTTGGCGTCCACATCGAGATCCGGATCGTCGATGCGCGCGGCGAGATCTTCCACGGTCTCGAACACCAGGGCGCGCCCGCGATGACGCAGCAGGTGCGGCGACGCGGCCGACGGCTTGATCACAGCGCCGTCGGGCGCCAGGTTTCCACGCAGCACGGCGATTCCCGCCTGTGGGCGGACCGGCCGTCCGACCGGACGGATGACCTCGTCGTTCCAGCAGCAGGCGCCGGTGATGTTCTCGCCCAGCGTTTTCCCGGTGACGGTCAGCACGTCCCGATCCAGAAGATCGGCCATCCCCGCGAGCAGGGCCGGCATGCCACCCGCCTCGAAGAAGTCCTCCATCAGGAAGCGGCCCGACGGCAGCAGGTCGACCAGCAGCGGCATGTCGTGCCCGAACCGGTCGAAGTCGTCGAGGTCCAGCGACACCCCGAGACGACCGGCCACGGCGAGGAGATGGATCACCGCGTTGGTGGACCCGCCCATCGCCGCATTGACTCGGATGGCGTTCTCGAAGGCCGCACGGGTCAGAATGCGCGAGATCCGCAGATCCTCGGCCACCATTTCGACCATCCGCACGCCCGCGTCGTGGGCCAGCACCCGGCGGCGCGAGTCGACCGCCGGAATAGCGGCGTTGCCGGGCAGCGCGATGCCGAGCGCCTCGACCAGTCCGGCCATCGTCGACGCGGTACCCATCGTGTTGCAGTGCCCCGCCGACCGGGACATGCACGCCTCGGCTTCGAGGAAGTCGCCCACCGGCATCCGGCCGGCCCGTACGTCCTCCGACATCGAGAAGACATTGGTGCCCGACCCCAGGGTGCGGCCGCGGAACCGCCCCGTCAGCATGGGCCCGCCGGACACCACCAGGGTCGGCAGGTCACAACTTGCCGCGCCCATCAGTAACGCGGGCGTCGTCTTGTCGCATCCGCACAGCAGTACCACCGCATCGACCGGGTTCGCGCGAATCGATTCCTCGACGTCCATGCTGACCAGGTTGCGCAGCAGCATGCTGGTGGGACGCAACAGCGTCTCGCCGAGCGAGGTCACCGGGAACTCGACCGGGAAGCCGCCTGCCTCGTAGACGCCGCGCTTGACGTGTTCGGCGATATCCCGCAGATGGGCATTGCACGGCGTGAGTTCCGACCAGGTGTTGCAGATCCCGATCACCGGCCGTCCGTCGAACATGCGGTCCGGGATGCCCTGATTCTTCATCCACGAGCGTGCGGCGAAGCCGTTGATATCGTGGGACCCGAACCAGTCGCGCGACCGCCTCCCGGCATTCATGATCGCTCCAATCCGAGCATTTCGCGGGCTTCCGCCGCGGTGGCGGGTTCCATACCGAGTTCGCGCACGACGCGGACGATCCGCTCCACGACGGCCAGGTTGGTGGCCGGTTCGCCCACCGCATTCCGCAGGTTGTCCTCCAGCCCCACTCGCACGTGCCCACCGAGAAGCAGAGCGTGCACCAAGGCATCGATATCGGGATCGCCCACGATGCTGACGGTGAACAAGCTCCGCTCCGGCAGGAGGTCGACCATCATCTGCAGGTTCCTCGGCGAGTACGGCAGCGCTCCTTGGAACACTGTGTCCAGCCCGAGTACGAGATTGACGAAGTACGGCGGCGAGTCGTATCCGTCACCGATGAGCGTGGCGATCTCTTGCACCAGATGTGCGGGCCCGAAGGCTTCCCACTCGGGTTTGATCCCTCTGGCGCGCATGCCCTCCGCGAGTTCCCTGCCACGGGACGGCTGGGTCGCGAGCAGAACCTCGCGGCCGCCGACACTGGCGAACGTGGTCATCGCGTCCAGCGTGCACATGTCGGCGCCACCGTCGAGCCCGCGCAGCCGTTCCGCCCAGTGGACCTCGTGGTATCCGGATTCGTTCCAGCCCAGCAGGTCTCCGTTGACCCCGCCGCCGGTCGAGTTGTTGATCACGATGTCACAGCGTGCGCGGATCAGCTCGTTCATCGCACGGTAGATCAAGGGGTCGCAGGTGGCCTCGTCGTCCGCGCGGCGGGCGTGCAGCGCGGCGATGCTCGCTCCCGCTTCGTAGCAGCGCACGACGTCTTCGGCGATCTCGTCAGGTTGCGTGGGCAGTTGCGGGTTGTCGGCCTTGGTCGCCAGTCCGCCCGTCGGCGCGACGGTGATGATCACCTTGCGTCCGGTCATCGCGTCCGCTCCGGCAACGTCTCGAGGAAGCGCGCAACGGCTTGCTGGACGCGGTCGCCGACCTGGAAGCCCGCGTTCTTCGCGGTCTCGTTCACGAACGACACGACACCGTTGTCCCAGGTGTCCATCCCATTGCTGATCTCGGCGGACAGGTGGCCCACCGCGACCGCGGGGATGCCGACCTCGTCGAGAGCGATGATTCCCGCGATCCCCGCCTCGTCCTTGCCGACACCCGCGTCGTTGAGCACGACACATCCCAGGCCGAGCTGCCTGGCCGCGGCGCCGGACGCCGCGCCGCCGTTGGAGGCGGCGACGATCACCTGATCGCGGTCGGCTTCGGTGGCTTGCGACAGGCTGTCCATGACCACCACCCGCCGGTCACGAACAGAATGCACTACCTGTCTCAGCATGCGGTGACCTCCTGTGTTCCGGTCGCGGTCAGCCGGCGAATCTCGTCCTGCACTCGCGCGCCGAGGGTGTAACCCTGCCGACGCGCGGTGGCGTTGGCGAATGTGATCACCCCGTTCTCCCAGACGTCGGTGCCGTCGCCGATGCGGGCCGACTCATGTCCCACCGCGACTCCCGCGATGGCCTCGGCGTCGATTTCTTCCAGGCCCCTGATGCCCGCGTTGTTCTTGCCGAACCCGGCGTCGTTGGCCACCAGGCATGAGACGGCGTATCGGCGCGCGTACTCGCCGGCGCTCGAGCCGCCGTGCGAACCGGTGACGACGATGCGACCGGCGTCCGTGGACGAGGCGTAGGAAACCGAATCCATTACCACCACCTGCGGACCGTGCGAGATCACGATGCGCGGGCGGGCCGGCGGCATGCCGAGCATCTCGGCCGCCTCGGCCGGAGAAGCCACCGCGCGGCCGTATTCGTGCGCCAGATCTCGTACTCGGGCGACGAGCTCCGCGTTGGTGGGCGTGCCGAGTTCGAGATGCGGGTGGTCGCCGAGACCGATGGCGATGTGCCCGCCGCGTTCGATCGCCGCGGGCGCCACGTCGAGCACATTTCCGGCGTGCACGCTCACCACCCACTCGATCCGTTTCCCAGCGGGCAGGAAGGCCAGGTGCGCGTCCAGCCCGGCCGATGTCCCGGGATGGGCCGCCACGAACTCCGGGCCGCCGAGCACCAACAGGACGAATGCGGGTCCGTCGACCGCACCCGCGTCGAGGAATGCTTCGATACCGCGCGTCCAGCTGATGTTGAACGAGGCGAACAGCGGTGTCATACCGAGCTCGCGCGCGGTGCGCAGGACATGGGCGATGCTGCCGACATCGTTGACGAACGCCCGGTCGCTGCTGCGGAATTCGTGTGCCTGCCAGTCGTAGCGATCGAGATTCGCACAGCCCGCGTCGACGGCAAGGAAGTCGGCGCGGGTCATCGAATCCCCGGCGTTGTCCACGATGTTCGCCAGCCGCTCGGTGACGGTGGCGCCCGGCGCGTTCGCCAGAGACGGGGCCAACAGCAGATCGGTGCGCTCCCGGATGGCTCGGACAGCCCTCGCGTAACCCTCGGTGCTGTGATCGGCGCCGCCGTCGGCGGTGCGGGCGTGGAAGTGCATCATCGCCGCGCCCGCGGCCCGCGCGGCGGCCGCGTCCTGCGCGATCTCTTCCGCGGTCCACGGAACATGCGGATTCTGCGTTCGCATCGCCCCTTCGTTGGGATGCACGCTGATGATCAATTTCCGCACCGGTTTTCCTTCCCCACGGCGGTGTGGTCCGATCGCAGGCTCCAACCTGCTCCGGCGGTCTGCCCGCCGTCCACGGTCAATGTCTGGCCAGTGACGAATGCGGCGCGCTCGTCCAGCAGAAACGCGATCGCTTCCGCGGTTTCGGACGGTCGGGCGTAGCGGCCGAGCGGAATGGCGGGCAGGATCGCCGCCCGCACGTCCGGTGTGTGCGCCACACTCACCAAGGGCGTCTCGGTGGCACCGGGCGCGATGCAGTTGGCACGGATACCGAGCGGGCCGAGTTCGACCGCCATCACTTTCGTCATGGTGATGACGCCACCCTTGGACGCGCTGTACGCCGTGCGGCCCGGACTCCCGCGCATACCCGACACCGAGGAGATGGTCACGATCGAACCGCCCGCACTCATGTGGCGGGCCGCCGCGCGAGCAACCAGAAACGTCCCCACGAGATTGACTTCCACGACTTGTCGGAACCGTTCCGGCGTGCTGTCGAGAAACGAGGTGGTCGAGGCGATGCCCGCCGCGGTGACCACGCCGTGCACCGGCCCGAATTCGGCGCCTACCGCGTCGACCACCGCGTCGACCGCGTCGCTGTCGGTCACGTCGAGGCGGACGAACCGCAGTCGCTCGGCGTGATCCCGCAAGCCGGTACGAGCCCGGTCGAGCGCGGTATCGTCCCGGTCGGCGACGGCTACCCGCCATCCGTCGCGCAGCAGCCGTTCGACGGTCGCCAGTCCGATTCCGGATGCGCCGCCGGAGACGATGGCGGTTCGTGCGGTGGTCATGAGTTCATCTCCCTGATCGGGTCGCTGCCGTCCCAGCCGTTCGCGGCGGCGGCGACCTTCTGGAACACCCGGCCCTTGTCGCCGCTGATCTCCGACAGTTCGATCATGGCGCCGGGATGTCCGCCGGGCTCGAAGTAGACGAATCGCTCGTCCGGGCCGCCGCGACCGGATCGCCCGGACTGCACGACTCGCAATCCCGCTTCGGTCGCGCGATCCAAGTCGGTATCGAACGCGGTGGTCCAGAATGCGACGTGATGCAGACCTTCGCGCCCGGCGTCGAGGAACTCCCGGAAAGCGCTCGGCGCGTCGTCCAACTGCTGGATCAATTCGATCTGCAGCCCGCCGCTCTGGGCGAGCGCGACACTGATCGTGGCCTCGCTCGGCTCGTCCCGAAACCGCAACTGCTGCACCGGGAGTCGCGGGATGTGAAAGAACGGTCCGACACCGAGCACCTCGATCCAATGGCGCATCGCTTCGTTCAGGTCTCGGACGACGTATCCGTTCTGCCGGATCGGCCCGAACATTCGGCTCATTTTTCCGCTCCTCGGTTGTCGGTGATGGTCGGTGTCGGTGTCGGTGTCGGTGCCGGTTCGGCGTCCGCGTTCTGCCAGTGCTCGTGCAGCGCCCGGCGCATGTCCCGATTGCGGCTGAGGCCCCCGGCGAGTGCCGCTCCGATCGCGAGCACCACCCCGAAGCACGCCACCGCGGGCGCGAAACCGCCCGTGGCGTCCTTGATGACCCCGGTCACCTGCGGCCCGAAATAGCCGCCCAGGTTGCCCACTCCGTTGATGAGCGCCAGTCCGGCCGCCGCGGCGACGCCGCTGAACATGGCGCTGGGCAGCAGGAAGAAGATCGACATCGCCGAGTACAGGCCGATGGCGGCGACACAGAATCCGACCATCGCGGCCGCCGGCGTGTGCAGATTCACCGCGGCGAAGACGAATCCGGCCGCCGACAGGAGCATCGGGAGCACGAAGTGCCACACCCGCTCCTTGCGCCGATCCGAGCGACGGGTCCATGCCAGCGCGGGCAGAATCGCGAGCAGCGGCGGAACCGCGCCCAGCCAGCCGATCTCGAGCTTGCTCCAGCCGAAGCTCGCCAGAATCTGCGGCATCCAGATGCCATAGCCGTTGAGGCCGAACGTGATGGTGAGGAAGACCAGGCACAGCACCAGGACACGTCCGTCGGTCAGGCCGCGCAGTACCGACATGGAATGCCGCTGCTGGTTACGTTCGTGCTCGGCATCGATCGTCTGCTGCAGCCAAGCCTGCTCTTGCGGGGTCAGCCATTTCGCCTGCGCGGGATGGTCCTTCAACACCCGATAGCACAAGACACCGATGATGATCGCCGGAATACCGGTGATCACGAACAGCCACCGCCAACCCGAGATGTTCGCCAAACCGTCGAGCTGCAGAATGTGCACCGAGATCGGGGTTCCGATCGCGGACAGGCAGATGAAGGTCACGATCCATCCCATGGCCCTCGCCCGTGCCCGGTAGGGGAACCAGCGGGTGATGAAATAGAGCGCTCCCGGTGAGAAGCCGGCCTCGGCCACTCCCAGCAACACGCGGGCGATCGACAGGTCGGCCGGCCCCCGCACCAGCGCGGTCGCGATCGTGACCAGGCCCCAGGTGATCATGATGCGGGGGAGCCAACGGCGCGCCCCGACTTTGGCCAGCACGAGATTGCTGGGCACTTCGAAGAGGGTATAGCTCCAGAAATAGATACCGGCGGCGAGCCCGAACGCCGTGGCCGACAGCCCGAGGTCGGCATTCATCGTCAACGCCGCGACGCCGATGTTCTGGCGATCCAGATACAGGACGATGTAGCACAGCCCGATGAAGGGCAGGAATCTCCAACTCACTTTGCGAATTACGCTGGCCTCGATAGCGGCCTCGGCAGTGGTCATGTCCACCGCTCCTCTCAAACGCTTCATTGCGAACGCCACGTGTGGGCTGGGTCACTACCCATCGCAGCGCACAAGCAGTTCACTCGCCAACGGGAAGCGACCGCAACCGATCCGTCTCATTGATCGAGACGCCACGCAACGTCTCGATCAATGAGACAGATGTGTTGTGCCTCACAGCCTTATCGGAGGATGGTCCAGCGCATGCCCTGCACCGATGAACGTGTCCCTCCCGCGCCGAACCCGGCGCGGCGGACACTGCTCAACAACCCCGACGACCTGGTCACCGAAGCCTTGCGCGGACTCGAGCTCGCCCACCCGCACCTGGTGCGCTGCCACCTCGATCCGGCCTTCGCGATCCGCGCCCGCCGACCGGAACAGCCGAAAGTCGCGCTGGTATCCGGCGGCGGCTCCGGACACGAACCGCTGCACACCGGATTCGTCGGCGTGGGCATGCTCGACGCCGCGGTTCCCGGCGCGGTGTTCGCCAGCCCGACCGCCTACCAGATCCTGGCTGCCATCCAGGCCGCCGATCAGGGACACGGTGTACTCCTGATCGTCAAGAACTACACCGGCGACGTACTCAATTTCGCCATCGCGGCCGAGCTCGCCGCGGACGAGGGCATCGCGGTCGAAACCGTGCTGGTGGACGACGATCTCGCCACCACACCGTCCGACGAGGAAACGGGACGTCCGGGCAGGCGCGGCACCGCTGCCGTCGTGGCAGTGGAGAAGATCTGCGGCGCGGCCGCGGAGGCCGGAGCGAGCCTGGCCGAAGTCGCCGACCTGGGCTGCCGGGTCGTAGCGTCCGCGCGCACCATGGCGCTGGCCCTGGCAGCCTGCACACATCCGGGACAGCACCAGCCGTCCTTCGAATTGTCGAGCGCGGAAGTGGAATACGGAGTCGGCATTCACGGCGAGCGAGGCACCGGCGTCCTCCCGTTCGGCCCCGCGCGAGAACTGGTCGAGGCGCTGGTGGCCCCGATCGTCGCCGCACTCGAGCTGACCACGGGCGATCCTGTCATCACCATAGTCAATGGACTGGGCTCGGCGCACCCGCTCGAGTTGTCGCTCGTCCACCACGAACTGTGCGATGTTTTGGCAACTCGCGGCATCACGCCCGCTCGCGCCCTCGTCGGCAGCTGCGTCACCGCGCTCGACATGCACGGCTGCTCGATCACGCTGCTGCGCGCAACCGACGAAATCCTCCGCTTGTGGGACGCACCCGTGCGCACATCCGCCTTGACCTGGTGATGCCGATGCGACGCCATCTCGACACACACGACGCCCAACTCTGGATCGACGGTTTCGCACGCCGGATCGAAGAACTCCACCAGGACCTCACCGAACTCGACCGCCGCGCCGGTGACGGCGACTACGGCACCAACCTCCGCTCCGCGCTGCGCCGCGTGACCGAGGCGCGGGAACGACAGCACCCCGACTCCGTGGCCGCGGTGTTCACCGCCGTATCCGACGGTTTCCTCCACACCGGCGGTACCAGTGGGCCGTTGTTCGGCATCTGGTTTCGCAAGATCGCAACGGCCTGCGTCGAGGAACCCGGCCGCGGCGTGCGCCTCGCGGAGCTGGCCCTCGGCGTTGCCGCGGCAGTCGACGCCGTACAGCGCCTCGGTCACGCCGAGGTGGGTGACAACACCATGGTCGACGCCATGGCGCCGGCCGCCAACGCGTTGGGCGAAGCGGCCGATCGGGACGCCGACCTTCCCGCCGCACTGCGCGCGGCGGCCACCGCGGCACGACGTGGTGCCGCATCGACCGAGCACATGCTCGCGCGCAAAGGCCGAGCGAGCTACGTCGGCGTGCACGCGGTGGGCGTCATCGACCCCGGCGCACTGACCGTCGCAGTGTTCTTCGAGGCAGCCGCCTCGATCACCGAATAGGGCCCATACCGAGCCGGCCGTCGGCACACAGCCTCGAACCCATCGCCATCGGTTCGAAGGCACCCCAAGAAAGGAACGAAGATGAGGAAAATCGCAGCATCGGCGCTGCTGGTCACCGCAATCGCCATGACAACCGGAACAACGCACGCGGCAGCCCCGGACGCTCCGGTGAACGTGACCGTCAAGGTTGTCGAGAACGCAACGGTCATCACGGCGGACGCCGGGTCGATGACCGTCGAGGACGATGTGTTCGAGCTGAAGGCCGCGGACGGCTCGGTATTGGGAGGCGCGGAATTGTCCTTTCGCGTGGACGATTTCGTCTTCCCCATAGCCGCTCGGATCACCGACCGGACCGCCACTCTCACACCGCAACTCGACATCGAGCATGCTGTCTACCGGCCCGCCGCCCTACCCTACGAGGATCAGGCGCCGTGGAAGACACCCTATGACCGCGAACAGGCCGCTTGGTCCAGAATGACCAGCACCATCGCGATGGGAGCCACGATCGGCACACTCGTCGGCGGTCTCGGCGGCGCGGCCGTCGGCTGCGTCCTCGGCGGAATCGCCGGTGCGACGGTCGCCGCGGCGACCATCGCCGGTCTGTTCGGGCCCTTCATTCCGGCCGCCGCGGTCGGTTGCCTCGGCGGGGTCATCGCTGTCGGCGCGCTCGGGACCGTGGCCGGCCAACTTCTCGTGACCGCACCCGTCGCGGTCATGGCCGCGGTGCAGTACTTCACGACGATCAACGCACCATTCGCGAGCAAATGACAACGCCCGGCGCCATCCCTCACTCGGCGAGCGCGAGCTCGAGCGCGGTCGTGCGGACCCTCCGGATCGCCGCACCGCACGAATCACCTGCCCATCCGATGAGTGATGGCACCCGGGTCGGTCTTGCCCACTCGCACAGACGGAAGGAACATGATTCGGCTGCCGCATCATCCGTCGACCTCCACGCCGCGATGACGGGATGCCGCGATGACGAGCCCGGCGGTCAGGTCACTTCTCGGCCCCGTCTCCCGCGGTAGCCGGCGAACGACGGGCGTGCTCGGCCACCCAGACGCCGACGCCGATCGCTCCGGCGACCGGCCAGGAGACCAGTCCGGTGACCGCCGCCGCCCCGAGCCCGCCGAAATAGAGCAACGACTCCCGATCGGGTACCCGGTTGCGCACCGCCGTGGTCGCCGACGAAACTCCGGTCGCTACGGTGCGCGGCCCGGGCGGCAGCGGAACTCGCGCCATCCGCATCCCGAGCGTCGGAATCGGCACACGCATCCCGCCGCGACCGGTGGTCGCGGCCTCGGAGCCGGTCGGCGGTTCGGTCTTCGCGTCCGGCGCGGAACGTGCCGTCTCCGGTACTTCGGCCCGGGCTTCGCGGACCTTCTCGGTTGCTGTTTTGGACATGACCGCTCCTTCCTTCGCCCTGCACCTCGTCGCTGTGTATGTAATCCAGCCAAGCCGCGCTCGCCTCGCATCGCAACCCCTGCTCGGGATGCTTTCGATCGCGAAGTGACAAACCGCCGGACATGGCCCACACGGCGGATCGGATCCCGGCGTGGGTGTGCGGTCTCCGCTTCGGACGAAGGGGCACCCAATAGTGGCTGCTCAGTTGCTACGCCTCACGATACCTTGCGGAAGCACAACAAAAATTCTCAGTTCTGTTCCAAGCCAGTAGGTTTTTCCCGCATTCCGAACTCACCGCTCAATGTTGCTGATAGTTTGCCGACGAAGGCACACTGAGGCAGACCACTGTTCGGCGAATGCGCGGAACTACCCCTGGAGGTCAAGGTCGTGACTCGTCCGATTCTTCGTTCTCTCCGCAATAGACGCATCGGTTCCCCCCGTGTCCTCGGGGCGTTGAGCGGAATAGCACTCACACTCCTGCTCGGGACGGCGGCAACCGCGGAACCGCTCTATCCGCACCCCGATCCGGACCCGTTCTACGCCGCCCCGGCGGATCTGGCGGCACACCACCCCGGTGACATACTCGACGTGCGGCAGTTGCCGCCGCTGGGGCTCTTCCCCGGCGCGACCGTCCGGCTGGTCGAGTTCCGGTCCACGAATTCGCGGGGCGCGCCGATCTCGGCGACGACGACGATCGTCACCCCGATCGGCCAGCGGCCAGGTATGCCGCTGCTGTCGTATCAGCACTTCATCAACTCGCTCGGCACGCACTGCGCGGTGTCGCACCTGCTCTACAACGGCGATCCGAACCTGTCGCTGACGACACCGATGTTGAACGTCTTGCTGGCGCAGGGCTGGAGTATCGCGCTGCCGGATCATCTCGGACCGCAGTTCGCGCTCGGCGCCGGGCGTTTGGGCGGCCAGATCACGTTGGACGGCATCCGCGCGGCGAAACAGGTACCCGACCTCGGGCTGCAGGCCAGCCCGACGGTGATGGCCGGCTACTCCGGCGGCGGTCTCGCTACGGCATGGGCGGCCGCGCTGCAGCCGACCTATGCGCCCGATCTGCGGCTCGGGGGCGCGGCCATCGGCGGCGCCCCGATGAACCTGGTGACGATGGCCAAAACGTTGGGATTCGAGCCGCATCCGGCGTTCGGCCTGGCCATGGCGACGGCGATCGGTCTGGAACGGGAGTACCCGGACCAGGTGCCGACCAGCCAGTCCCTCAACGAGCGCGGCCTGGCGCTGCGCGATCAAATGGCCAACAGCTGCACCAACGACATCCTCGCCGCGGGCATGAACGGGAGCGCGCGCGATTACGTGAACTCCGCCTCGGTCTTCGACACCACACCTGGCGCGTGGGCGGTGGTTGAGGAGAACAGCGTGGAGCTCTACCCGAGGGCCCCGGAAATACCGATCTTCGAATGGCATTCACCGAGCGACACGCTGATTCCGATCGAGGCCATCGACAACACCAACCACCATTGGTGCTCGGCCGGAGTGCCTGTGCAGACACTGCGCGTGGCCGACGTGGAGCATCTGACCGCAGCGGTACTCGGCGCACCCTCGGTGCTGCCGTGGCTTCAGGGCCGGGTGCGCGGAGAGCCCGCGCCCAGCACCTGCTGACACCGGCCACCGGTCATCACATCCACGGCAAGGGTCGCGCTCTCGGAAGCTCCATGTGGTCGGGCCCGGCGCACGAGTCGGGCCCGATCCGGATTGCGCGGAGATTCCCGGGGTAGACCGCAATTACAGGAGGTGATGACATGCCGAAGGCTTGGACCGACAAGCAGGAACGACAGTACGAGCACATCAAGGATTCGGCGCAATCCCGTGGGGCGGACACCGGACGCGCGAAGGAGATCGCCGCTCGCACGGTCAACAAGAACCGCGCCCAGTCCGGGCAGTCCAAGACCGCGAGCAAGACGTCGACCGACGACAAGTCCCCACAGCAGCGCGGTGGCCGGCGTTCGCACAGCGGCGCCGAGGGGCCGACCCGTGACCAGCTGTACAACGAGGCCAAGAAGCGCAATGTCGAAGGCCGCTCGAAGATGACGAAGAAGGAGCTGGCGCACGCGCTCGGACGGGACTGAGCCCGGCGCGCAGCTCGACGACGAAGAAGCGAAAGGAGTGAAGATGACCAAGCAGCAGGAAACGGGCACTGTCACCGGCACCAGGGACAAGGACTACAACCTGATCTGGTTCGTCGAGGCCTCCCTCGAGAACGCGCTGCGTCTGGACACGTTCATCCAGGACGCGGAACGCGCCGGAGACACCGAGCTGGTGGAGTTCTTCCGCAAGGCGCAAGCCGACAGCCGCAAGGGCGGCCGGATGGGCAAGGAACTCCTGGCCAACCGTCTCGCGCAATCGAATATGTGATTTTCGGACGTGCGGCGGACGGGAGCCCGAGTGGGCTCCCGTCCGCCGCGTTGTTCACCGGTCATCCGGGAATCGTGGATTCCCGGTAAGCCGGGCCGCGACCTACTGTCGGGGGCGTTCGGTGCGTTGCACCCGTTCGTTGATCAGCGTGTCGTCGTCGGCCGGAGGCTCGGGGTCGTGCCATTCCTCCGCCCTGCTCGACCGGTTGCCGTGCAATGTGCCCTGCAGTTCGTGAACCATTTCATCGTCGCGTAGCGGACCGTGCTTGCTGTTTCCGCGTTCCATGGTTTTCTCCCGGGTTGGTGGATGTGGACATGCGCAGCGGCCTGTCGTGACGCGGTTGCGGCCACGCCTTCGGACCAACCACACTCGGCGGTTATCCGGCCGGGCCGGGAGGAATCCGATTCACCGGGTTCAGCCGGTGTCGTCGCGGACATCCTGGGTAAGTCGCTCTCGAACCTCGTCGCCGAGCCAAGGAGCAGATATGCGCGTCGTCGTGGTCGGTGCCACCGGAAACGTGGGAACGAGCGTGCTGGAGACACTGTCGGCCGAAGCGGGAGTCAGTTCGATCGTGGGAATCGCGCGGCGGGTGCCGGGCAAACCTCGCGCTGGTGTGGAATGGGTGCGCGCGGATGTGCGAACCGACGATCTGGAGTCCCATTTCCACGGCGCCGACGTGGTGGTGCATCTGGCATGGCTGTTCCAGCCCACCCATCAGCCCATGGTCACGTGGCGCGCGAACGTCGGCGGCACCGAGCGCGTGCTGCGCGCCGTCGCCGCGGCCCAGGTTCCCGCTCTGGTCTACGCCTCCTCGGTCGGCGCGTACTCCCCGTGCCAGAGCGACGAGCCGGTGCCGGAGAGCTGGCCCACCGACGGCTGGCCGCCTGCGGCGTACATGCGGGAGAAGGCCTACGTCGAACGGCTGCTGGATCGGTTCGAGGCCGAGAACCCGGATCGCCGCGTGGTTCGCATGCGCCCGGCGTTCATCTTCCGCAGGCACACCGCCAGTCAGCAGCGACGTCTGTTCGCCGGTCCACTGCTGCCGAATCGCTTGATGCGGCCCGGCCTGCCTCCGATCCTGCCGATTCCGCGGGGCCTGCGGTTCCAGGCGGTGCACAGCGCCGACGTCGGCCGCGCGTACGCGCTCGCGATCGCGACCGACGCCCGCGGACCGTTCAACCTGGCCGCGGAACCGGTGATCGATCGCTCCTGGCTGGCCGCGGTCTTCGACGCCCGGGTGGTGTCCGTTCCGCCCTCCCTCGTCCGCGCCGCACTCGCGATGGGCTGGCACGCGCGGACACTGCCCGCCACCCCGGACCTGTTGGACGGCGTGATGCATCTGCCGATCATGGACACCGGCCGCGCACGGGCCGAGCTGGGCTGGACGCCGCGGTTCACCGCCGTCGACGCCCTCCGGCACCTGATCTCCGGGTTGCGGGCGGGCGCGGGAGAAGACACCCCGCCCCTGGCCAGCGACGCGGGCGGGCCATGGCGCTGGAAGGAGTTCACCTCCGGAGTCGGTGGCCGGGAAATCGGAGTCGGCTAGCCGCGTACCCCGGCCAGCACCTGTTCGATACGAGCGGTCAGGGACCGGCCCGCCGCGAGCAGCGGCTCCGTCGAGCGCAGCGTGCGACTGAGGACGAAAGCGCCCTCGAGGCTGGTGAGAACGGCGAGGACGAGATCGCGGGCGTCCGCGGCGGACAGGCCGCGGCGCACGAAGTAGTCGGTGCCCTCGCCGATCCACTGGGTGATGACTTCGGCGGCGACCTCGCGCAGCGCGGGTTCGCTGTCGGCGACCTCACCCGCCACGGTGCCGACCGGGCACATGTTGATCCAGCCGGTCTGCTCGATCTGTTCGGCGGCCGCCGCGAACGCGGCGGGTATCGCTTCGCGCAAGTCGTCGTCGGCGTCGAACAGCAGTGGGAGCAGCTGGATGTACGCGGCACCGGACGTGCGCAGCGCCGCGGCGGCGATCTGCGGCTTGCCCTCGGGAAAGTGGTGATACAGCGACCCCATCGGGGCGTGAGCGGCGACGGTGATCTGCTTGACGCTGGTGCCCGCGTAGCCCTGCGTGCGCATCAGCTCGGCCATCGCGGTGACGAGCCGTTCCCGGGTGCTGGTTGACATTTTCTCGGTCACCCTCCCAGACTAGAGCAAATACTCTAGAGCGATCGCTCGGATGGAGGCTGACATGCCCGTGATCGAACTTCCCGCAGGCCGGGTGCACTACGTGGAGCGCGGCGAGGGACCGCCGGTGTCCTGCTGCACGGCCTGTTGATGAACCACACGCTCTGGGACGAGGTGCTCGACGCCCTGCCCGGAGGCTTCCGGTACGTGCTGCCCGACCTGCCGCTCGGCGCCCATCCCCTGCCGCTGCGCCCCGGCGTCGACCTGAGCCTGCGCGGCCTGAATCACCTGGTCGCCGATTTCCTCGCCGCACTCGACCTGCGCGAGGTCACGCTGGTGCACAGCGATTGGGGCGGCGCGCTGTTCCTCACCGCCTACGGGCTGGACGAACGCGTCGGCAGACTGATCGTGCTGCCGTGCGAGGCGTTCGACAACTTCCCGCCCGGCCTGCCGGGCAAGATGGCCACCGTCGCCACGTATCTCCCTGGCGGTCTCTCGCTGGCGCTGCGGCAGTTACGCATTCGGTGGCTGCGCCGTTCGCCGTTGCTGTTCGGCTGGATGGCGCGGCGCCCGCTGCCCGACGAACTGGTGCACGGCTGGACCGAGCCGGGGCTACGCGACGCCCGGATCCGGCGGGACCTGCTCGCCTACACCAAATCCGGGTTCCCGAAACAGGAATTGATCGCCGCTACCGAAGCACTGCGGAACTTCCGCGGGGACGCGCTGATCCTGTGGTCTTCGGCGGGCAAGGTGATGCCGCGCGAGCACGGCCGCAGGCTCGCGGAACTCATTCCCGCGGCGCGGCTGGTCGAGATCGACGACGCGTACGTTCTGTCCATGCTCGACCAGCCCGCCGCGGTGGCCGAGGCGATGTCGGCGTTCCTGCTCGACAGCCACACCGCCCCGGAGCCCGACCGCCGCGCGCCGCGATAACGCCAGAGCGTGAGCGCCCACACGCCCGGAAGCTGACGGGTCACGCTCTATCCGGCACGCCGGGGACGCCTCGCCCGATCGAACTACCGCCGGGTGAGTTCCCTCCGAGGGCACGCGGGCTGCGACCGCTTGCCTTGACGCCGACGAGAAGGTTTAGCGTGGCGGTAGCGGAGGCAAAGGAGGACGGATGCGTATCGGAGAACTGGCGGAGCGGGCGGGCACCAGCACGCGCGCCCTGCGTTACTACGAGGAGCACGGTTTGGTGCGGCCGCGCCGGGCCGCCAACGGTTACCGCTCGTATGACGACGCGGAGGTGCTGATCGTGGCGCAGATCCGCGAACTGCTCGGCGCGGGCTTCGATCTCGACGACATTCGCCCGTTCGTCGCCTGCCTGCGGGCGGGCAACGGCTCCGGAGACATCTGCCCGGACTCGGTATCCACGTTGCGGCGCAAGCTGGAGGAGGTCGATTCCTATATGGCCCGGCTGGAGCAGGTACAAGGCCGTCTGCGTGAACGGCTCGCGGCGGCCTGCGAGTTCGACCGGATGGAGGAGCTGCGGTGAGGTTCGCGGTCAGCTTCAGCACCCCCTTCTTCGGCGTCGACCCGGACCGATTGATCGGGTACGCCCAGCACGCCGAGCGCTGCGGATTCGAAGCGATCTACCTGCCGGAGCACGTCGCGCTGTACCCGGGCGCCAGTGTCGGCCCTATGGAGATCACGCCAACAGTGCCGTTCGCCGACCCCCTCGACGCTCTGAGCTTCGTGGCCGCCGCGACCGAGCGCATCCTGCTCGGCACCGCGGTGCTGTTGCTGCCCTATCACCATCCGGTGGTGCTGGCCAAACGCCTCGCGACGATCGACGCGCTGTCCAAGGGACGGATGCGCCTGCTCACGGTGGGGGTAGGCACCCTGCCCGGTGAGGCGCGAGCCGTCGGCGTCGATTTCACCTCCCGGGGCCGTCGTGCCGACGAGGCCATCGACGTGTTGCGGCTGCTCTGGTCCGGTGGCGCGGACGGGGTGAGCTTCGAAGGCGAGTTCTTCCAGTTCGAGAACCTGTGCAGTTTCCCGCAACCAGTGGGCGGCGGGCCGTTGCCGATCCATGTCGGCGGATCGAGCCGGGCCGCGGCGCGGCGGGCCGGATCCCGCGGCGACGGTTACTTCCCCGGCGGGGTCCTGGGACCGACCGAACGCGCCGCCCAACTGGAGCTCGCCCATGCCGCGGTCGCCGCGGCGGGCCGTGATCCCGGCGCGTTCGAGTACACGCGCTGGGGATCGATCGACATGCCGGTCGAGCGGGTCGAGGGACTGGCCGAGCAGGGTGTCACACGCATCGTGGTGAGCGCGAGCACGGGTGATCCGGAGCGCGCCCGCGACGAGTTGTCCGCATTCGCCGAACGATTCGATCTTGCGAACGCACTGAAGTAGCGTTCGCGCCCTGGCCGGCGCCCGGAACCTCCTCAGACGGTATGGCCCGCAACGAGATCCGCCACCGAGTGATAATGCAGCGTCTCCGCGGTGGGCCGCAGCACGGCGCCGTCCTCGGGTTCCAGCAGCATTCCGACGTGATCGCCGAGGTCGTACCGGTCGCGGATGCGACCGACGAACCAGCTGGGCACCGTGCTGAGCACCGGGATGCCGCCGGGACCCGCGTGCCAGTCACAGTGCACGAACTTGTCGATGTCGTCGCCGGTCTCACCGCCGAAAAGCCGCGCGAGGGAGACCTGTTCGCTGCCGAGCAAATGCACCGCGAGCCGGTCGGCGTGCTGCGCGACCCGATAGGTGTAGTTCTTCTTGGACAGGCCGATCAGGAACCGGCGCGGCTCGATGCTGACCTGCGTCGCGAAGCCGACGAGACAACCGGCGCGCCGGCCGGCCGCCTGCACGGTGACCAGCAGCACGGGATAGTCCGCCGCCGCGACCACCGCATCGAACACTGCGGTCCGGTCTTCGGTAGCCATCGGTCCTCCCAGCGTGATGCGACGTCTTCCCCGGATGCCCGCGCGACCGTTGCGCAAACATGCCGGGACGAGCAGCGCTCACCCTACAACCGCGGCGGCAAGTCGTCTGAGACGCCGACGCCGACAAGGGTGAGATGCCCATGCGACGGCCGGTAGATCAGCTCTTTCCGATCTACATTTCCGTGGATGATAGTCCACCACAACGACTTCCGTGTCGACACGGAAAACGCATGGTGGCGGTCGCCACATTGCGAGCGCATCCCTGCTTCCGGACGATTCCGCCGCGGTTCGGCGGCACGGATCGTGCACCTGCCCGCGGCGAGCAGAGCCGTCCGCGGGCCCGGGATCACAGATCCGCGCCCCGGTCGGCCGTAGCGTCGCCGGTGCGCCACCGCAGCGTCAGGACGCCCACCGCGGCGGCGATCATGCACAATCCCACCACCCACAGCCCGGCGCGCTGGCTGCCGGTCACGTCCTTCAGCCCACCGGTGACGTACGGGGCGACGAAACCACTGATGTTGCCGATCGAGTTGATCAACGCGATCCCGCCCGCCGCGGCGGCACCGGACAGGAAGGTGCCGGGCAGAGCCCAGAACGTCGGCAGCGCGGCGAGCACGCCAACGGCGCACACCGTGACCGCGATCATCGCCGCGAACGGGTTGCCGAGGTACAGCGCCACCGGGATGGCCAGGCCGCCCAGCAGCGCGGGCAGGGCGACGTGCCACACCCGCTCACCGGTCCGGTCGGCGCGCCTGCCCCACCACACCATCACCACCGCACCGACGAGGTAGGGCACCGCATTGATCAGTCCGCGCTGCACCACCGAATAGTGCGTGCCGTATTGCTGTTGAAAGCCGTCGATGATCGTCGGCAGGAAGAAACCCAGCGCATACAGACCATAGACGATGCCGCCGTAGACGAAAGCGAGACCGAGTACCCGCGGATGGGTCAGCGCACGGCGCACTGTCCAGTGCTCCGCGCGCCGCAACGCGGCCCGCTCGGCGGCGAGTTCACCCGCCAGCCGATCGCGTTCGGCGGGGGCCAGCCAGCTCGCCCGCTCGGGACGGTCGGTCAGGTAGAACCAGGTCACCACCGCCAGCGCGATGGCGGGCAGCCCCTCGACCAAGAACATGAAACGCCAACCGCTGAGCCCGAAGACGCCGTCGCCGTATTCGATGATCAGGCTGGACACCGTCGCGCCCAGCGCGGTGGAAATGGGCACCGCGGTCATGAACAACGCGACGATCCGCGCCCGTTGCGCCTGAGGAAACCAATAGGTCAGATAGAGCAGGATGCCGGGAAAGAAACCCGCCTCCACCACGCCCAGCAGAAACCGCAGGAGATACAGCACGGTGGCGTCGGGCACGAAAGCCATCGCCGTGGCCACCAGCCCCCAGGTGATCATGATCCTGGCGATCCAGCGCCGGGCGCCGAACCGGTGCAGCGCCAGGTTGCTCGGCACCTCCAGCAGCAGGTATCCGACGAAGAAGATGCCGGAGGCGAACCCGAACGCGGTCTCGGTGAGCCCGAGCTCGGTCTTCATGCCGCTCGGCCCGGCGAACCCGATGTTGACCCGGTCCAGATAGTTGACGAAGTACAGCAGCCCGAGAAAGGGCAGCAGGCGAATCGTGACCTTGCGCAGCGTCGTGTCTGCCGCCTCGGCGGTGGAAACCATCTGCGCACTTTCGGCTCCCGACGGCCGCGTCGTCAAGGGCGGCGCAGTAAAATCCGCTCCATGGCGGTTACCTGGCCGGACGAGGTGGACGACATTCTCGGCGGCGATCTGACCTGTGCCGCGGCCTATGTGACGCCCGCGGGCGGCGCGGTGGTGTCGGCGGTGTCGCCGATCGGGCTGCGCGACCGGGCCGCGGGCACGGTCGGGTTCACCACTTCGCTCGGTTTCGGGCGCAAGCTGGAGCGAATGAAGCGGGAACCCAAAGTGGCGCTCGCGTATCACGCGCGCGAGCACGGCATCGGGAACTCGGACAACACACGCTTCGTCCTGGTGCAGGGCACCGCGGCATTCGACGCGACACCCGACCAGGAGTCGCTCGACCGCCTCGGCGCCCAGGCCACGCCCTACCTGGGTGCACCGCGGCGCGGTCTGTTCTGGGACCGGTGGCTGCGCGCGTACTACGCCGATCGCGTGGTGGTGACCGTGACCGTCGACCGCATCGTCGCATGGCCGGACCTCGACGCGGCGGGCACACCCGAAATCCTCGGCGCCGCACTGCCCTCCGACGAACCAGCGGCGCAACAGCCACCGGCGAAGGGCGCGGGTCCCCGGGTGGACGTCGCCCGCACCGCGGCGCGGGCGGCGAAGTTGCCGCACCGCCTGCTCGGCTACCGGCAGGCCGACGGCTATCCGGCGGTCGTCCCGGTGCACGTGGCCGGGTCGAGCGCCGACGGTGTGCGGTTGACCGCTCCGGCCGGCCTGCCGCAGGGTGGACGCCGCGCCGGGCTGCTGGCACACGAGTATCGCTCCCAGCTGATCGGTTTGGAATCGCGGCAGAACACCGGCTGGCTGGAGGTTTCCGGTACGGACGCGGTATACGCGCCGCACACCGCGTCCGGCTTCAAAGCGCCGCCGAACAAGACGATCCTGTTGCTGGGCAATGGTTTTCTCGCCCGGCGCGGACTCGCGAAGGCGCGCAGGTCCGGCCTGGTCGACGCATTGCGCTGATCCGCGCCTCCGGCCGCGACCGGAGGCGCGGGTCCGCCGCTAGTCCGCCGCCAAGTGCACCGGCAGCCTGGCGTGCCCGTTGGAGATGAAGCTGGACACGGTCCCGAGTTCGGCGGGATCGGCCGCCAAGCGCAGGTCCGGGAAGCGCTGGAAGAGCGCGGGCAGCGCGATCTCGGCTTCCAGCCGCGCCAGCGGCGCGCCCAGGCAGTGATGCGCCCCGTAGCCGAAGGCCAGATGCTCCTTGGTCGCTCGCCGCACGTCGAACTCCGCGGCGGTTGGGCCGTGCAGCTTCGGATCGCGATTCGCCCCGGCGTAGGACGCGAGAATCGGCTCGCCCTTGGCGATGCGCAGGCCGTCGATCTCGATGTCGTCGGCGGCGAAGCGCAGCGGCAGGTGCGCCACCGGCGACTCGTACCGCAGCGCCTCCTCGATCAGATCGGTCCAGCCCACACGGCCCTCGGTCACCTCGGCACGCTGGTCCGGGTGGGTCAGCAGTGCGAAGACGGCCTGATCGATCAGGTTCACCGTGGTCTCGTGTCCGGCGCTGATGACGAGCAGCAGCGTGTCGATCAACTCCTGCTCGCTCAGCTGTGAGCCGTCCTCCTCGTCCCGGTGCGAGATCAGCAGACTGGTCATGTCGTCTCCTGGCGTCTGCCGCCGATAGGCGACGAGCTCACCCAGGATCCGGTACATCTCGAGGTAGTTGGCCTGGGACTGCTCGGGCCCGAGCGACGTATCGAAGATGCCGTCGACGCACTTGCGCAGACCGGCGTTCAGGGATTCCGGAACGCCCATCAGCGCGCTGATGACCTGGATCGGCAGCGGGTAGGCGAAACCTTCCCTGAGATCGACCGCTGTGCCCGCCGGTGTCGCCGCGAGCGCGTCCAGCAGGTCCGCGGTGATCTGTTCGACCATCGGGCGCATCGCCTGGGTGCGGCGGTGGGTGAAGGCGGGCGCGACGAGTTTGCGCAGCCTGCGGTGATCGGCGCCGTACGCGGTGAACATGTTGTTCACGGCGACCCACGGCAACAACGGCCAGTCCTGGGGTATCTCGCCGTTGAGCAACGCGGGCCAGTGCTGTTTGGCGTCCTTCGACACCCGGGGGTCGGCCAGCAACCGCTTGAGCACGTCGGCGTCGGTGACCGACCACGCCCGCACGCCGCCCGGCAATTCGACCAGGGTCACCGGCCCGCGCGCACGAATACGGGCGGACTCACCTTGAATGTCGGCACCCGCCGGGTCGAGAACCAGGGGTTGTGTGTCCATCGGGACTCCTTAGAAGACGGTCAGCGGAGGGGATTTCGGAAAAACGACCGGCAGGGACACCAGTGCGCGATGGAACGGTCCCGGCCGCCAGCTCAATTGACCGGGCTGGACGCCCAGCCGCATCTCGGGCAACGCGTCGAGCAGCTGATCGATCGCGTCCTGCACCACCAGGTACGCGGCCGACCGGGCCGGACAGGCGTGCGGGCCGACGCTCCACGCCAGATGGGCACGGCTGTCGGTGCGTTGCCCGACGCCGATCGCCGGATCGTTGTTGCATCCCGCCATACTGATCAGCACCGGCTGGTGCGCGGGTAGCCAGACGTCGTCGATGAGGATCGGCTGGCGCGGAAAGCTGACGCAGTAGTTCGCCATCGGCGGGTCGTTGAACAGCACCTCGTCGAGGGCGTCGCGGGTGGAAAGGCTGCCACCGAGAAAATCTCCCGCGAAGCGTTCGTCGGTGAGCATCAGCAGCACCGTATTGACGATCAGGTTCTGCATCGGTTCGATGCCCGCGCCGTAGAGGGTGATCAGCTGATGGATCATCTCGACGTCGTCCAGCCCGGCTTCGTGCCGCAACAGTCTGGAGGTGATGTCGTCGCCGAAGTCCTTCCGCTTGAGCTGCACCAGTTCGAACAGCGCGTCGGTGAGCATCGCGTTGCCCTTGTCCGCGTTGACGCCTTCGAAGATGGCGGCCATACCGGTCGCGACCTGCTGGCCGATGTCCGCCGGGCAGCCCAGCATGGCGTTGAGCACCGCGAAGCTGAGCGGAAACGCGTACTGGCTGATGAGATCCGCCGCCCCGTCCTCGCAGAAGGCGTTGATCAGCGGGATGGCGATCTGCTCGACGGTTCCGTGCAGCGCGTGCAGGTCGACCCCGGCGATGGCGACGACGTTCGCCTGCCGGTAGCGCAGATGTTCCAGGCCCGCACTACGCAGGGCGTTCTTCCGCCACTCCAGCATCGGCAGGACCGGGCACTCGCCCGGGATGTCCTTCTGCCAGATCCGCGGATCGGCCGGGAAATGATCGGGGTCGTTCAGGATGCGCAGCGCGGTGTGGTAGCCGATCACCAAGGTGGCGGGCACGCCCGGCGACAGCTCGACGGGAACGAGCGAACCGAACTGGCGGCGCATCTCGCGGTATGCCTTGTGCGGATCTTCCGCGTATTCCGGCGAATACAACGGATAACGGGGGCCGCTGGTGTCGATCGGCGAGCCGTGCGACACGGGGCACCCGCTCGCGGAAGTGGACGGCGGGAAGTGTGGCGTGGTCAAAAGACGAAACTCCAGGGGAACGAACATGCGACGAACGCGATCGACCGGACGCGTGCGCGCCGCGACGACGTAGGTCGACGTGCTGCGTGGGGATCGTGACAGGCCGGCGCACACCCTCATCAGCTGTGTGCACGACGACCTCTGAGCGGCAACCTCCAATCTGGATCGGAACGCGGCGATTGTCGGCTCGCCGGAGGGGAGCACGGCTACTGTCCCGCGCTCCCCTCCGGCTGCGGCGAATAGACGGGCAGGGGCGGGGTTTCCGGGAAGAGGACCGGCAGGGCGGTCAGCGATCGATGAAACGGGCCCGGTCGCCAGGTCAGCTGCTCCGCGGGGACGCCGAGCCGCATCTCGGGCAACGCGTCGAGCAGCTGATCGATGGCGTCCTGGGCGATCAGATAGGCCACCGACCGGGCCGGGCAGGTGTGCGGCCCGACGCTCCACGCGAGATGAGCACGGTTGTCGGTGTAGGCGCCCGTGTTGATCGCCGGGTCGTTGTTGCATCCGGCCATGCTGATGACCACCGGCTGGTGCGCGGGCAGCCAGACGCCGTCGATCAGGATCGGCTGCCGCGGGAAGGTGACGCAGTAGTTCGACAGCGGCGGGTCGGTGAACAGCACCTCGTCCAAGGCGTCCCGCGTCGACAGGCTACCGCCGAGGATGCCGCCGGCGAACCGCTGGTCGGTGAGCATCAGCCGCAGGGTGTTGATGATGAGGTTCTGCTGCGGCTCGATGCCGGCGCCGTACAGCATGAGCACCTGCTGGACCATCTCCTCGTCGTCGAAATCGACAGGGTGCCGCAGAATCCGGGAGACGATGTCGTCGCCGGGATGGGAACGTTTGAGCGCCACCAGGTCCGACATCGCGTCGTTGAACATCGTGTTGCCCTGCTCGGCGTCCACGCCTTCGAACATCGCGGCCAGTCCCATCGCCGCCCGCTGCCCGATGTCCGGCGGGCAGCCGAGCATGGCGTTGATCACCGCGAACGAGAGCGGGAACGCGTACTGCGAGATCAGATCGGCGGAGCCGTCCCCGCAGAACGTGTTGATCAGTGGCACGGCGATCCGCTCCACCGTGTTGTGCAGTGCGAACTGGTCGATCTCTTCGATGCCCGCGACCGTGGCCTGCCGGTAGCGGGCGTGTTCGGCGCCGGAGTTGCGGATGGCGGCCGGACGCCACTCGAGCAGCGGCAGAACCGGGCAGTCGCTCGGAACGGTCTGCTGCCAGGTCCGCGAATCGGAGGGGAAATGGTCCGGATCGTTCAGGATGCGCAGCGCGGTGTGATAGCCGATCACCAGCGTCGCGGGCACGCCGGGTGACAGTTCCACCGGCACCAGTGAACCGTACCGCGCGCGTGCGTCTCGATAGACATGGTGTGGGTCCGCCGCGAAATCGTCCGAATACAGCGCGATCCGGGGTCCGTCGGCGCCGACCGGTGAACCGTGCGGGACCGGGCAGCCGCTGGGGAAGGACGATGTCGAGGATTGGGGGTGGGTCAAAACGTGACTCCAAAATCGGAACGTTCGACGAGCAGGGTGGGCACACGACACGCGATCCGGATCTCGGAAGCCGAGCTGCCGTGTGAGCATGGCCAATTCGACTCGATACCGAATTCGCCTGCGCCAGAGCATATCTCGTGCGCCCAACCGGCGCGATCGGGTGGGTTCCGCATGCGCCCGCCTGCGGTCGAACACCTCTGCCCGCGTATCCGCGAGGGATACACGGGCTGTCGGACACCGGCACAGCCGAGCACCCATGCCGGGGTCGATCGAGGTGTCCTACCTGGTCCCGGACTACTCCGTCGCCTCCAGGAACACCGGCAGCTCGGAATGGCCGTTGGAGATGAAGCTGAGGACGGTGCCCAGCTCGGACGGATCGACGGCCAGGCGCATGTCCGGGAAGCGCCGGAAGATGGCCGGAAGGGCGATCTCGGCCTCCATCCGGGCCAGCGGCGCGCCCAGGCAGTGATGCGCCCCGTAACCGAAGGCCACATGGTCCTTCGCCGAGCGGCGCGGATCGAACTCGTCGGCGTTCGGACCGTGCACCTTCGGGTCGCGATTGGCCGCCACGTAGGAAGCCAGGATAGCTTCGCCCTTGGGGATGCGGACGTCGGCGATGTCGATGTCCTCGACGGCGTAGCGCAGCGGCAGGTGCGCGACCGGCGCCTCGTAGCGCAGCGCCTCCTCCACCACGTCCGACCAGGGAATCCGCCCCGCCGCCACGTCGGCACGCTGGTCCTGGTGCGTGAGCAATGCGAAGATGGCCTGATCCAGCAGGTTCACCGTCGTCTCGTGCCCGGCGTTGATGACCAGCATCAAGGTGTCGACGAGCTCCTTCTCGGTGAGCTGCGAGCCGTCCTCCTCGTCCCGGCTGGCGATCAGCACGCTCGTGATGTCGTCGCCGGGGGATTCCCGCCGGTACGCCACGAGTTCGCTGATCAGCCGGTACATCTCCAGGTAGTTCGCCTGGGCCTCCTCCGGCCCGAACGAGGTGTCGAAGAATCCGTCGACACATGTCCGCACACCGGGGCCCAAGTGCTCGGGCACACCCATCAGCTCGGTGATGACCTGGATCGGCACCGGATAGGCGTAGCCCTCACGCAGGTCGACGGCCGTTCCGCGCGGCGTCGCGGCCAGCCCGTCGAGCAATTCGGCGGTGATCGCTTCGATGCGCGGTCGAAGCGCCACCGTGCGACGGTGCGTGAACGCGGGGGCGACCAGCTTGCGCAGCCGCCGATGCTCGGCGCCGTAGGCGGTGAACATATTGTCGACCGCCACCCAGGGGTGCAGCGGCCACTCCTCGGTGATCTCGCCGTTCATGAACGCGGCCCAGTGCTGCCTGGGATCCTTCGAGACGCGCGGGTCGGCCAGAAGGCTCTTGAGCACGACGGCATCGGTGATCGACCACGCCGGCACCCCGCCGGGCAGTTCCACCAGGGCCACCGGCCCACGCTCGCGCAGCCGTGCCGCCTCGCCTTGGATATCGGAACCGGTCAGATCCAAGACTATCGGCTCTTGCGACATCGGACGCTTCTCCTTACGCCATGTTCAACGGAGGGGATTTGGGGAAGACGACCGGCAGAGCCGCCAACGCCCGGTGGAATGGGCCGGGCCGCCAGACCACTTGGTCCGCGGGCACGGCCAGCTGCATCTCGGGGAGAGCATCGAGGAGCTGGTCGATGGCTTCTTGCACGACCACGGACGCGACGGACTTCGCGGGGCAGGCGTGTGGTCCGACCGCCCACGCCAGGTGCGAGCGATTGCCGGTGCGGTCACCACCGCCGCGGATCGCCGGATCGTTGTTGCACGCCGCCAGGCTGACCAGCACCGGCTGGTGCGCGGGCAACCAGACGTTGTCGATCAGGATGGGCTGGCGCGGGTAGGTGATGCAGAAGTTCGCCATCGGCGGGTCGTTGAACAACACCTCGTCCAGCGCGTCCCGCGTCGACAGCGCGCCGCCGAGCATGTCGCCGCCGAAACGATCGTCGGTGAGCATCAGCAGCAGGGTGTTGGTGATCAGGTTCTGCTGCGGCTCGATCCCGGCGCCGTAGAGGCTGATCAGGTTCGACAACAGCTCTTCGTCGTTGAGGCCGGCCGAGTGATGGACCAAGCGAGAGGTCACGTCGTCGCCCGGCTCCGCGCGGCGCTGCTGGATCAGCTCCATCAGCGCCTCGGACAGCATCTGCATGCCCTTGGCAGCCTCGACGGTGTCGAACAACATCGCCATGCCGGTGGCGACCCGCTGCCCCAGTTCCGTCGAACAACCGACGATCCGGTTGAGCACTTCGAACACGAGCGGGAACGCGTACTGTGTGACCAGATCGGCGGACCCGGTCTGGCAGAAGGTGTTGATCAGCGGAACGGCGATGCGTTCCACCATCGAGTGCACTTCGTGCAGATCGATGGCGTCGATGCTCGCTACGTACGCACCCCGGTAGCGGGCATGCGCGGCGCCGCTGTTACGCAGCGCGTTCGGGTACCACTCCATCATGGGACGGATGGGCGAGTCCTCGGGGATGTTCTTCTGCCAGACGCGCGGATCGGCGGGGAAGTGCTCGGGATCGTTGAGGATCCGCACGGCTTCCTGATAGCCGATCACCAGCGTGGCGGGCACCCCTGGCGACAGTTCGATCGGGACCAACGAACCGTGGCGCCTGCGCATTTCCCGGTAGATCCCGTGGGGGTCGGCCGCGAATCCGTCGGAATAGAGCGGGATTCTGGGACCGTCGGTGTCGATCGGCGATCCGTGTGCGACCGGGCAGGCGCCGCTGGATAGGTGCGCGGGGTGGGTCGAGGACTGTGGCGTGGTCAAATGCGAGACTCCAAACGGTGGAACAAGAATTCGACTAGCGTGATCAGCGAACGCAGGCACGTGCCTCGGTCACGGGCGTCCAGCGACGTCAGCGGGGTGCCGGGTTCCAGGTCGAGGGCATCGCGTACTTCGTCGAGCGGGTAGGGCCTTGCGCCTTCGAACTGGTTGACGGCCACCGAATACGGGACGCCGCGCTCCTCCAGCACCGAGAGCACCTCGTCGGACTTCTCGATGC
Source organism: Nocardia araoensis NBRC 100135 (assembly GCF_000308435.1). Taxonomy (GTDB): domain Bacteria; phylum Actinomycetota; class Actinomycetes; order Mycobacteriales; family Mycobacteriaceae; genus Nocardia; species Nocardia araoensis. The sequence goes on along the minus strand of NZ_BAFR01000352.1, from coordinate 119,175 downwards.
GGCGGGTGTCCACCAGCACGAGCGCGCCGAGCGCACCGCGGGCCAGCTCCTCCCACAAGGGGACGAAACGCTGCTGGCCCGGAGTGCCGAACAGGTAGAGCGCCAGTTTGGGACTGAGCGTGATGCGGCCGAAGTCCATCGCGACCGTGGTCTGCGACTTTCCCGGCAGCCCCGCCATGTCGTCGACGCCGACGCTGGCTTCGGTGATGGTCTCCTCGGTGCGCAGCGGTTTGATCTCCGAGACGCTGCTCACGAACGTGGTCTTGCCGACACCGAAGTTGCCGGCCACCAGCAGTTTCACCGAGCGGGTCACGGTCTCCGGCACGTAATCGACAGCGCGATCAGACGGCGAGAGCACGGAGCCCATTGAGTACCTCCTCCAGCAGAGCGATCTCCGGCAGGGACTCGGCCGGGGTGGGGGTGACCAGGTGCCCGCCGTCCATGAGATCGGACGCGACGATCTTCACGACGGACGGCGGAAGGTCGAGGTACGCCGCGATCTCCGCGATCGACAGCGCACCCCGACGGCTGCACAGGGCCATGACCCGGCGCGCATCGGGTGACGCGCCGGGGAGTGGATCTTTGGCGGTCAGGACCAAAGTAACCAGGTCCAGCTCGCGAGTGGGGCGCGTACGCCCTCCGGTGCGCACATAAGCCCGGACCAGGTCCGGATCGCGCCGCGGCTTGCTCATGACGGCACCTCGCTCTCGCTCGGCTCCGTGCTGCCCAGCGGCGCAGTACCTCTGACTCGCTCGCTGCGCTCGATCATGGCATTTCGCTGCCGTCAACGCGCCTGCGCGGCTGGCTGCCGAGCTCACGTCCGACCCGGCCTGCCAGCTCGTTCATCCGGTGGGCGACGAGGCCCACGTCGATGTCGTTGGTGGTCGCAACGCCGAGCAGCGCGCCCTCGCCCGCCGCGGTGATGAGGATCATCCCCTGGTCGTACTCGGTCATGTTCTGCCGCACGCCATTCGTGGCGTCGCCACAGAATTCGCCGAGCGCCTTACCGAGCGAACGCAGGCCGGAGGCCGCGGCGGCGAAGCGTTCCGCCTCGTCGCGGGCGATCCCCGTGGAGTGCGCGATCCGCAGGCCGTCGTCGGACAGCAACACCGAGAACCGCACACCCGTGATGCTGAGATCTTCGAGTAGCCAGCCCAGTTTGTTGCTGCTGTCGGTCACGGGTGTGGCCATCAGGATGTCATCCCTTCCGTGTCATCAGATGCGGCGGCGCGGCCGCTCTTGGAGCCGGTATGCCAAGCTGCGGCGACCTCGGGGCGAGCGAGACCGGGTTCGGTGCGCGGCCCGACCGGGGCGAGCGCGACCGTCCTGCGTCGCCGCTTGGGTAGCCCGCCGCTGGTGATCTCACTCACCGACAGCGACGGCTCGTTCTCGCCGGGCTGTTCGCTCGGCGCGTCCTGCGCGGGAACCGTGGCCGGCTCCGGTTTTGCCTCGGTCACGGGCGCGACCTCCTGGACGTTCTGCGGGGTGACCAGCAGCGACTCCGGGATGTAGACCATCGCGCGCATGCCGCCGTAGACGTTCGGGCCGTCGATGTAGACGGTGAAACCGTAGCGACGGGCCAGCGCGGCGATACCCGGGAAGCCGACCTTCGGCGACGGGCCGAGCTGGTGGATGTCGACAGGCCGCTCGTGCGCGAGCACCTGGCGGGCTTCCTCCATCTGCTCGGCGTTCATGCGCACGCCCGCGTCATCGATGATGACGGTGACGCCGTGGTGACCCTCCTGGAAATTGACGTCCACGTAGGAGGTCGGCGGCGAGTACCGCAACGCGTTGTCCAGCAGGGTCGCCAGCGTGTGCACGAGCGGTTCCACCGCGCGGCTGATCACAACGCGGTCGAGCTGGTTCGGCCGCACCCGCAGGTATTCCCGGACACGGCCGATGGCGCCGCCGACCACGTCGGTCAGCGTCTGCGCGGGCCAGCGGCGGCCGGGCAGACCACCGCAGACGATCACGTAGGACTGCGCCTGACGGATCATCTGCTGCACCGTGTGGTCGATGCGGGTGAGGGTTTCGTACACGGCGTCGTCGCGATGCTCGCGCAGCGCGGCGCTCACCACCTGGCTGACGTCCGCGCCGAGGCTGACCACGGAGGTGCCGAACGAGCGGACCGCGGCACTGGTCGCCTGGCGCGACGCGGCAGCGACCTCGCCGCGCGCGGCCTCCTCGGCCGCCTTGATCGCCTGCTGCGCTTCGTTGTTGGTCAGGTCCCTGGTCTCCGAGCGCATCAGGCTCAGATCATCGGCGTACCGCTCGGAGATCCACCGCAGGATCTGCGCGAGCCGTGAATTCTCCATGCCCGCCTGGACTTCGACCGGGGGCACCTGCGACTCGAACCGGCGGATCGACTCGGCCACCGCGGGTAGCGTGGTGGCGGCGAACCGCTCGAGCGTGTCCTCCGTCGCGCGCTGTTCCCTGGCCAGAGCCTCGACCTTGGCCCGCTGAGCCCTGGCATACTGCACTGCGTACAACGCCCCCGCTACGGCGATCACCAAAGCGGCGGCGAGGATCCATGAAAGCACCACGGCGATATCTTGATTCATCAGTTCTTTCGTCGTTGACTGGTCTCGAGGAATCGGCCCATTGCCATCCTGCTTCGCTCGCCTTCCCTCGCCTGCCGACCATGAACGGACCGGTCGGTGGGGTCCGCGTCGGAGTACCGGAAACCCCGCGACGGCACCGGCGCTCATGGAGAGCGCCTACCGCACAGTGCCCGCAGGACAGGCGATTACATGTCAATCGCCGACCGCCCGGATCGTGTCCGAACGGTAACCAGAACCCGACCATTCGCACATTAGCAGCATTCCAACGAAGTCTCTGCCGATCCCATCGACACTTTCCGGATTCCCGGAAGTGGGACGATAGGTGCCGCAGATCGCGACATAGCTGCGCAATAATGTTGGGCTGCCGTGCAACCCGTGGACCATTTGTCCTGCGTACCGGCCCGCGGGGCGGGCCAGCACCGGAATCGGCGGTGGCCGCGCAGTGGAGGGCGACGCCCGCGGCGGCAGGCCCGAGCAGGCGGAATGGGCGTTCGCTGACGCATCAACAAATGTATTGGCGGGTGCCCGAATACGATTCCGCAAGGTTGCGTTCACCTGGGCGCCGCGAGGCCGCCCGAACCCGCCGCCCTCGCGACCGAGCCGACCATCGCAGCCGGATACCATGCGCCCATGGCAAAGCTGAAGGTCTCGGTCGACGTTCCGATCTCGCCCGAGGAGGCCTGGACGCACACCTCCAACCTCGCCGAACTCGACAAATGGCTGACCATGCACGAAGCGTGGCGCGGCGAGGTTCCCGCCGAATTGACCGTCGGCACCCAGCTGGTCGGCATCGCCTCGGTGAAGGGCCTGCGCAACCGGGTGACCTGGACCGTGCGCGCCGCCGAGCCGCCGAGCCGCCTGCAACTCACCGGCGCGGGCAAAGGCGGCACCAAACTGGGGTTGCAACTGCTCGTCGCCCCGAAGGGCTCCGGTTCGGAGGTCACCGTCGACATCGAACTCGGCGGCGCGCCGCTGTTCGGCCCGATCGGTTCCGGTGTGGCCCGCGCCGTCAAGGGCGATATCGAACGTTCCCTGGACCGCTTCATCGCCCTGTACGGCTGACCTCGGCCGTCACCCGCCGAAGGCGTCGAAGATCGTCTCGGCGCGGTCGCGGGTGCGGTACATGCCCCACGCGGTCTCCGCCAAGTCGTCCGGATCGAGCGTGTGGCCGTCCGGACTGCCGAAGCGCGCCGGGTCGGCGGTGACCATCGCGTGGATGTCCCCGCGCTCGACGAGGCCGCCGATGGTGAGCGTGCCCGCATAGAGACCGCGCTCGGCCAATGCCGCGTTCAGGGTGAGCGCGTAGTTGCGCAGTGCGGCGGCGGCGAGGGCGAGGTGGCCGAGCATGGGCATCGGGCGGACGCTGGAGAGCCCGCCGGCGAAGAGCAATGCGCCTTTCCCACGCTCGAGCATGCCCGGCAACACGTCGCTCACCACGTCGACCGCGGGCCACACCCACTCGAACGCCGATCGCGCCGTCGCCGCGTCGATGTCGGTGATCGGCACGGGCTGCTGCGTCGGGCCCGGTCCGTAATAGACCATTCCGATCGGACCCTCCCTGCGGATGTCGCCGAGTATCGCGCCGAGCCGCGACCGGTCGGTGACGTCCGCGACGTGAGCGGTCGCGTCCACCCCGCGCTCCGCCAGGTCCGCGAGGTATCCGGCGTGCCGTGCATCGCTGCGCGAGATCAGCGCGACGCGGAACCCTTCCCGTCCGAAGCGCCGGGCCATCGACATCCCCAGGCCGGGCCCGACACCGACGATTACTGCTGTTCCCCGATCTGCCATGCGTTCTCCTTAATTTGAGGCCCCCCTCGATTTATTACCGTACCACGAAGTCGAGGCCTGCCTCAGATTCGGTAGGATGATCGCGTGACCAAACCGCTGCGCCGGGACGCCGCTCGCAATCGCGAAAATTTGCTGCGGGCAGCGGCCGAGGTGTTCACCGAACAGGGCCTCGACGGCTCGCTGGAGGAGATCGCGCGGCGCGCCTGCGTCAGCATCGGGACGCTGTACAACCACTTCCCCACCCGCGACACCCTGATCGATGCCCTCCTGCCGCCCCGGCTGGCCGCGGTGGACGAGATCGCCGCCCGCGCGGCGGCCGAACCCGACGCGTGGACGGCATTCACCGGATTCGTGGAAGACCTGCTCGGCAGGCTCACCGCCGACCGCGGACTGCTCGAGGCGTTCACCGGGGATCATCCAGCGGCGGCTCAGCTGGCGCAGGCCTGCCATCGTGGGATGTCGCACCTGTCGGCGGTGCTCACGCGGGTCCGGGATACCGGCGCGTTGCGCGCCGACGCGACCGACGAGGATGTCGTCAACTTGGTGTGGGCCCTGTCGCTACTCGGCGAGACCACCGGCTCGCCGTCGTGGCGGCGCGGCATGGAGATCGTCTTCGACGGGCTTCGCAGCGATCGCTGAACGGAAGGATTTCGCACAGGTGCCCTACGCAACGGCGGCCGACGGCGTTCGCCTCGCCTATCAAGTGACGGGCACGGGCAGCCCGCTGGTACTGCTCGCCGGGCAGGCCAACAGCCATCACTGGTGGGACGGCATCCGCGCGGACTTCGAGACCGGGTATCGCACCATCACGCTCGACTGGCGCGGTACCGGCGACAGCGACAAACCCGACGAGGTCTACAGCACCGAGGGTTTCGCCGACGACGTGGTCGCCGTCCTCGACGACTCGGGCGTACGGCGGGCCGCCGTCTACGGCACGTCGATGGGCGGGCGGGTGGCCCAGTGGCTGGCCGCGCGCCATCCGGATCGGGTGCACACCCTGGTGCTCGGCTGCACGTCCCCCGGCGGGAAGCACGCTTTCGAACGGGGTCCGGAAGTCAGGAGGGCGCTCGCGCAGCGGGACCCAGCGGCCGCACGACAGGCTCTGCTGGAATTGATGTACACCCCAGCTCGGCTGGCGAGCACCTCCGGCCCGTACAACACGCTCGGCGACCCGGCCATGCCCGCCTATGCGAAGCGCAGGCATCTGTACGCGAGCAACAAGCACGACGCCTGGGATGCGCTGCCGGACATCCGGGTTCCCACTCTGGTGGTGCACGGCACGGAGGACCGCTTCAATCCCGCCGCCAACGCTCCCCTGCTGGTCGAGCGCATCCCCGACGCGCGACTGCATCTGATCGAGGGCGCACGGCACGCGTACTTCGACGAGTTCCGCTCGGTGGCGAGCCCGGCCGTCCTGGCGTTCCTCGACGAGGCGCGGCCTCGGCCCACCGCAGGCCTTGCCCACGGCAACAAATAGGGGCCGCGGCGGCATCCGCCCGACCCCTACAGCGGTAGGTCCCGGGATCGGCAGGCGATCCCGGGACGAGTACCGCTAGGCGTGCACGACCGTCGCCGCGTCGGCCGCCTCCGGGTTCTTCGGCTTCGTGCGCGGCAGGAAGGACGCCGGGATCAAGGTGAGCACGATCAGCACCAGCGCCACCACGTAGGTGTGACTGAACGCTTCCGCGGCCTGCTGCAAACCGGTTTCGACGGCCCCCGGCGGAAGCTGGCCCGCCAGGCTGGGATCGAAGTTCGCCGCGATGGCCGGACGCGCCAGCGGCTGGTTGTTCAGCAGGTTGGTCAGCACCACCGACATCGTCGCCGTGCCGATGGAGCCCGCGGTCTGGTTGACGATGTTCATCAGCGTCGACCCGCGCGCCACCTGCTGGTGGGTCAGGGTCTGGATCGCCGCGGTCATGATCGGCATCATGGTGCAGCCCATGCCGAGGCCCATCACGAACAGCGCGCCGATCATGGGGAGATACGAGCTGTCCGCGTCGAGCTGGACGAAGTAGGCCGTCCCGATCGAGATCAGTGTGATACCGACCAGCACGATCTTGCCAGGGCCGATCTTGTCCACGAAACGGCCCGCGATCGGCATGCTGAGCATCGCGCCGATGCCCTGCGGCGCGATCAGCAGACCGGCTTGCAGCGCCGACTCACCGCGCACCTGTTGCAAGTAGGTCGGCAGCAGCAGGCCCGCTCCGAAGAACGCGATGGCGAACAGCACCATCGTGAGCACCGCGAAGGTGAGCGCGCGGTTGCGGAACAGGTGCAGATCGATCAGCGGGTGCTCGGTGCGCAGCGCGTGGAACACGAACGCGACCATCAGCAGCGCGCCGATGGCGGCCGGGATCAGCACCCGCGCCGCGAGCACGGTCCCCTGCTCCGGGATGGAGGAGACGCCGAACAGGAACAGCGCCAGGCCGGGTGAGGCCAGCAGCATGCCGATGAAGTCGAACGACTCGGACGGCTCCGGCTTGTCGCTGGGCAGCACGATGAACGCCAGCGTCAAGGCGATCACGCCGATCGGCAGGTTGATCAAGAAGATCCAGTGCCAGCTGAAGTTCTCGATCAGCCAGCCACCCAGGATCGGCCCGCCGATCGGGCCGAGCAGCATCGGTACGCCGAGCACCGCCATGACCCGTCCGACCCGCTGCGGGCCGGCCGCGTGGGTCATGATCGTCATGCCCAGCGGCATCAGCATGCCGCCGCCGAGGCCCTGGATCACGCGGAACGCGATCAGCGATTCGATGTTCCAGGCCGTGCTGCACAGCAAGGAGCCGAGCACGAAGAACGTCAGGGCCATGATGTACAGCCGCTTGGTGCCGAAGCGGTCGGCCGCCCATCCGGTCAGCGGGATCACGGTGGCCAGCGCCAGCGTGTACCCGGTCATGGTCCACGCCGCGATGGCGTAGCTCGTGTCGAACTCGCGCTGGAAGGTCGGGATCGCGACGCTGACGACGGTGATGTCGAGAATCGACATGATCGCGCCGAGCACCACGACGCCGGCGACCCTGAAGACGGCCGCGTCGAGTTTGTCGGTCGTCGGGTCGGGCCCAGCCGCCTGGGTATCCGGAGGTTGTGTCACCGCTTAAGCGTGGCACCTTCCCGGCCGCAATACCAGTCATTGCCGATTCCCCACGCCGGAAAATTCCGCCAGCGCGGACAACGCCGCCCGGGTGGCGGTCTCGCTCGCGGGCAGCAACGGCAACCGTACCGCAGGACTCGGGATGCGGCCCTGCGCCGCGAGCACCGCCTTGATCACCGCGGGATTGGGTTCGGCGAACAGCGCGGCCGACAAAACCGCGAGCCGGTGACCGAGTGACCGGGCCACATCGACCGGACCGGTGCGCCACGCGCCGACCATCCGCGCGAACGACGACGTGTGCACGGCGGCCGAGGCCGCGATCGCGCCCGAAGCGCCGAGAGCCAGCAGCGGCGCGGCGAACACATCGTCACCCGCCAGCACGGCGAACTCCGCGGGCCGCGCGGCCATCAGCGCGACGGTGGCCTCGTCGACGGCGCCGACGGCGTGCTTCAGACCCACGACATTGGGCAGGCCGGCCAGCGCCAGCAGGGTCGCGGTTCCGAGGGAAAGTCCGGTCCGATAGGGGATGTGGTAGATGATCAGCGGCACGGGAGAGGCGGCCGCGAGTTCGCGGAAATGGGCGAGCACGCCCGCCTCGGAAGGTCGCGTGTAGTACGGGACCACGGTCAGCGCCGCCGCGCCGCGTGGATCGAGACCGGCGAGGGCTTCGACGGAAGCCGCCGTCGAGTTCGATCCGGCGCCGACGATCAGCGGCGCGTCGCGTTCCCGGCAGACGCGCGCGCAGACGGCGATCACTTCCGCCCGCTCGGCGGCGGTCAGGGTCGCGGGTTCCCCGGTGGTGCCGAGCGCGACGATGCCCGTCGCGCCGTCGTCGAGCACCTCGCGGGCCAGCCGCTCCAGCGCGTCGGCGGCGAGCGCGCCGTCGGCCGTGAACGGGGTTACCAGAGGGACGAAAAGACCGGCGAGTGTCATGACGATCAGCCTGGCCCCTCGAAATCATCAGATCCAGTTCACATTTCTGCCGCTGACCATAAGGTCAACTTATGCTCGACGTCCGCAAACTCCGCCTGCTGCGGGAACTGGCGCACCGCGAAACCATCGCGGCGGTCGCGGAGGCCCTCGCCTACACCCCCTCGGCGGTCTCCCAGCAACTCGCCGCACTGGAGCGGGAAGCGGGCGTGCCACTGCTGACGCGCACCGGCCGACGAGTGACGCTGACTCCGGCGGCCGTGGCCCTCGTCGAACACACCGAGCGGGTTCTCGCGGTGCTGGAGCAGGCGACCGCCGAGCTCGCCGCGATCCGCACCGAACTCACCGGAACCCTGCGCATCGGGGCGTTTCCCACCGCGGTGCGGACCATCCTCTCCCCCGCGCTCGTCGCACTGAGCCGTGCGCATCCCCGGCTGGAGTTGCGCGTGACCGAACTGGATCCGGCGCTTGCGCCCGACGCGTTGCGCGCCGAGACCCTGGATGTCGCGCTGATCCAGGAGTACGACTACGCGCCGGTGCCCGCGGATCCCGCCTTGCGGAGCGAGCCGCTGTTCGAGGAGATCGTCCATCTCGCCGCGCGCACCGCCGAACCGCTCGCCGCGCACCGTGAAAGCCCTTGGATCGCAGGCACTCCCGGTACGCTGTGCCACACGATGACGGTGCGCGCTTGTGAGGCGGCTGGCTTCACGCCCCGGATCCGGCATCACGCCGACGACTTCGGCACGGTCCTCGCGCTCGTGGCCGCGGGTCAAGGCGTCGCCTTGGTCCCGGAATTCGGGACGCGGGATTGCCCACCGGGCGTCACTCTCGGTGCCCTGCCGATGCGACGGCGCACGCACCTCGCCTATCGGCGCGGCGCGGGCGAGCATCCCGCCGTCCGCGCCGCGCGCGTCGCGCTGCGCGAATCGGCGGGCCGCTCCGGCCACTGACCCGCTCAGCGCAACCGATACCGGCTGGTGGGAACGACATCCAGGTTCCGGTCGCCGCCGAACGTCGCGACGCTGCCCATCAGACGGTCGATGCGGCGCGCCAGTTCCGCCCCGTCACCACCGCTGCCGTAGAACGCGTGCGGATCGGTCAGCGCCTCGATGGGGAACAGCTCCTCCACGATCCCGGCGATGTCCGGCGCACCGGCCGTGGCCGGCCCGGTCACGACGTTCTGCACGTAGCCGAAGGTCGCCTGGGTCTCGATGGCGACGGCGGTGTGGTGGTTGCGCCAGCGATCCAGCCACGCGGCATGCGACAGATCGGCCGGCTTGCGCAGGAAAGCGACGTTCGACAGGCCCGGCGCACGCTCGAGCACGGCGGTGACCGGCGGCGGGATCGGCGTCGCCTCCTCGACATGCCAGCCTTCCACCCGCTCGGCCACCGCGCTCAGCACCCGTTCGGCATCCTCCACGCGCGGCCCGTCGGTCCACCAGATGCCGACGACGGCCTGCACCGGCGTGTCGAACGTCGTGAGGCGGAGCATCGCCGTCTCGACCGCCGCGTCGGAAATGTTCGCCTGCACCGCGGCGGCCCCGGCCAAGCGTGGCGCGAAGTCCGCCGCGAGCAGGTCACCAACGCCCCACAGCGCAAAAATGCTCTTCATCGGCAGGCCACTTTCTAGAACACGTTTCACTCGCGTCCGAGCCTAGCCCACCGGCACGGTTGGCCGCCGCGGCCCGGGGTATCCGACCGTCAGCTTGCGAAGGTGGTGACCCGTGCGGACCATATCGACCGACATCCCGGCCAGGCTGGATCGCCTGCCCTGGTCGCGGTGGCATTGGATGATCGTGATCGGACTGGGGTCGGTGTGGATCCTCGACGGGCTGGAAGTGACCGTCGTCGGCAGCGTGGCCGCCCGGCTGTCGCAACCGGGCAGCGGCCTGGCCATCACGGCCGCACAGGTGTCCGGTGTCGCGGCGGCGATGTACGTGGCGGGCGCGGGCTCGGGCGCCCTCTTCTTCGGTTGGCTGACCGACAGGTTCGGCCGCAAGAAACTCTTCTTGGTCACGCTGGCGGTCTACCTTTTCGCGACCGCCATGACGGCGTTGTCGTTCTCGATGTGGTGGTTCGTCTTGTTCCGCTTCCTCACCGGCTTCGGCATCGGCGGCGAATACGCGGCGATCAACTCCGCGATCGACGAGCTGATCCCCAAGCAGTACCGCGGACGCATCGACATCGTCATCAACGGCACCTATTGGCTCGGCGCGGTCGGCGGCGCGTTACTGTCCATCGTCGCGCTGAACACGGATCTGTTCCCGCCGAACGTGGGCTGGCGCTTGACCTTCGCGCTCGGTGCCGTGTTCGGCGTGATCATCCTGCTGGTGCGCAGGCATGTGCCGGAGAGTCCGCGCTGGCAGTTCATCCATGGTCACGAGGACGACGCGCAGCGGTCGGTCACCGCGATCGAGGCGCGCGTGCGGGACGACACGGGCGCCGCGCTCGCCGACGTCTCCGAGCATCGGATCCGGATCCGGCAGCGGCGGAGCATCTCCTTCCGGGAGATCGCGGCGGTGATGGTGCGGCACTATCCCCGGCGCAGCGTGCTCGGGTTGGCGCTGTTCATCGGGCAGGCGTTCCTCTACAACGCCATCACGTTCAACTACGCGCTCATCCTGTCCAGATCGTTCGGCATCCAGGACGACCGGGTCGGCTATTACTTCGCGATCCTCTGTTTCGGCAACTTCCTCGGCCCGCTACTGCTGGGCAGGCTGTTCGACACGATCGGGCGCAAGCCGATGATCGCGGGCAGTTACCTCGGTTCGGCCGTGCTGTTGCTCGCCACCGCATGGCTTTTCGCGGCGGGCCACCTGACCGCGACGACGCTCACCGCCTGCTGGACCGCGGTGCTGTTCGTCGCATCGTGCGGCGCCAGCGCGGCGTATCTGACCGTCAGCGAGATCTTTCCGATGGAGACCCGCGCCATGGCCATCGCGTTCTTCTACGCGATCGGGACCGTCGCGGGCGGCGTCGCGGGACCGTTGGTGTTCGCCGGGCTGACCGCGGACGGCGAGCCGGGCAAGACAGCCCTGGCGTTCACCATCGGCGCGCTCGCCATGTTCGCGGCCGGCCTGGTGGAACTGGCCTATGGGGTGCGGGCCGAAGGGCGCTCGCTGGAGGAATTGGCCGAGCCACTCAGCGCGACACCCGAGCGGGCGCGCGTCGAAGCCGGTCAGCCGCCACCGAGCGGATAGGGACGACACCGCGGATCGTCGTTCGCGGTGGCCCGGCCGCACCCGTAGATCATCACGGGTTCGGTGTTGGTCGAGGGATCCCAGATCTGGTCCACACTCAGCAAGCCCACCCACTTCTCGTGCGCCACCCGGCCCACGTGGGCGCCCTCACTGACCGAGAAGTCCAGCACGCCACTGCTGGATTCGATCACCGGCTGCCGGGGCAGGTCACGCAGCGCGGCCCACACCGTCGCCGCGCTGATCGGAATCGGCTCGGTCCACACGCCGGAGACGGCCGGGGCCAGCGCTACGCGGCGGCGGGAACCGTGCGGCAACCATGCGAATCGCAGGACGGACCTGCCCCGGAATTCGCGGGGCGATCATGGGCGAGACGAGTCGCAACCTTCTCGGGAAGTCGAGCGGAACTCGAAACGAGTCTTCGATTTCGCATGCCGCAATATGTGAATGTTGCGTAAATGCCCGGAGTTTTCGGTGAACTCGGCGCGGCCGCTGTTCACGGCACGAACTGGATTCGTCATCACCACGTGTGTTCGGCTATGGCGCGGAAACATCTGCGCAACCCTTATCGCGCGCAGCGTGTAAAACCGCTCACCGCCCGTAATTACGCACCGTCGGCGATACCGTGGAGGGCCGGCCCGCGGCGGCCGGCCTTCCGCGCCTTGCGGATCCGCGATCCTGCGGCTCGTCAGTTGTGCCGCGGATCGGCGGTCGAGGCGTGCGGCCGGGTGATCCGGCGATGCGCCATGACTTCGGCCCACCAACTGCTCAGCGGGCTGGGGTCGGGCCATACGATCCGATCTCGTTCTTCATCGTCCGCGACGGGCGCTTCGGGTTTCTCGATCACGATGACGTTCCTCTGCGCTGGTGCACGTCGCCGTGCACATACTTGCGGAGAGCCCTCGTGTTCGTGCGCGCCGGTGGTTTCGCGGCAAAGCGCGTCGAATCGGCTGAACATCGAGCAGCGCGGGTTCCTCGCCCCTTTTATCGGATGACCGCGCTGTCGATCCGATACATCCAACACTTACCACAGGAAACCTGGAACAAACCGCTCTTTTCGGTTTACGATCCGGACACCAAGCGGTCGCTTGTTTATATTTTTACGGCGCTGAACAGTGGAAATAGCGGATCGACCGGCTTTCTTACACGAAACCGAAAAAGCGCCGGGTGGTGAAACACACGCAGCCCGCTTCTCGCCCTCACCCGCCCGAGCGGCCTCGGACGCGCGGGCGCACCGCCGCGGAGCGCGGTTCCACAACTCGTGCGACAGTCCGCACGCACGCGGAACACGCCGCGCCGGCGCACCTGCGTCCGCTGATTCGCCTCGACACGCCCGGGTACCCGCCGACTGTGGTTCACCGAACCGAAGCCGTCGGCACACACGACGAAGTCACCCAGGCGCCGAGGCCCGCGGCGCGGGTGGGCGCCGATGGTGGCGACACCCCCGGCGCGGGCGTTCGTGGCCAGGGAGATCCAGGTGAATGATGGCCGACCTACGCCGGATAATTCGGAAGCGCGGGCCTTTCGCCTCGGTCTGCTTCGACAGTTCCCACGACACCGAAGACGCGGCCCGCGACACCGAGCTGCACTGGCGCTCGATCGACGCCGAACTGGACCGCAGCGGAGCCCGGCCGCGCATCCGGCGGTTGCTCGCGCAGGCGATCGAACTGCATCCGCCGGCGCCAGGGCGGTGCGGCAGGCTGCTCATCGCCGACGAGACCGAGGTGCTCGCCGACGAACGCCTGCCGAGCCCGCCCGACACCGAGACCGTCCGGGTGTCGCCCTTGCCCTACCTGCTGCCCCTGATCGAAGCGCAAGCGGAGAAAGTACCCCATGTCGTCGCCCTTGTCGGCCGGGTGGGCTCGGAGCTGTACTCACTCGACGGCCACAGCAGCGAAGCGACGCAAACCCTCCCCAGCGCCGGCCATCCGGTGCTACAGCCTCGGCGCGACGACTGGTCGCACCGCACGATCCGGCAGCGGATCGAGGACACGACGCGACGCAACGTCCTCGAGTTCGCCGGCGAGCTGGACCGGCTGGCCGAGACCGTGCACGCGGAGGTCGTCGTGCTCGCCGGAGAAGCCCGGGCTCGTGCGGAGCTGCGGGCGGTGTTCGAAGCGAAGGGCAGGGACGTCGTCGACGCCGAATCCGGCACGCTGACACCGGGTTCGGACCCCGAGGCGCTCGACGCGGAAGTCCGCGCGATCCTGCACCGGGTGGCGGCGCAGCGGCGCCGCAGGCTCCTCGACCGCTTCGCCGCCGAGATCGAGCGTCCGGACGGCCTGGCGGTGGCCGGGCTGGCCGCGACCACGAGCGCGTTGCGCGCCGCCACCGTGGAGCGGCTGCTGCTCGACCGCGCGGCACTGGGCGACCGTTCGGTGCTGGCGGGATCCGCTCCGAACCCCCTGATCGGCCCGGCCACGAACGGCTCGGCCGGTGAGATGCGCCGCGCCGACGAGGCCCTTCCGGTGGCCGCCGTGGCGATCGGGGCCGAGATCGTCCTGGTCGACGCGGCGGCAGGCCTGCGCGACGGGGTCGGCGCCGTGCTGCGCGGCGCAGAGGGCCGATCGGCGCCGTAGGGCCTCACGACTTCGGCACACGCTCGTGCAACGTGAGCAGCATGTGGTCGAAGGAGGTCTGCACCGCGGGCGGAGCCGGGGGCAAGCGGTCGATCTCGGCGATCAGCTGTGCGGCCAGGTCGCGCAATTTGACGTTGGTCTCCTGGGAACGCCACTGCAACACGTGGAACGCCTGGTCGGCGTTGATCCGGTAGACCCGCATCAGCACGCCTTTGGCCTGCTCGATCACCGCGCGTGATTCGACGAGCCGCGGCAGCGTGTCGTCGAGCAGGTCCTGGCGTTCCTCGGCGATGGTTGCCGTCAGGTCGACGTAGTAGCCCGCGGTGCCGACCACGGTGCCGTTCTTGTCGGTCATGGTGTCGCCCAGCACCAGCACGTGGTGCGGCACTCCGGCGGTGTCGATGATGCGATGACGGCTGCAGAACGGTTCGGCGTTGCGCACCGACTTCTCGATCGCCTCGGCGACATGATCCCGGTCCTCGGGGTGCTTGTGCGCGAGCAGCAACTCGGTCGTCGGAGTCACCGCGTCGGGCTCGTAGCCGTGCATCGCCGCGACCTCGTCCGACCACTCCCACCGCTGATCGGCGAACCAGAACCGGAAGCTTCCGGTGGCCTGCGGGGCCCCGGCGCCGACCACCCTGGCTACCGCGCCTTCGGCCGTGTCCACGATTCGGTCGCCGGGTCCTTCCATCGCGTCAGTATGCTCCTACCTGCAGCGTCTCACCGTGATCTCGGCGATCGAAGCGGACATCCCGACCGCACGGTGACAACATCATCCTATTCCCGCCGGAGCCGGTTCCCGGCTGTCTCGCCCCACCGATCCGGTGCAGGCTGTGCCGGATGTCGCGGGACGGCGATCGAGGCCGCGAATCGCTCGAACCAGCCCTCGGCGAACTGGACAGCCGGATGCGGACCCACGCGGCATCGTGGACCCGATCGCGACCGACGGGACCGCGGGGCCGATCCACCGCGAGCGCTTCGCCGGCCGGATAGTCTTGGGATCGTGCCGGGGCAGGTGGAGTCTGCCCCGGCACGCCCGTGCCGAGCGCTATTCAGCGTGCGCCAAGGCGACCCGCTGCTTCTCGGTATCGATATCGAGAACGCGCACCGTCAGAGTGGCACCGACCTGCGGTTCGGTGGACCACTCGGTTCGGTGCAGCAATCCGTGGATGCCCGGAGCGACCTCCAAGAACGCGCCGAACGGCACGATCTGCACGACGGTGGCCTCGAGAACCCCGCCCCGATTGTGGGCTGCGACGAATTCCGGCCATCCGCGCTGCGGTGATTCCGAATGGGACATGTATTCACCTCCTTCCGACGTCCCTGTAGTGACATGGGATTCGTGAAGAAGGCGGTCCGAAGCGTGATCACCGGCGCGGGCGAGGCGATCAGCGGTTGATCTCCTCCCAGAACGCGCAATCGTGCCTGGCCGGGAAATCCTCCGTCATGAAACTGCCGGTCGCCCGCATGAGCAGAGCGGCTCCATCGAGCTCGGTCGACTCCGGCCATGGCTGCCATTCGGGCGAACCAGGCGCGTTCGGGTCACCGGTGTGGGCGAACGCGGTCCACCATCGTTGCATCTGCGCGGCGAAGACGGCGGACGCACCGGTCCAGGGAATCGGCAAGCCCATGAATCTGGTGAGCAGATAGTAGAGCTCGGCGGAGTGGAACGCGCCGGGCAGAACCGGAGCGGCGTTTCCGAGCGGCGCCTGATCGAATTCGTACTGCCACAGCGGATGCCCGGCATCGCGCGCCGTTCGGCTGGTGGACAACGTCGGACAGGCGAGCTCGCTGTCGGTGATCACCGCGCTCTGGGCAGCTGCCGGGGAGGGGAATCGGTCCAGCGGATATCGGGCCAGGACGCGGTCGGCGTCGGCGCCGAAGGACTGGCGCACGAAATGTTCGTAGCTCGCCGCGTCCGGGATGTGGCCGCGGGCATAGTCGGTTTCGGCGATGATCAGCCCGCCTTCCGCGCTGGTGGTCCCGATCATGACCGGCGCCTTCCTGGCGTCCCCCACCAAGCCTGCGTCGAGCGTTCGAGTGATGACGACGCCGTCGATGCTGGGAAACCAGATGGGATTCTGTCCTTCGGATCGGGCGCTCGGCGCGTCCAGGAGTGTCGTTACCGGCAGCGCGCGCAGGCAGGCCAGACGGGTTGCGGCATCGCGGCATCCGACGCTGTCCGCGTAGCGCGCCGAGCGCGCGAAAGCGTCCTGCGGATCGCTGGGGGCAAGCGGCGCTTGTGCGCAGGGACCGCTTTGGATGATCGCCTTGGCGAACAGGGCATCGGAACCGGGTGCGGCGAAGTGTGTGCAGACGCTCACGGCGCCCGCCGACTCGCCGAAGATCGTGACATTGCCCGGATCGCCACCGAAGACCTGCGCGTTGTCGCGCACCCACCGCAGTGCGGCTTGCTGGTCCATGATGGCGACCGTTCCGGTGGCGCCGCCGGATTCGGCGGTCAGTTCCGGTAGCGCCATGAAGCCGAACGGACCGAGGCGGTAATTGGGGATGGCCACGATGACGTCGCCGTCGGCGACCATCCGGGTGGGCCCGTCGTATTCGCTGTTGGAGCCGTCGAGATAGCCGCCGCCGTGGAAGAACACCATGATGGGCCGCGCGCGGTCGCGGGCGCCGTCCGGCGCGTATATGTCGATGGTCAGGCAGTCTTCGCCGGTGGGGCCGAGCGGCGGTATGCCGGGCAGGTATCCCGCCTGCGGACACTGCGGTCCGTGGTCGCGCGCAGGGCGCACACCGGGCCACGGCGATACGGGGCGCGGCGGCGCGAACCGCGCTTCGCCTCCGGTGGGCGCGGCGAACGGGATGCCCAGGTATTCGACGATCCCGTCGACGGCGCGGCCGGAGATCTCGCCGCCGGTCACGAACACCTCCAGCGGCGCCGCGACCACGGGCGCCGGAGTGCCCGCGAACCACATGCCTGCGGCGACCGTCAGCGCGGTCGCGGTTCGCACGATCGAGCGAATCATGGCGGTCCACTACCTCCGATGCGAGCGCTGCGGTCGGCGGCGAGGCAGGCGGCCTCGTGCACCGCGGTAGCCGGCATCGATCGGCTCGGGGGCACCGTGCACTCCGGGATCGGAACCGACCGGTCGCACGCGGCAAGAGCCGAATCACGCTGAAACCTTCACCTGGCAGTCACACGCCCAACGGCGCCGTTGCCCTCTCGGCAGACTGTGCTCGAACCCGCACCTCGGTAGCGGACACCGTGCCCGGCCCTCATCGTCCGCCCGCCCCACAATGTCGCCGCTACCGACTCGAGCTGGGCGATCGCACCTCGGCTGATGCTACAGCGGTCCGGTGCGCATCGCGGTGCACGACGCAGACGTCGCTGGACGCCGTGCACTCGTGGCCGCCATCGGGGCAGACCGACAGGGTGAGTCGCGCGTCAATTCTCGGCGAGCAAGGCCAGCTCCTCGGCGAGGATTTTGATCGTGTCGCGGATCTGGTCTTCGGTGTGGCAGGCGGTGACGAAGAACCGCAGGCGCGCCAGATTCTCCGGCACCGCCGGGTACAGGATCGGGTTGACGTTCACGCCGCGGCGCAGCAGCGCGTTCGACAGTTTCAGCGTCTTCAGCGAGTCGCCGACGATGCACGGGACGATCGGTGACTCGTGACTGTCGCCGGTGTCGATTCCCGCCTCCCGGGCCAGGCACAGGAACAGCCGGGAGTTGCGGCGCAGGCGTTCCAGCGGTTCGCCGTCGGATCGCAACTGCCGGATCGCCGCGACCGAGGCGGCGGCGTTCATCGGCGTCATGCCGACGCTGTAGACGAATCCCGGAGCGGTGTATTTCAGGAATCGGATCAGCTCCGCGCTGCCCGCGACATACCCGCCGCATCCGGCGAGCGCCTTCGACATCGTTCCGGACCACAATTCGACGTCGTCGCGATCGACGCCGAAGTGTTCGCCGATGCCCCCGCCGCCCGCGCCGAGCACCCCGATGCTGTGCGCCTCGTCGATCATCAACAGCGCGTTGTGCTTCTTCTTGACCGCGATGATCGCAGGCAGGTCGGGGATGTCGCCGTCCTGGCTGTAGACGCCTTCGATCAGGATCAGTACCCGCCGGTACCGGTGACGCATCGCGGTGAGCAGGTCGTCGAGTGCGGCGTGGTCGTTGTGCGGGAACGGGCGTCGGGTCGCGCCCGACAGCTTGCAGCCCTGCACGATGCTGTCGTGCGCGAGGCTGTCGTGGATCACCAGGTCCTCCGGTCCGGCCAGGTGTCCGATGATCGTGACGTTCGTGGAGTGGCCGCCGACCAGCGCGATGGCGTCCTCGGTACCGAGCAGGCCCGCGAGTTCTGCTTCGAGTTCGCGGTGCACCGGTTTCTCGCCGGAGAGGATCCGGCTGGCCGAACACGAGCTGCCGTAGCGGGCCACGGCGTCCTGCACGGCGGCGACGACCGCCGGATGACCGGACATCCCCAGGTAGTTGTAGCTGGAGAAGTTGAGCACCGGCGCGCCGTCGACGACGGAGGTGTCGCGGGTGATGCCGTCGTTGATCAAGAAATAGGGATTGGACAGGCCGAGCGCTTCGACGCGGGAGACCTGGTCGGCGATCGCCTTGACCTCGGCGAAGTCGGAGATCCGGTACTCCGGTTCGACGACCGTGTGCGGGGGTTCGGGTGGCTCGGCGGACACGGCTGCCGCATCCCGCGGCGGGATGGGCTCAGCCGTCGATGTCGCGATATGCGTGACGACGTCACCGAGCGTCGTCGTGGGCGTGAATCGGGCCGGGTCGATGGTCGCTGCGGGCAGCTTGCGAACCAGCGCGGCGATCAGGTCGGTCAGCATCAGGGAGTCGAATCCGAGGTCGGCACCGATGGTTTGCGCATCGCGGAGCCGATCGGCCGGGAATCCGCTGACTCTGGCGAATTCCGTGCGAACGACGGCCGCCACCGCTTCCGGTGCGGGCGGCGGGTTCCCAGTGGTGTTCGGCACCGGGATCCGCAGCGGCGTCACCGTCGGCTCCGCCACGGATGCGGCGCCCGCCCGCTGCGCACCGACCAGACTCGCCAGTACGGCGTTCTGTTCCCGGAAGAGTGCGATCACCTGGTCCATGGAGGTTTCCTCGGCTTGCGTGGACTGCGTGGGAGTGGTGCACGGTTCGACCCAGAACCGCTGGTCGGTGCGGAATTCGTAGCCGGGCAGCCTGCGGCGGACGCGCTGCCCGGGTTCGTAGAGCCGGTCCCAGTCGGGGTCGAGTCCGTCGCGGTAGAGCGCGGCGACGACGCCCGCCAATTCACCGCCGGTCGCGCCGGGACCCGGACTGGGCGTCAGGCAGCGCGGCGCCAGATCCGGGCGGATGCGGCCCACGAGTGCGGCGAGGACGCGGCGCGGCCCGATCTCGATCACATGGCTCGGCTCGGTGCCGAGTGCGGCCTCGGCCGCCTCGCCGAAGCGGACCGTCGCGCGAAGGTGTTCGGTCCAGTAGGCGGCGTCCATCGTCTCGTTCGCTTCGAGCAGGCGGCCACGCACGGTCGAGTAGAGCGGCAGAACCGGCGTGCGGTACGCGCATGCGCGGGCGACCGCGCCGAATTGCTCCACCATGGGTTCCATCAGCGGGCTGTGGAAAGCGTGCGACACGGTGAGCGGTTTAGTTTCGATCCCACGCGCCGCCAGCGCCTCCCGGATCCGGCCGATCGTCCGGGCGGCCCCGGACAGCACGATCTCTTCCGGGCCGTTGACGGCGGCGATGGCGACATTCGTCCGGCCGACGATCATTCCGGCGACTTCGGCCGCACCCGCCCGCACCGCGAGCATCGCACCGCCCTCCGGCAACTGTCGCATCAACTCGCCTCGTGCGACAACGAGACGGCACGCGTCGTCCAGGTCGAACACGCCTGCCACCGCCGCCGCCGCGAACTCGCCGATGCTGTGCCCGATCACCCAATCCGGACGGACACCGGCGCGCGCGAGCGACTCGGCCAAGGCGTACTCCATCGCGAAGATCGCCGGTTGCGCCAAGTCGGTGCGGTCGATGCCGATGTGCTCCTCGAGCATCAGCTCGCGCACCGACCGGCCGAGATGGGCCGCCATGACCTGGTCGACCCGCTCCAGCGAGCGTCGGAACAGCGGGCTCGCCGCGTCCAGCGCGCGTGCCATGCCCGCGAATTGCGAGCCTTGGCCGGTGCACATCCAGCCGACGCCGACCGGTCCCGCCACCCCGGTTTCCACACCGTCGCGCAGCCGCGCGACCGCGGCGTCACGGTCGTCCGCGGCGATGGCGAACCGGGTGCGTCCGGAGGCCTTGACCTGGTTGCTCGTCCAGCAGACCTGCGCGAACTGCTCGGGCGGGCAGGCCGCCAGAGCATCGGCCAGGCGACAGGCGTTGCGCCGCAAGCCTTCCGCGTCGTTCGCCGACACCGTGAGCACTCCCCCACCGGGACTCCCGGACGTGTCGGCGGCGGGGGCGCTGCCCAGCACGACATGGGCGTTCGTGCCACCGAGGCCGAAACTGCTGACTCCGCCGTAGCCGGGACCGTCCAGCGGCATCGGGTCGGTGAGCAGACGCAGACCCTGCTGGGTCATCCGCAGCCGCGGATTCTCCTGATCGGCGAACCGCGACGGCGGAACGACACCGTGCCACAGGCTCAGCGCCGCCTTGATCAAGCCCGCGACGCCTGCCGCGCCCTCGGTGTGGCCGAGATTGCCTTTGATCGAACCGATTCCACATGGCCGCGGCCGGTTGTGCCCGTGCAGTCCACCCAGCGCCTTGACCTCGATCATGTCGCCGAGCACCGTTCCGGTGCCGTGCGCTTCGAGGAAATCCACCTGCTCGGGGCGTACCCCGGCGCGCTCGCACGCCTCTGCGATCACCTGCTGCTGGGCCCACCGGTTCGGCGCCGTGATGCCGTTGCTGCGCCCGTCGGAATTGACCGCGCTGCCCTTGATCACCGCGTAGATCGGCAGGCCCGCCGCCTGTGCGTCGGCGAGCCGCCGCAGCACCAGCACCGCGACGCCCTCGCCGCGCACGATCCCGTCGGCGCTGCCGCTGAAGGGCTTGCACCTGGCGTCGGGTGCGGAGAGACCGGCCTGGGTGTAGAAGACTCCGACGGCGGGGGTGAGCACGAGATTGACGCCACCGGCGACCGCCTGATCGCACTCGCCGGAAGCCAGTGCGCGGCACGCGAGATGGATCGCGACCAGCGACGACGAGCACGCCGTGTCGACCGCGACACTGGGTCCTCTCAGGTCGAACTGGTAGGACAGCCGGTTGGCGGTCATGAAGTAGCCGTTGCCGGAGCCGTGCTGCGGCGTGATCGCGGCGTAGTCGCTCATCTGCAGGTTGGCCCATTCGTTGGCCATCACCCCGACGAAGACCCCGGTTCGCGAACCCGCCTCGCCGCGCGGATCGAGCGTGGCGTCCTCGAAAGCACGCCAGGTGGCTTGCAGCAGCAATCGCTGTTGCGGATCCATCGCCTCGGCTTCACGCGGGGCGATGCCGAAGAACTCGGCGTCGAACGCGTCCGCGTCGTCGAGGAAGCCGCCGCTTCGAGTATTGACCGTGCCGGGCGCGCCGTCCGGGTCGTGGAAGTCGGCGGCGTTCCAGCGGCTCGCCGGAACCTCGGAGATCGCGTCGCGTCCACCGATCAGCAACCGCCACAGTGCGGCCGGATCGGGTGCTTGGGGGAATCGGCAGTCGAGGCCGACGACGGCGATGTCGGTCATGCGGCAAGGGTGAGTTCGGCGGCGAGGTATACGGCGATGTCGGCGATGGTGGGGTACTCGAAGACCAGCACCGGGTCGGCCTCCACTGACCAGCGCTCCTCGATTTCGCCGCACAGGCTCACCGCCGAGACGGAGTCCAGGCCCAGCTCGGCGAGCGGGACGACAGGATCCACTTCGTGGGGTGCGCGGTCGGTGTGGTCGGCCACGCGCTCCACCAGCCAATCCCGAATCGTGGTCGAACGAACGATGGTGCTGCTGAACATGTTTCGGCTCCTCGGCGGATTCCGGTCGATCAGGCGGTCATGGCTCGGCTCAGCGCCGGTTCGAGATCCTCGTGCAGCACATTGGCGACGCGGCCTCGGAGGAACGCCTGCCGCATCGAACTGCGCCGGACCTTCCCACTCGTAGTGCGGTGCACCGATCGGGGCGCGACGAGAACGACATTCGGTGCGGGCACGCCGAACCTGCGAGCAATCGCCGACTTGATCAACGAGGTGAGTTCGGCGAACGTGGTGGCGCCTTGCCGCGCCGTCTTGACACCTTGGAGCACGACAAGCCTTTCCCGGCCGCTCGCGTCGACGGATACGGCGACGCCGGCACTGTCGGCCAGCGCCGGATGCAACTCGCGGACCAGCCCCTCGATGTCCTGGGGGTAGACGTTGCGTCCGTTGACGATCAACAGGTCCCCGAGGCGTCCCGCGACGAACAATTCGTTCTCGCTCAGCAGACCGAGATCACCGGTGCGCAGAAACGGCCCCTCGGTACCGAGGTAGGCTTCGAAGGTTTCGCGGGTCTCGTCGGGGCGGTTCCAGTAGCCGACGGCGACACTGCCGCCGCGTATCCAGATTTCTCCGACGGTGTTCTCCGGCAGCTGTTGCCGCCGGTGCGGGTCGACGATCCGGATGTCCAGACCGCGGGCTGCGTAACCGCAGCCGACGAGCCGAGTCTCGTGGCCGACGTCGAGGTAGACCGGCGCCGAAGGGGCGGTTCGGGCGCTGGCGAGTAGCGTCACCTCGGCCAGGCCGTAGGCCGGCCGGAATGTCGTCGGCCCCCAACCCGCGGGTGCGAATCGTTCGAGCACCGCCGCCACGGTCCGCTCACGGATCGGTTCGGCGCCGCTGAGCGCGATCTCCAGCGTGCTGAGATCGAGATCGGCCAACTGTTCGTCGGTCACCCGGCGCGCGATCAGGTCGTAGGCGAAATTCGGTGCGGCGGTGAAGGTCCCGCGGTACCTGTCGATGGCGTGAAGCCAGCGCACCGGGCGCTTGAGGAACGTTGTCGGCGCCATGAACACCAGGTTCGCGCCGGCGTATACCGCTCCGAGCAACAGCCCGATCAGGCCCATGTCGTGAAAGTGCGGAAGCCAACCGACGCCGGTGCCCGCATCGTTCATCCCGCCCGCGACGATGGCGGCCTCGTTGTGCATGAGGTTGCCGTGGGTCACGACAACGCCCTTGGGAGTGCCGGTCGATCCGGACGTATATTGCAGGAAGGCGATCGTCCCGGCGTCGATGACGGGCATCCGCCACGCGTCGGGCGCACCGAGCGGACCGTCGGTCGCGACTACGGCCACGGGCGCCTCGACCAGCGGCTGGACGTGCGCGGTGGTGAGTACCAATCGGGCGCCGGAATCCGCGATCACGCTCGCTACTCGCTGCGTGCTGCCCGCATCGTGCGGCACGGGCGCGGGAACTGCCACCACCCCGGCGTACAGGCACCCGAGAAACGCCCGCAAGAAGGCCATCCCGTCGAGATACAGCAGCACGACCGGCTCGACCGACTCCGGACGGCCCGCCAGCCAAGCCGCGAACGCTCTCGCGTCACGGTCGAGTTCCCGGTAGGTGCGGATCTCCTCACCGAGTTCCAGCCCGGCTTCACGAAGATAGGTGTATGACCTGGTATCGCCATATTCGGCAACCTGTTGCCTCATGTGGTGAACGAAAGTCGGCTGCATCTCGTGCTTCCTTCGTAGCGATCGGCATCGGAGTTCGGCTACTACTGTGCGCTGGGCATAACCGCAGAACCAGGGACCTCAGGGAGCACCCAGCAAACCCAGGGGTGGCATCGGAGCACCCCTGGGGTGCTGGCCTTCCGCGCCGCGGTGTAGATAGCTGTCGATCTGCTGAGGGCACAGCTCCAGGACCGGGCCGACAACCGACGGCCGCTTCCGAACCGCACGCGGCTACTCACCGACCGTCGCGGGTGTGCTGACCGTCGCCGTAGGAGGCGCACACGATGGTGGCGATGGGTGCGGCAGGGCGTTCAGGTTGAGGTTGCTCCCGCCGGAGGTGCTGGGGTGGATCCCAGTTCGGCGAATCCTTGCGCGGTCAGGCGAGTGCCGTACAGGAGGACGGCGCCAGACAACCGGCTCTGCTCGACTGAGCCACCGAAACGCGTAGAGCCCCGAAGCCCATCGGGTCCCTACGCGTCCGCCGGGAGCGCGGTCAGTACGAGGGACGCTCGGCAGAACGCAGATCGACGGTCGTCGCCGAGGTCAGGGCGACGGCCAGGCAGCGCAACTCGCCGGGAATCAGAATCGATCGGATCGCACCCTGGAAACATTCGAGCACCGCGCCGTCGGACCACCGCACGTCGTAGCGGTACCAGCACCGACCGGCGCCGCCCGCGCGCTGGACGTCCCGCTCGACCCGGACGGCCAGCTCGGCGAGCGCCGCGCGCACCTGGCTCGGCGCGCCGGTGCTGGCGATCTTCCACCACGGCCGATTGAAGTAACCTGGCTCGGAGATCTCGACCAGGTAGAGCAACGGCATCCCCACGACGTCGGAGGCGGTCATACCGCTCAGAGTGCCGCAAAACGGACTGGACGGATGGGTGAAACGCCGGGCGTCATCAATGCGATATCGACGGCCCGGCGCTGACCGCGTCACGAGCCGATGCGATCGAGCAGCCAGCTCGGACCCACCGTCTCCGCCCCGAAGGCCGCCACGCGGTCACGCAGCTCCCGGTCCGCCGTCACCACCGTGATCGGACGGCTGCCGTCCTCCGCGTGAGCCGCGGCCACCACACCGACGATGGCGTCGTCCCCCGAACCGTCGGCTCGCATCACCCGCACGCCGCCGACTTCCTGATGCGCCGCATCGACCGCCGCCTTCGCCGCTCCCTCGAGCACCACGATCAGTTCGGCGGATTCCGCCAGACGCTCCGGCAGGCCGGTCATCCGCTCGAGCAAGCGCCGAGCGGCGCCGGAGCGGTCGCGCCACCACCCGTCGGGCCGCGAACCGATGACATTCGCCGCGTCCACCACGATCAGCCGAGCATCCTCCGCCGCCACCCCCTCAGTCTCCTCCCACGCCGAGCACCGCACCGGCGGCCGACTCGGCCTCCGCGGGCCGCGCCGCTCGCACGGCGGCGAGGGCGTTGATCCTGCCGTACCCGTATTTGTCGCTGTGCCCGTCGGCCCCGTAGCCGCCGCCCTGCGGATCGATCCTGTCGCAGGCGCCTTTCAGCAGGTTCTTCACCTTGTCCCAGGTCAGATCGGGGTTCACCGACAGCATCAGGGCCACGGTCCCGGCGGCGCCCGGACAAGCGCTGGACGTGCCGCCGAAGTCGTTGGTGTAGTCGCCCGCCGCGTCGCCCGAGGCCGCCGCGCCGGGGTTGTAGCCGTCCGCACCGTGCCGATCCACGGTCCAGATCCCGGGCGTGAGCGGGTCGGGATGCCCGAAGGGGCGGTGCCCGATGTCGCTGCTGGGGAACGCGCACCACACGGCTTTGCCGAAATCGCTGTAGACACTGCGCTTACCGGTGTCGTTGCAGGCCGCGACCGCGATGACCTTCGCGAAGCTCGCGTAGCCGTCGTTGTCGACCGACTCGTTGCCGTTGCCCGCCGCGAACAGCACCACGCAACCCTTGCCGCCGCGTCCGCTGGTGACGGCGTGTTCGATCGCCAACCTGGTGCTCGCGGGCAGCGCCACGACCCGGTTGTGCACCGGATCGCCCGGCTGGAACCATGCGCCGTCGGCCGGGCCCCAACTGCACGAGATGACGTCCGCGCCGTGATCGGCGGCCCACTGGAAAGCGTCCGCCTCGGCTTGCGAACCGAGCCCGGAGGCGAGCCGGATGGGCATCAGCGCGGCTTCCGGCGCCACTCCGGACGCTCCGGCCGTGCCGTTGGCGCACGCCACGCCCGCGCAGGCGGTGCCGTGATTGTCACCGTTGTCGGGTCCGGTGCCGAAGGTGTCCTTCGGGCGTGGATCGCCGGTCTTCGCCGTGACATCCCGTGGCGCGACGATCTTGGCGGCACCGGCGAATTCGGCGTGGTCGATGTCGACGCCGTCGTCGATGATCGCGATCGTCACCCCGGCCCCGCGGGTGATCGCATGGGCGGCTTCCACTCCGGCATGCGCGTCGATCGTGACACCGCCGATGGTGGTCTTCTTCAGATGCCACTGCTGGGGAAAGATCGTCTTCTTGGCGCGGCTGCGGATCAGCTCGGGATGGCAGTACTCGACGTCGTCGCGATTCAGCAGCGCGTTGGCGATGTCGAAGACCTGCTGGCCGGTACCCTCCGGCGCCGCCGTGAAATACGCATTGGTGGCGTACGAAACAGTGTGCTTCACAGTCAGATTCGCCGCACCCAGCACGGCGAGACAATGCTCGTGGTCGACGCGGTCGACGAACTTCACGAAGATGTTCTCGGTATAGAGCACCGGTTCCCCGGTGGCGGGATCCACCAGGACGTGGCCGGCGAACCGCACCTCCGGCGCGGCGTCGAGCACCGGCTTGCGCTGCTGCACCGACCTCGATCCCGCGGGCAGCCGGTAGACCTCCACCCCCGCCTCCGGGTAGGCCTGTACCAGTGTCGCGTCGTCGAGTTCGGCACCGAGCGGGGTGCGCACCGACCCCGATTGCCGCCGGATCCCGCGACCGCTGTGTGTGCGCACCACGATCAGATCGGGACTCTGCGCCAGCTCGAAACCAGGATCGTCCTTCGTACCGAAATTCGCGATGGGCACCATGATCTCCTTCGTCGTGGGACCGGAGCACCAACTATGAACCACACCCCGGCAACCACGGAAATACCGGGAAGCGCAACACTCTCGTGTCGGCGGTACCCGCTTCGGCAAACCCACGGAATGCACACCTCGGGCCGGTCGGTGCCCGAACAGGCGTGAGCGTGGGGTGGATCACTCTCCGCCCTCGCGCACCGGGCCGGTGCGATATCGTCTCAGCGCAGGGCAGTCCATATTCCGGGGGTTCCGCGGGCGGTCGATGCGCTACGGAGAATCCCCGTGCCCGTGTCGAATTCGCTCCCGCGATGTCCTCGGCGTCGAACGGAGTCGAGGCGTTGCCGAGCGACCAGATGATCTTCTTGTTATTGGATCTCGTAGTGATCGTGGCCGCGGCGCGCCTGCTGGGATGGCTGGCGGCGAGGCTGGGCCAGCCTCCGGTGATCGGCGAGATCCTGGCAGGCATACTCGCGGGCCCCACCGTACTCGGGGCGCACCTGTCCGAAACCCTTTTCCCGCACGACATCCGCTCGTATCTCACCGCCTTCGCGAACGTCGGCGTGATGATCTTCATGTTCTCGGCGGGCCTCGAGATGGATCTCCGGTCCGTCGCCGGGCGGCGGCGGTCGGTCACGGCGATCGCGCTGTCGGCCTACCTCACGCCGTTCGCGCTCGGTTCCGCCGTCGCGGTGTGGGCGCTGGCCCGGCACGACGGCGGCAACCGGTTGAACTTCGCACTCTTCATCGGTTGCGCACTGGCCGTCACGGCGTTCCCGGTACTCGCCCGAATCCTGCACGACCGCAAGCTGCTCGGCACTCGGCTCGGCCAGTCGGCCATGACGTGCGCCGCACTGGACGACGTTCTCGCCTGGTGTGTGCTGGCGGTGGTCATCGGCATCGCCCGGCCCGGCCTCGGTCACCACTGGCGGTTGCTGTTGTTCGTTCCGCTGGTCGTGGTGCTGTGGTGGGGGGTGCGCCCCGCGCTGGACCGCCTCGCGGGCGCCGGATCCGAGAAGAATCCGTCCAACATGGTCTTCATCGGCGTCGCCGGCGCTCTACTGCTGGGTGCGACCACCGAATGGATCGGGTTGCATCTGATCTTCGGCGCGTTCCTGTTCGGGGTCGTCTTCCCCCGGCGGTTGCGCGCGGCCGTCGACAGCGGCGCCCAGCTCCTGAGCAGCATCTTCCTGCCCGCGTTCTTCGTGGTGGCCGGTCTCCAGGTGGACCTGGGCAGCATCGATCGGGCCGGTATCGCGGAGTTCGCCGCGATCATGTTCGCCGCGCTCGCGGGCAAGCTCGGCGGCACCTATGTGGCGGCTCGCTTCAGCCGGGCCGGTCGCACCGAATCCGCGGCGCTCGCGGCGCTGATGAACACCCGAGGTCTGACGGAACTGGTGATCCTGAACGTGGGGCTCACGATCGGCGTCATCAACGAGCGGCTGTACTCGCTACTGGTCATGATGGCGTTGATCACCACGGCGATGACGGCGCCGTTGCTGAAACTCTTCGGTGTCCCGCGCGCGCTGCACGTCGGCGACCAGCCCCGGGGGACCGGAGGAGAACGGGCGGCGCACCGATTCCGCCGCACAGACCGAGACCGCGACCTCATGATTCGAACATCCGCCGGTACTGCGCCGGGCTGACACCGAGATGGCGCTCGAACAGCGCCCGGATGTCGGCCGGATTCCTCGCGAAGCGCTCGGAGCCGGTTGCGGCGATGGTGTTTCGTCCGACGCGTACCCGGGCATCACCACAGTCGCCGCATTACGCAGAATCTCCAGCCCGGCCACAGCGACACACGACAACCCTGGAACCGACGTCGGCGCCGTCGGCGAGACAGCGCACACCTCGAGGCGGTAGTCGGGGTCGGATCCGAGCACGTCGATCGGGATCGCCGCATCCCGAACCACGCATCCGAGCCGACGAGCCGAAAGAAGGAGTTCGATGTCCGATTTCGCGGGCTTCTCCACCAGCAACGGGGGGTTCCGGAGTGTGGTCGTCACCGCTGTCGAGATGTCGACCGCGGTCGGCGCCGACACCGAGACGACGTGGAAGGGACTGCTCGCCGGGGAGACCGGGATCGCCAAGGTGCGCGATCCCGACTACGAGCGCTTCGAGGTCCCCGTCGACATCGGTGGTCAGTTCGAGCTCGATCCGACGGATGAGCTCAGCCGCGTGCAGAAGCGCCGCATGTCCTACGTCCAGCAGGTGGCCTATGTCATGGGCAACCGGATCTGGGACACCGCGGGCAGGCCGGAGGTCGATCCCGATCGGCTCGGCGTCTGCATCGGCACCGGTCTCGGCGGCGCCGACACGATCATCGAGTCCAACGACCTGATGCGGGAATCGGGCTATCGCAAGGTGTCTCCCTTCGCGGTGCCCATGGCCATGCCGAACGGCGCCGCCGCGGTGGTCGGGTTGGAGCTCGGTGCGCGAGCCTGCGTGATGACGCCCGTCTCGGCCTGCGCTTCCGGATGCGAGGCACTGGTACACGCGTGGCGTTCGATCATCCTCGGGGAAGCCGACATGGTCGTCGCCGGCGGTGTGGAAGGCCATATCAACGCGCTTGCGGTGGCCGGATTCGCGATGATGCGGGCGTTGAGCACACGGATCGACGAGCCCGAGCGCGCGTCACGCCCGTTCGACCGGGACCGCGACGGTTTCGTCTTCGGCGAAGCCGCCGCGCTGTTCGTGCTGGAGTCGGAAGAGCACGCACGCGCGCGGGGCGCGAAGCCCCTGGCTCGCCTGCTGGGCGCGGGCCTGACCGCCGACGGCTACCACATGGTTCTGCCGGATCCCGACGGCGCGGGAAACATTCGCGCGATGCGCCGCGCACTCGAGACGGCAGGCGTGCGCGGCAAGGACATCGACCACGTCAACGCCCACGCCACGGGCACCTCGTTCGGCGACCTGGCCGAAGCCAGAGGGATCCGGGCGGCGGTGGGCGACCACCCTTCGGTCTACGCCCCCAAATCCGCGCTGGGGCATTCCGTGGGCGCGGTCGGCGCGGTGGAAGCCGCCCTGACCGTGCTCAGCGTGCGCGACGGGGTGGTGCCGCCCACGCTGAACCTCGACAACCAGGACCCCGAGATCGGTCTCGATATCGTGCACGGCAGCGCCCGCACCCAGCACATCGAATACGCGCTGAACAACTCGTACGGATTCGGCGGCCACAACGCGGCCGTCGTGTTCGGCCGCTGCTGAGCGTGCGCCTCCGCACTATGCGTGGCGAGCCTGGCTGCCTGCATCCGCTCCGCCGGTTCGGCCGCTCGCCGTACCACGGCGCGCTCGTTTTCCGCGGGCGATCTCCGTCGCGAGCGCGTCGAGCGGTTGCGCGAACTGGCGCATCGGGTCCGCCAACCCGGTCAGCCAGGCCCGAGCGGCGTCGACACCGGTGGGGTCGAGGGCGTATATCCGCCGCGTGCCCTCGGCGCGGACCAGTACCAGCCCGGCGTCGCGAAGCACCTTCAGGTGCTGGGAGACGCCGGGCTGAGAGATCGGCGCGCGCTGTTGGACGGCGGCGACCAGCGCGCCCGCGGGCTGCTCCTCGGCCGCCACCAGTTCGAGGATGAACCGGCGGACCGGATCGCCGAGCGCCTCGAAGATCTTCGCTGGGGACCGATCCATCAGGCCTCGGAGCCGCCCTCGGGAACGACCGTGTAGAAGTCGATGGTCCGCAGCGCCGCCGAGTGCGCGGCCGCCGGGTCGTCCCCGTCACCGACGGCTGCCTCCGCCCAGTCGAGAGCCGCCGTCCGGACGAACGTCAGGCCCTCTGGCGTAGTCGGGAAGGCGAGACCCTCGGCCGGGTCCACCGGCTCGCCGCTGGACAAGTGCAGCCCGAGACCCATCAGGGCCAGATCCCAGCCGACGCCCACCGCCCCCGGCCCGTACTGCTCCCAGAACTCGGGCGCGACCGGCGCCTCGTGCAGCAACTCCAATTCGGTGCCGTCCGCGGTCGGCCTGAGAAGGACCGTGAGCCACGAGACCTGCGGTCCCATCTCCCAGGTCACGGCGAACCGCTCCGGCGCGTCGCACTGTTCGACGACACCGTTGGCGTTGCCCTCGAGTTGATAGCGGCCGCCGACCCGCAGATCGCCGCTGATCGGCAGAAACCAGCGCGGGATCCGCTCGCTATCGGTGAGCGCGTCCCAGAGATCCGCTCGATCGGTCGGATAGTCCCGCCGGGCGACAGCGATACGGGTGGGTACGCCGTCGCGGGATCCGGTGCGGACTTCGCGGGTGACGAGCCCGGCGATGGCCGCGGGATCGGTCAGCAACACCATGACAACCTCCATGAATAAGTTTTTACTTATATTATCGCAGGGTGGCGTGACCGCAAGACCGACCCAGCGCCGCCGCGCGGACGCGCCGCTCGATCAGCCGTCCTGGGACAACCCCGCGATGGCGCGCAGCGCGGAGATCATTCCCGTGACCGGTATGCCGGGATCGATCGACCGGAACAGACCCAGCCCGACCCCGAGGGCGAGCACGGCGACGGCGGCGTCGGCACGGGGCATCGGGGTGTCGAGATCGTCCGTCGCCCGCAGTGCGGCGCCGACCAGGCCCACGATGTTGTCGAGCCGGGTCGCCAGCTCGGCGCGCAGGTGCTCGTCGCGCCGCGCGTGCACGCTGAACTCCAGTTCCAGATGCGTCCAGTCGGGCTCGCCGACCACCCGTTCGGCCCATTCGGTCATCCGCTTCACCCGCTGCGCGGCCGTCGGCGCGGCGATGATCTCGGCGATCTCCGCCGCTCGCTCACCGTGAATTTCGTCCAGCACCGCCAGACACAAGTCGTCTTTGGTGCCGAAGTTGGAATACACCGCACCTTTGGTGAAACCAGCGGCTTTCGCGACCTTGTCCAGAGTCGTGGCCTGATAACCGTCCTGGAGAAAAAGCCGCTTGGCGGTTGCGATCAAAACGGCGCGTGTCCGCGCCTGACTCTGCGCTCGTGTCGGCCGGGAACGCCCCGCCCCCGCGAGCCGCCGACACTCATCGCCATTCCCGGACAATTTCGACCCCTTACAGATACTCTCAGTATCCGATTCTAGATGCCAGGGGTATCCCAATCGCAGGAAGGATCGCATCGTGAGGAGCCGAATACTCAGATTGGCCACAGCTTTGTCGGGAACCCTCCTCGTGGTCGGGGGTGGGGCGGTCGCCGCCCCACACGCATGGACGGAACCGGCCGCGGAATCGGTGGCCGGCGACGATTTCTACGTCCCGCCCGCGGCACCGGCGGGCGCACCGGGCTCCATCATCCGCGCCGAAGGGTCGCGGCTGGCGATCTCGGTCCCCGGGCAACCGGGGCAGGTACCGGCGACATCGACGCGCATCATGTACACCAGCAGCGATACCCACGGTGCCCGCACCGCGGTGACGGGAACCTATCTGGAACCGTCCCAGCCGTGGACCGGTCCGGGCGAACGACCGCTGGTCTCCTACGCGGTCGGCACGAAGGGACAGGGCGATCAGTGCGCGCCGTCGAAATTGCTGGCGCAATTCATCCAATACCAGCCCCCGTTCGACGTGATCGTCGAATACGACGTACTGGCGATCTACACGTTGCTGGCCCGCGGCATGTCGGTGATGGTGACCGACTACCACGGTCTGGGTACACCGGATGTGCACGACTATCTCAACCGGAAATCTCAGGCCTACGCGGTCCTCGACGCCGCGCGCGCGGCGCTGCAATTGCCGGGCACCAGCGTGCACCCCGGCTCGCCCGTCATTCTGTACGGATACTCCCAGGGCGGCATGGCGTCCGCGGGCGCGGCCGAACTGCAGCCGAGCTATGCCCCCGATCTGAACGTGCGGGGCGCCTACGTCGGCGGACCGGTCGTGGACGACGAGTACTTCATCGCCTTCAACGACGGACGAGCCCCGCTCGGGCCCGCCTTCGCGTGGATCCTCAACGGCATCGCCGCCAATTACCCCGAGACCCAGCCGGTGCTCGACGCCGAA
The DNA here is from genome assembly GCF_000308435.1 of Nocardia araoensis NBRC 100135. GTDB lineage: Bacteria > Actinomycetota > Actinomycetes > Mycobacteriales > Mycobacteriaceae > Nocardia > Nocardia araoensis. The sequence continues at coordinate 86,414 of NZ_BAFR01000352.1, read as the reverse complement.
CTCAACGACACCGGTAAGGCGATCATGCGCGAGTCGGTGGACAAGTGCGCCGTGCCGCTCGGACTGGCCCAGCAGTTCCCGAACACCTCGCAGTGGACCACCAGCGGGCAACCACTGACCGCGGTGATCGATCAGTCCCCGGTGCTGAAGGCGGCGTTCAACGACCAGCGGGTCGGCACGCTGACCCCGGGAGTGCCCGTCCTCATCGCCTCGAACCAGGCCGACGAGGGCGCACCGTACGTGCCCGTCCGGGAAGTGGCCAGCAGCTGGTGCGGCGGCGGCGCGCCTGTCCAACTGAACGCGAATGCCGAGCTACCCAGCGTCATCACCGGGTTGCGGGTCACCCACGTGCTGGCGTTCTTCCCGTCCCTGGGCGCCTCACAGGACTGGATGACCGAACGGCTGGCGGGCCAGCCCGCTCCGTCCAACTGCGGGGCACTGCCCTGATTTGCGAAAGCGAGACCCCCTCGGATACCGTCGGTATCCGACTCGAAGAGTCGGCACAGCGCCGCGCGCAGCGGTCGCGCTCGTAGTGCCGCGAGCTTCATGAACGATGGTCGGCCGCGGCCCGGTTTCCCGACCGGACCGCGGCCGACCTGCCTGCCCGGAGAAGCACGGACGTCCGCGCAAGCAGGCGAGCTTCACCCCGCACGGTCTCCCGCCGCCCCGGATCTGGCAGTCGGTGCGTTATTTGCAGGAAGTTTGCCGTTTCATCGCTAGTCAGCTGGGTCGAATTCGGGACAGAAAGGTTCGAATGTCGGAGTTGGCTCACCCCCGCTTGCCTGAGCCACTCGGGTGTCGACACCGGTGACACTCGGACATCCAGCAGGAATCGATCCGCACCCGGCCTGGCGACTCCGACCGGCCGACGGTCGAATGTCGCGTCGCAATCGGTCGTCGGACGATGTTCCCGCGACGCGGATTGCCCGCTCAGACAGCGGTTTCCAGAGTTCACTACCGTCCAGCGAACTTACAGTTATCCTTGATTGGCGCGCATGGTTCAAGTGTTGTCCGCAGTCGGAACTGTCGGTTGAGTGTCGTCCTCACGGATCGGCGAGATGACTATGACGATCTTCGAGCACACGCGAGCCCGCGACCCCAAGCGGTACCTGTGGATTCTGGGTTTGATCGCCCCGGGTTGCGCGCTACTGCCCTCCACGTTGGTGGCGCACACCGGACTGGAAGTGTTCTGGTGGATCGGCCCGATCATCGTGCTGGTGGTGATTCCCCTGCTGGATTGGGTCATCGGCGACGACGGAAGCAACCCTCGCGACGAGGATTACGAGGCGCTGTCCAACGATCGCTACTACCGGTGGTGCACCTTCCTGTTCCTGCCGATGCAATTCATCGGCCTGCTCATCGCCGGCTACATGTGGTCCAGCCACGAGCTGAGCTCGGCCGACAAGCTCGGCTTGGCGGTCACCCTCGGCTTCGTCTCGGGTATCGGCATCAACGCCGCCCACGAACTCGGCCACCGCGTCGAACATCTCGAACGGTGGCTGGCCAAGATCGCGCTCGCGCAGTCCGGGTACGGGCACTTCTTCGTCGAGCACAACCGCGGCCACCACGTTCGCGTGGCCACGCCCGAGGACCCGGCCAGCGCCCGCTTCGGTGAATCGCTGTGGCAATTCCTGCCGCGCACCATGGTGGGCGGATTCCGGTCGGCGCTGGAGCTGGAACGCACGCGCCTGGCCCGTAGCGGGAAACGCTGGTTCAGCCCCGGCAACCATCTCCTGCAGGCCTGGACGATGAGCGCGGTGCTGTTCGGCGGCTTGATCGCGATCTTCGGTCCCGTGATCACGCCATACCTCGCTCTGCAAGCCCTGATCGGCGCGGGCCTGCTGGAAACCGTCAACTACGTCGAGCACTACGGACTGCTGCGCGTCCGCCGCCCGGACGGCCGTTACGCTCGCTGTTCGCCCCGCGACAGCTGGAACAGCGACCGCCTGGTCACCAACATCTTCCTGTTCCACCTCCAGCGCCACAGCGACCACCACGCCAATCCCGGCCGCCGGTACCAGACCCTGCGCAGCTGTGACGTGGCGCCCCAGCTGCCCGCCGGCTACGCAACCATGGTGGTGCTCGCTGCGATCCCGCCGCTGTGGCATGCGGTCATGGACCGCCGCGTCCTCGCCCATTACAACGGCGACATGTCGCTCATCAACCTCAAGCTCCGCAGACGACGCCTGGCGTTGCCCATCCGGCGTCCGCGCGAGGACGTGCGATGGGCCGTGGACCCCGCCACGGACGGCATGAGCCCGTCGACCGGCGACGACGACCTGTTCTCCACCGAGGCGACGCGCTGACGCGGCCGTCCGGCGAACGGCGGTGCGGGTTCAGCGCAGCGGGGATGGATGCCGAGCGTCGGGCTTGAGACAGGTGAACTGCATGACGTCGGTGTGCCCGCGGCGGAAGTAATCGGCGGAGCCGGTCAGGTACCGGATGTAGGCGTTGTAGGTGTCCCGCCCGGCGAGCTCGATCGCCCGGTCCCGGTTTTCGTGCAGCGCGTCGGCCCAGCAGTCCAGCGTCGTGGTGTAGTGCGGACCCAGTGCCTGGACGTCTGCGACGGTGAAACCGGCGTCCTCGGCGTATTCGGTGACCCCTTTGGGATGGTGACCGGTCGGCAGCGGAAGCTGGCCCCCGGGGAAGATGGTCTCGCGCAGGAATCGCAAGAATGCGAAGTCTTCGCTGGTGATCGGGGTACCGTGCGCCCGCAGATGTTCGCGGCTGTGGCTGACCACGGTTTGCAACAGCAGCACGCCGTCGGAGGGCATGATCCCGTAGGCGAAATCGAAGAACTCCCCGTAGCGGTCCACCGGAAGGTGTTCCAGCGCTCCGATGCAGACGATACGGTCGGCGCGGCGGTCGAAATCCTCCCAGCCCTGCACACGCACGCCGCCGTACGGGCGGCCGCGGATCAGCCGGTCGACGAGCATGTCCCGCACGTACCGGTACTGGTTACGGCTCCGGGTCAAGCCGATCGTGTTCACCCCGTAGGTGTCCATGGCGCGCAGCATGGTGGAGCCCCAGCCACAACCGACGTCCAACAGGGCCATCCCCGGCGCGAGATCGCACTTGGCCAAGGCCAGGTCGATCTTCGCCGTCTGGGCTTTCTCCAGGGTGTCGTCGGGGTGGGACCAGAAGGCGCAACTGTAGGTGCGGGTCGGGTCGAGGAAAAGGCCGAAGAACTCGTCCGGCAGCTCTTCCCGGGAGAGCACTTCGTGGTAGAGAGGGGCGTGAACACTCATGATGGCGGATCTTTCGCACGAACCAGCACTGCTGTTCAGCGGAAGCCGCCAAGCGGCTTCCGGCCGGATACGAACACGATGGGGACGCACCGACCACAGGCTGCCGACGCGGATGGCCACGCCGTTTCACCGTGGCCGACCTCGGCCGACACCCTTCACGCTACCTCGCCCCACCAGAACAAGTCCTAGAACGGACCATCTCGGCGAACTCGAAACCGGCCTCGTGCGGACCCTGTCCTGCCCGCGCCGTCGGCACGCAGCACAGCTGATCGTTTGATCAGTTATGATTCCCGTATTGATCGGGAAGGTGGAGAGGTCGATGACTGCGGAACCGGTGGTGCGTACTCGGACCGATCGACGCCGGGAACGCACCCGCAACGCCTTGCTGGCCGCGGCGCGCAAGTTCCTGTCGGAAGGCAGGTCGGCGGTGAGCATCCAGGAGATCACCGATGCCGCCGACGTCGGTTTCGGCTCCTTCTACAACCACTTCCAGACCAAGGAGCAACTGTTCGACGAGGCGGTGAGCTCGACGCTGGAGCTCTACGCCCAGATGCGCGACGAGATCGTCCGGCTCTACGACGACCCGGCCGAAGTCTTCGCGGTGAGTTTCCGGATGACCGGCCGGTTGCAGCGCCAAGTGCCCGAGATGGTGCGGGTGATCTTGCATTCGGGGCTGTCGGTGCTCTCGCGGGACGAGGGGTTGGCCCCTCGGGCGCGACGCGACATCCTCGCCGCCCAGGAGGCGGGCCGATTCGAGGAGATGGACGTGGAGATGGCGATGATGGCCGCGGGTGGCGCGCTGCTGGGATTGCTGCAACTGCTCGAGCAGCGCCCCGACGCCGACGCCGGGGCGCTGTCGGACGAAATGACCTTCCACGTCCTGCGCATGTTCGGCATGCCGAAGCGAACGGCCCGCAAACTGGTGTCCGGGCCGCTTCCGCCCCAGCCGCAGTTGTGACCTCGTACTAGGCGCCTCCACCGATGGCGGTAACGGGCTGATCCACCGGAAGCGTCGACGGACGCGCGGAAACGCCCAGTTGCCGAGCCAATTCGGCGACCAGCGACGCGCCCTGCCCCGCTGCGGCAGTGCCGAAGACGAAGCGGTCGGGGCGCAGCACGAGGACGCCGCCGGGGCGCAGTCCGGCCTTGCCGAACCATCGGGTGAGTGTGCCGGTGTGGTCTTCGATATCGGTGACGTCGTCCCGGCCGTCACCCGGTTTTCCCTGCGGGCGTCCGCCGAGCGGATACACGGTGACGAAAGCGGCGTCGAAATCACGCAGGAAGGCCGATTCCTCCGGCCCGAAGGCCCGGCGCGGATCGGTGCCGTAGCCCAGGACCGCGAACCCGATGCCCAATGCCTCGTCGAAGCGCCGGTGACGTCCGTCGTAGTCGCGGACATCCGGCTGCGGCGCCAGGGTTCCCTCGACACCGCGCAACCCGCGCCGCGGCAGACCGAGGTAGGCGCCGCGACGGAAACGCGGCCGCGGTTTCATTTTCGCGCCGCGGATCCAGCCGCCGAGCCCAGGCACCCGCAGCGCGGTGGTGAGCCCGATGTCCCGAGCCGCCGCGACCAGCCTGTTGTCGAGCGAGACGATCTTCTTGTTGAGCACCGACAGATCGATCATCGCCTCGGCATGCGGCCTGCGCTCGGACTCGTAGCTGTCCAGGATCTCCAGTGCGGCGCCGTGTTCGAGGATGGCGGTCAGCTTCCAGGACAGGTTGTCCGCATCGCGCACTCCGGAGTTCATGCCTTGACCGATGAACTGCGGGGTCATGTGCGCGGCGTCGCCCGCGACGAGGATCCGCCCGTCGCGCCAGCGATCCGCGACGACCGCGTTGAAGGTGTAGACCAGTTTGCGCAGCACCTCGACTTCGTCCGGGTCGACGAAACGGGCGATGTGACGGCGTACCGTCTCCGGGTCCTCCATCTCCTCCTTGGTCTGAGACTGCGACAGCATGAACTCGAACCGGTGATGCCGGTCCGGCTGCGGGCAGGACACGATCGGCAGTTCGGGGTCGCACACGAAATTGAAATACGGCAGATGCCGGAACGCGTCGACACCGTCGCGGGCTTTCAGATCGACCACCAGCCACCGTTCCGGAAAACTGGTGCCGGCCATCTCGATGCCGAGCTTGGTGCGCACCACGCTTCGTCCGCCGTCGCAGCCGACCAGGAATTTCGCCCGCACCCGATCGGCCGTGCGCGGATCGGTGTCCGCCGGGTACTTGCCGTAGCCGGTGCCCCGGCATTCGGCGTGCTCGACGCCCACGCCGTCGGCGTCCTGGTCGAAGTCGACCACTTCGCGACCGCGCCGCACCGTGACGTGCGGATAGCGGTCGAGCGCCCGTTCGAGGGTGTTCTCCAGATACGGCTGGTACAGGAAGTTGACCACCGGCCAGCCCAGCGGTCGATCGGTCGAGTGGAACTGGGCCAGCACCGAACCGTCCCCGCGCACCCATTGCACGGTCGAGTCGACGTTCATGTCCGCCGCCAATTCGTCCGCCGCGCCTGCGGTCTGGAAGACCCGCATGCCTTCGTCGTCGGTGTAGACCGCGCGGGCCAACCCGTAGTACTCCGGCTCCCGTTCCAGCACCAACACGCGCGCACCCCGCCGTCCCAACAGGTTGGCCAGGGTCAGACCGGTCGGGCCGAGGCCGACCACCACGACATCGACATCGAATGCGCTCATCGCGACAGTCCTCCCGTGAGTTCGGCGACCGTGGTTTCGGGAGTCCGCATGCTCCGCAGGGCTTGGCGGAACTGAGCGAACTTGCCCAGCACCGTCTCCCCCACCGTGGTGTGACCCCAGATGCTGATGCCCTGATAGGTGCTCGGCTCCCATGTCGATTCCAGTTCCGGGCCGATCACCACCGGATTCCACCCGACCTCCAGCTCGAAGCCGGACGGCGTCACGCAATAGAACGACAACTCGCGATCGTTGGTGTGCTGGCCGACCGACCACGCCATCCGGAAGCCCAGCTCGGTGACCCGTCCGAACGCGGCCAGCATGTCCTCCAGGCTCGCGGACTGAATATTGATGTGCTGCACCCGTGTTCGCAGCGGATCGAGCTTCACCCCGCGCAGGTTCGCGATCGCGATCGAGTGATGACGCTCGTTGACCCGCAAGAACCGGATCTTCATCGTCAAGCCGGAGATGTTCTCGTCGATGTAGTCCGTCAGGCGCGCATCGAACACCGTGTCGTAGTAGCCGCGCATCGACTCCGGCTCGCGGGAGACGATCGCCACGTGACCCATTCCCGCCTCTCCGGTGACCCAGCCGGAACTGAGCATCCGCAGCGGTTCCGGACTGGTCACCGGAGTTGTGAAGATCTCGGTGGCGATGCCCTTCGGGCCGGGGAAGCGCCACAGCCGCTGCACTCCGCGCGCCGCCGCCTGCTCGGCGGTGCCTTCTTCGATCGGCACGCCGCGGTCGCTGACCCGCGCGAGGATCCGGTCGAAGGTCGCGTGATCGTCCACCTGCCAGCCCAGCGCGGTGACGTCCTCGGCCGCGCCGTGCCGGATGAGGAATCGGCAGGCATGGTCGTCCAAACGGAAGCGCAGCGCGTCGGTGTCCAGTTCGTCGACGTGCACCCCGATGGCCAGCGCGCCGAACCGGCGCCAGTCGGACAGCCGCCGCGAATGCACCACCACATAGCCCAGATGCACCGCACCGAACACCGACCCGCCTGCTCCGCGGCCCGTGCGCTCGCTCATCCCGCCGCTCCGAGGAACGCGCAGGCCAGCTCGTTGAACAGCTCCGCGCGCTCCCACTGCACCCAGTGACCGGTCTCGGCCGCCAGGTACAGGTCGCAGTTCGGCATCCGCTCGGCGAGCATTCGTCCACCGGCGGGCCGGTTCACCTTGTCCTCCGCGCCCCAGATCACCAGCGTGGGGTTGCGCACGCCCGACAGCCGGGAGTCGCGGGTGAAATCCATGCGCCACAGCGTCCGCAATGCCCCCGGGCCGGAAGGACGCCGCAAGGGTGGGTCGGCGAGCACGTCGGGATCGAGACTGGCCCGGTAACGGTCGTCGATGATCTCCTCGGTGACGCCGCCGGCGTCGTGAACCAGATAATCCCGGATGAACTCGGCCAGCTTGGCCCGGCTGGGACCGTCACCACCGTAATAGGACAGCAGCGACTGCAAGCCTTTGGTCGGCAACGCGCGCGTTGTGCCCACACCGCCGGGTCCCATGAGGATCAGCTTGCGCACCTTTTCGGGCCGGTCCATCGCAAGCCGCAACGCCGCCGCTCCCCCATAGGAGTTTCCGATCAGGTGGGCCGAGTCGATATCGAGGGCGTCCAGCAGGCCGCCGATCGCCGCGGCCAAGTCGCCGAACGGGTCGGAATGGTCGATGTGCTTGGTGGAGCGCCCGTAGCCGGGCATGTCCGGGACGATCACCCGGAAACGCCGAGCCAGCGCCTCGATATTGCGGGAGTAGTTCGACCTGCCGCTGGCGCCCGGCCCGCCCCCGTGCAGGAGCACCACGGCGGCGCCCGCACCGGCTTCGCCGCAGAAGATGTCTCGATTGCCGACCCGGACCATCCGCCCGGTCTCGGCGGCACTGTCGGTTGTCACCACTACCTCCCAGATCGCTGATCTGATGCAATCATCAGTTATGCGGAAATAGTCTGTCAAGCAAAAATGATGAAATCATCAGAACTGGTTGCCTGACGGCCCAGGGGTACGCCAGAGTGAGGGGTCGGACCTCTCCGAGCCCCGGCGCGCCCGGAGAAAGGAGTGCTCGAACCCATGAATCGCATCGACGTGCATCAGCACCTGATCCCGCCGGACTACGCCGGAGCGCTGCGTGCGCACGGTGTCACCGCCCCGGGCGGGCGCGCATTGCCCGAGTGGAGCCCGGAGGCGGCGGGTGCGTCGATGACGCGCGCCGGGATCGCCTCGGCGGTGCTGTCGGTGTCGACGCCGGGCACCACCTTCCTGGCCGATCCGGCCGAGGCGGCCCAACTCGCCCGCTCGGTCAACGACTACACCGCCGCGCTGGTACACGCCGAACCCGGCCGGTTCGGGTTCTTCGCCACCCTGGCCATGCCCGACGTCGCCGCGGCCGCCGCCGAGGCGCGACGCGCCCTCGACGACCTGCACGCCGACGGCGTCGTGCTGCTCGGCAACGCGGCGGGTACCTATCTGGGCGAGGACGGGCAGGACGAACTCTTCCGGGTGCTGGACCGGCGATCGGCCGTCGCGTTCGTCCACCCCGCGGACCTGCCCGCGCCCGCCGTGCCGGGCGTCGCGCCATTCGCCGCGGATTTCCTGCTCGACACCACCCGCGCGGCGTACCTGCTCGTACGCAATGGCATTCGGCGGCGGTATCCCAACATCCGCTTCGTCCTCGCCCACGCCGGCGGGTTCGTCCCCTACGCCGCACACCGCATGGCACTGGCCATCTTCAACGACACCGGGCGCAGCCCGCTGGACATCCTGGACGACTTCGCCGGGTTCTATTTCGATACCGCGTTGTCAGCGAGCGCAGCGGCACTGCCGTCCCTGCTCGCGTTCGCCGAACCCGGGCACGTGCTCTACGGCAGCGACTGGCCCTTCGCGCCCGAACCCGCCGTGCACTATTTCAACGCCGGGCTCGACACCTTTCCCGGATGTGACGACACCACGCGGCGAAACATCCAGCGCGACAACGCGCTCGCGCTCTTCCCCCGCTTCGGCGCGACCGCACCGAAGCCGGAACCACCGCTGCTCGCCAGGGCGCGAGCGAGCCTTCGGCGCAAACTTTTCCGCGGCGTGGCGCGGGCGCTCACCCGACGCTGAACCCGGCCTTCGGCGCCGGCCGTCGCACTGATCCCTCGGCATCGGATCACGGAAGGCGCGTGCCGCTCCGGACGTCGGGTGTCAACCGCGGAGTCGTTCGAACTCCGTCGCACAGTGGGCGGAGAAAACCGTCACCGCGTCGCCGTTGTCGCGGACGAGTTCCCGTAGCCGCTGCTGATTCTCGATGCGGGACTGTCGCCGAGTGTCCACGTACCACTGGAAGATTCGCGCACCCAACGGCATCGACGGCTTCGCACTCATCTGCCCGTGGTAGGTGTATGCGTCACCGGCGTGCAACAGCCAGCCGTTTCCGGTGTCGACCGCGACACCGACGTGACCAAGCGTGTGTCCGGCCAGCGGAACCAGGAGTATTTCCGGGGGCAGTCCCCGCAGTTCTCGCACCGCTCGGAACCCGAACCAGCGCTCCGCGTCGCTGTCGGTTTCGTCGTACACCGACCACGCGGGTCCGTGCTCGAATTGCACCGGCCGATACCGCAACTTCTCGCGCCGGCCGAACGGCCCCGCGACGGCGTCCAGTTCCGCTCGGTGTACATGCACGGTGGCCCGCGGGAAATCGGCGAGGCCACCGGCGTGATCGAGATCGAGATGCGTGACGATGATGTCCCGGACGTCGTCGCGGGAGAAACCGAGCGCCTCGATCTGGCGGGCGATCGGCTGATCGAGTACCGGATTCGATTGCCGGATGAGTTGACGACCCACCCAGGCATCCGGCCGGGTCAGCGCCTGCTCGCCGTAACCCGTGTCGACCAAGGCCAGCCCGGCGGAGTGCTCGATCACCAGGCAATGACACGCCCCGGCGGCCGCACGCCGAAACCCCGGCCTGCCGTCGAACAAACGGCCTCCGAAGGGACGAGTTCCCCCGGCATCCAGATGATGGACACGCACCGGTCCGCTCCTATCCGCGCTGCTCGGCCAGCCACGCTACACGCCTACGCTGCCGGACGCGACAGTCGCGGTCTGATCCGGAATATGAAGTGCGCGAACGCATTCAAGTCGGAAGCCGATGCGGCGGGAGCGGTGAGCACTCCCGCCGCGGGCTCGGTCAGGCGATCTTCAAGGTGCCTCCGTCGATGACGTAGTCCGCACCGACGATATTGGCGGCTTTCGGTGACGCGAGGAAGGCGACGAGAGCGGCGACCTCCTCCGGCTCGCTGATCCGGCCGGAGGCGATGCCGAACTGCTCGGGCACGGCCGCGAGCAGTTCCTCCTGCGAAACGCCCTGCGCGGCAGCGAACTTGGCACCGACGCCATCGGGTCCACGCCACAGCGGCGTGCCGACCACGCCGGGAGAGACGGTGTTGACCCGCACTCCGCGCGGCCCGAATTCCTCGCTGAGCCGCTTGGTGAGCGCGGTCAACGCGGCCTTGGCCTCGCTGTAACCGACCGGGCCCGCGGCGGGAATGTGCTTGTTGATCGACGAGATGGTGATGATCGAGCCGCGCCGCTCCAGCAGGCTGGGCAGGGCCGCACGGGTCACCCAGATCGCGCTGAACAGATTCAGGTCGAACAGCTCGCGCCACTGCGCGTCCTCGACCTCGAGGAATCCGCCCAACTCCAGGCGCGCGGCGTTCACCGCGCCGACGTTGTTGATCACGATATCGACGCCGCCCAGTTCTTCGAGGGCGGCATCGATCAACCGAGTTGCCCCCTCGGAAGTGGAGAGGTCGACGGGAACGGCCGCGACACTGGCCTTTTCGAGCTCGGGGGTGATGGTGCGCGCGGCGCCGACCACCCGGACACCTTCGGCGGTCAACGCCTCCGCCACCGCGAGGCCGATGCCGCGACTTGCGCCGGTGACGACGGCGGTCTTGCCGGACAGTTCGAGATCCATGAGGGAACCTTTCTTTCTTGAACTACAGGTCAATAATGTGGGCAGCAAGCGGCCGACGGTCGGGCATCGGAATTCAGAGGCTGGTCAAAGCGGTATCGATGACGCGATGCAACGTGGGCGCATCGTAGGTCTTGGCCATCACTCGCAGGCCGACGATGGTGTTCATCAAGAATTCGGCCGCCGCCCGAGGGTCGGCCTCGGCGCGCACGTCACCGTCGCGCCGCCCCTGATCGATGCGAGTCTCCAACGCTCCGATCACACGGTCCTGCATGGCGCGGACCGCCCGGGTGATCTCCGGGTCGCGTCCACCCAGTTCCATGGCGGTGTTCACCGCCAAGCAGCCGCGCCGAACCGGCTGGGCCAGGTCGGAATCCACCAGACCGCACAGGAACGTGGCCAGACAGTCGCGAGTGGAACCCGGGCGGGACAGAATCTCGGCGGCCAGCTCGGCACCGAGCCGGTCGTAGCGATCCAAAGCCTGGTCGAACAACGCGCGTTTGCTACCGAAAGCGTGGTAGAGACTCCCCTTGCCGACCCCGGTGGCCTCGGCCAGCTGCGCGGGCGAGGTGTTGGCGTACCCATGGGTCCAGAACGCCTCCATGGCCCGTTCCACCACCGTGTCCGGGTCGAAGTTGCGCGGTCTGCCCATGATCCGAACCGTAATAGTTTTCGACCGGCAGGTCAAGAAAGCGTGGGATTCGGCGCCTCTCCGGCCCGCCTGCCGCGCGATCGGCCATGAGATCGGGGCGATCCTAAAGCTTCCGATCGATTCGTCGCGGCTCGATACTTCCGGCATGCATGCGACGACCACCGGCGGCCGGATCAGGCCGCACGGCGGTGCGGGACAGGTGCCGAATTGAGGCACTCACCGCAATCCTCGGTCACCCGCCCACCGGTCATCCGTGATCGGGCTGCCGCTCTCTGGTGCTGCCTGGGGGCGGGCTTCGCGACGCTGCTCGACTCCGCGGCGGTCGCTTTCACGGCGCCGGACGTGCGGTCGACGCTCGGTCTGGCGAACTCGGACGTGCAGTGGTACCTGGCGTCGTACTCGCTGACCTTCGGCCTCGGGCTCGCCCCCGCCGGGCGGCTCGGCGACGCGTACGGCCGCCGCAACCTGTTCGTCGCCGGACTCGGGCTGTTCCTCGTGGGCGCCGTCGTCTCCGCGTTCGCCCCCGGCGCGTGGCCGCTGATCGCGGGCCGGTTGGTGCAGGGCTTCGGCGCGGGGGTGATCAGCGCGCAGGTGCTCGGCGTCATCCAGGACGTCTTCACCGGAGCCGCCCGCCTGCGCGCTCTCGCGGCATACACCACCGCGGGCGCGCTGGCCGCGATCGCCGGGCCGGTCCTCGCCGGGACGGCACTCTGGGTGCTGCCGCCGGATCTGGGCTGGCGCGCCGTGCTGGTGCTACCCGTGCCGTTCACGCTCGCCACGGTCGCGCTGGGCCTCCGCGGGCTCCCTCGGGACGTCCGTGGGCGCCGCTCGACCGATCTGGACCTCCCAGGGATCGCGGCGCTCGGGCTGCTCGTCGTCATCGTGACGGTCCCCGTCATCGATCCAGGTCTCCCCGCCCCAGCGGTCGCCGCCATCGTCGGCGCGAGCGGGCTTCTCGTCACCGGACTGGCCATCTGGGAGCGCGCATACGCCCGCCGCGGCCGTCTGCCGCTGTTCGCGCCGCCCTTGATGCGTTCCCGGGGCTATGTCGCGGGAAATGTGGTGGCGCTGCTGTGGTTCGGATCGATGCTCGCGTTCACCACGGTGAAGACGGTGTACTTCCTCCAGGTCCACAAGATCCCCGCGCTGGTGGTCGCGCTGGCACTGATTCCCTCCGCGCTGGCCCGGATCTTCGCGGCGGGTTGGGGGCAACGTCTTTTCGCGGTGCACGGGTCCGTGGTCGTCGCCTACGGGCTCGTCGTCCAAACCGCCTGCATGGCGGCGACCGCCGCCACGACACTGTTCCTGGACGGGTGGATTCTGTTCCTCGTGCTGGCCGCGATCCAAGTCGCCTGCGGTCTCACCAGCGGTGTGGTGGAGCCGCCGCTGCGGGCGGTGACGCTGGCGTTCTCGCCCTCGTCGTTGCACGGGGTGGCCGCGTCCTTCCTACAGTTGACGCAGCGGCTGTCGGCCACGTTCTGCATCGCCCTCACCACCGGCGTACTACTGGCGTTCGGTGGAACCGCGTCGGCGGCGTCACTGGGCTGGGCGGTGCTGCTGTGCTTCGCGGCCTCGGCCCTGGCGACGGCGGCGGCGTTCGCGCCCGACTTCCGCACCGGCGCGAATACGCCGCAGACACCGATGGTTTCGACACACGCGCGATGACCCGCCCGTTCCTCCACGCGGGTCGACGCATCGGAATCGCGGTGAGCGCAACCCGTGTCGGGTGATCGTGCGCCTCGCTAACGTTCTCTCGTCGGACGCTGTTGTGGAGGAGTGCGCGGTGACCACTGATTCGATTGTCGACGTCGATACCTCGCTACACCCGCTCGACGACCCGGTGCGGGCGTCGCTGCGTGGCGAACACCGCCGGTTCGCCGGCTGGGTGGGCCGGATCGGCCGCTACGACCCGGAGGTCGCCAGGTTCGTCGGCCACCCGCCGGTGCTGGACGAACGAGACTGGGCCGACCTGGCCACACTTCTCGGACCGGGCGGCAGCACCGCGTTGCGCGGCTACGGCCACGTGCCGCCCGACGGCTGGACGGTCCTGAACCAAATGGACTCGGTGCAGATGGACGGCACCGCCCTGCGCGTCGCCCACGACCCGGAACTGGAACTGCTGACCGCGGCGGACGTGCCCGAGATCCTCGAGCTGATCGCTCGCACCCAACCCGGCCCATTCGCTCCGCGGACCATCGAGATGGGCACCTATCTGGGTCTGCGGGTCGACGGCAGACTGGTGGCGATGGCCGGAGAGCGCATGCACCCGCCGGGCTGGACCGAGATCAGCGCCGTGTGCACCGACGGCGGATTCCGTGGCCGCGGCTTCGCCACGCGCCTGGTCCGCGCGGTCGGCGCGGGCATCCGCGCGCGGGGTGAGACACCGTTTCTGCACGCTTCCGCCGGCAATACGTCGGCGATCCATTTGTACGAGACGCTGGGATTCACGCTGCGCAAACGTTCGAAATTGACTGTCGTGCAGGCCCCTGCGCAGTCGTCGCCCACGAGTGTCATGGTTTGACGCACCACGTCGGAGGTGATCAGTTCACGCGTTGTCAGAGATGCGTTCACAGATATTCATGCCCGGGCAGAACGTCGCGGATGCGAATGGCTCGCCGGGGCATGGCTGTCTCGAATTGCTCGCGCTGCGAAGGACGACAGACCTGGGTATGCTCCCCTCGTTGGTCGAATTACGCTGTGGTCGAACACTTTTGGCAGACCGGTCGGTATAACTGCCGGGTTCGGCCGTGGCGCCGAATGCCGGCGGCGTAAGCAGGGGAGTTCAGAAGTGTCGAGGTGGCACCGGGTACACGGATCGCCAGGATTCACGATCCGATCGGCAGGCCTGCGACTATTTTCACCCGCTGCGTGTCGTCGGTCTCTCACACACGCTTTCCCTCGGTAGCCGACCCGGCTATTCCGCGCAGGGCCGGATTCGCGTACGCCAGAGAAGTCGTGCGGATTCCGCTCTCGATCGTGCATTTCCTTTCCAGGAGCCTGTCTTGACTGATCCCTCGTCTCTTGCGCTGCCATTCGATCGCCACGGTGCACGCGGGTGAAGCTGTATTCGAACGAGTTCGCGGCCGACCCGCACGCCGCATACCGGCGGATGCGCGGCGATCACGGTCCGCTCGTCCCGGTCGAAGTAGCGCCGGAGGTGCCCGCGACGTTGATCATCGATTACCGCACGGCATTGGACGTGCTCACCGACGCCGTGCATTTCTCGGCCGATCCCAGCGAATGGGAACAGAACGTGCCGGAAGGATGTCCGGTGCCGTGGGCGATGCGCTGGCGGCCGGACGCGTCGCGGACGGCGGGAGAGGAGCATGCTCGCTACCGGAACGCCGTCACCGGCAGCCTCGATCGCATCGACCTGCACGCGCTGCGCGACACCGTGGAACACACCGCGCTGTCCCTGATCAACGGTTTCTGCGCGGCCGGTTCGGCGGATCTGCTCAGCCAGTATGCGATCCCGCTCACCGTCAGGGTGCTGGAAGAGGTATTGGGATTCCCGCCGGAGGTCCGGCAGAACGCCTACACGGCGATGATGAGCCTGCGCGACGCCGCCGACGCGGCCTCGGCGGAGGCGGGCCATCGAACGCTCGCCGCGGCGATGCTCGAGGTGATCTCGGCCAAACGCGCGGCGCCCGCGGCGGATGTGGCGTCCTGGCTGGTACAGCATCCGGCTCGGTTGAGCGAAACCGAACTCGTGCAGCAGATGGCCTCGTTGTACACCACGGGCGCCGAACCGACGTGGAACCTCATCGCGGTCACCGTGCTGTTGCTGCTGACCGATGAACGATTCGGCGGCGAACTGCTCGGCGGAGCGCTGTCCACCCGGGACGCCATCGACGAGGTGCTGTTCACCGATCCTCCCACTGCGATTTCCTGCGTGCGATACCCGAACCAGCCGCAGATCGTCGGGAATGTGTGGCTGCCCCAGCACCAACCGGTGTTGATCGGTCTGGCGGCGTGCAACAACGATCCCGCGGCGGTGGCAGGCGAACGCCAGGGCAACCGTTCGCACCTGGCCTGGGGCGCCGGGCCACACACCTGTCCTGCCCAGTCGGTCGCCATGGTCATCGTCCAGGAAGCGCTCGACCAACTGCTGGACGCCCTTCCAGAGATCCGGCTGTCGGTGCCCGCCGACGAACTGGAGTGGCTGCCGAGCTCCTTCCACCGCGCACCGGCGGCCGTTCCGGTGACCTTTCCGGCGTCTCCGCCCCTGACGTTCGTCTGACAGCGATGGGGCGGTTGCGGTGCGAGGCAACACACCTCGACTATCCACCGAGCGTCTAAAACAATTAGCCATTTGTAAAATAATGACCTAATCTGGGTCTGTGGCGCCACACCGCACACCTGATCCCGCTCACCGCGTCCGCGACGCCGAACGCACCAGACGCTGCCTGCTCGAGGCCGCTTTGGAGGAGTTCGCCGCCAAGGGCTACGCCGGTGCCCGGGTGGGTGACATCGCCGAGCGGGCCGGTGTCAACAAGCAGTTGATCACCTACTACTTCGGCGGCAAGGAAGGTCTCTACCAGGCGCTCCAGCAGAACTGGCTGGAGCGTGAGGCCGCCTTCAGCGATCCGGCGCTGCCGTTGGCGGAGGTGGTCACGAACTATCTCCGCGACGGTCTGCGCGACCCCCGCGGCATCCGCTTGCTCATGTGGCGGGGATTGTCCGATGCCGCGCCGACCGGTACGCACCCGATCTCCGAGACCGACATCGCCGAGACCAGGCGCCGTCAAGAGCGCGGCGAGGTCGCCGCCGACCTCGACCCGGCCGCGTTTCAGCTCGCGGTGATGGGGATGGTCATCGCCCCACTGCTGCTGCCGGTCCAGGTTCGCGAACTGTTCGGCGTGGAGGCCCAGACCGCCGAATTCGAGCAGCGCTACGGCGAACAGTTGCGCCGCATTCTCGCCCATCTCACCGATTCCCTTTCCGAAGGAGATATTTCATGACCTACCTCGTCACCGGCGTTCGCGGCATCGTCGGCCGGACTGTCGTCGACCAGCTGCGCGCGGCCGGAAAACCGGTGCGCGCGGCCAGCTCTCGCCCCGCCGAGACCACCGTGCCGGACGATGTCGAACTCGTCGGACTCGACCTGACCGACCCGGAATCGGTCACCGCCGCGCTCGCGGGTGTGGACAAGGTCTTCTGCTACGCCGCCGAGGAAGGCATCGGCAACTTCATCGACGCCGCCGAGGCCGCTGGTGTCGCTCACGTCGTGCTGCTGTCGTCCATCGCGGCGGACAACGACCAGAACCCCATCGGCGCAAGGCATCTCGCGGTCGAGAACCCGCTGCGAGCATCCGGCCTGCCGCTGACCGTCCTGCGGCCGGGAGCCTTCGCCGCCAACGCCCGCACCTGGTTTCCCACCATCAAGGCCGAGCGCGTCGTCCGCGTCCCCTTCCCCGACCTGCACCTGACCCCCATCCACGAAGCCGATATCGCCGACGCGGCCATCGCGGCGCTCGACGACTCCTCCCACGCGGGCAAGACCTACCCGCTCACCGGCCCTGAATCCCTGTCGCACCACCAGCAGGTCGCCGCCATCGCCGCCGCCCTGGGCGAGCCGGTCCAACTGATCGAACTGACCTATGAGGAAGCAGCCGACGTCTACTACCGCCCCGTCCTCGACATGTGGGCGAAGGCCGGCTCGGAACCGAGCCCGGTCGGCCCCACTTCCGAGTCGGTCACCGGCATACCCGCCCGCACCTTCGCCCAATGGGCCGTAGACCACGTGGACGACTACCGCTGACCGCCCACCCCTCCCCGACCGGCGATCCACCCCCGGTCAGCCCAACACTTCAACCCACTCTGACCAGGCGATTAGCACCCCTCCAGCCTCGTGCGGTAATCTCTTCGAGCGCCCGCACAGCGGACGCAACGGGCTGTGGCGCAGTTTGGTAGCGCACTTGACTGGGGGTCAAGTGGTCGCAGGTTCAAATCCTGTCAGCCCGACAGAAGAAACCCCTTCCGAACAGCATCGGAAGGGGTTTTCTCGTTCATCGGCGAGGGGCCGGATTCGACCCGAGCCAGTCAAAATCTCATACTTTCGCCGTGCCGCCGCGAGCGCAGCGTTTCCAGGACGTCCCGATTGTGTACCGGCGCACCGACAACACCGCGCTGGCGTCCGATAGCGCAATGCCTGGAGAGTTCAACCGCCGTCAGTTACCGATCAGCGTGCCCGTCTCGACGGACGGCCATCCGGTATGCAATTACTTCGCACGTATGTTCGATAGCTCGTGACATCGACCACCGCGCGTGAGACATTCCTACGCGAGTAGGTCATGAACTGGACTCGGTTCGTTGGGGTGGATCCGTGATCGGCGTGTTCTGCGCCCCCGCGAGCCACCATCGGCCATCCTTCTCGATCAGTACGTACATGGCGATCTCGGAGAATCCGCCCGCTTCGGCGGCGAGCCTGCGGATCTGGGTCAGCACGACCCCTGGCGCGGGCGAGGTCGCGCCGACGACTTCGAAGTGTGACGGTGGCGCGACCTGTGCGTTCATCAAGCGGCGGTGGATGGCGTTCAATTCGGTGTAGCCAGTTACCGAAGCGCCATATGGACTGCCCCACAATACATCTGCCGCGAAAGCGGCGTCGTAGCCATACGCGTCGCGTGCCGCGCCTGACCGTTGCAGCCCTTCGGCGAACCGTGAGGCTACCTCGTAGGCAGTGGTAGCACGCGAGGGATCACCGAGAGTAGGTCGGGTGTGCATTGTGCCTTGCTCCAATCCTTCGATTATCTGTCACCAACAGGTCGGTGGATCCGCGCTCAGCGGAGACTGCCGAGGAGGCCCCCGTGGAAGGGAGTGAGTTCGTCGATGCGGCCGGCGAGGACCTTCGCCAGCCACTCGGGATCTCCCAGGAGGGCTCTGCCGACCGCCACGAGGTCGAACTCGTCGCGCTCCATGCGGTCGAGCAGTTCGCCGATGTCCGTGACTTCGGCTGGTGACATTTGGGAGAACTCGTTGCTGAGGCCCACCGAGCCGACGGTGATGGCGGGTTTCCCGGAAAGCTTCTTGGCCCAGCCCGCCAGGTTCAGGTCGGAGCCCTCGAACTCGGGGAGTTGCAACCGCCGGGTTGAGCAGTGGAAAGCGTCGGCGCCGGCGTCGACCAGCAGGCCGAGTATGGTCTCCAGCTCCTGCGGCGTGTCGGCGATCCGCGCCTGGTAGTGGTTCACCTTCCATTGCGACAACCGGAAGGAGATCGGGAAGTCGCCGGAGACGCTGTCCCGGCAGGCGGCCACGATCTGGGCGGCGAAACGGGTACGGCCCACGATGTCGCCTCCGAAGGCGTCGATGCGCCGGTTGGTGTGGGCCCACAGGAACTGGTCGATCAGATAGCCGTGGCCACCGTGGATCTCGACGCCGTCGAAGCCCAGTGCCTCGGCAGTCGCCGCCGCCGAGGCGTACGCGGCGACCACATCGTCGATGTCCGCCCGGGTCATCTCTCGCCCCGAGTTCGTGCCGTCCAGGGCGATGCCGGAAGGGCCGATCCGCGGGGCGTCGGGGACCGGCGGATTGCCGACGGTGCGATCCATTCCGACATGCCACAACTGCGGCATGATCCGGCCTCCCGCCTGATGGACCGCCTCGGCCACAGCCGACCAGCCCGCCAGAGCCTCGTCGCCGTAGAAGTGCGGGACCCGGGCGCTGCTGCCCGCCGAGTCATGGCCGATATAGGTTCCCTCGGTGATGATCAGACCGATCCCGGCGGCCGCCCGTCGGGCGTAATACTGCGCCACGTCGTGGCCCGGCACACCTCCAGGGGAAAATTCGCGCGTCATCGGCGCCATCACCACGCGGTTGGGCAGCGTGAGGCTGCCGAGGGAGAAAGGGCGGACCAGGATGTCCCTGGCACGTTCGAGGGGATTCGTAGGCATCGGTGTTCGCTTTCGGTAGAGGCCGACCTGCTGCGACGAGGGATTCAGGCCATGCGGTCGGCTTGCGCGTATGGGCTGGGGGTCCGCCTCGGTCGCTGAGAGGAATCCGGGGCAGTAGTGCTCGAGGTCGCCCCGGCCGGCCGGGGACGCCTGCTGTGCGGATCCGCCGTCCGGCGAGCGCCACGAAGAAGAAGCGCGAGAATGTCGGTCGGCGTCCTTCGACGTCAGACGGCGTACGGGCGGACGCGTCTGGCCTCGCGCAGGGACTGCCCCCACCAGCTGAGCTGATCGAGCAGAGCTTTGGCGGCGACGTCGCACCGGGGGTCGGACGGCTTGCCGTCGACACCGAAGACCTCACCGTAGTTGTGGAAGCTGACTGTGTTGCGGATCGTGACCGCGTGGAGTTCGGCGAGCACGACACGAAGATGCTCAACGGCGCGCAGCCCGCCGGCTAGGCCGCCGTAGGAGACGAAGCCGACCGGCTTGGCGTGCCACTGCTCGTTGTGCCAGTCGAGCGCGTTCTTCAACGACGCGGGGAAGCTGTGGTTGTACTCGGGGGTGACGATCACGAAGGCATCAGCGTGGGCCAGCCGCGGCGACACTGCGCCCAGCTGTGCCGTGGCATCGTCGGAAGGAGCCTGCCCGAACGCCGGGAAAACGGTCGGCAGGGGCGTCTCCACGAGGTCGATCAGGTCGGCCGTCATGTCCTCGCGCTGTGCGATGTGGCCGGCGATCCAGTCGGCGGCGACCGGACCGAACCGTCCGTCCCGGGTGCTGCCGATGATCACTGCGGTGCGCAGGGTGTCGGTAGTCGCGTCAGCCACGGAAAGCCCTCGATCGTGTGTACGTTGTATCCATGAAATACAACGTACACACGGACGTGTACGACGTCCACTTCAGGTACGATGTACACGACATTATTCGACGGAAGGATCCCAGCGGTGGCCTCCCAGGAGCGACAGCCGGCGAGCGAGGACAAGGACCACGTCTCGGTGTGGGAGCGCATCGAACGGCCGGCGCCGGCCCCCCGCACCACCCTCACTCCCCGGCGGATCGCCGCGGTCGCTGTCGCTGTCGCCGACGCCGAGGGACTCGATGCGGTCACCATGCGCCGCCTGGCCACCGAACTCGGTGTCGCCCCCATGGCCGCCTACCGCTACGTCACCGGCAAGGACGAGCTACTCGAGCTGATGGTCGACTTCGTCTACGGAGAGCTGGATCTACCCGACGGCGAGGACGGCTGGCGCGCGACCCTGCGGTCGGTCGCCCTGCGCATACGGGATGTCCTGGTGGCGCACTCGTGGGCGACGCGGGTGCCGTGCGGCGCGCCGACCCCGAACCAGTTGGCCGTGACGGAAGCGGTCCTCGTCGCACTCGACGGCCTCGGGCTCGACGTGGACACCGCCATGGCGGTCTACAACACCGTCACCGCCTATGTGCACGGCGCGGTCGACTCGGAGGTCAGGCTGAGTCAGATGCTCCACGTGCGCGGCTGGTCCACCCGCGAGGAGGCGCGCGCCGGACTGGCCACCCAGATGACCTGGCTGCTGAACACGGGCCGTTACCCGATGTACGCACGCTATATCCACGACGCCGCCCGCAAGGACGACCTGCAGTGGCAGTTCCAGATCGGTCTGGACTCCGTCCTCGATGGCATCGCGGCGCGTTTGGCCATCTGAGGACACCTCGAGGACCGGTCGGCGCATAGACCGAAGACCCGATGCGGAGACAGCCCTGCGGCGCCCGCAGCGTATTGGTTGGGTTTGCGGGACTGCGATCCGGTCGCGACGGCCACAACGGCCGGAAACGGATGCCGATCCAAGGGTGGTCGTTACTACCAGGTCACGGTGATCTGGCCCTATGGGTCAAGTCCAAATCAGCCACACCGGCGTCAAGGACGAACTCGCCCAGATCGACTCCACCCTCCAGCGCGCAACAGCAGCGACCAAGAAAAGAAGCAGATCAAGCCCGATTCGCGGGCTTGAACTGGTGTTTCTGCTCCCCCATCTGGACTCGAACCAGAAACCTGCCGGCCGACATTCGGCTGGCCGTCGAAAGCTGGGGCCAATCTGGGGCCACACGCTATGCGCGGCCGAGAACGACCAGCACGTATGGAATGTTGCCGCATGCTCGAATACCGGGTTTGACGTGTGCAAATGACATTGGCCCAGAGCTGGGGGTCAAGTGGTCGCAGGTTCAAATCCTGTCAGCCCGACCCAGGAAACCTCTTCCGACCAGCGTCGGAAGGGGTTTCTCGTTCATCGGAGAGGTGCCGGGATTCGACTCATCTCTTGGCCGATGACTTCCTTGCGGGTGCGCAGGCCGTTGGTATAGGCAGAAGACTGTGGGGGTTCGGAGCCGGTCATTCACGTTCCTGTTCGTCGACGGGTACCGGACGGGTCGTGGGCCGTCGCTTGTGCGGCCGGATCGGATTGCAGTGCGCGGATCACGCGGGTGACGTGCTGGTCGACGAATCGGTCGTCCATCGGTTCGTGGGTGAGGAAGTGGCGGAAGTGTATCGGCGCGATGAGGGTTTCGATAACGGTCCCGGTGTCGGTGCCGACGGGTAGTTCGCCGCGTTCGACCGCCCGGGTGACCATGGCCTGGTTGGCTTCGTAGCGGGTTTGCCAGAAGGTCTTTCGTGCTTCTGCGATCTGTTCGGAGTCGGTGATGAATGCCAGAGCGCGCGCAAGTCCGGTGCCCAGAGGGGTTTGCAGGTAGGCGATGAGTGCGGTGGCGAAGCTGGTCAGGTCTCCGCGTAGCGACCCGGTGTCCGGTAGCGGCAGAGTGCGCTCGCTCGCGCTGAGCATCACATCGAGCACCAGATTCTCTCTTGTTCCCCACCGCCGGTAGATGGAACTGTCGCGGACCCCGGCGCGGCGGCTGATGTCGGGGATGCCGACCTTGTCCACGCCGTGTTCCTCGACAGCTTCGAGCACGGCGCGATGCACGGCTTCGCGGACCTTCGCCGCGCGGCCTCCGGGCCGGCGCAGCGGCTCGACGTTCTCGGCTTCGGACATAGCCCGATACTAAAGCAGAACATCTTGCTTTTGGCTATCACCTGTGCCTACGCTCATAAAAGCAGAAGATTCTGCTATTTCGAGTTCGAGAGGCACAACAATGGCGTCAGTGCGGGAGATCGGTAAACGAGTGCTCATCAGCGCTCGCGCGATGACACACACCACCGAGCGTGCGGCCCGGCGCGTCGGTGTGGCAGCGTTCCTACCCAGGCTGTTCGCCGACCGGTTCACCCACCTCGGCGGGATCGACCCAGAGGAATTCCAGCGCCAGCTGCACGGCTGCCGGTCCTTCGACGACACCCGCTGGACCGGGTACTGGGAGGACTTCGCCCGCCAGCACCTCGCGCGGGCCGACACGGCGTTGCTGCGGCTGGGCGGACCGTCGACCGACCAATTGCTCGACCCCGCCGCGCCGCGTGATCCGCACGCCTTGGGCGGGCTGCTCGCGCCCGCGGTGACGATCCTGGCCGACCGCGGGCCCGTGGCCGATCCCGAGGCGGTCGACCGGTTCGGTGCGGCCCATCCCGACGCCGCCGATGCCGCGATCGCGATCGATGGGCTGATCAAGGCGCTGGTGTATGAGTTCATCGCCGCCTGGCCGGGGTGGAGCCCGGCCAGGCTGGCCGCCTACGAGCGCTCCAACCGGCTGTGCGAAGTGCTGCTGTGCTCGCTCGACGCCGCGATGGGAGTGAGCGTCGAAGTGGTGCGAATCCCGGTCGGCACGCAGACCGTCCGCGGCATGCTGATGCTCCCGGCCGGTGCTGTGTCGGTACCGACGATCCTGGTCACCAACGGTCTGGAAGGCACCATCGCCGAAGCGCTGCTGCCGCTGTTGTCCCGACGCGACGCCGGCATGGGCGTGTTCGTGATGGAGATGCCCGGCACCTACTCCTACACCGAGCCGCTGACCATCGACGCCGAGACCATCTACTCGGCCGTCATCGATCACCTGTGCGCTGACTCGCGTATCGATCCGCGACGGATCGGCATGCTGGGCTTCAGTTTCGGCGCCTACTGGTCGACGCGTATGGCCGCCGTCGACCCGAGGCTGACGGTAGCGGTCTCCAACGGTCCGCTCGCCGACCGCAGCTTCGGGCTGCTCAACGCGATCGGAATGCCCGAGATCATGGTCTCGACGCTGGCCTCGACCCTCGGTGCCAGCGGCCCCGCCGATCTGTCGAGCAAGCTGGCGAAATTCTCACTCGCCCAACACTATCGCCACATCGACATCCCGCTGCTGGTGATCAACGGCGCCCGCGACACCCTCGCCGACACCCGGGACTCGATCGACATCGCCATCGACGCACCGCATGCCCAACTGGTGCTCTATGCCGAGGACGACCACTGTGCCATGGGACATGCCGAGCAGTGGACGGCTCTGTCGACGAAATTCCTTAGCGATCACCTGGGTGTACGCGCCGAGGTCACCGCATGACCCACCCCCACGACCCCGCCACCCACGCGATCCCACGGATGCGGCGCATCCTCGATCGCAGCGCACACCGCATCGACTCCCAGATCGACACCGGCACGGGCTGGCGCACCGACACCGAAACCGACCGCAGCCAGGAGTTCCCGAGGATCGAGCCCGCATTCACCGTCGATTTCGAGATATCGCGCTACGACGCGCTGGGGCTGGGCGACGGGACCGTCGTCCTGCCGGTATGCCCGGTCTCGTTCCGCGACTTCATGATCTTCGAAAAGCATGCCGTCGACGCCGCACGAGGCCTGGCCCGCCGCTTCCTGCCCGCGGCCTCCCGTGTCGCCACCACCTACGAGACGCTGACCCGGCACACGTTCCCGCCGTTCCGGCCACACGCGCTGTGGTATCGGCAGCCGATCTACTACATGTCCAACGCCTTGACCATCGTCCCTTCCGGGGTGCCGGTCAGTGCCCCGACCTACACGCGGGCACTGGATTTCGAACTCGAACTCGGCGTCGTGCTCGGTGCTCCGCTGCGCGACGCCACCGTCGAACAGGCGGCGGCCGCGATCGCCGCGGTGGTGGTGATCAACGACTTCTCCGCCCGCGATGTCCAATTGGCGGAGATGCGTTCGGGTTTCGGTCCGCAACGAGCCAAGCACTTCCTCACCTCGATGTCGGCGACCGCGGCCGCCGGGCCCGCGCTCGCCGACCGCCTCGACCGATTGACCGCCACGGTCACGATCAATGGACAGACCGTGGCTCGCACCGGAACACACGATGCCCGGTACTCGATGGCCCAAGCCATCGCGCACGTGTCCCACGGCGAACAGCTCTACCCCGGCGAACTGCTCTCGACCGGCACCTTGCCCGGTGGAAGTGGGATGGAACTGGGCCGCTGGCTCGCCCCCGGCGACCATCTGCGCCTGGAAATCGACGGCATCGGGTTCATCGAACACGACATCCAGAAGTAGGCCCGACATGAAAATCGATCAGGTTTCCCACTCCGTCTACGCCGTAGCCGGCACCAACGTCAACTGGGCATTGATCGACGACGGTTCCGGGGTCACCGTGATAGACGCCGGATACCCCGCCGACACCGCCGACGTGCTCGACTCGATCCGCCAGATCGGCCGCCGACTCGCCGACGTGCGGGCCGTGCTGATCACCCACGCCCACCTCGACCACATCGGCGCGATCCCGACGCTCATCGAACACGTCGGTATGCCCGTCTACACCGGCGCCGAAGAAGTGCGCCACGCCAAACGTGAATACCTGCAACAGATCACACCAGTCGGAATGCTCAAACAACTCGCCACCGGCCGCGGCCGCCGCTGGGTCGCCCACACCCTGCGCGCGGTCCACGGCCACATCGGCATGGCCATCCCACAAGCCCAGGCGGTCGAGCCCGCCACCCTGGCGGCGCTGCCCGGCGGGCTCGTCGCGATCCCCACCCCCGGGCACACCAGCGGCCACACCGCCTACCTCATGCCCGCCGAAAGCGTGTTGTTCTCCGGGGACGCACTCGTCACCGGGCATCCACTGCGGCGTCACGCCGGTCCCCAGCTACTACCGGCGGTGTTCAACCACGACAAAGCGCTGACCTACGACACCGCTACGAACCTCGCAAGAGTGCACGCCCACACCTTGGTTCCAGGGCACGGACTGCCCATCAGCTTCGACAGCCCCGGCATCGCCGCAGCCCTGGGATCGCGACCACCCACTCATCGACACTGACAACAAACGCCCGCACCACCCACAACGCGGAACTCGGTGGCAGCCCTGCCTTGTCGGCCCAGATCTTTTCGCACCCGGCGGCGGTGAGCGCGTCGATCTGGGAGTCGTCTTTCTGCGCAACAACGAATACCGGGTGGTTACCGGTAACCGGCGGTGACGGTGTCGCCGCCGCGTACCGGCTCCTGGACGCACGAGGCCTGCACCCGTACATGGATGTGTGCCTGTGGTTCGCACTCGATAGCCGGTTCACGGTCGAACCGCTCGCCATGTGGTCCGAACCGGATAACCTCGACGTGAGTCGCCGGGTCGACGGCATCCTGGTGGACAGCGGGCGACCGCGCGACGCACTCTGGCACGAAGACGCACCCTGGTTCTGGGAGCTCAACGCCTGAGGCTCCCGAACACAACGAGAACCGGCCAGAGTATCTGGCCGGTTCTCACGTTCCAAGCTCGCACGCTGCGCAGCGGACCGCTGCGGGCCGAGGACTATTCCTGAGTCAGAGTCAGGGTCCGGTTCTCGGTGGTGTCCTTATGGATCTCGACCTGGCTCATGTCCTCGGCGTCAGGCGGCAGGTACGCGAACGCGGCGGTGATCTCGACCGCACGGCCATCGTAGTAATACGTCATGAGTTCAATGCCGTCGCCGTCGTGAGCATCTGCGCGATTCGGGCCCTCGCCGTAGTCGTAGCCCAATGGCACCCTGACCTTCGTCTGCCGAGATTCGCCGTCACAGGTCACCCGATCCAGCGCCTCGTCTTTCATACGGACGGGTTGGCCTTCCGGGCTTTTGAACCGTTCGGACTCGACCTTGACCCACAGGGCGTTGGCCTGGCCGGGTTCGCAGACGTAGGTGATCTCGGCGACGACCCACCAGCTGTAGTCGCCGTGTGCGTCTGGGAACGCTCTCCCGATCCATATGCTGGTCGTTGCGCTGGCCGGCCCGGCCACATTGACCAGTACAGTGGCGGTCAACGCGAGTATCGAAGCGAAAAGTCTTCCACGAACCACTATGTGCGCCTTTCGGTGTCGGTAGGTGGTGGAAAAGATCCGTCGAGCGGACAGCAGCCTAGACCACGCCACACAGCAGTTATGCACGAGTCCTATGATCAGGTCTGGAGCCACGGCCCCGTGCGTTTATCCCGCCGCAACCCCATGGCTGCGAGCGAAGGTTCGTGCCGCCCAATCGATCCGAGCCAGATTTCGGACAGGCGACCAACGAGCGCCCAGCGGCATGTGAGTGCGTTGGGCGAGGGTGACAGCCTGCGCGATCTGATGGCGCCGGGAACCGTGGTCGACTGTGCGCTCTTCCGAGTTGATTCCGCACACGGGCAGCGATTTTCGGCTCGTCTATCGCACGACCGGGCAGAGCGAAGAGCCGGTAATCAGCGGGGGCATGGTCTGCGTGCCTGAGGGGAAGCCGCCGGAAGGTGGCTGGCCGGTCGTCTCCTGGGGCCCGGTATCTCCGGGATGACCGAGGGCTGCACGCCGAGCCGGAACAACGGTGCCGTCGGGCCGGTCGACACGCTCGGCTTCCTAGGCCACACCCTGCGCCGAGAACATGAGATGCGTTATGTCGCAAACTCGCACAGAAGGCCGGCGCACAGTTCGCCGGCCGCGGCGAGGCCCGCCGACTAGAGTTTGTCACGTGTCAAGCTGTCGCTCGATCCTCCGCGCCGGTATCGCATGAGGGCCGTCGTGTACGACCGCTACGGCGGCCCCGAGGTGCTGTCGATCGCGGATACCCCAACGCCGTCTCCGGCGCCGAAACAGGTGCTGGTCCAGGTGCACGCGACGTCGATCAACCTCTCCGACTGGGAGACGCTGCGGGGGACGCCGCTGTATTCGCGCATCGGCGGGCTCCGGGCTCCCGGTCGCCCGGTTCTCGGATCCGATATCGCCGGACGGGTCGAAGCCGTCGGCTCCGAGGTCACCCTGTTCGCACCCGGTGACGAGGTCTACGGCGACAATCTGATGCTCAAGGGCGGATTCGCTGAATATGCCGTGGCTCCTGAATCGGCGCTGGCCCACAAACCGGCGTCGCTGAGCTTCGCCGAAGCGTCGACCCTGCCCCAAGCCGGGGCGATCGCCCTACAGGGCACGGCCGATATGGCTGCCGGAATGTCGGTGTTGATCAACGGAGCGGGCGGCGGGTCCGGAGCGTTCGCGATCCAGTTGGCCAAGAACGCCGGGGCGCACGTGACCGCGGTCGACAACGCCGACAAGCTGGCGTTCATGCGCACGCTCGGCGCAGACGAGGTTATCGACTATCGCGTCGAGAACTTCACCCGAACCGGACCATACGACCGAGTACTCGACCTGGTCGCCCACCGGTCGGTCTTCGCCTACCGCAGGTCGGTCGCCCGCGGCGGCCGGTACCGCTGCGTCGGCGGCACCACGAGCGCGTTGCTGCGGATGACGACGGTCGGCGTGCTCGCCGGATCGGTGACCGGGCGTTCTCTCGGAGTCCTCGCGGTGAAGGAAGGGCCCGCGCACTTCACACCCCTCGCGGAGGCATGTGTCGCAGGACGGATCGGAATCCACATCGACCACACCTTCCCGCTCGACGAGACCGCGAAAGCGCTGTCCCACGTAGGTACGGGACGCGCCCTCGGCAAAGTGGTGGTTCAGATCCGCTGATTTGCGGGTGCTGCTGCTTCAGGGATGTCCGTTTTGATCAATTCGTTGGCTTCTGCGACAACACTGACTGCGGGAGAGGAACTTTCGCTGAGCAGTTCCCACAGCTCGCCGCCCGTTACCCGCGGCGGACACGTTCGCTGGAACGAGTGCTGCGGCCGGTCACGTGGCGCTCGGCGGTCGCGCCCACGCCCGGTTGACCGGTCACCTTGCGGCCCAGGTCGGTCGGATGACTCTGCTACGCAGGATCCGCGCCCTACCGGACCCGCGACGAACAACTCCGGTGGTTCTCGGGGTCGATGATTTCGCCCTGCGCCGCGGGCACCGCTACGGAACGATCCCGATCGACATGAACACCCGCCGACCGGTGGACGTCCTGACCGATCGGACCGCCGAAACACTGACGGCCTGGCTGCAGGAGCATCCGGGAATCGAGATCGTCTGTCGCAACCGTGCCGGCGCCTACGCCGAAGCAGCCACGAAAGGCGCACCGAATGCGATCCAGGTCGCCGACCGCTGGCACCTCTGGCACAACCTCGCCGAGGCCGTCGAGCGCACCGTCGCCGGCATCGATCCTGTCTCAGCTCTGGTGTCGAGCGTCCCAGTGAGCCGCGACTGCCCGACCTCCGCGAGGTCGCTGCTGGTCTGGGCGGCGGGCCGATCGAGCCGTCGCAACGCCGCGACCGGGTCGCGGTCCGCACCCGGGAACGCTACGTCCAAGTCCACGCGCTACTGGCCGAAGGCGAAACCATCCGGGCCATCGGGACCCGCCTGGGTTCGGCACGCAACACCGCCCGCCGGTTCGCACGCGCTCTGTCCCCGGAGGAACTGTTGGTCAACAACGGCACCGGGTACCGCGCGGGCCTGCTCGACGAGTTCAAGCCCTGTCTGCACGACCGATGGAACCAGGGCCACACCGACGCCGCCAGGCTGTTCGAGGAGATCCGGGACCACGGCTACCGCGGCCAAGCGAGCATGGTTCGCGCGTACCTCCAGCAGTTCCGGGCCACCGCCCACATTCCGGCACCGCCACCGAAACCGCTGGCCACCCGCCGCGTCGCCGCTTGGATCATGACCGATCCCGCCTCGATGAGAAAGCGATGGCAGCTGAGGATCGGTACTAGTGGGCCGAACCCAGCAGGTATTCGGAGAGATGGGCGCGGAGGGCGCGTGCCGTGCGTGCGGCGGGCTTCATCGCAATCACGCGGTCGCGGTGGACCTGCGGCGGACAAGGTAGATCGCGGCACCGAGAACCACGACCGCGCTGCCGGTCAGCACCGACAGCGCTGGCAGCGTGCACGCCAGGAGCAGGCAGCCGAGCAACCCGATCACGGGGATCAGCCGCGCCGGTCGGCCCTCGGCCGGGGTCAGTGTCCACGCGGCCGCGTTGGCGATCGCGTAGTAGAGCAGTACGCCGAAGGACGAGAACCCGATCGCGGCACGGACATCGGTGGTCGCGGCGGCGATGGCGACAATCGCGCCGACCACGAGTTCGGCGCGATGCGGCACGGCGAATCGGGGATGCACCGCCGCCAAGGCATGCGGCAGATGCCGGTCGCGGGCCATCGCCAGCGTCGTGCGGGAGACTCCAAGGATCAGGGCGAGCAGCGAACCGAGCGCGGCGATCACAGCTCCGGTGCGCACCACCGGCTCGAGCCAGTCGGCACCGGCGGCACCCACCACGCTCGACAGCGAAGCGGTCTTTTCGGACAATCCTTGTGGCCCGAGCACACTCAGCGCCGCGATCAGCACAATCCCGTACACGAGCAAGGTGATTCCCAATGCGAGCGGAATCGCGCGGGGAATCGTGCGGGCGGGATCGCGGACTTCCTCGCCGAGCGTCGCGATCCGCGCGTATCCGGCGAAGGCGAAGAACAGCAGTCCAGCTGCCTGTAGCACCCCGACAACGGTGATGTCCGAACCCCATTCCAGCCGTGCGACGTCGGCGGCGCCGGAGGTGAAGGCCGCGACCACCACCGCGGCGAGCACGGCCAGCACGATCGACACGATCACCCGGGTCAGCAGGACCGACTTCTGTACGCCGCGATAGTTCACCGCGGTCAGCGTGATGACCGCAGCGGCGGCGACCGCGTGGGCCTGCTCCGGCCACGCGTACGCGCCGACGGTCAATGCCATTGCCGCGCAGGACGCGGTCTTGCCGACCACGAAACACCATCCGGCCAGATATCCCCAGAACACGCCGAGCCGTTCGCGCCCATACACATACGTGCCGCCCGAGGCCGGATAGCGTGCGGCCAACCGCGCCGAGGAGGTCGCATTGCAGTAGGCCACCACCGCCGCCACCGCGAGCCCGAGCAACAGTCCCGAACCCGCCGCCCGCGCCGCCGGAGCCTGGGCAGCGAAGATCCCCGCCCCGAGCATGGAGCCGAGTCCGATCATGACAGCATCGCTCAGTCCCCAGCTCCGCCGCAGCTCGTCCGTCGCGACCGACATCGATTTCCTGGACACCATGCTCCTGACGCAGACCGATTCGGTGAATACATCAAATGCAATTGATGCATTATCTGCTATCCTCGGCTCATGACGTCGACTCGTCAAGCCGTCCCACCATTTGTTCATCTCGCCGCGCACCCTTTGCGCTGGCAGCTGCTGACCGCGCTGTCGGACAGCGACTACCGCGTGCGCGAACTGGTGGCCCGCGTGGGCGAGCCCCAGAATCTGGTCTCCTACCATCTGCGACTACTGCGGGACGGTGGCCTCGTCACCGCCACGCGCAGCAGTCACGACGGCCGAGACAGCTACTACCACCTGGACCTGGACCGCAGCGCCGAGATGCTCGCCGGAGCCGGGACGGTACTGCACCCGGCCTTACGAATGACGCCCGCGCCTACCGCATTCGAACCCTCGGCACCGCTCGCGGTGCTGTTCGTCTGCACCGGCAACAGCGCCCGCTCCGCGATCGCC
This sequence comes from Nocardia araoensis NBRC 100135, assembly GCF_000308435.1. Lineage (GTDB taxonomy): Bacteria > Actinomycetota > Actinomycetes > Mycobacteriales > Mycobacteriaceae > Nocardia > Nocardia araoensis. The sequence goes on along the minus strand of NZ_BAFR01000352.1, from coordinate 55,250 downwards.
GAAGAGCTGCTGCGCTTGCGCACCGGCGGCCGAATCGAGGTGCTCAGCGCCGGAAGTAATCCGAAGCCGGCCATGCACGCCGACACTATGCGTGTGCTGCGGGAGGAATACGGCATCGACCTGTCCGGCCGCCTCCCCCGCCACCTCGACACCCTCGCCGATCATCGCTTCGATGCGGTGATCACCCTGTGCGACAAGGCACGTGAGGTCTGTCCGGAGTTCGGTGACGATCCTCGATGGATCCACTGGAGCATCCCCGACCCGGCGGCCGCACACGGCAGCGACGAGGACATTTACCCGAGGTTTCGAGCCACGGCCGCCGAAATCGACACCCGCATCCGCTATCTGCTGCCGACTCTCACAAAAAGGACTGCCCGATGACAACATCCACCACCGAGTACGCCAGCGTCCGCTACCTCGTCGATGACGTCCAGGCAGCGGCCGACTTCTACACCGACCACCTCGGTTTCACCTTGCACACCAACGCCATCCCCGCTTTCGCCGACGTCGTCCGCGGCCCACTGCGCCTATTGCTTTCGGGCCCAGCCAGTTCTGGCGCACGTGCCACCCCCGCCGACACTGCCGGACCAGGCGCCAATCGCATCCACCTCGTCGTCGCCGACCTCGACGCCGAGATCGAACGGCTCCGCGCCACCGACGTCGAATTCCGCAGCGACCTGGTCAGCGGCCCGGGCGGCCGCCAAATTCTGCTCGCCGACCCCACCGGCAACCTGATTGAACTGTTCCAACCCGCCACTGCGGTCAATAGCACGCCAAGGTGATCGCCCCAGCAGGCGGTGACGCATCACTTTTCGGGACTGTCGGTTCCGACAGTCCCCGACATCAAGTGGTCGCAGGTTCAAATCCTGCCAGCCCAACAGAAGGGGAGAAAGCCCCTCTGACAAGCGGCGGAGGGGCTTTTCTCATTGGTCGACCACCCATGTGAGGCCGCGCCGGCTCGACACGACCTCCCGCCTGGGCCCGCCATGTCTGCCGCGGAGGCGACTGCTGCTCAGCCCAGTTCGGGCGCGTTCTCGACGGTCTGACATGAGCGACCGTCCGAACATTCGGCTACCGCCGCCCGCGGGTCTTCAATAAGCTCCGTCCCCCCGGGCCACCACACCGACCGTGCGCGCGATCAGCCGCAGGTCCATCCGCATGGACACGTTCTCCACGTAGGACAGATCGAGTCGGACCGCGTCTTCGAGCGGAAGGTCCGACCGGCCGCTGACCTGCCACAAGCCGGTCAGCCCCGGCTTCACCAGCAGGCGTCGGCGCATCATGTGGTCGTAGGTGTCGACTTCCCGCCGAACCTGCGGTCGCGGCCCGACCACGCTCATGTCGCCACGCAGCACGTTGAGGAACTGCGGCAGCTCGTCGAGACTGTACTTGCGCAGGAATCGCCCGACCGGCGTGACCCGGGGGTCGACCTTCATCTTGAAGAAGACCGGGTTTCCACCCTGCTGTGCGATCAAAGCTTCGGCATATCGGTCGGCATCGTCGTACATACTGCGAAACTTGATCATGCGGAAGGGCAGGCCGTATCGGCCGATGCGTTCCGACAGGTAGAAAACCGGGCCGCGGCTGGTGGTCTTCACCGCGATCGCGATCGCGAGGAACACCGGCAGCAGTAGCAGCAGGCACACCGTCGCGAAGACGATGTCGAAGGCCGTTTTGCTGACCGACCGAGCCCGCTCGTACTGCGGTTCGGCGATGTGCATCATCGGCATTCCCGCGACCTGCCGATTGGTGAGCCGGGATATGGCGATGTCGATCGCCCCTGGCGCCAGCATGAATTCGACTCCCAGCGCATCCAGTTCCCAGGCGAGTCTGCGCAACTCGGTCGGGCCGAGATGCCGGGTGGGACCGATGGCGACGGTGTCGGCGTGCGTGTGCAGGACCGCCCGCAGCACGGCGCTGTCGTCACCGACGACAGCGACCGTGCCGCCGGCGAACGCCAGCGGCACATCACCTGATTGCCCACCCGGCACGCAGGCGCCCACCACGTTGTACCCGGCACCCGGGTCTGCGGCGAACGCCGCGGACATAGCCGCGGCCGCTTCGGCCGTACCGACCACGAGTACGGCCGAACGATGGCGTCCCCGGCGGCGTGCCCTGGCAAGCTGGTGACGCCACCACAGTCGTCCACCGACCACTGCCAGTACGCCCGCCGGAAAGGCGATCGCGAGATACCCTCGGGCGAACTTGATTTCGAGTGCCAGCGACGTGAATGCCAGTACGCCGAACAGGTGCATCGTCGCCGACATCAGCCGCCGGAATTCCTCGACACCGCTGCCGATCAATTGCGGCGCACGGCTGCCCGCACTACCCAGGATCGCGAACCAGCCCACGACCAGCGCCCCGGATACCATCGTGTAACCGATCCGGTACGGCCCCTCCCAGGCCAGCGGCGGAGCGCCGCCCCCATTGAAACGGATCAGCTGCGCACTCCCCACAGCGATGGATACGGCGGCGAAATCGGTGATGGCGAGACGGCGTGCGTACTCCGATCGCCAGGCCTTGCGGGTCGAGACGGTAACCAGGGGGACCGCGAAGGATCGTGGGATTTCGGCGGCCCCAGTCAATTCCGGGACAGCCTTCGATTTCATCAAGAGAACACCCCTCCTGGGGCAACGGTGGAATTGCTACCTGATCCGGAGATCGTCTTTCCCGGCAGCGTCCCGACCGCCTCTACCGAGCGCTTCATCGGCACTTGATCGGCAAGTGTCACAACGTCTCTCGCCGATCAGAGGTATGCGCGAAGCAGCGTGATCGGGATGTTAACTGATTCGAATCCCCCCGGCGACCGATCTCGATACGCATCGGGAATAACACCATGAAGGTGAATATGTAATGTGCTCTATATCACAGTTTGTAACACTGATCTGTCATCCAGCCGATATTGCCGTCGGTACGCTGACGGTCGCGACAGTGCGGCCCGTACCACGAATGACGTTCTCGTCGCGCGCATCTCGTGATCCGCCGGGCAGCTCATGCTTCCGTGCGCCGCGACAGGCGTTCCGACGGGGCCGGGACGTTTCGAGCAAAGGATCGGATCTGTGCGCTGTCGACTCTGTGACTCCGGCAGGCTGTCCAGCGTTCTGGATCTCGGGGCGACGCCGCCGTGCGAATCGTTCCTCACCGCCGACCGACTCGACCTGCCCGAGCCGACCTACCCTTTGCACTTGCGGGTGTGCGTCGACTGCCTGCTGCTGCAGATTCCGGCGCTGATCACACCGGAGGAGACCTTCACCGAATACGCCTACTTCTCCTCCTACTCCGACAGTTGGGTCCGCCACGCGGGCGAGTTCGTCGACACCGCGGCCGCCCGGCTGGGGCTGGGCAGGGACTCCTTCGTGGTGGAAGTCGCCAGCAATGACGGCTACCTGCTCCGCCACGTCGTCGACCGCGACATCCGATGCCTGGGCATCGAGCCATCGGTCAACGTCGGAACAGCGGCTCGCGAGTCGGGCGTACCCACCGAAACCACCTTCCTCGACGAGGATTCGGCTCGCCGGATCCGTGCCGAACACGGCCCCGCGGATCTCGTGATCGCCAACAACGTCTATGCGCATATCCCGGATCTGCGCGGCTTCACCCGTGCGCTACGCATCCTGCTGGCGGACGACGGCATGCTGACCATCGAGGTGCACCATGCGCTGAACTTGGTCGGGCTCGGCCAGTTCGACACCATCTATCACGAGCATTTCCAGTACTACACCGTGCTTTCGGCGCAACGTGCGCTCGCTGTAGCGGGATTGGCCGTGGTGGATGTCGATCAGCTGCCGACACACGGCGGATCGATCCGGCTGTGGGTGCGCCCCGAAGCCGCCGCGGCGGCGGTGAGCGACCGGGTGCGGGAAGTGCTCGACCTCGAGCGGTCCGCGGGACTGCACTCGGCGGACGGCTACACATCGCTGCGGCGGCGTGCCGAGTCCGTGCGGCACGAGCTGCTCGGGTTCCTGCTCGACTGCCGACGCCGGCGCGAACGCGTCGTCGGATACGGTGCGCCGGGCAAAGGCAACACACTGCTCAACTATTGCGGGATCCGGCCCGACCTACTCGAGTACACCGTCGACCGCAATCCCTACAAACACGGTCGATTCACGCCAGGAACGCGAATCCCGATCTACCCGCCGTCCCGGCTCGACGCCGATCGTCCGGACGTGGTCGTGGTGCTGCCCTGGAATCTCGAGCACGAGATCACCGCACAGCTGGGGCATGTCGCCGAGTGGGGCGGTCGGCTCGCCTATCCCTTGCCCGAGCTGCGCGTGGTCGACCCGGCGTCCCCGGCCCCGACCGTGCAGGCCGGAGCCGAGTCGAAAGGAAACCGGCGCCGATGAAAGTCGTCCTGTTCTGCGGTGGCTACGGCATGCGCATGCGCGGCGGCAGCGATGACATGGTGCCCAAGCCGATGCAACTCGTCGGCCCCCGCCCCTTGCTCTGGCACGTGATGCGGTACTACGCGCACTACGGTCACACCGAATTCATCTTGTGCCTCGGATACGGCGCCGAGCACATCAAGAATTTCTTCCTCACCTACCGAGAGTCGGCGTCCAACGACTTCGTGATCCGCAACGGCCGGGTCGAATTGCTCGGCAGCGATATCGATGACTGGACGATCACCTTGGTCGATACCGGCGTGGAGTCGGCCATCGGAGAGCGCCTGCGCCGGGTGCGCGAGCACCTCGGCGACGACGAGCACTTCCTGGCCAACTACGCCGACGTCCTCACCGACGCTCCCCTGGACGAGATGATCACCCAGTTCCATGCTTCGGGGGCGGCGGCATCTCTCATGGTGGTGCCACCGCAATCATCGTTCCACTGCGTGGACCTGAGCCCCACCGGCGAGGTCAAGGACATCGTTCCCGTGGCGAATATGCCATTGTGGGAAAACGGCGGCTATTTCGTGCTCGGCCGGGAGATCTTCGATCTGCTGCCACCCGGTGGCGATCTGGTGGAGGACGCCTGCGGAGCGCTCGCAGGCCAGGGCCGGTTGTTCGGTTACCGCCACGACGGATTCTGGAAGCCCGCGGATACTTTCAAGGAGCGCGCCGAACTCGACGCGGCCTACCACAGCGGAAACCGGCCATGGATGGTGTGGGAGCCGTGATCGCGCTGCTCTGCCCGCGGCCCGCCGAGATCGCCCTGCTCGGCGCGCATTGCGATGACATCCCGATCGGCATGGGCGCCACGCTGTTGTCGCTGACCCGCGCCCATCCGGGTATGCGGGTGCGCGCGCTGGTCCTCTCCGGTGCAGGCACCGAGCGCGAAGAGGAGGAACGGGCAGCGCTCACCGCCTTCTGCGGGGGACGGACACCGGAGTTGACGGTGCTGGACGTCCCGGACGGACGAGCACCGGCGCACTGGGATCGGATCAAGACGGCCGTAGCGGCGTTTCGCCGGGCGGGGGAACCGGACCTGGTGTTCGCCCCGCAACCGGGCGACGCGCACCAAGATCACCGCACGCTCGCGGAGCTGGTGCCGACCGAGTTCCGCGACCACCTGATCCTCGGCTACGAGATCCTCAAGGCGGAGGTCGACACACCGGCGCCCACCGTGTTCCACCCGGTCGACGCGGAGCTGGTCCAGCGGAAATCGCAACTGCTGCACCGGTATTACCCGTCCCAGACCGGTCGCGACTGGTTCGACGAAACCGCGTTCCTGGCGTCCGCGCGGATTCGGGGCGTGCAGTGCCGTACCGAGTACGCCGAAGCCTTCGTGGTGGACAAGGCCGTCATTCGATGGGAGAAGCAGTGACAACGATGCGAGTCCTGGTCACCGGTCATCAGGGATACCTGGGCACCGTCATGGTCCCGATACTGCGGGCCGCCGGGCACGAGGTCATCGGCCTCGACACCGGCTGGTTCGCCGACTGCCTGCTCGGCGAGTTCTCCGGCGATCCGGTGGGCCTGCGCCTCGATCTGAGATCGGTCGAGGTCGAAGACCTTCGCGGTATCGACGCGGTCGTCCATCTCGCCGCGCTGTCCAACGATCCTCTGGGCGCGCTCGCGCCGGAAGTCACCCACGAGATCAACCATCGCGCCTCGGTGCGTCTGGCTCGGCTCGCGAAGGAAGCCGGTGTCTCACGGTTCCTGTACGCCTCCACCTGCTCGGTGTACGGCGCGGCCGGAGACGAGTTGGTGACCGAGTCGGCGCCGCTGCGGCCGATCACCCCGTACGCCGAGTCGAAGGTGCGGGTCGAAGACGACGTCGCGGCGCTGGCCGACGACCACTTCGTTCCGGTGTTCCTGCGCAACGCCACCGCGTTCGGATTCTCGCCTCGTCCCCGCGCTGACATCGTGCTCAACAATCTCGTCGGTCACGCTGTCCTCACCGGTGTGGTCAAGGTGCTCTCCGACGGCACGCCCTGGCGGCCGCTGGTCCACGCCCGCGACATCGCGGCAGCCTTCGAACGCTGCCTCACCGCACCGGCATCGGCCGTCGCGGGCCGGGCGTTCAACATCGGCACCGAGCGAAACAACCTCACCGTGGCCGAGATCGCCGAGTCGGTGGTGGCCACCGTGCCGGGGTCGCGGCTGCTGATCACCGGTGAGACCGGGGCCGACCCACGTTCCTACCGGGTCGACTTCTCCGCCGCTCGCGCGGTGCTCGGGTTCCAGGCGCAGTGGTCGGTCCCCGACGGCGCCGCCGAGCTCTACCGCGAGTACACCGAACGCGGCCTCACCCAGGACGCCTTCTTCCAGCGATTCACGCGACTCACGTGGCTCCAGCGGCTGCGCGCTTCCGGCGCACTGGACCCGCGGCTGCGTGCGGTCACCGCGCCGGCGACAGGGTAGCCCGCAGATGGCTCCATCGTCCGGCGTTCGCGTCGCGATCCGACACCACCGTCACCGGCAGCGGCCAGGCGATCGCCAAGTCCGGATCATCGAAGGCGACGCCGAGATCCTCGGCAGGATCGTGCGGCCGATCGATGCGGTAGCACACGTCGGCGGTGTCGGTGAGTGCTTGGAACCCGTGCAGGAATCCCGGCGGCACGTACAGGTGCCGGAACTCCTCGTCGTCGAGCCGGAACGCCTGCGTCCGGCCGAACGTCGGCGACGACGGCCGGATATCGACCAGCACGTCGTGCACCGCGCCGTGTGCGCAGCGGACCAGCTTGGCCTCCCCGCGCCCGGATCGGCCGTGCATGCCGCGCACCACCCCCGGCGCGACCGGGACTGCGAGTCCTGCACGAAACTGGCGGAAATTCCCGGAATTCCCAGGTGCGAGTCGAATTCGGCGGCATCGAAGGTCCGGGTGAAAAGGCCCCGGTCGTCCCGGACGGGCGCTGGGACCAGCACCACCACGTCGGCCAGGTCGGTTTGCTCGATACGCACACCGGCATCGTGTCATGACCGGCCGCTGCCGCGCCTGCTCCGGCGCCGTTCTGCACACCGTCCTCGATCTCGGGACGGTGCCGGCGGCCGATGAGTTCCCGCCCGCGGCTCGGCCGGTGACGCCGGCGGAGACCACACATCCCCTGCGGATGGTGCGGTGTGCGCGATGCGAGCTGGCGCAGCTCGCCGAAGACGACACCGTGGCGTCCGAACCCCGTGGAGTGGAGCCGCAGGCCCTCCGGGATCAGGCCGCCGACGCGATCGGGCGGGTCGACGCGGCCGGCCTGCTGCGCGGCGACACGGTCATCGAATTCGGCAGTCCGCACGGTGGTTCGTGGCTGCCGCTGCTGGCCGAGCGTGGTCGCACAGAAGCCGACGCGGCGCAGGCGGAGTTGGTCCTCGACTGTTTCGGCATCATGCACGAACCCGACCAGCGGGCCGCCTTCGCCGCGCGCGCCGCGGCCGTCGCCCCGGACGGGCTGCTGCTGCTGCAGTATCACTCGCTCGCCGCCATCGTGGCACAGCGGCAGTGGAACGCGTTGCGCCACGGGCATTTCGCGTACTACTCCCTGCATGCGCTGAGCCGGGCGCTCGCCGAGGCGGGCATGGGCGTGACCACCGCGTGGGAGTTCGACCTCTACGGCGGGACGGTGCTGGTGGCAGCTCGGCGCGGCCCCGCGGCGCCCGACCACACCGTGCGCGAGATCCTTTCCCGCGAACGTGAGCTCATCACCCCGGAATCGCTGCGCCTGCTACAGCGGTTCGTGGACGATCACGTGCGCGCGCTGCGGAAATGGCTGATCGATGCGGCCGCGGCAGAGCAGCGCGTCTACGCCTACGGCGCCGCGTCCCGGGCGGTTGCCCTGCTGTCGCTGGCCGGCGCGCACCAGGGGCTCGTCGCCGGAGTGGCCGACGCCGCGCCCGCCAAGCAGGGACGCCGAATGCCCGGCACCGACATCCCGATCATCAGCCCGCGGGACCTGATCGCGGCGGCACCCGACCGGGTGCTGTTGACGCTGCCCGACCTGCTGGGTGAAGTGTCGTCCGGACTGCCGGAACTCGACGGTCGCTGGTTCCTCGACGATCCCCGCGGACCCAGAAAAGGAGGAGTGGACGACGGAACCCCGATCCAGTGACTTCATCCCGACAACCACACCCCCGGTCCGCCCCGGCTAGCAGCTCACACGCGAAGGACAGCCGTACCCATGAATACCGCCCCTCGGACGCGCCGACTCCGGCCGCACTCGCCGGCCGACTCGGTCGAACCGGCCACCGCGCCGATGGTCGTGGCTGTCCTGCCGGTACGCGGCGGCACCGCGGATGTCGACGGCACGAGTTCGACGGTGGACGCTACCCGGCAGAAGCAACCGCGATCGTGCTCAGCGGCCGACCGTGGCCCGCGCGCGCACCCGCAGCCGCGTCCCCAACGCCCGGACCAGACGCAGGTCACCAGCCAGCACATCGGCCGGACGCACGAGGTCCGGGTGATCGGCGCCCAGGCGATGATGGAATCGCAGCTGCTCGGTGAGCTTGCTACGGGTAGAGGTACGACTGCACAGGTTGAACGAGGAGTTCCGCCACGCGGCCACGATGTCGCCGAGCCCGACGAAAGCGCCGCGGCTGCCGACGCGGGCGAACAGGTCCACATCCATCGGAAACACCAAGTCGCCGCGCAGTCCGCCGACGGCGTCGTAGTCGGTGCGCCGGAACATGGCGGCCGCGGTGGGGCCGAAGTCGGCCGGCCCGCGACGCACGATCACCCGGGCCAGTTGGCGGCTGCCGTGCCTGCCGACCAGCTGCGGCAGCCCCAGTCCCGTTTCGAGGATGTCGCCGGACTCGTCGATCACGTCGAACCTGCCCGCGCACAACGCGACCGCGTTGTCGTCGAATTCAGCCGACTGCGCGGCGAGGGCGCCGGGACGCAGGATGTCGTCGGCGCAGACCACCTTCACGAGGTCCCCCGTGGATTCCCGGATCGCCCGGTCCCAATTGGCGCCGATCGGCAGTACCCGATCGTTGCGCAGCACACGCACGCGCGGATCGCGCCGCGCTCGCGCGATGTCACCGGTGCGGTCGGTGCTCGCGTTGTCGAGGATCACGACTTCGAAATCGAGATCTTGGGCCAGCACCGAGTCCAGCGTCGCGGACAGAGTCCTTTCCGCGTTGTAGGCCGGCACGCACACCGACAGTTTCCGCATCCCAAGCTGCCCCTTTGTCAGAATCGCGATCGGACATTGCCTCGTAATTGCCGAAACTATGCCACATTTCGCCGCGAGTTGGCATCTGGATGCGGAATTCCCAGTGCTGGATATCGGTTACCGCACATCTGCGCGACCAGGATGAATCCGGTGGGCAGCCTTATACTTTCCGGCCGTGAAGGAGTTCGGCAGACGACTCCGCGGTGCGGCGTACGGGACGAGGGGATCGGGTCATGACTGGCGCTTCCCGCGCGGTGAAGGTGCACATGACCGGATCGGAATGGTTCGGCGCCGCGCCCGGCGGCCTGGGCCGATATTTCACGGACTTGCACGGCGCTTTACTGGATATTCCAGGGGTTTCGATGTCGGCCGCCGCGTTCGGCCCGCCCGACCGGACGCATGGCGGGACCCGGTCGTGGGGGCCGGTCGGCGGCTCGACACTGCGCCGCGCCCGCACCGCGTTCTGCGCTCGCGACGCGTTGGACCGCGGCACCGTCGTGGATCGCCACTTCTGCCTCTACGGCCCGGCCGCCCGGGACCGGCGTGGTCGCCGGCTACCACTCGTCGTGCATTTCCACGGCCCGTGGGCGGCGGAAAGCCGAATGCACGGACAGCATCCCGTCGCGGCCTTCGCCAAATACCTCATAGAACGTTTGCGATACGTTTGCGCGGATCGTTTCGTTGTGCTCTCCGAACACTTCCGCAACGTGCTGTGCGACGACTATCGCATCGCGCCCGGTCGCATCGAGGTGATCGCGCCCGGGGTCGATCTCACCCGGTTCCGTGCCGCCCCGGTCCCCGCATCTGCGCCGGTCGTGCTCTGCGTGCGGCGGCTGGAGCGCCGGATGGGGATCGATGTGTTGCTGCGCGCCTGGCCCGGGGTGCTCGCCGAGCACCCGGAGGCTCGTCTGGTCATCGTCGGAACCGGCAGCGCCGAGGCGGATCTCCGGCGCGGAGCCACCGAGGGTGGGCTCGACGGCAGCGTCGAGTTCACCGGCCGGATTCCCGACCATGAGCTGGCCGCCCGCTACACCTCCGCCGCGCTCACCGTGGTGCCGACCATAGCCCTGGAGGGATTCGGCCTGATCGCCCTCGAGTCCCTCGCCGCGGGCCGAGCGCCGGTGGTCACCCGGTGCGGCGGTTTGCCCGACGCCGTGCAGGGCCTGGATCCGTCGCTGATCGTGCCGCCCGACGACCCCACCGCGCTCGCGGCTCGGATCAGCGCGGCGATCGCGGGCGGTCGGCCCACACCGGCGCAATGCCGCGCCCACGCGGAAACTTTCAGCTGGCAGGTCGCCGCGCGGCGCCACGCGGCGCTGTACCGGGAGCTCGCATGAGCGGACCCGCGGTCTTCCTCGGCCACACCGCCGCGCCCTCCGGGGCCGAATTGGCCACCCTGCGGCTGCTGCGCACGCTGCGGACGCAGGGCACCGAAGTGGCGCTGGTGTGCACCGAGGACGGCCCGGTGCCGGCCCGCGCGCGCGACGCTGGGATCGAAACCCGCGTCGTGACTGGCCGATTCGACAGCCGGGCGATGACCACGGGATCCGGTCCGTTGCGGCTGGTCACCGGGTTTCTCGCGCTGCTGCGGCTGGGCTGGTCGGTCGGAGGCGCGGTCCGCGAGCTGGGCGCTCGGGTATTGGTCGCGGAGAGCAGCAAAGCGCTCGTGCTGGGGGCGGTGGCGGCCCGCCGCGCGCGGGTGCCGCTCGTCTGGCAGGTCCACGACCGAGTTTCCCGGGACTACTTCGGCTTGCTCCCGGCGATCACCATCCGGCTGCTTGCCGCCCTGGTCTGCCGGGGACTGCTCGCCAACAGTCACGGCACCCGTGCCACGCTGCCCGCGCGTATCCCGGTGGCCGTCGCCTATCCGGGTGTCGCCCTGCCCGCCGTACCGCCGCCGCCGCGCGGCCGTGCGGCCGCCGAGGCGGTGGTGGTCGTCGTGGGACGGCTGAGCCCCTGGAAAGGCCAGGACGTGTTCCTGCGAGCTTTGGCGGCGGTGCCGACCCGGCCTGCTGCGGTGTATCTCGTCGGCGGGACGTTCTTCGACGAACAGCCGTTCCGGCAGTACCTGGAACGACTCGCCGACGAACTCGGCCTGGCCGTGACCTTCACCGGTCACGTCGACGACCCCGACCGGTACCTCGCCGAGGCCGACGTGCTCGTCCACTGCTCGGTACTTCCCGAGCCGTTCGGGCAGGTGGTCGTGGAGGGTATGGCCGCGGGCTGCGCGGTGATCGCGGCGGTGCCCGGAGGGCCGGCCGAGATCATCGACGACGGACGTACCGGCCGATTGGTGCCCGCCGGTGACGAAGCCGCCCTCACCACGGCTCTCGCCGAACTGCTCGGCGATCCGGCCGCACGCGCCCGGATCGCCGCCGCGGGCGCCGACCGCGCGCGCGACTTCGACATCCGCGCCACGGCGCAGGTGGTCACCCGCTTCCTCGACGAGGTGGCGCCGCCGTGACCGAACCCGATTACCTGGCCACGCTGACCACCGACGTCTTCCCCCGGGTCGAACTGCCCCGGCCCCCGGGCGGGGTGCACCGGCGCGCCGACGGGGCGCGCGGGCCGGGAGGCGGTGGCGCGCACAGCAAGCCGAGCCGGTTCGAGGTGCTCGGCGACATCGCCCTGGTGAGTTTCGGCAGATACGGTCAGTACATCGTCACGGTCGTGACCGTGCCGCTGATCGCCCGGGTGCTCGGCGCCCACGGCCTCGGTCTGCTCGCCATCGGCATGTCGGCCTACTTCATCGGCTCGCTCGTCGTGGATCTGGGCGTCACGCAGTTCCTGTCCGCCCGCGTGCCGGAGATCAACGCACGCAAGGACACCCGGTTGCGGGAGATCAACCAGCTGCGCGGCGACTATCTGGCCATCCGGCTCACCACGGCGACGCTGTTCGGTGTCGCGCTCGCCGTGGCCGCGGCCGTGCGCGTGCCGGAAGCCGCGCTGATGGTGCTGCTCGGGCTGTTCGCCGGTGGCTTCTGGTCGCTGTCGGAGGACTGGCTGCTGATCGGTGAGGGGCGATTCGGCACCTCCACCGCGTATCAGTCCATCGGCCGGTTGTGCTATCTCGGGCTGCTGGTCGGTTTGCTTCCGCAGCTGCCGAACTCGCACATCGCCCTGCTGTGCCTACTGTTGTCCTCCGTGCCGACCGTGGCGTTGACATGGTGGGACGCCTGGCGCCGGTACGGGTCGCCTGCTCGTCCTCGCTACTACGGCGTCGTGCTGCGCCGCAGCGTGCCGGTGTTCGTCTCCCGGTTGCTGGTCACCGGCTACGGTCAGGGCGCGGCGACGCTGTATTCGACCGTGCTCGACGCCATCTCGCTCGGGCTGTACTCGGCAGGCGACCGCCTGGTGCGCGCGGTCCAATCCCTGCTCGACGCCATCGGCTTCGCGCTGCTGCCACGGATGGCCCGGCGCGGCGACGATCACGGGTTCTGGCGGCACAGCCTGCAAGCGCTGGCCGTGACCGTCGCCGTCGCCGCACTCGCTTCGGTCGGCATCTGGCTGGCCGCGCCACTGCTGATCCGGCTGGTCTTCGGTACCGAATTCGCCGCGTCCACCGGCCTGTTGCGGATCGAGGTGCTGATTCTGCCCGCCACGACGGTCACCTCCTTCATCACCACGGCCATCCTGCCGGTGCGCCAGGACACCACCGGTGTCCTGATCGGCGCTCTGCTGGGGACGCTCGTCGCCGCAGGCGCCCTGGTGCTGACCATCCGGACCCGCTCGGTGCACACCCTGGTCTACGGCCTGCTGGTGGCCGAAATCACTGTCGCCACCTGGCATCTGCTGCGGGTGCGCTTCCTGACCCGCCGCGACCGGGCCGAAGCCGACACCGTGCCGCTGCCGATCGTGCCCAGGAAGGAAATCCGACCATGAGAATTCTGTTCGTCGGCGACGACTGGCTCGGCAGCAACGCGCGTTCGCTGGCCGACGGCTTTCGTCAGGCCGGCCACGACGTGCTGGTGATCGACTCCACACCGGTGACCCTCCCGGCCAGGCTGTCGCCGCCGTGGGTGTACGCGAAGGCGACCGGTCGACGCGACCCGCGCACTGTCGAACGGGTGCACGCCAGGATCGAACGAAACGCTGCCACGTTCCGGCCCGACATGCTGTTCGTGTTCAAGGGAATCCATCTGGACCAGCAGCGACTGCTCGACGTGCCCGCCGCATCGCATGTGCACTACAGCCCGGACGACGTGTCCAATCCCGAGAACCTGACCGATGCCTATCTGGCCGCCGAATCCGGCTGGGACCTCATCGTCACCACCAAACAGCACAACGTGCCGGAGTTGCTGGCGCGTGGCGCCCGTGCCGCGGGCTTCGTGCTCAGCGCTTACGACCCGGCCTGGCATCATCCGGCGGCGCGCCGAGGCGCTGGTGACTATCTGGTCGGTTTCATCGGAGTGTGCCGACCCGACCGACGCGCCGAACTGGTGTCGCTGGCACGCCGCTACGGACCGCGCCTACTGGTCCGCGGCCCCGGCTGGCGCCGGGTTCCCGAGTTGCGCGCCACCCGCGCCGTCGTCGGCGGCGCGGTATACGGTTCCGGATACTCGGCGGCGGTCGCCGAGGTGACAGCCAATCTGGTGCTGCTGAACTCCGGCAACCGCGACACCCACACCTGCCGTACCTTCGAGGTGCCCGCGGCCGGTGGATTGTTCGTGGGTGAACGCACCGGCGAACACGCCGAACTGTTGCGCGACACCGTCGAGTGCTTCCTGTTCGACGGCACCGACGAACTGGTCTCGATTCTCGATTGGGTGGCCGCCCACCCGGAGCGGGCGGCCGAGGTCGCGGCGGCCGGGCACCGGCGGATCACCGCCGCAGGGCATCGTTACGTGGATCGCGCCCGGCAGATCGTCGGCCTCGCCGCGGAGGCCGGGAACTGAACGCCTACACCGATATAGCCGCCGTCGCGGCTGCACTGGTCACGGTTGCGGCGGCCGCGCTGTGGGTTCCCGGCATCGCCCGCGTGTTCTTCATCGCGCAAGCCCTGTTCTGGTCGCTGTCCTACGTGGCGCGGCCGCTGGTGCTGCTCGCGGTGCGGCCCGACCCGCACTACGGCGACAACGTCTCCGACCCCCGGCTGGCCGGACTGGGATACGACCGCGGGATCGGTCTGGTGCTCGACCACGTGGTGTTCGGCTTGTGGTGTTACGCGCTACTGGTGATCGGTTACGCGCTCTGGCGGCGGCGGCACCCCCCGAGCACCGTCCCGGCCGCGATCGCAGACCCCGGCGTGATGCCGACGCTGATCGTGCTCTACGCGCTCGGGCTGTTGGGTCGGGCGGCGTCGGTGGCCACCGGATCGCTTGGCGCGGCCGGGTGAGGTCAGCAGCGGCAACCCCCTGCTCAGCTTCGTCGCCACGTTCGCAGGGATCTCGGCGCTCGGGATGATCGTCTTCCTCCGGCCTGCCCGGCCGCAGACCACGACGCTGGTGCTCGGCGCGCTGTTCGCGGGCGAGCTGTACTGGTCGTCGGCCGTGCAGTCCAAGACACCGATCCTCGCCGCCGCACTCGCGCTGGCCGTGCGGTTCTCGATGCTCGGCTGGAACCGGCGCACCACGATCGGTGTGGCGCTGATCGGCGTGCTCGGCGTCGCCGGATTCGGCTGGCTGCAGTCGTTCAAGAACTCCGGCACGGCCGCGCTCGACGCCACCGTCGTCGACTCCCGCTACCCGGAGAACGTCCGGCCGTTCCTGAGTATCCTGCGGCGCTTCGACCTGCTCGAAGCCGCCACCGACGCCTACTTCGTCGGCCCGGGGGGCTGGCTGTCGCCCGCCGAGGTTCTCCACCACGCGAGCCTGAGCCTGATCCCGGCGCAGGTACTCGGTATCGAGAAGCTCCAATCCGGTACGGCCTGGGCGAACGACGTGCGTGGCGCGTCGGTGGATATGAGCACCGTGTCGGTGTCGCTCGCGGAGGGCAACGTGAACGAAGGCTATCTGCTCGGCGGCCAGGTCGGCGTGCTCGTCGCCGTCGTGTTCACCTTCGGGCTGCTGCTGGCGTGGGAGCGCTCGCTGTATTCGCGGTTCTTCCCGGTCCTGGTGCTGGGGCTCGCGATCACCGGCGCCTCCACCCTGTTCGAACGCGGGATTCTCGGCAGCTTCGAGAATCTCGGCAAATTCGCCCAATCGGCCGTGCTCGCCTGGTTCGTCCATCTGATCGTCACGGAATTCCGCCGCCGACCGACGCCGCTCCCGGCACCGGCGCACGCTTCAGCAGTTACGAGGACATGAGGTCGCAGTTCATGGGTTTGATCGATATCTGGCACATCGTCCGGCGGCGGTGGGTGCTGATCGCCGCCATCGCGCTGACCGTCACGGTGGCCGGCGTCTGGTACGCCTCGTCCCGCGCCGTGACATACGTGGCCAGCAGCACCATGTACGTCTCGATGGCCACCGGCACCTCGGTCAACGACTCCTACCAGGGCGGCTTGGCGGCCCAGCAGCGCGTGCGGTCCTACCTCGAACTGGCTACCAGCGCCGCCGTCGCCGAGCGGGTCGTCCACGACCAAGGGCTGACGGAATCGCCGGACGAGTTCCGCGGCCGGATCACCGCCTCGTCGCCGCCCGCCAGCACGATCCTGGAGATCGCGGTCTCCGCGCCCACCGCGCAGCGGGCGCGTGATCTCACCGACGCCACGGTCGCCCAATTCCGTGCTCTGGTCGACAGTCTCGAGTCCATCGAATCCGGCGCTGCTCCCGCCGCCCGCGTCTCGGTCGTCGACCGTGCCCGGTTACCGGCCGCTCCGTCCGGCCCCGGCACGAGCCGGTTCGTCGCCATGGGCTTGTTCGGTGGACTGCTGCTCGGCTTCGCGGCCGCGTTTCTGCGTGAACGCACCGACCGGCGTATTCGCACCAGTAGCGACCTCGCCGAGGTCGCGCCGGTCCCGGTGGTCGCCGCCTTCGACCACGGAGAATCCAGCTCCGAGGCGGCCCGGCGACTGCGTAATCACCTGCGGGGCGCCCAGATCATCGAATGCACCAGCCTCACCGACCGATCACACTCGAAGGTGGCGAACACCCTGGCGCTGGCCTTCGCCGATGCCGGTCATCCGGTGATCCTCGTCGACGCCGACACCACCGGCGACGGAAGCTCGGGCACGGTGCCCGGTCCGGGCCTCACGACGCTGCTGCGCGGCGGTGTACCGCTGGACCGGGCGATCACCGAGGACTGGGGCGGGACCGGGGTCGCGGTGCTGCCGATCGGGCACATCGAGCCGGACACCTCCGACCTGATCGCCTCGGAACACTTCGCCCATCTCATCGCCGATCTGCGCGAGCGCTACTACCGCGTGGTCATCGAGACCGCACCGGTCGGCCATGCCGCCGACGCGGTCGCCGTGGCGCCGTTGTCCGATGCCATCCTCGGCGTCGCCGATCTCGGCAGACTCACCGAACCGCAGCTGCGTACCGCCCTGACCGCGTTCGGCGCGTCCGGGCCGACCGGCGTGGTCGGCTACCACACGCCCGGATCGACGGCAGACCGACTGGTGGGATGGTTGAGGGTATGAGCGACGACATTCTCCGGCGGCGCCGCTTGCTCGCCGCGACTCTGGGTGCGGCGGCGGTACTTCCGATCGCAGCCGCCTGCGCCACCGCCGAGCCGGAGGACCCGCAGTTCCGGTCCCCCACCACCGATGCGCCTGCGGCGCGCAACGTCCGGGACTTCGGGGCCGTGGGAGACGGTATCGCCGACGACACCAAGGCTTTGGCCGCAGCCGTGGCCAAGGACCCGGACGGGCCGCTGGTGCTCTACCTGCCCGCCGGGCACTACCGGGTCGAGTCGATGCCCGATCTGCCGGACTACGCCACGATTCTCGGCGACGGCGCCGACGTCACCACGATCGTCTACGCGGGCGAGGGCACTCTGGTGCGGCTGCGCAAGCGCAGCCGAGTCCGTTTCGCCAGGCTGGGCATCTACACCACCGGTCCCGGCTCGACGGCGGTCGACCTGTCGGAATGCTTCCGCTGCTCCTTCGACGCGGTGGTACTGCGCGGCAACCACCTCAGCGACAACCATCCGCGGTACCTGAACCAGCGCGGGGTCGTGTTGCGCGACAACACCGGCGGCACCGCCTTCATCAACTGCGACATCAACAATTTCGGGATCGGACTGACCACATCCTGTATCCAGAACTACGTCACCTCCTCGAAGTTCACCAGTAATCACACCGGCGTCCTCGGCACCGGCAACGACCACAACGCCGGGCTGGCACTCACCAACGTCGAATTCGTCTCCGACCAGAACCCGCTCACCACCGATCGGCACCTGCGGATCGACGGCGCCGCCAACGACTGGTGGCTGACCAACGTGTGGTTCGAAGGAGCCGACGTCGCCGTGTCGGTCGGCGAAAACGGGCGCGGCGGGCCCGCGCAGTTCGGCATGGTCAACGCCAAGGTCGCGGCCCGTTCGGTCGGGCTCGAACTGAACTACTGCCGACAGCCGTATCTGGCGAACGTGATCTTCGACGCGGAGTCGCAGCCGCCGGGCATCCCGGTGCGCGTGGATCCGGCCGGCTGTCCGGAAGGCACCGCGGTCGGATTGATCTCGGGGATCACCGACGACATTCCCGCCCAAACGTTTCCGGCGGGCTGGACCGTCATCGGCCGCAAGGGCATGCGCACTCCGCGGTTCACCGGCACCGTGGTGTCCCAAGCGGGGCCGCACGGCGCGGACGTGTTCCAGGCACAGAGCAGCGACGGCGCCGTCCGCGCCGCGGTGACCGCCGATGGAACCTGGGTCTGCGAGCACGCCGACAACGGTCCAGTGCTCAAGGCGCCCGACGGCGGCTACTGGCGGCTCACCGTCTCCGACGACGGGAAGCTGGGCACGGTAGCGCTCGGCAGGAAGCGTCCCGGCGGATGACCCGACCCTGGCACCGCCGCATCGAAGCGCCGCCGACCGTCACCGGTCCTCTCGGGACGGCGGTGCGGTTGCGGCCGCCGCGCTTCGACGACTTCACCGAATGGCGGCGGATCCGCCTGCGTGACCGCGCGATCATGGAGCCCTACTGGGTCAGCTCGGAGCAGGACTGGCCCGACCGCCACACCGCCCGCCACTGGGTGCGCGAATGCCTCGACAACTGGGCCGGGGCACAGGCAGGGCGGCGGGTGAGCATGGTCATCGAGGTGGCCGGCCGGTTCGCCGGACAGGTCGAACTGGCCTCGATCGACGCGGCGGCGAGCAGCGCCGAGCTCGGCATCTGGATCGGCTCCGCCGTCGCGCGCGGCGGTATCGGCGCCCTTGCCCTGACCATGATGACGGACTTCGGTTTCGACAGTCTCGGCCTCATGCGAATCACCGCACCGATCGCACCCGGCAACATCGCCGCGGCCAAGACCGCGGCAACGGCGGGCCTGCGGTACGAAGCCCGGATGACCACCTATTTCGACGCCGGTGGCGAACGCCGCGACCACGAGCTGTGGGCGGTGACCCGCGCCGATCGGCCCGACCGCGGATTCACCGCCAGCTACCTGGCTCGGCAACGCCTCCACCCGATGACGACGCGACTGCCCGCCGCCCCTGCCGTCCCGCACGGGCCGCCCCGCGTGAGCATCGCAGCCGCGCGTCTGCGGTACCAGCTCTCCCGAATTCGCCGGGCGTTCAGGTGGTTGCAGGGCAGCGCCGCCATCGCCCTCTTCGACTCCGATGACCGCGGCGGGGTGCTGGTGCGGTCACGCCGTGTCTCCGACTTCCGGCAGCGCCGCGCGGCACGTATCCGCAACCGCGCGACGCTGGCACATGATCCGGACATGTCACCGGCCGCCTGGCTGCGCCGGCACTCCCTGCGCCACTGGCTGGCCGAACTCGCGGAAGCCAGGACCGGCCTGCGTTCCCGGCGAGGACTGACGCTGACGATCCTCGACGACGGCCGCTTCGTCGGGGAAGCCCGGCTGCACGGGCTGGACATGTTCGATCGCAACATCCGGCTCAGCGTCTGGACCGACGCGTCGGCCCGCCCGGAAACCCGCGCAAGCGTGCTCCGCCTGCTGGTGCGCCATGCGACCGAACGGCTCGGAATCCTGCGCATTGCCACCGCGATCCCCGTATCCGACGTCGCCGCCGCGGCTGCGGCCGCCGCGGCCGGGTTCGCCGAGGAGGGGCGGATGCGCGGGCACCTCGATGTCTTCGGACCTCGCGGCGATCACGACCTCTGGGCCTACAGTCATCCGGCCGGAACGGCTGCCCCAGGATGACGCGCCGGTCCCGTGAGTTCGGCGACCGGGCGCGCCCCGACGCATCCCGACACCTCAGGCCGGTCGCGCGACCCCCTCGACGCCGGAGCGTATCCCCGTCCGGCACTTCGCCGGCACCGCTCTGCTATCCCGGCTTCCCGCCGGTATCCTGCCCGCACCGCACACGGAGCACCAGATGACTCTGCACCCCGACCTCCCACCGCACCACGGGTTCGCCCGCAGCAACGCGCTGCAGCGTCGGCTGCACGAGCTGGTGCCGGGCGGCGCGCACACCTACGCCCGCGGAGCGGATCAATACCCCGAGCAGATGGCGCCGATATTGGTGCGCGGCAACGGATGCCGAGTCTGGGATGCCGACGGCAACCAGTACGTCGAATACGGGATGGGACTGCGTTCGGTCACCCTCGGCCATGCCTGTGCACCGGTTCTGGATGCCGTGACCGCCACGATCGCCGACGGAGTGAACTTCAGCAGGCCGACCGAGCTGGAACTGCTTGCGGCCGAGGACTTCCTGGACCTGGTTCCCGGTGCGGACATGGTCAAGTTCGCCAAGAACGGCTCCGATGCCACCACCGCCGCGGTCCGGCTGGCCCGGGCCGTGACCGGTCGCGAGCGGATCGCCGTCTGCGAGCAGCCGTTCTTCTCGGTCGACGACTGGTTCATCGCGACCACACCGATGTCGGCAGGCATCTCCGCTCATGTCGGTGCCGAAACCGTCCGATTTCCCTACAACGACGTCGACGCCCTCGCCGCGGTCCTGGCGGGCGACACCGTGGCAGCGGTCGTCATGGAGGCGGCCACCGCGACCGCGGAACCCGAGCCCGGCTATCTCCAAGCGGTACGCGCCCTGTGCGATCGGCACGGCACCCTGCTGGTGTTCGACGAGATGATCACCGGATTTCGCTGGGCCGCGGGCGGCGCACAGTCCGTCTACGGCGTGACTCCCGACCTGTCCTGCTGGGGCAAGGCCATGGGTAACGGATTCCCCATATCGGCGCTCGCCGGACGACGCGAGTACCTGGAACGTGGCGGCCTGCGCACCGCTGCCGACCGCGTGTTTCTGCTGTCCACCACGCACGGGCCGGAAACCAGCGGGCTGGCGGCCTTCCGCGCGGTCGCCGCGGCCTACCGGACCGGCGATCCGATCGTCCGAATGGAAGCGGCCGGCGCCGCACTGGCGACCGGCTTCACCGCGCTGGCAACCGAACTCGGCATCGGCGACCACCTCAGGGTCCGCGGACGCTCCTCCTGCCTGATCTTCGAAACCCTTGATTCCCACGGGAACCCATGCCAGGCATTCCGCACATTGTTCCTGCAAGAACTGCTCCAACGCGGAGTACTCGGGCAATCCTTCGTCACCTCGGCGGCACACGACCACGACGCGATCGCCGCCACCCTGTCGGCTTGCGCGGCCGCGGCCCAGGTATACCGGACCGCCCTCGAACGCGGCACCGTCGACGGACTGCTGCGCGGACGACCGGTCGCTCCCGCGATTCGCCGCACCGCCGCACCGCGGCAGATCGAAACGAGCACATCTCGATGACCACACCCCGCATCGCCATCGTCCACGAGCGGTTCACCGAATTCGGCGGATCCGAAGCCGTCGTGGGCGAGTTCGCCCGCACCTGGCCCGGCGCGGACATCTACGCCCCGATCGTCACGCCGGACGGAATCCGCCCGCCCGTCCGGCATGTCCACGACACCTGGCTTTCCCGCGCCCACACAATGACCCGCGGCCGGCACGCCCCCCTGCTGCCGTTCGTCCCCCGGTCCCTGCGTCGTATGCCGTTGCGGGGCTATGACGCCGTGGTCGTCAGCCACCACTCGTTCGCCACTCAGGCCGCATTGGCCACCGACGCGCCCGTGATCGCCTATGTACACAGCCCCGCGCGATGGGCTTGGGATCGAGAGTTCCGCATTCGTGAAACCGGCGGACGGGCCGGCCAGTTCGCCCTCGGCGCCCTGGGCGCACTGGCCCGCCGCACCGAACTGCGAGCGGCGCCGCGCCTGACCCGGGTGATCGCCAACTCGACCGCCGTCGCCGACCGGATCCACGACTGGTGGGGCCTGACCGCCACCGTGATCAATCCCCCCGTTGATGTCGACCGTTTCACTCCCGATCCCACACGTGCCCGGGAGGACTTCTTTCTCTGCGCCGGTCGCCTCGTTCCCTACAAACGCGCCGATCTCGCCATACGCGCCGCGCAACTCGCCGGCGTACGGCTGGTCGTGCTGGGCGGCGGACGCTTCCGGCCTCAGCTCGAAGCCCTCGCCGGACCCGAGACCACTTTTCTGGGCGCCACCTCTACCGACATCCTGCGGGACATGTACCAACGCTGCCGAGCCCTGCTCATGCCCGGCGTGGAAGACTTCGGCATCGTCCCGGTCGAAGCCATGGCCTGCGGTACCCCGGTACTCGCCATCGGCGCCGGCGGCGCGCTCGACACGGTACGACCGGGCACGACCGGCGAACACATCGCTCCTGGCGCCGATCCGGACGTCGTCACCCGCCTGGCCGCGGCAATGGCCGACTTCGACACCGCCCGCTACGACCCGCACATCGTCCGCGCCCACGCGGAAACGTTCGCACCACCGGCATTTCGAGCACGGATGGCCGCATACGTCGATCAGTGATCGGACGCACGGCGAATTGGGAGCACGCGCCACCGGACGAGCCGTCCGCGGTCAGGCTCGTGCGAGGTTGCGCGCCGCGGCCGATTGCGGCGCGACTTCGTCGGGCTGCGAACGTCTGACCATGCCTCGGCGAGTACGAGTAGCCGGCGCAGCTCCGCGGTGAGGTCCCGTGCCCCCGGTTGGACTCGGCGCCGGGGCGTGGATCGGCTCGCCTTCGGGGGGTGCCCGGCGGCTTTGGTGGCAATGGCCTCGGCGAGGCGGCGGGCATGGATATGTGGGTCAGCGCCGGTGGCGGCGGGATCGTCGGGGCCGGCGCTGTAGCGCTCGAGATGGAGCAGGCTGTCGCGGATCTCGACCGTCATGCGGTGCAGACGGATGGCCGGGTCCGTTCGGCCCCGCATCTCCAGGACGATCTCGGGTACGGCTGCGGTGAGGTCGGCCCACATCGGCTGCAGGCGGCGGCAGTATCGGCCGGTGCGGTCCCATCCATAGCGGGTGAGCAGGGTGCTGATCAGTGGCACCGTGACCACGGCGGGAGCGCCGACGGCCGAGAGAAGGAAGCCGCTCCATGCTTTCCAGTGCATCCCGGGATCGAAGGACGGCCGGCCTGTCACGACATCGCTGATGGCCTCGGCCGGGTATACGACCGCTACGAGCGCCATGCCCAGCGCGGTACAGAGCACCACTGCGTACAGCGCGCGTTCCTGCCAGGTGGCCTCGCCTGCGGCGCGCATCTCGCGCACACTCGCCCGGCCGACGAGCAGGGCCGTCGCGCCGAGCGGCAGGGAGAACGCGATCCAGACCACGACAGCTGGCCAGCCGAGGGCCTGGTCGATCAACTGGCCGGCGCGGCGCGCGGGCGTCCCCGCGATCAGGACGACGGTGGTGACGGTGATCGTGACGAAGTGATATCGCCGCTGCCTGCGCCACGTGTGGGCGGGATCGGCGCCCGCCCACAACGTGGCGATGCCGTAGATGTACGAGACGGCCAACACGGTTGCTCCCAAGGAGAGCTGCCGAGCGAGGTTCACCACGTCGCTGTCGTCGCCGGGCAGCAGCCAGGCCAGTGACCGTTCGAACCATGCCTCACGCAACAGGTGCTCGACGAGAGCCGCGGCGAGCGCGCGGTTGATGAGCCGGTCGACGAGGCTGTCCCGCAACAGCCACCACCGACCGGCGAGCACCGACGTGAGAACTGTCAGCACGGGCCAGGTGATCAGACCCGGGATCGGGGAGGTCATCTCATCGATGCCGGCTTCGGAAGAACGTCGAGCGGAATCGGCTCGCCGACCGTTTCGGCAGCATCGCTTCGACCAGCAGCAGGTCGGCGAAGGTTTCGGCGGCGCGCTCGCGCTCGCTGCCGTAGTCCTGGCGGCGCAGTACGCTGCGGATGGTTTCCAGCGACAGCGAGGGCATCAATTCCCGCAACGGCAGGTCGGCCGCGGCAGCATCGGGGCCGCTCGTGATCCCTCCGTGGCCGAGCAGCATGTGACCGACCTCGTGGGCGATGATGTGATCGGCATGCCATTCGGTGTCGGCCCCGTACATGATCACGTCGTCACCTTCCCGTGCGATCCACAGGCCACTTCCGGTGCCGCATCCGCTCCCCGAGAGTGCCCCGACATCGATGGGGCACAACGTGATCGGGCGCCCTCGGTACTCTGCCACCCGAGCGATGTATTCCGTTATGTCCCACGGGTGGGGGATCGGTACCAGGCGACCCAGCTCCTCGAATCGCGCGGCGAGATCCTCCATTACGCCTTCCCTCCAATGCCGATATTGCGACGAGCGTAGCCGCCGACGGCGCACGGTCGCTCATGCCTCCGAACTGTTGCGTGAGGCCGCTATCCAGGCCGCGACCTGTGTCCGCGAGGTGAAACCCAGTTTGGTCAGCACGTGCTCGACATGTCCCTGTGCGGTGCGTGGTGAGATCACCAGGCGAGCGGCGATCTCCCGGTTGGTCAAACCTTCGGCGACCAGTTCGGCGACCTCACGCTCGCGTCTGGTCAATTTGCGACCAGTGGTGTCCCTCGATGCGGGCGAGGACTGTTCGCCAAGGGCGTAGGCGATCGCGGCATCGAAATCGAGCGCGGCGCCCTCCCGATGGGCAGCGGCGTAGGCCTGCTCGCTGATAGCCGCTCGCGTTCGGCGCTCGCACTCTTCCTGAAAAGCGAGCAGCTGTGAAAACTGTGTCGGCGCAGTGCCCACGGACCGGCCGATCTTTTCGGCGGCCGCGGTCAGTACCACCACACGCTCGGCATCCCCGTGATCGGCGGCGATCCACGCCAGGGCTTGCAGGCACATGCTGATGTTCGTACGGTCGTCGACTCTCCAGCTCACTCGCAATGCCTGCGTGACGAGTCGAGTCGCCCGCACGGGTTCGCCTCGGCGCCACCACGCGACACCCAGCGCCCACAGCGCGTAGGCGGGATAGATCGTCCCTCCGTACTTTTCGGTGATGGCGAGGGCGCGCTCGTAATATTCGATGGCCCGCGCGGTGTCATCGCACAGTCCGTGTGTGAGACCGAGAAAGGTCAACGCGTCGACGCGGAAGAGGAGCGGACCACCTCTTTCGGTATACACCTGAAGGGCTTTCTCGACATACGGGCGGGCTTCGGAAGGGTTCCCACTGAACAGTGCGAGAAGTCCATCGGTGAAGTCGATGTGTGCGCGGATCAGCGGGTCGGTCGTCTGCTCGACCAGCGCGTGTCCTTCGCGTACCAGATCGGTCACCCCCGCGATGTCGCCCTGTATCGCGGCAATGAGGCAGGCGGCGTAGAACGCTGCGGCTTGGTCGACGGTGGCTCGGCCGGTGCGGCGGGCCAGCAGGCGCTCCAGCCAGTGACGCTCCTCGGCGAGAGAGCCGTGGGAGAACCTGAAGGGCAACAGAGCGCTCGCGATCCGGATGCCGGCTTCGGGGCTGTCGGATACGCAGAATTCGAGCGCTTGCCGCATGTTCCGCTCCTCCCGACGCAATCGGCCGACCCACTCGAAATCTCGCGGACTGAACAAGTCGGCATTCGCATCGAGCGCCAGCTGTTGGCACCAGTCGCGGTGGCGGCGGCAGAGTTCGAGGTATCCGCTGGTTCGCTGCGCCTTTTCGTGGCCGTAGTCGCGCACGGTGTCCAGCATTCGAAACCGCACCACGCTCCCCGACTCTTCGCGGGTGAGGATCGACTTGTCGACGAGGAACGCCACAGTATTCAAAAGGTCCTCGGCTGCCAGATCATCTCCGCAGACGTATTGGGCGGCCTCGAGGTCGAAGCTGCCTGCGAATACCGACAACTGGGCCCACACTCCTTGCTGCACCGGTGTACACAGGTCGTAGCTCCAGTCGATGCACATGCGCAACGTCTGTTGCCGCGGCGGGGCGGTCCTGCTGCCGCGGGTGAGCAAGGCGAACCGATCGGTCAAGCGTCGCAGTATCTGCTCCGGCGACATCACGCGCAACCAGGCCGTCGCGAGCTCGATCGGCAACGGCAGCCCGTCCAGCTGCCGGCAGATCCGGGCGATGGTTCGTTGGTTGCCCTCGGTGAGCTCGAACCCCGGCACCGCGGTGGCAGCCCGGTCGCCGAACAACTTCATCGCGTCGTTGCGGGTCGGGTTCCTCGGCAGCCGATCCGGGTCGGGGACCTCCAGCGGATGGATCGGCAAGACCGCTTCCCCCGCGAGGCCGATCGGCTCGCGGCTTGTCGCGAGAATCCGCAAACCAGGACACGCGCGAAGCAGCGACTCGGCCAGTTCGGCCACCGCGTCGAGCAGCTGCTCGCAATTGTCCAGCACGAGCAGCAGTGTCCGATCGGCGAGGAATTCGGCGAGTACCTCGCGTAACGGACGCACCGACCGATCCTGCAACTCCAGCGCGCTCGCGACGACGCTCACCAGCAGCGATTCGTCACGCAGCTCCCCCAGCTCCACGAACACGACACCGTCGGCGAAATCGCGTTGCGTAGTGGTGGCGACTTGCACCGCCAGGCGCGTCTTGCCCACTCCTCCGATACCGGTCAGGGTCACCAACCGCGAAGTAGACAACGAGTTCGTCGCTCGCGTCAGCTCGGTTCGTCGATCGATGAAGCTGGTCAGTTCCAGCGGAAGTCTTCCAGAACCCGAGGAGGCTCCCGCAAGTCGAAGCTGCTGAGACCCCGCCGAAGGAAACTTCTGATCGGACTCGGCCGCGGGCTCGCCTGAGAGCGGGGTGTACAAGGCCATCACATCGACGGGGAAACCGTGCCGGGTTTGAGCTGCGCGAAGTTGCTCACCCAAGTCCGCGGCGGAAGGGCGGTTGCCCGGGGCAGCGGCCATGGCGTGTTCGATGACGGCGCTGACGTCGTCGGGGATTCCGTGCGCGCGCAGGTTCGGTACCGGTTCGGAGGTGATGCGAAGGAACTGTGCCACCAACTGCTCGCCGTCGCGGCGTTCGAAAGCGGCATGGCCGGTGATCGCGGCGAACAAGGTGGCGCCGAGGCCGTAGACGTCCGCGGCAGGGCCGGCCGCCTCGCCGGCGATCACTTCCGGAGCCGTGAACGCGGGCGTTCCGGTCACGATGCCGGAACCGGTGACGAACCCGCCCCCGATATGAGCGATACCGAAATCCGCCAGCGTGGGCTCGTCGTAGTCGGTGTAGAGAACATTTCCGGGCTTGACGTCACGATGCAGGACCCCGAAGCGATGCGCCGTCTCGAGCGCCCCGGCCATTTTCACCCCGAGCCGCAGCACTTCCTCGGGGCCCAGCGGCCCGTCGCCGCGGATCCGTGCGTCCAGAGAGCCGTGCGGATAGTACGGCATGACGATGTAAGGGCGACCGGCGTCGGTGACGTCGGCGTGCAGGACGTTCACGATATTGGGATGCCCGGTCAGCCTCCCCGCGGCCCGCTGCTCGCGGAAGAACCGTGCCCGGTTGTCCTCGTCCAGATCGGCGGTGAGCACCTTGACCGCCACCACCCGGTCGAGCGAGGCCTGCCTGCAGCGATACACAGCGCCGAACCCACCCCGGCCGATCTCCACGGCGTCGGAGAACCCGGCCGCCGCCAGCTCCGCCGCGACCGAACCGGACGCATCGCGTTGCGTCGCGAATGGATCGGCATCGGTCATCGACTACACCGATTCACCCCATCCAACCCCGTGGCCAACACCACTGCACACCTCTCGATGACGTATCCCCAGGATATCGCCGGGAGGGCTACGGCGGGTCGCGCAGCAGGCCTCTCCTACCGCCGTGGGCACGGGCTGTCGCGCGATGTCGTCGCGATCACTCCCGCGCGGAGAGATGGGGCACGGATCGGCACGACGGATTTCGCGGATCGGTGCTGACCGCGAAGACCGGGAACCTGCCTTCCCTGGGATGGGGCTGGAATTGCACGCGCACCGAGCGGTCCGCAGACGCGGGGATCTCCCCTTCCAGGCAGGTGTAGACCCACGGGCCTTCGTCGAGTTCCACGATGGCGATCGTCAGCGGCACCAACCCGCCTCGCCGGTCGGTCGGGGCACGATCCACCACCCGCCACGACACGACCGAACCCGCACCCGACGACGGCACACTCTCGAGCTCGTCGGATCCGCAGGACGAACACCCGGACGTGATCGGCGCGAGCAGCTTGGCGCACCGCACGCAGCGGTAGATCATCAACATGTCGTCCGCGCACAGTTCGCTGCCGTCTCCGACGACATTCGAGATGCGTTTCACCTGGTTCGTGTGCATACGAGCCTCCCCGAGATGGTGCTGGCAAGTCGTGCTCCAGCCTGTCCCGAGAAGCCGCGTCGGGCGACGGTCAAACTACCCACGGGTATACCTATTTTTCGACTGGATCGCGCAGCCGCAGGCGCTCCGCCACCCGAGCGACAGGCACACCGTTACGGGCGCTGCGCCGTTCCCCCGCCGTTGTCGCGGGTTTCGATGGCCTTGACGGTCTTGTCGAGGGCCTGTCGCAGGACGCGTTTGCCGACGGTCCCGACCACGACTTCGAGGACCCGTCCCTTGAGGTTCTTGCCCTCACGCACGATGACGACATCCACATCGGTCTTGCCGTCTGGCCTGCGCTCGAAGGTGTAGGTGTGACCGGAGTGGCCGCCCCATACGTTCGAGTCGGTGGTCGTCATGACGACGCGCTCGGGGTTCGACCAGTCGTAGTGCAGACGTTCCCAGATGCCGTGCGAACCTTCCGTGACGTCGGCCTCACGGCGGCCCTGGTTGTGCACTTCGAGGTACTTGTCGGCGCTGTTGCCGAATACCTGCGAACGGCCGGGCCCGAAATCGGTGAGCGCGGCGACGAACTGCTCCGGAGTCGAGTTCGTCGTCTCCTTGAAGTGCATGGTGGACATTGTTTGCTCCTTCGCTTCAGGGGTTACAACAGGAGTTACGCCGGGTCCCGGCGCAACGCTGCGCCGCCGTACCACTGGCACACCAGCAACGCCATCTCGACCTCGAGCCGGTCGTCGTCTATCGGTCGACCCCGCCGCTCGATCGCTCGCGCTACCCGGTACTTCACGGAATTGAAGTGCAGGTTCATTTCCGCGGCCGCGGCCTTGTAGCTCGATCCGGTGCGCAGGAAGATCCGCAATGTCTCCCGCAGCCGCTCGTCGTTGTCGTTGTCGGTGGCCAGATCGCCGAGTACCTCGCTCACCCAGTCCCGCGCTTCGGCCATGTCACCACCCAGCAGCGCGGCGGCCGACAGCCCCGGATCGGTCGCCGAATAGACCATCGGATCCTCCGCGCCACGGGCGCGGGCGACGGCGCGCGCGGCCTGGGCGTGCCGGTGTGATCTGCGGAAACCCTCGACTCCGGTGCCGGGTGTGCCGATCGCGAAGCAGGGGGCGTCGGCGCGGTCACGGACGAACCTGCGAACGGCGCCGACCGGGTCGGCGGGCAGCGATCGGTAGGGCAACCAGGCCCAAGCGCTGACCCGATCCACGGCGGCGAACAGCGGCAGCGCCGACGTGTCCGCCGCGCGAGCCAGCTCCCGCACGAACCGCTGCATCCGGGGCAGTTCGTCACCGTCGGCGCTCAGCTCCGGGTACCACAGCACCAGCGCGAGGTGCTGCCAGCGCAGCGGGTAGCGGATCGACTCGGTCGCCGCGTCGATGTCCACGGTGCTCGTCTCGGTCAGCACTTCGCCGACCTGGAGTGCGCGGATGCTGTTCTGATTCTCCAACCACTGCTCCCGTTCACCTTGGTAGGCGGCGACGACCTGCCGGGTGATCGAGTCGATGTAGTTGAAAAGCGTCGTGGTGATGGTTTGCAGGACGTCGACGCGTTGCTGCGGCGTGATGTCGGCGGCGCGCACTTCCGCGAAGACCAGTTCGCTCATCCTTCGCTGCCCCACCCAGTAGGCGCGAATCAGCGCATTGAGCGAAACTCCGTGCTGCGCCAGACGTTTGGCGTATTCGGTGGCCGCCGTCGGCGCCTGGACGCGCGCGACGGGAATATCGTGGCGTAGGGCCTGCAACAGTGTTTCGACATTGGCTTCCACGCTGGCGCCGAGAAGTTCCCGGGAATGCGTGTCCTCGCGCAGTTCGGCTATTTCTTCCTCGAGTTTGCGCCGGATGATCGTGCCGATTTCCGTCACTCGCTCGTTCATCCGGGCGGCGATCCGTCCGATGTGCCGGCCGAGCTGGACTTCGCTATCGCGACGAAAAGTCGTCACACGGTCATTGTAGGTACCTGCTCCGCCGACGCGGGAGTATCGCGAGCGGCATTTGTTCCGACGCGACGGCTTCTCGAACCCACCTAGGAATTCGATCTACGGCGGGGCACAATGTTTGCAGGGATGTTCCAGGATGATCTGCCGGGTTCGGCAGACCACTTCGCCCACCGATCGAGGGGCGGAACTGACGACATGCACCGAAACGGCGAGCGCCCGAAAGGGCTTTCGGTTTCCGCGCTGGCGGCGGTAGCGAACCCGTCGTACTCGCGCATCGACACCTGGAACCTGCTCGACGACGCGTGCCGCCGGCTCGCCGATGTCGATCGCGCCGGGTTGGACACCACCCACGAAGCCGCCCGGGTGCGGCGCCTCCTCGATCGCCTCGGCACCTATGAGCGGTACTGGCTGTACCCGGGCCCGGCCAGACTGGCGGCGTTTCGCGAATATCTCGCCGATCTCGCAACGATGCGGCTCACCGAGGAAGTGTCGCTGGCCGTGCGCCTGCTCTCCGAGTACGGCGACCGCGCGGCCGTGTTCGACGCATCGACGCCGTTGGCCGATCAGGAACTCGTGGCGCGAGCCAAGCAGCAGCAGTTCTACACCGTCCTGCTCGGCGACGATTCCCCGCCCGAAGCTCCCGAAGGCCTGGCGGAGAGCCTCCGGGCGTTGCGCGACCCGTCGGAGGATGTGCGGTTCGAGTTGCTCGTCGTGACGAGCATCGAGGACGCGATCACCGCCGTCGCGTTGAACGGCGAGATCCAGGCGGCGATCATCCGGCACGACCTCCCGCTTCGTTCTCCCGACCGCGTCCCGTTGATGACCGCGTTGCTCGGCGCCAACGACGATGTGGTCGTGACCGACCGCACCCGCGACTGGGTCGAATGCGGTGAGTGGATCAGGAAACTGCGGCCGCACATCGACCTGTACCTGCTGACCGACGAATCGATCGCCGCGGAGACCGAGGACGAGTCGGACGTCTACGATCGGACGTTCTATCGGCTCAACGACGTCACCGACTTGTACAGCACGGTGCTCGCCGGCGTCCGCAGCCGGTTCGCCACACCGTTCTTCGACGCCCTGCGTGCCTATGCGGCCGCGCCGGTCGGCCAGTTCCACGCGCTTCCGGTCGCGCGCGGCGCCAGCATCTTCAACTCCAAGTCGCTGCAGGACATGGGCGAGTTCTACGGCCGCAACATCTTCATGGCCGAGACGTCGTCCACCTCCGGCGGGCTGGACTCACTCCTGGATCCACACGGCACGATCCGGGCGGCGATGGACAAAGCCGCCGAGACGTGGTGTGCCGATCAGACGTACTTCGTCACCAACGGAACATCCACCGCGAACAAGATCGTCATGCAGGCCCTCACCCGGCCGGGCGATATCGTGCTGATCGACCGCAACTGCCATAAATCGCACCATTACGGCTTGGTGCTGGCCGGGGCGTACCCGATGTACCTGGACGCCTACCCGCTCGAGCCCTACGCGATCTACGGAGCCGTGTCCCTGCACACCATCAAGAAGGCGCTGCTGGATCTCGAGGCGGCCGGACAACTGGACCGGGTGCGGATGCTGCTGCTGACCAACTGCACGTTCGACGGCATCGTCTACAACCCCCAGCGCGTGATGGAAGAGGTCCTCGCGATCAAGCCGGACATCTGCTTCCTGTGGGACGAGGCGTGGTACGCGTTCGCGACCGCGGTACCGTGGGCGCGACAGCGGACCGCGATGGTCGCCGCCGAGCAACTCGAATCGATGTTGTCGTCGCCCGGATATGCCGAGGAGTACCGCAAGTGGCGCGCGTCGATGCAGGGAGTCGACCGCGCCGAGTGGAGCAACCGCCGCCTGCTTCCCGACCCCGAACGCGCGCGGGTACGCGTGTACGCGACGCATTCCACCCACAAGTCGCTGTCCGCTCTCCGGCAGGCGTCGATGATCCATATCCGGGACCAGGATTTCAAAGCTCTCGCCCGCGAGACGTTCGCCGAGGCGTTTCTGACCCACACCTCGACATCGCCGAACCAGCAACTCCTGGCGTCGTTGGATCTGGCGCGCAGGCAGGTCGACATCGAGGGCTTCCAGCTGGTTCGCAACGTCTACGACATGGCGCTGGTGTTCCGGCACCGCGTCCGCAAGGACCGGCTGATCGGCAAGTGGTTCCGCATTCTCGACGAGGACGACCTGGTGCCCGACGAGTTCCGCACCTCCGAGGTGACCTCGTACCGACAGGTCAGACTGGGTGGCCTGGCCCAGTGGAACGAGGCGTGGCGGTCCGATCAGTTCGTGCTCGACCCGACGCGGGTCACCCTGTTCCTTGGCAAGACCGGCATGAACGGGTACGACTTCCGCGAGAAGATCCTGATGGATCGGTTCGGCATCCAGATCAACAAGACCTCGATCAACAGTGTGCTGTTGATCTTCACGATCGGCGTCACGTGGTCGAGCGTGCACCACCTGCTCGAGGTGCTGCGCCGGGTGGCCGCCGACTTCGAGAACAACCGGAGCGCGGCAGGCAAGGCCGATCGCGCGCTGCAACAGCGCCGGATCGACGAGATCACCAAGGATCTGCCCGCCCTGCCCGACTTCAGCGAGTTCGACAGCGCTTTCCGTCCCGACGGCGCCGTTTCCTTCGGTGACATGCGCTCGGCCTTCTACGCCGGGTACGCGGAGTCCGACCGTGAACACGTCCTGCTCGGCGACGCCGGGCGCAGGCTCGCCAAGGGGAGACCCCTGGTATCCGCCACCTTCGTCGTCCCATATCCGCCCGGTTTCCCGATACTGGTCCCGGGGCAAGTGGTTTCGAGGGAGATCTTGTATTTCCTGGCCGACCTCGACGTCAAGGAAATACACGGATACAACCCCGACCTCGGATTGTCGGTCTTCACCGAGGCCGCGCTCGCGCGGCTGACCGCGGCTCGCCACCCCGGTGCCGCTGCCTCCGACGGCGTCGGCGGGCAGCAGTCAGCCGTCGACGGCAAGGCGGTTCAGCCACTCCCGCAGTAGCTGTTGCTCCGCGCTGCTGAGAGTCGTCTGCTCGGGCAACACGGCGCGTAACGCACGGGCGGCGCCTGCCGGGCCCGCGTCCTGCACGGCCGGCTGCTGATTGGTGACGGCAGCCACCATGGACTCCCGCAATGTGGTCAACAAGGCCGGCTTACGCCGCTCTTCGGGCAGCGACAACCAGGTGAGCACTGCGCCGCGCGCCGTGGCATGGATGATCTGGGCCGCGAGTTCCTCGTCGACGCGCAGCCAGCCGCCGGCGGCCAGGCGCCGGATTCGGCCCATCAGGATCTCCATGCCGGCCTTGAACGCGGCCGAGGTCTTTCCGACAGGTTCGGTGTACATCAAGGTGTACAGCGCGGGATTGGCCAATCCGAACTCGACCGCGACGTCCCAGCCCGCTCTGAGGTCCTCGATGGGGTCGCGCGGGTCGGGGTCGACATGCTTGGTGGCGAGAAACGCGGCGAAACCGTGCTCGGCCACCGCGTCGAGCAGCCCGTCCTTGTCGCCGAACAGCCGGTAGATGGCCGGCGGCTGCAAGCCCGCCGCATCAGCGACCGCGCGAGTGGTGACCGCGTCGCGGCCCCCGCGCGTCAGCAGGTCGATGGCGGCCTCGACGACCCGCTGCCGGGTCTGCTCACGGCCCGGGATCGAGGTGCCGGAATCGCCGGTAGTGGCGTCGTCACTGCCGCCTGCGCGCGATGTCATATATCAACGATACCGCTTCGTTGGTTCCATCGTTAGTATCGATGATAACGTTCGATTGATTCCATTGGAAACAACAGATCGAGCCACGGGAGTGCATCATGATCATCGTGACCGGAGCGACCGGACAGCTGGGGCGTCAAATCGTCGAGAGGCTGCTCACGCGCGTGCCGGCGAACCGAGTCGGCGTCAGCGTCCGTGATCCGCGAAAGGCGCAGGCGTTCGCCGAGCGAGGGGTTCGGGTCCGGCAGGGAAGCTTCACCGATATCGCCGGTCTCGCAGAGGCTTTCGAAGGCGCCACTCAGGTGCTCATCGTCTCCGTCGACAAAATGGGCGACGAATGCGTCGAACAGCATCGCGCCGCCATCGAAGCGGCCGTCACGGCCGGCGCCCGTCGCATCCTCTACACCAGCCAGATGGGAGCCAGCCCCTCGTCACACTTCCAGGCGTGCCGCGATCACGCCGCCACCGAGGACGCGCTGCGCGCCTGCGGCGTGCCGTTCACCTCACTCCGCAATGGCTTCTACGCCGCCAGCGCGGCCCACTTCCTCGGCCACGCGGACGAGTCCGGCCTGCTGGCGCTCCCCGCGGACGGGCCGGTCAGCTGGACCGCGCACGCCGACCTCGCCGACGCCGCCGCCGCGATCCTGGCCGACGAAGGCTGCTTCGACGGTCCCACCCCGCCGCTCACCGGGGCGCGAGCGCTCGCCTTCGACGATATCGCCGGTATCGCCACCGAGATCACGGGCAGCGCTATCACGAGGACCACCACATCCGACGACCAGTTCCGGGAACAGTTGGTGGGCCGAGGCGTTCCCGCGCGGACGGCGGAACAGCTGGTCGGCATCTTCGCCGCCAGCCGCGTCGGCGAGTTCGCCACCGTCGACCCGACACTGGCCACCTTGCTCGGACGCGAGCCCGTCGCACTGCGCACGGTGCTGCGCGAGCAACTGTCCAGCATCTGATCCGTGCGGAAGTCGGCGACGGCCTTGCGTCGGTCGCCGACTCGACGCCCGGCGTAGGGGCACGACCGGCGGGCGGTCCGGACGAATCCGCCGGAGCCGAACCTCACCTTGGTGGGTTCGAACCATGTGGAGGGTGCGTTGCCGTGCACCCTGGGTGTCCTTTCGGCTCGGTCCGGTGTCGATGAGGCTGGACAGCGTCACAACGACAGCGGGACCGCCCCGCGACACCGCCCCGAAGGAGCACCCTGTATGACCACGAACCACCGATCGACCCGCCGCTCGGCCCGCGCTCTGGCGATCGCCGCGGCGCCCGCCCTGCTGGGCATGGGCCTCTTGACGGCGGGCGTGGCCCAGGCCGGTCCGGACCCCAACCTACCGACCTGCTCCAACGTGATGTGCGGCCCGCAGACCACTCCGACTCCGAGCGGCCAGACCAACCTCACTCCTGGCACCGTGCCCAACGTCTCCCCCGGCATCCCCGCCGACCGCACCCCGGGCGCTGCCCACCGGCCGTCTCACTTCGCCTGATCGAAGGGCGGCTCCGGCTCATGATCACGGCGCCGACGTGCGGCCCCACCACTCGGCGGGGCCGCGGTGGAACTCGGCGAGTTCTTGTCAGATGTTCAGCGGGGAGGTCGGTGGGAAGGTGACCGGCAATTCGGTCAGGGCCCGGTGGAAGGGCCCTGGTCGCCAGTCGGGTGTTCGGTTCGGCAGGTTCAGTTCGATCTCCGGCAGCGCGTCGAGGAGTTGGTCGATGGCCTCTTGCGCGATCAGGTAGGCCAGCGGGCGCGCGGGGCAGGCGTGCGGGCCGAGGCCCCAGGCCAGGTGGGAGCGGTTGCCGGTCAAGTCGCCGGTGCGGATCGCGGGGTCGTTGTTGCACGCGGCCATGCTGATGACGACGGGCTGGTGCGCCGGCAGCCAGACGTCATCGATGAGGATCGGGTGGCGCGGGTAGGTGATCAGCAGGTTCGCCAGTGGCGGGTCGTTGAACAAGACCTCGTCGATGGCATCGCGGGAGGACAGGTTCCCGCCGAGGATGCTGTCGCCGAAGCGCTCGTCGGTGAGGATCAGCAACAGGGTGTTGGTGATCAGGTTCAGCTCGAACTCGATCCCGCTGCCGTAGACCTGGGACACATGATGCGACGCCTCCACGTCATCGAGCCGGGCGGAATGCCGCAGCAGCGCCGAGGTGATGTCGCGCTGGGGGTCGGCACGTTTCAGTGTCACCAGGCTCATCAGCGCCTCGCCGAGCATCTGATTGCCCTTCTCGGCGTCGACACCCTCGAGGAGAGCGGCCGTGCCGGCGGCGACCTGCGCCCCGATCTCCGGCGGGCAGCCGAGCATATAGTTCACCGCTTGGAAGACGAGCGGGAACACGTACTGGCGGATCAGTTCGGCGGATCCGTCTTCGCAGAAGGAGTTGATCAGCGGGATGGCGAGTCCCTCCACCACCGTGTGGAGGGCATACAGGTCGACCTCATCGATACTGGCGGTGATCGCCCCTCGGTAGCGGGTGAAGTCGGTTCCGGCGCTTCGGCTGGCCATCGGCCGCCACTCCAGCAGGGGAAGGATGGGGCAGTCCGCGGGGATGTTCTTCTGCCAGGCGCGCGGGTCGGCGGGGAAGTGCTCGGGGTCATTGAGAATCCGCACCGCGGTGCTGTAGCCGACCACCAAAGTCGCCGGGACACCGGGCGCCAACTCCACCGGTGCCAAAGAGCCGTAGCGCCTGCGCATCTCGCGATAGACGCGGTGTGGATCCGCGGCGAACTCGGGCGAGTACATGGGCACCCGCTGGTCATCGGAATCGGTCGGCGAGCCGTGGGCGACCGGGCACGCCCGGACCGGGGCCTGGGATTGCGGCGTACTCAAAGAGCGAACTCCGAACTGTTGGTGTTGCACTGCGTAACTGCTGAACTACCGCTCCACACCGCGACACTGCGCTGGAGCGACCTCACCGGGACTGCGCCGGGACCGGTTGATGGTATAGCGCGCGTGGCCCGTGCTCCTCACCGCGGACGAGAACAAGCTTCGCAGAATGTCTTCCGATTCGCTGCGCGGCCGGAATCGATCCGGCCGCGACGCCACTTCCGGCAGTGGACGAACTCGGTGTCAGACGCCGAGGGCCTGCAGTGAATCATGATCGTCGATCGCCGTGGTGATCCGCTTCAACAACGTCAAGCATGTTTCCACCGGCTGCATCTTGGGTTGATACGCGGCCCTGCCGATGGTGAACGCCCACGCCGCGTACGCGAACATGGACTGTTGCCGGTAGGCCAGCCACGCGTCGTCGAACGACGGCGCCTGGCCCCCGAGAGCGCCGAGTTCGTCCAGATACGCCGCCAACAGTTCGCGGTCCCAAGCACGCCGATCCTCGGGTTCGCATCCCGAATTGACGGTATAGGCGAAGTCGTGTGCCCAGCCGCCCCGCATCACCACTTGCCAGTCGACGAACCCCATTCGCCCCGAGGAGGTTCGATAGGTCTGCCCGATGTGCGGGTCACCGTGCAGCAGGGTCTGGGGAAGCTCGTTCGTCGCGTTGTCGATCGCCCGCTCGACACCGGCCCACAGCCGGTCCGCTCGGCCGTGCAACGCCTCCGGAACCACCTCCGCGGCGCGGCGCAGGCCGACCTCGCAGCGCTTCTTCATGTCGATGGCGGCGAGGTAGGCCGCGAGCGCCTCGGTCGTGGTCTTGAGGTCGGAGATCGACGGGTGGTTCCAGAAGGTGCGGTGCAGCCGAGCGAGATTGCGCACCAGATCTTCCATCTGGTCACGGGCGACCGGGGCGTTCGGCTCGACGAACTGGGCACCGCGGGTCGAGGCGATGTCTTCCATCAGGGCGATCGATCGCCAGGACGCCGGATCGGCCGCGCCCCAGTAACCGAACGGCGCCTCGATGTCGACCCGGGGGCGGAAGTCGCGGAAGAAGCGGGTTTCGCCGTCGATCATCTTTCCTCCCCCGAGGAGGATGCGCTGGGAGAAGGCCGTCGTGGTCTTCGCGAAGAGGTCTGTCGGCAAGCCGGCCTGCTCGCCCGCGTCGTTGTAGTCGACGCGAATCGCGATGCGGGTGGATGTCCCGCGGCTGCCGTTCGAGGTTTCGAACGAGAGCACCTCGGCATCGGGGACATCGCGGCACAGGACGGCCGTCAGCCACTGTGTGGTCAGCGTCTCCCCCGACACCGGGACGTCCTCGACGTTCCGGGCTTTCGGCCGGAACACTTTTTCGCCGATGATGTGAGCACCGACAGTGACGGACCGTCCGAGCAACCAGAGCTTGTGGTTCATTCGCTTGCCTCGATTCCGGAGTACGACATGACCGCCCGAGCAGCCGGATCGCCGGCGCACGGGTCCGCAGGACAGTAACGCACTCCGGAATTGGCTGTAGCGCAATGCTATTGCCAACGGCTCTCGGCTCACTGCCCGCCAGTGGCGGCCGAGTAGTTGTGCACTGCCTGTTCGGCGCTGTCCCTATGGGGCCGCCGATGAACGCGACTGTCGATCAGTGGTGGCCTTCTGCGCGATCCGGGTGAGCCGTTCCCAAGCGGGCGAGGTGATTCCGACCGATTCGTTCACCAGGCGGATCAGTTTCGGATCCAGTGCCGGGGTGGTCCGGCCCGCACCGGTGCGTCTGCCGGTGATCCACCGTCGGGTGCGGTCGGCCAGGTCCGCCAGGCGCGGGTCGTCGGGGGACCAGTCGAATGCCGCGTCGTAGTCGAGGTAGATGGCCCGGAATCGCGGATCGCCGATGGCGTCGAGCTTGTCGGCGGCCCAGTCCGACGCCTGTTCCGGGGCGACCGATTGCAGCAGGATCCAGATGTCACGCTCCATCCGGACCGCCCGGTCGCTCACCCCGAGTTCGCGCAGGCGCGCGAGATACTCGGCGACGTCGGTGGACACGAACAGCCGATCGCCGGAACCCAACTCGGCGATCTGCTCACGGGTGCGGCGGATCTCCTCGGCGCGTTCGGCGAGCATGCGGTCGATCTCGGCGATGGCAGCCGTGAACTCGTCGGAGTTGGCGGTCAGCAGTTCCTTGACCCGCGCCAGCGGCACGCCCGATCGCACCAGCGTCCTGATCTTGACCAGATCGATGGCGTCCTCGGCGCGGTAGCGGCGGTAGCCGGAGGAGTCGCGCGGCGGCTCGGGCAGCAGGCCGCGCTCGTGATAGACCCGCACGGCCTTGATGGTCACGCCCGCATACCGCGCGAGCTGCCCGATCGTGATCATCCGTGTCTCCCTTCGGTGGCGCAGGTCGCCGTCATCGCACCCGGGCGAACAATCGACCGGCGAGATCGATTCCGCTCACGGCGGCGGAGTCGTCCCTGGTGAAGTACCCGCGTTGTCCTCGCAGCCCGCCTTCGGTGACGATGTACTCGTCCGCGTCGCCGGGCAGCAGGCCGAGGGTAGCGGGTGGCAGATCGGGCGGCAGGTCGGTGTGCGCGGCGGCACGGATCTCCGGTTTGATGGCGCATTCGATCGTCAACGCTGCCCCGTCGGTGTCGAGGGTCAGCCGCATCATCTCGTTCTCGTAACGCCCAACGATGTCCCCTGCTCGCGCCGCGTCGTAGGGCAGCGGTTCCGGGTCGCGTTCGACCACGCCGAGGTAGTGTTCGAGCACCCACTTCACCACGGTTCGGTTCAACGCCAGCCCCGCGTCCGGGCCCGCGTTCGACATCACGGCCACGGCGAAGTCCCGCTCCGGCACGATGAGCAGGTCGGCGAACTGACCATTGCCCGACCCGCCGTGCCCGATGGTCGCGACACCGTCCACCTCGCGCAGCAACCAGCAGATGCCGAACGCGTCACCCAGTGTGCTTCCGCGCAGTTCCACGGTCTGCTCCCGCATCCGGTGCAGTAGTTCGGTGGGCAGGATGCGCTCGCCGCCCTCGGTTCGGCCGTCGCCGAGATGGAACCGGGCCCACCGCAGCAGATCGCGGACAGACGTCGCCACGCCTCCGCCGGGATTGTCGGCGCGCTGGTCCTTCCACTGTCCGGCGACGGCGAGCACACCGTTGAGGTCGATGTTGTGCCCCACCGCGAACCGCCGGGTCATGACGTCGTTGACCGCGTAACAGCTGTGGGTCAGCCCGAGCGGTTCGAACAACAGCGACGCGACCGCCCGTTCGAAGGTGGAGCCGGTGACGTTCTCGATGATCCGGCCGGCCAGGTTGAACCCCGCCTGGCTGTAGGACGGCCGCGCTCCCGGCTCCGCGATCAGCCGCGATTCGGCCAGTTCCACCGCGTGCCGCGCCAGAGCGTCGTCTCCTTCACCGGTGTCGGCACCGATCCGCCACTCCAGCCCGGCCGTATGGTTGAGCAGCCGCAACACGGTGATCTCGTCCGCGGCCGCGGCGGTAGGGGTGAATTCGGGGACATATCGCCGCACCGGCGCATCCAGCTCCACCCGACCATCGGCGACCAGCCGCAGCAGCGCGGTCGCCGTGAACGTCTTGCTGACCGATCCGACCACGAACATCGTGTCCCGGTCGACCGCAAGCGGATTGTCCACGCTGGTCACCCCGTGGCACGCGAAGTCTGTTCGGCCGCCCGTCGACACCCCGACCGCCACACCGGGTACGCCCAACTCCTCCGCCGACGCCGCAACGAATCCCGCCAAATTCTGTGTCATCTCGTTCATGCCACCATGCTCGAACCCCGCCCCAGGGGCAAGGTCAAGCCCTCGGCCGAAACACGTCGCTGCTGTGGGCCGGGGCAGCCCCCTCCACGCCCGGATTGATCCGTTCTGTCCGGCCGATACGGCGGGCTGCCCGGCTCGGCTGCCGCTGTCGAAGCCTTGGGATTCGCCTGCGCACCGGAGCAGGCAGCTCAGCCCGCCCTGACTCCGCTCGACTGGGTGTCGTCGTCCTCTCCCGCATCGTGGAGACGCGCTCGAGAAAGTCGCGATGTGTGCAGCGTCGAGTCCAGTAGTTCGCGCCAGGTGCGGCGATCGATGCGGGTGCCGCTGTCCAGCGACGACAGCGAGGCCGGGGCGCAGCTTGTCGGTGTGACGGACCGGTCTCGATCTCGGCACCGGCAAGCGGCTCACCACCGCACCGGCTCGGGTCGATCGACAGTAGATCGCCGAGCGGCGGAGCAGAAGCGGTGACCGACGGGTAGCCTCCGAACACCTGCGGTCGAGCGCTTACCGCTGTGCGGCGCTGCGCAATTCACGATGCCGACGTCCAGCGGCCGCAGTGCTGAGGCGAGGTATCGGCGTGATCCCGGACAGGTCGCGGCGCACGACATGGTTCCGGTCGGCGAGCGAGCCCAGACTGTAGCGTGACTGCAGGCCGAACAGTTGTGCGCGGGTGCGAGCGCTCCACCGGCGGGCGGCAGCCGTGCGGGTGGTGTGGAAGGTGACCATGTACCCGCCCTCGTACAGTCGCAGCAACGAGTACCCGGCGGGGTACTCCTTGATCGAGGCCACCTCCAGGAACTCCACCGGCACCGCGGCGTCCGGGCGGGTGCGCCGATTGCGGTGCGTGTGCCCGCTGTGGTGCAGGAACACGCCGGGAGAGCGCGCGTAGAGCTGGTGCACGGTAGCCGCGTCGTGCCGGTTCAGCACGAACCCGGGGCCGCCGAGGTTGGTCATCCCCGACTCCCTGGTCACCGGGTGGTGGCCGAAAACCAGCGTGGGCTGGTCGGGTTCGTCGCGCAGCACGCCGCGCAGTCGCGCTATCTGCTCGGCGTCGATGCGGCCACCCGAGCCGTCGAGATCCGTGGTGTCCAGTGCGATCACTCGTAGCCCGTCGAGGTCGTAGCTGAACAACCGCTGTCGTGGCAGGAATTGCGGACCCCAGCAGTCGTGATGCCCGGTTCCCTGCAGGCGCAGCCCCGACTGCCAGACCGCCCCGACCCTCGGCCGGTCGTGATTCCCCCGGCACACCAGTACGTCTCGGCCGAGTTCGCCCCACTTGTCGAGCCGGCGCCGCAGGTCGCGCGATTCGGTGGGGGTGCCGCGGTTGGTGAGGTCGCCCGCCAGCACCAGGTGGTCGACGTCGCGATCCGGCTCGCGCACATCGCTCAGCAGCGCCTCCAGCATCAGCGCCGGATACGGGGCCATCCCGGGCTCCTGCCGGACGCCGGTGGGCAGCGCGGGCACGATCTCACCGCTCACCTCCTCACCGAAGTGCAGGTCGTTGGCCAGCGCGATGGTGCGCAGCAACCGTCCCGGTGGCGGCGTGAGAGTGCGGAATTCGTGTCCGTAGTCGTCGTTCCACCACCAGCGCGCGGCCGAACCCGATGTCGCACGCACGCCCCGGGGAACGGGCCTCCATGCGATAGAGCCTGCCGGGTTCGAGCCCGGTGACTTCGACGTAATGGAAGGCGGTAGGCGTGGGGTCGGAGTACACGATCGGCAGCGGCTTGGACGAATCCGCCGGTCCGAGCGCGAGTTCGGTATCCGCAGCGACCGGCCGCTTGCGTCCGATCCGGTCGATCGCGGCGGTCGTCCAGGTGACCGCCACCGACCGGTCGCTCACCGTGATCAGTTCGAGGTCCCGAGCTGTCATCCCCGGAGACTCGGTCGCGAGCAACGCGAATCCGTCTACCGGGAGTACGGCCAGTGCGGTGAGTGCGGAGAGTGCGGTCCTGCGCGAGAGTCCGTGGTGGCCCATCGCAACCCCTGCCGTAGGTTTCGCCGATGCGTCGACGGACTCGACGTTATCCAGGCAACCGTGCCGGCCCGTGAACAACGGTTGAGCGGTGCAGGTCGGTTGGCCACCGGTTTCCTGAATCGGCCCGTGTGCGCGTCAGCCGCAGTTCACGGAACATTCGAAGAAGGTCACCGCACTCGCCGCCGACGCCTTCTGCTCATCGAGTCGCACAGGCTCGTGCCCTTGGTTGCGTCGGGTTCGACGAGCGGCCTGCTCGGCGTCGATTCCGCGGGCGTCGCACCGGGTCGCTGGGCCGGCAAGTCGGGGCCGGGGCACCCGCTTCAGCCGAGTGCGATCGCTGCCTGGTGCGCTCCGCTGTCTGCCGGTCGTCCGCCACGGAAAAGGTTGTCCCAATAGCGATCCAAACGCTGTTTCGCCTCGGTCAGCGGGACCGCGCCCAGTGTGCCCTGCTCGTCCTCGATGAGCAGTTCCCATTCCCGGAGTCTGCGAAGTCCGTCGCGGATCTTGAAGTCGAAGGTCGTCCCCCACCGTGCGCGGAACCAGTTCTCCACCTGCCGATCGAGTTCCGTGGCGGTGAGCGGCCGGTCGGCGGTGCGCAGGAAGTGGTAGGCCAGGACGGCTTCCTTCACCTCCGATTCCTCGGTCGCGCCGAGCAGGTGATGGAACACCCCGGCGTCGTTGTCGAGATTGCGGAAATAGAGGTGCTCCGACAGCGTCTTCATCAACTTGATCTTGCGGTTCTTGAACTTGGAGAACTGCCGCACCAGATAACCGCCGAAGGCCGCCGATCCGGCGCCGAGGGTGACCAGCGTGGCCTGATCCAGCCGCACGGATTCCTCACGCAAC
The DNA here is from genome assembly GCF_000308435.1 of Nocardia araoensis NBRC 100135. Lineage (GTDB taxonomy): Bacteria > Actinomycetota > Actinomycetes > Mycobacteriales > Mycobacteriaceae > Nocardia > Nocardia araoensis. Next base: position 12,104 of record NZ_BAFR01000352.1, on the reverse strand, counting down.
CCCACCCAGAACGCCAGCAGAAGCAGCAGCGGCCCCAGCGAGGCGACCAGCTTGGTGACGACGACGACGATTCCCGAAACCACCGCGGGCACCCCGATCAGCAGCTTGTCCAGCGGCCGCATCCGCACGCGAACGCTCGGATACAGCATCTCCAGGTCGTTTCTCGGGACGTTCTGGAACAATTTCAACAGCACACCGCCGTTGGGCCGATCTCCGACCGCATCCGCGCGCTCGGTGAACGCGATGTACACCAGAACCTTCCCGTAATTGGTGAATTCGACGCTGCGCCGCCGCAGACCGAACAGCCACCGCACCTGTTCGGTGCGCCGCGAGACACCGCGGCGGAAGAACATCGCCGTATCGATGTCCTCCGCGTCGACCTCCAACCGCACCTTCACCAAAGAATGCTCGGCGAACGCGCGCTCGATCTCAGCGCCATCGATGCGCGTGAAATCCGCCGACTCGGCCAGCGCGACCAGCTCACCCTCCACCCGAGCCCGCGCCGCGTCCCGGTCCTCGGGTGTAGCGACACGGATCGCCCGTTCGTCCTCGGCGGGATCGACCAACTGGTAGGCATCGAGCACCGCTTCACCCCGCACATGGAACTCGTTGTGCACCAACGCCGAAAGCAGACGCGCGAACTCCACGAACGACTCGCGTTCGGTCTCGGGGAGTTCCTCGGCACACAGCGAGATCACCGCGCTCTTGCGGAACGGCAGGAAGTGTTCGGGGTCCATCGGCAACTCCTCTCAGCGGACCGGGCCGTCGGTGACAACCCTAGGGGGACGCGGGAACCCACCTACGCCGCAGACGGTTGCGCGAGTGCCGCCCGCTCCATGACCACGCCGAGATCATCGACCGATACGCCCGGCCGGTGGAGTTGCCGATAGCAACTGATACCCGCCCGGGTAGCGAGCTACGAGCGGCAGCCGACAAAGCGCCCGGCCGCGTGATGTTCGACATGCGAGCGGCTACCGACCGCACCGAAGTGAGGATCTACACAGAGGGGTTGTCACGCCCGCCGAGCTGGACGCTTCCGATATCGCGCGCTTGTACGGAGTGGCCGTGGATCTGGGCTTGCCCGCTGATCGTGTTGATCACGGCCTCGTCGGCAGCGGCTTGCTGAGTGTGATCGATCCAGGTACGAATGAGATCTGCGAGGACCGGGTCGGCAGCAGCACTGTTCATCAAATGCCCCGCCAGGTCGACCGCGCCGTCGCGATCGTCTTGCGCTCGCCGTAGTGCGCGATCCGCACGGGGTTCGTCACCGAACGCACGACGGGTCAAGCGCGCCAGCCCGTTCCAGGCGCTCTTACCGGCCTCGCCGGCCGCCGCTTGTGTGATCAAGGCGAGCAAAACGCTCAAGGAAATCGGATCCATCTATCGCTCCTGCATCTTTCAAGGCTAAGTGATGTAGCGCATCCGGCTGCGTGTTCCGGGATCTATGTGTCGGCTGGCCCGCCTGAGTCCTGATCAGGTGGCGAGAACCGCCGAAGAGATGATTCGATCGAGTCACGCAAGGTCGTCGCAGCGGAATCGTCGTATTCGTCGAGCAGGGACGATGCCTCGATCCAGTAGCGCGTCGCGTCATCCGGTTTGCCGAGGTCGACCGACACGTGAGCGAGGTGGTCGAGCGCTACCGCGGTACCCCACTTGCTGTGGATGCCGCGGTAGAGCGCGATCGCCTCGAGATGGAAGCTCGCCGCTTCGTCCCACCGGCCGAGCAGTCTGTAGGCGGTGCCGGTAGCGTCGAGCGCCTCCGCTTCTCGATTGCGGTCGCCGAGTTGCCGACTGAGGACCGCCGCACGGTGATACGTAAGCAGCGCCGCGTCGAGGTCACCTCTATCCCTCTGCATATCGCCGTAATAAATAAGGACGACCACTTCACCGACTTTCGCTGGCGACTTCCTGAGCACTATCTCAGCCCAGCGAGCAGACTCATCATATCGACCCAATTTGTGAGCGGCGCGCATGAGGATGATCAGCACGTCGAGTTCATGTGTAGCTCGACCCGATATGCGCACTGGCTCGAGCACGGAACTCGCGCTATCGTACGCTTCCTGATGTTGGCCCGAATTCATGTAGATCCACGGTCGGTTCGCCATCGCCAGAACGATAATGTCCGAGTGGTTGTGCTGTTTGGCCAGCATTTCCGCTTGGCTGAGATAGGTGTGCGCGAGATGCGGGCGCCGAGCGTTGACATTGATGAGTGAGAGCAGGTTCAAGCTGAGCGCTTCGCCCCGATGGTGACCGACACTCCGAAACAATTCGAGCGTCGCTCGGCCCGTCGCTTCAGCCTTGTCCAACTGATGAATCTGCCGGTATGCCATGGTCAACGACTGCATGAGGAGTGCTTCTGCTGCGGTGTCGTTCAGTCGTCGCGCGGCTTCGAGCCCGAGTTCCGTGATGAGGAACCAGTCATCGAAGGCGTTTATCAGCGGGAACAGTCCATTGAGCAAGGCCGGGATCTGCCAGGCCGCCTGGTCGTTCCCGGTCCGGACGGCCAAACGCACGCATGCTACGAAATTCGCGCGTTCGGCATCGAACCAGGCCGACGCTGCGTCGGCGTCGGTGAATATCAGCTGTGGGACGCCGGTCGGCGGCTCGTCGAGCTGGATGTCCTCGACCGGTTCGACGAGGGGGATCGCTAGGTTGTTCAAGCAGTTGTCGATCGCGTGTACATACCATGCCAGGACGCGCCCGATGGCGGCGTCTCGCTCGTCGGCCGTGTCCTCGTGGCGGACCTGGTCCATCGCATAAGCACGTAACAGATCATGGAACTGGTAGCGGTCGTGGCCGATTTGGTCGAGTAGATGCGCCCCGACAAGTGCGTCCAATAGTCGGCTCGCCTCGATGACAGGTAGAGCGGCTATGACCGCGGCGGCATGAATCGAGAACTCCGGGCCGGGATGCAATCCGAGCAACCGGAACATGCGGGCGACCTCAGCCGGTAATGCTCGGTACGACCAGGCGAAGACAGTGCGTACCGCATCGGCCTCCTCGTCGTCCTCCGCCGACAGCGCGGACCACAGGTGCGACTCGTCTCGCAGGTTGCCGATCAGCTCACCCATCGGCATATGCGGCCGCACCGCGGCGCGTTCGGCGGCAATCCGCAGGGCGAGCGGGAGCCGGGCACACAGTTGGGCGAGTTCGGCGATGTCTTGTTCGCTGTCACCGGAACGGTATCCGTCGACAGTTGTGTAGAGGAGTTCGATAGCGGCGGGTTTGTCGAAGAGTTCGAGGGTGAGTCGATGGGCGCCGTCGCGGGCGACCAGACCCGACAGCCGCGATCGGCTGGTGACCAAGGTCAGGCAGTGGCCAGCGCCGGGGAGCAAGGGACGCACCTGTTTGACCGTAGCCGCGTTGTCGAGCACGATCAGCGCTCTGCGCTGCGCCAGCAGCGAGCGAAACAATGCGCTGCGCGTCTCCTGATCCGGTGGCAACGCAGCCGGGCTGACTCCTAACGCGGTCAGAAATCGTTCCAAAGCTTGGCCGGCGGTGACCGGCTCACCAGGATCGTATCCGCGGAGGTTGACATACAGCTGGCCGTCGGGAAACCGGGTACGGACTCGATGCCCCCAATGCACGGCAAGCGAGGTCTTCCCGACCCCCGCTGTACCGGTCAGCACGCAGACCTGCGCCGATCCCGGCCTTCCCGCCCCGAGCTCGAGCAGGCCGTCCATCTGCTCGATGTCCCTGACGCGGTTGACGAACCCACGAACATCGGCGGGCAACTGAGCCGGAACGGGGACGGCCTCACTACCGACGCTCTCCCGGCCGGGAGTGTAGAAGTGAACTCCCCCGGCGATGTCTCTGGCCTGCACCACATCTCCGGCGCTGCCCGACAGATCCGACCGAGTCCCACCCAACTCGCGACCGGACCTATCGTCTCTGCTTGCGGTCATCGACCCCCCAATGCGAACCAACACCAGGATTATCCGCCGAATCGAGATGCTCTGGCGGCCAATGTGAAAAACGGGCTGCGCAGTAGCACGCGAAAGCGCGGCGGTGGACATCGGGTCCACCGCCGCGCTCGATTTGTTCAGTTGTTCAGCTCAGGTGTTGCGGGTGCAGGGGTCACTGTCCGGGCTGGCACTGCGGGGGCGGGCCGTCCGGGTGGTCGCCGGGCGGCGGACCCTGACGGTCGCCGGGCGGCGGACCCTGGTGGTCACCGGGCGGCGGACCCTGGTGGTCACCGGGCGGCGGACCCTGGTGGTCACCGGGAGGCGGGCACTGCTGACCGGGCACCGGTCCCTGTCCCTGGGGCGCGTCAGCGCTGGCCACACCGGCTCCTATGCCGAGGGCGCCGAGCGCGAGCGCACCGGCCACGGCGCTCATTGCCAGCTTCGATGGGAAACTCATCTGCGTTCCTCCTGTTGTCGGATCAGGTCCGAAACCATCGGCCACTGCTCTGAGGCCGACGCCAGAATCGTTGAGCCTCAACATTTGTCCCTCGTTGGCGGAAGCTGTGCGCCGGCTGTGAACCGACCGGACCGGGTACCGGGGCCTCCGCCGTACGGGCCTGTTTCCGCTGGTCGTGCCCTCACAGCAAACACATAGCCGAGCCACAGCGGACCCCAAGCGTTCGTCGCCAAGGTGTAACGATGTCCGCGACGACCACCGGGAACGGGCCGGCCGAACGAGTTGTCATGCGCCGCGCCGACGGCAGTCCCATCACCGTGCTGGTGGTCGACGACGAGCCAGTTCTGGCCGAGATGATGTCGATGGCGCTGCGCTACGAGGGGTGGGAGGTCACGACCGCCGGTGACGGCCGGACCGCCGTCGGGAAGACGCGTGAGGCCCGCCCCGATGTGGTCGTGCTCGACGTCATGCTGCCGGACATGACCGGGCTCGAGGTACTCGGCAAACTGCGCGCGCAACACCCGGACCTGCCGGTGCTCCTGCTGACCGCCAAGGACTCGGTCGAGGACCGCATCGCCGGGCTGACCGCGGGCGGCGACGACTACGTCACCAAGCCCTTCAGCATCGAAGAGGTGGTGCTGCGGCTGCGCTCGCTCCTGCGCCGGACCGGCGTGGCCACCGAGAACAGCGACGCGCAGTTGGTGGTCGGTGATCTCGTGCTCGACGAGGACAGCCACGAGGTCACCCGTGCGGGCGAGATGATCGTCCTGACCTCCACCGAGTTCGAATTGCTCCGGTTCTTCATGCGCAATCCGAAGCGGGTATTGAGCAAAGCGCAGATTCTGGATCGGGTGTGGAGTTACGACTTCGGCGGACGGTCCAACATCGTCGAGCTGTATGTCTCCTACTTGCGCAAGAAGATCGACAATGGACGCGCGCCGATGATCCACACCCTGCGCGGTGCCGGGTATGTCCTCAAGCCCGCAGGCTGAGGCGGCGCGCCGGGTGCTGATGCCACGGCGCTGGTCGCTGCGGGCCCGCCTGCTGGTCGGGCAGGTCTTGTTACTGGTGATCGTGGTCGTGGGCATCGGCGCCGCGACCGAATTCGCGCTGCGCCAGTTCCTGGTCCATCAACTGGACACCGAACTGATCGATGTGCAGAAGCGTTCGCTCGGCGAGGTCGGCGGCGGCCCGAGCCTGGGACCCCGCCCCAGCGGCGAGCAGGCGCCGCCGCTGCCTCCACCCCCGCCACCGCCGCCGAACACCGGGCCCGGACCCGACTTCCTCAACCGGCGCGGCATCCAGCCCGACATGATCGGCGCCATCGTCCACGGAGGAAGCGTCACCAAGGCGGGCCGCAACGCGGCCGACGGCACGCAGGAATCGTTGTCGCGGGCCGCGCAGGAGCAACTCGCCGCGGTGGCGGCCACCGGGAAGCCGGTCGATGTCGATCTCGGCGGGCACGGCCGGTATCGGGTGGTCGCGGACATCACTTGGTCGGGCGACGTCGTTGTCACCGGTCTGCCGTTGACCGCCGTCGACGCGACGCTGTTGCGCGTTCTGTTGATCTTGGCGATCGTCACGGCGGTCGTCTCGATCGTCGCGACACTGGTCGGTATCTGGCTGATCCGGCACGCCCTCGCGCCGCTGGATCGGGTCGCGGCGACGGCCGCGCGGGTGGCCGGACTCGAACTGCGTCGCGGCGAGGTCGTGCTGCCGGTGCGGGTTCCGGTCGCGGACGCCGATCCGCGCACCGAGGTCGGACAGCTCGGCGCGGCGGTCAACCGGATGCTCGATCACATCACGGGCGCGTTGTCGGCACGCCACGACAGCGAGACCCGCGTCCGGCAATTCCTCGCCGACGCCAGCCACGAACTGCGCACCCCGCTGGCCGCCATTCGCGGCTATGCCGAACTCGCGCAACGCAAACGAGCCGAGGTGCCCGGCGAGGTGGCCAATGCGATGGCCCGGGTGGAGTCCGAGTCCCGGCGGATGACGGGTTTGGTCGAGGACATGCTGCTGCTCGCCCGGTTGGATTCCGGACGCGGGCTCGAGCACGAGCCGGTGGATCTGACCCAGCTCACGGTGGACGCGGTGAGCGACGCGCATATCGCGGGCCCGGAACATCACTGGGATCTGGAGCTGCCCGACGAACCGGTGGTGACGACCGGGGACGCGGCCCGGCTGCATCAGGTGCTGGCGAACCTGCTGACCAACGCGCGGGTCCACACCGGACCCGGCACAACGGTGCTGACCTCGCTGGAATTCCACGGCGACGGAGGAGCCGTGCTGCAGGTGACCGACGACGGCCCCGGAATCCCGGAAGCCTTGCAGCCGACGGTGTTCCAGCGTTTCGCACGGGGCGACTCGTCGCGCTCGCGGCGGGCGGGCAGCACCGGTCTCGGTCTGGCGATCGTCGCGGCGGTCGTCAAGGCGCACGGCGGTGACATCTCGGTGGCCAGCGAACCCGGCCGCACCGCGTTCACCGTGCGTCTGCCCGGCGCGGGAACCGGCTAGTTGCGCGGAGGCGGGACGACCTCCCTGGACGTCACAGCTGGTCGGCGACGAGCGCTGCCTCCCGGATCGCTTCTACCGCTGCGGTCGGGGCGTAGCCAGGGGGAACGCCTTCGACCAGGATGAGGTCACCCTCGATGTGCCGCGTGCGCAGCGGCGCGATCTCCCGGTATGCGGGCGAGTCCCACCACGCCCGCGCCTCGGCGATCCCCGGGAAGCCGAGCATCACCACGGCGCCGGGCCAGCTGCCTTCCTTCACCTCGTGCGGTGTCGCGTGCACGAGGTAGTGGCCACCGTAGGGTTCGAGGGTCTCCGAAAGGCGCTCCATGTAGTCCGCGATCTCCGGGTGCGGAGCGGCGTCTTGCAGGTGGGCTATGGCGTAGGCGGTCATGATCCGATCGTGACATGTGGATCGACCAGGATCGATTACCTGCCAGGTAAGCGTCACTCGTCTCGCGGCGGTGAGCTGGGCGACCGGCGAGCGCCGATACGGATGCGGGGCCACCGGAGCGCACAGCGCGCCACGGGACCGTGATCACGGCTGGGACCGGTCCGTGGACGCGGCGGTCGCCGTGCGGCTGTGCACCGGGAGTAGGTGCGGGCGTTTTGCGGTGCGTCCGTCACCGGATGAGCGGCCGGTGAGTCTCCTACCGAGCCACGGCCCGAGAAACGTTGTCGCCCAGCGCAGTTCGGTCATCACCGCCGCCAGCGGTGGGCGGGCGGGGAGCGGCGGCGACAAGGGTTCGGCCCAGCTCTCGTCGGCGCCGGGCAGGCCCAGGGCGTGCGCGAGGGCGTCGGCGATGCGCTGATGTCCCAGCGGGTTGGCATGGAGCCGGTCGAGACTCCACAGGCGGGGATCGGTGACGGCGGCGTGGTGAGCGGTTTCGGCGACGACGACGCCGTACCGTGCCGCCGCCGCACGGATGCGCTGGTTGAGCGCGGTGACCCGACCGCCGAGCGGGCGCGCGAGCGGGGTGATGCGCGCGAGGTCGGGGAAGGTCAGCGTCGCCACGACCGCGCCCTGTGCGGTGAGGGCGGCGAATATCGCGTCCAAGTGGCCGGCGACCTCGTCGGCGTCGAATCCCGGTCGCAGCAGGTCGTTGACTCCGGCGACCACGGTCGCGAGATCCGGGCGCAGCGCCAAGGCGGCATCGAGTTGTTCGGCCCGGATCTGCCGGGCGAGCTTGCCTCGAACCGCGAGGTTGGCATAGAGCAGGTCGGGATCGGCTTGCGCGAGACGTCCGGCGAGCCGGTCGGCCAAACCGCGCAAGCCGGTCCGATCGTCGCCGTCGCCGACGCCTTCGGTCTGACTGTCGCCGAGCGCGACATAGGTCCGGTAGGTCACAGGCTCAGCTCCACATCGGTGATCGGGTAGGCGACGCAGGAATGGGTGTAATCGAATCGAGCGTCGGAGAGCCGTAGCTTCGCTTCTTCGGCGTTGTGCACCTCGCCCTTCAGAATCCGCACCCGGCACAGGCTGCATTCGCCGGAACGACAGGCGGCCTCGGGACGAATACCGTTGTCCTCCAGTGCGTCCAGTAGCGGCCGATTGCGCGGGGTGCGGAAGGTGGTTGCGCCGACGGTGACGGTGACCTCCTCCGCCGGATCGACACCGGCGGGCCAGTGTGACTGGGCGGTGGGGTCACTCGGCGCCCCGTTGGCTTCGAAACGAATACGTTTGCGTGGGTAGCCCAGTGCCGTGAGTTGCTCGAGGGCGTAGGGATACAACGCCTGCGGACCGCACACGTAGACCATACGGCCGCCGAGTTCGCCCGCCAGCCGGTCGATGGTGCCCGCGGTCAGGAAGCCGGTGGCACCGGTCCAGCCTGCGGCGGGTTCGGCGATGACGTGGTCCACGTCGATGCCGGGGTGCGCGGCGGCGAGCTCGTCCAGTTCCGCGCCGAAGATGATGTCGGAGTCGTCACGGGAGCCGTAGATCAGGTGGAAGGTGCGGCCGAGGCCCCGGTCGGCGATCTCCCGGATCATGCTCATGGCCGGGGCCACGCCCGAACCGCCCGCGAGGAACACCACATCGTCGCCGTGGAAGAGCGGGTTGTGGTGGAAAGTGCCCATCGGGCCGGTGGTGGTGAGCACCTGCCCGATCCGGACGGTATCGATGAGCAGGTTGCTGACTCGTCCGCCGGGGACGCGGCGGACGGTGAGGTCGTAGTGGGTCAGTCGGGCGGGGCTGGAGGAGATGGCGTACGGGCGGCTGGTGCCGTCGACGAAGACGTTGACGTACTGGCCCGCCAGGAAGGGCGGCAACTCCGACTGGTCGGCACGCTCGAGCCGGAGGGTCTTGGTGGTGGCGGTCTCCTCGACGATCGCGGTGACCACCAGTCGCAGTCGCTTGGGGTGGTAGGCGTCGATGGTGGCGCGTGTTTCGGAGAGGTGGTCGCGCGTATCGGCGATACGGGCATCGATCTCGGCGAGGATCTCCGCCGCCCCGTCGAATCGCTCTGCGAGTGGGTGTTTCACGTCTGTCCTCCGGTCAGGCGGCTTTGGAGCGCAGGAGGCGGCGGGCGACGCGCGCACCGGCCTCCAGGGTGGGCTGGAATCCGCCGATGCCGGACCAGGAACCGGCCAGATGCAGCCCGGGGACGTGGGTTCGGCGTTCGCTGTCGCGGAACAGCCAGCCCTCGGTGGCGTCCTGGTCATAGCCGTAGATCGCGCCGCCCGGGTGCCCGAGGTAGCGCATCATCGTCAACGGTGTCGCGACATCGACCTCTTCGATGGCGTCGCGGATGCCGGGTGTGATGGTTTCGCACAGGTCGAGCAGGGTTTCGGCGTAGGCGAACTTGGTGCGCGCGTACTCGGAGGCAGCGACGTTCTTCCAGATGTCGGCGTACTGCAACGTCATCAGGCTGACGTGCGTGGCGCCGGCGGGCGCGAATCCGATCGGCGCGACATCGTAGGAGCTGACGCAGATGCCCCGTGCGGGCTCGAACGACTTCCACGCACGGTAGGTGCGGTCGTCGTCGGCGTCGATGTTGACGAACGTCGTGCTGGTGGTGAACCCGAGTTCGGCGGGGGTGGCGTCCAGCCCCATGTGCAGCACGAAGCCGGAGACACCGATTCGCCTGGTGGCCAGATCGTTTCGGACCGCGGCAGGGACGTCGATGCCTTCGAGCATGCCGTAGGTGCTCGGCAGCGACGCGTTGGAGACCACGTCGGCAGCGGTGATCTCCGACCCGTCTTCCAGCCGAACACCCAGGACGCGCCCGGACTCGGTGAGAACGGCTTCGACGCCGGTGTTGAACCGCACGTCGCCGCCGGCGGCGAGGAAGGCGTCGAGAACGGCGGTGGACATGGCCTGCGACCCGCCGCGCACATGCCAGGGCTTGAACTCGAAGTAGGCGAACAAGGTCAGCGCCAGATCCTGGAACCGCAGTTTCGACGGCGGCTGCCCGAGATAGGTCCAGTACATGCCCAGCGCGACCTTGATGCGGTCATCGTCGAAGAACTCGTCGAGCACGTCCTTCAGCGGCCGCAAGCCGTACTCGAACAGCACCGGGTCGATCTGCTCGACCGGCATTCCCCGCATGGCGGCGATCTGCCAGAAGGTCACCTGCCGGAGCAGGTCGAAGAATTTCGCGGCCCGGTCGCGGTTTCCGGGGAACTCGGCCTCGATGGCGTCGACGGCACCGTCCCAGTCCGCGGGCAGGGTGAGATCCAGCCGACCGGGGATCACGGCACGATAGATGTCGTGCTCCTGCACGAACTCCAGCTTGTCGGCGATACCGAGCTGTTGGAAAAGCCCTTCCCGCAACGACATCGGCTGACCCTCGACGCCGACGCCGGACAGCTGGTGCAGCGCGACCTCGAACTCGAAACGTCCGCGACGGAAGGAGGTCGCGCAGCCGCCGGGGATATTGTGCCGCTCCAGCAGGAGGGTTCGCGCGCCCGCGCGTTGCAGAGTCGCCGCGGCGGTCAGTCCGGCATTGCCCGCGCCGATGACGATGACGTCGTAGTCGCTCACGCCCCGCCCGCCTCCCGCGCGAGCTGCGCGGCGGCTTCGGCTTTGATGCGCTCGAACTGGTCGCCCATGCGCGCCGCGAGTGCCTGTGCCGCCGACAGCGGACGCACCATGACCATGAAGTCATCGATCTTGCCGTCCTCGTCGACGTGCAGGAAGTCGCAGCCGGTCAGCCGCTTCCCGTCGACCGTGGCCTCGAACACCAACGCGTGATCACGACCGTTGACATCGGCGATCTCGCGCACATAGCGAAAGTCCTCGAACACGCGGATCACCGCGCGCAGGATGGCCGCGGTGATGGCCTTGCCCGGGTACGGCTGGAACGCCACCGGACTGGTGAACACCACGCTGTCGGCCAGCAGCGCCTCGATGGCGGCCTCGTCGCGAGCTTCCACGGCTGCCCGGAATGGGTGCATATCCCACCTCTTCTACTAAAAAAATTTAATAGGTGACTTGCACATTATCGAGGTAGTTAGACCGTGTCCAGAGATCTTAGGACATCTATTTGAATAGTCTTCTTGAGTGGTAGCCTGGGCAGATGGCGCTACGCAACGCGGTGCTGGCCGCCCTGCTGGAAGGCGAGGCGTCCGGCTACGACCTGGCCAAGAGCTTCGACGCCTCGGTGGCCAACTTCTGGATGGCCACGCCCCAGCAGTTGTACAAGGAACTGGAGCGCATGGCGGCCGATGGCCTCATCGAGACCCGGGTCGTACAGCAGGAGCGCAGGCCCAACAAGCGCCTGCACGCCATCACCCCCGCCGGGCGGGCGGCGTTGCACGAATTCGTCGAGAAGCCGGCCAAACCGACCGCCATCCGCGACGAGATGATGGTGAAGGTACAGGGCATGGACGCCGAGGACGCCCCTGCCGTGCGCGCCGCGGTGGCCGACAAGCTGGAGTGGTCCAGGTCGAAGCTGGCCCGCTACGAACGCCTGCGTTCCCGGTTGCTGGACGGCCGCAGTGAGCAGGCGTACCTGGCCGAGGCCGAGCGAGTCGGCCCTTACCTCACGCTGCTACGCGGAATCTCCTTCGAGCAGGAGAACATTCGCTGGGCGGAGTTCGCGCTGTCGGTGATCGATCGGCGGATCGCCGCGCACGTGTGACGGCTGCGACGGGCTTCCCAGGAAGCGCCGCGTCCTCGGCGCTACCGTCGGGACCGAGGTCGCGGCACAGTGACGCGGCTGTTTTCTACCCGGCGGCCCGGGCCAGTTCCGTTTCGCGATTCTCGATCCGCTCGGTCGCACTCGTCTGCG